>JAUIJU010000019.1 GCA_030431095.1 Gammaproteobacteria bacterium | reverse complement strand
CCCGGCCAGGTCGGTGGTCGACTCTTATTGCCGATCACACGAAGTACCCAACCTTTTCGTGACCGATGGCGCCTGTTTCGTATCTAATGCCGACAAGAACCCGACACTGAGCATTATGGCCGTCGCCTGGCGCGCGGCCGATCACATGGTTGGACAGATCAGCCGCGGAGGCTTCACGTGAGCGACACGCCAAACCCCGAAAACACCACGCCCCGCATCGCGCGGCGCCAGGCCATCCGGCTGATCGCCGCCGCGGCGGCGGCGCCGGTCCTGTGGTCGGCGGCACGCGCCGACAGCCCCGGTTCGGCGGGAGCTGCCGGCACGCTGACCGACCCTGACCTGGTCAACCCCGTGGTTCCGTGGGAACTGCAGCTGACCGAAGTGGAGCGTGGCCAGCTCCGGGTCCTCTGCGACCTGATCATTCCCGCCGACGACCGCTCGCCCGCGGCCAGCGCCATCGGCGCCCAGGATTTCATCGACGAGTGGGTCAGCGCCCCGTACGACACCATGGACGGTGACCTGGAAAAGGTGCGCAAGGGGCTGGCGTGGCTGGACGCCGAATCGGCACGCCGCTTCGACGCGCCCTTCGTGGAACTCGACGAAACGCAGCACGCCGCGATCTGCGACGACATCTGCCACCCCCCCGCCGCGAGACCGGAACACGTCGAGGCCGCCTGGTTCTTCGACCGGGTGCGCATGCTGACCGCGATGGCGTTCTACACCACGCGCGAAGGCATGGCCGACATCCAGTATGTCGGGAACGTCCCCCTGCCCCGCTGGGATCCGCCGCCGGATGCCGCCCTGCGCCACGTGGGCCTGAAGTAGGCGCGATCCGGAACCGACTAGGCGCCGGGGCCGGTCAGCCTGCCGTCGCGGTAATCCGCCAGCGCCTGGTCGATCTCGGCGCGGGTGTTCATCACGAATGGCCCGTACTGCGCCACCGGTTCCCCCAGCGGGCGCCCGGACACGACGATCAGGCGCGCGACGCCATCCGTCCCGTGGATCGCCACGTGGTCGCCCTGGCCCAGGATGGCTGCCTGGTGTCGCTCCAGCGTCCGGCCACCGATCGCCACCCTGCCCTCGTACAGGTACACGAAGGCATTGTGGCCCGCCGGGATCGGCAGTTCCAGGCGGGTCCCGACCGGCATCGCCAGGTCGACGAATTGCGGGTCGGTGGCCATGGCGCCGCGCTCGCCATTGACCGGCCCGGCGAACGTCCGGCCGCCCAGGCCGACGCGCCCTGCGATCACCTTGAACGCCACGCCGTTTTCCAGCACGGCGCCGGGGATGTCCGAGGCGGGAATGTCGCGGTAGGCCGCCGGCTTCATCTTCTCGTTCGCCGGCAGGTTGACCCACAGCTGGAAGCCGCGCATGCGCCCGCTCTCCTGCTGCGGCATTTCGGAATGGATGACGCCGCGGCCCGCGGTCATCCACTGCACGCCACCGCTGTTCAATTCGCCGACGTTGCCCATGTGGTCCTCGTGACGCATGTGGCCGTCGATCATGAAGGTCACGGTCTCGAACCCGCGGTGCGGATGGGGCGGAAAGCCGGCGATGTAGTCGTCCGGGTTCTCGGTGCCGAACTCATCCAGCATCAGGAAGGGGTCCAGGCGACCGCCAGCCGCGCCGATGCTGCGGCGCAGCTTCACCCCGGCGCCATCGGAAGTTTCCTGGCCGGAAATGATGCGTTCGAGCGGTCGTTCAGTATGCAGTGCGTCGTTCATGTCTTGACTCCTCGGGGGCAGCTCGGATTCTCGGTTCAGGCGGCCCGCTCAGGCCGCCAGCCCTTCGATTTCCCGGTGCGCCTGGTTCAGCGCATCGCGCCGGGGCGCGTCACCCAGGTTCAGCCCCTCGGCATAGATGAATTCGATGTCGTGGATGCCGATGAAGTTCAGAAAACGCTCGATGTACGCGCTTTGCGTGTCCGCCGGCGTTCCCCGGTACTGGCCGCCACGGGCCGCGAACACCAGGGTCCTGCGGTCTTGCAGCAGTCCCTGCGGGCCGTGCCCGGTGTAACGGAACGTCACCCCGGCGCGCGCCACGTGATCGATCCAGGCCTTGAGGGTGGACGGCACCCCGAAGTTGTACATCGGCAGCCCCAGCACGACCTCGTCGGCCTGCTTCAGTTCCTCGATCAGGGTGTCGGACTCGGCCACCACGCGGACCTGTCCGGGCGTGCGGGTTTCGGGAGTTTCGAGGAAGGCCTGGAAGCGTTCCGCCGTCAGGTGCGGCACCGGCGTGGCGGCCAGGTCACGCAGCACCACCGTGCCGTCCGGGTGGGCGGCCTGCCAGCGCTTGACGTAGCGCCCGGCCAGTTGCGAGGACGCACCCCGGTCGGAGTGCAGGCTGGTATTGATTTGCAGCAAGGTGCTCATGTCGCTGTCCTTGTTTGGGTGATCTGGTGACGTTGCGTGGGCACCATGATATGCATCGTTAGTATCGATGTATAATTGAGATATTCTGCATATTAAATCGTATTTTTAGATGTGAATAACCCCCGAATCTCACTGGAGCAGTGGCGCAGCTTCATCGCCGTGGTCGACGCCGGTGGCTTCGGCCCCGCCGGCGAGAGGCTGCACAAGACGCAGTCCTCGGTTAGCTACGCCGTGCACCGCGTGGAGGAACTGCTGGACGTGAACCTGTTCGAAAAGCAGGGGCGCAAGTCGGTGCTGACCCCGGCGGGCCAGACCCTGTACCAGCGTGCAACCCAGCTGGTGGAAAAGGCCGAGGCGCTGGAACGCAGCGCCGCGGCACTGGGTTCCGACTGGACGCCGGAACTACGCCTCGCCGTGGAAATCATCTACCCCACGTGGGCCCTGCTGGATTCGCTGGACCGGTTTGCCCGGGAGTTTCCCCGCACCCGCGTACAGCTGTACGAGACGGTGCTGGGCGGCGCCGACGAGGCGCTGTTCGAAGGCACGGTCGACCTGGCGGTCACGCCGCACGTGCCGCAGGGCTTCGGCGGCACACCCCTGTTGCCGATCACCTTTGTCGCCGCCGCGCACCCCGACCACCCGCTGCACGCCCTGGGTCGGACCCTGACCCTGGAGGACCTGGCCGATCACCGCCACCTGGTCATTCGCGACAGCGCCCTGCAACGCACCCGCGACAGCGGCGGCTGGCTGGGGGCCGACCAGCGCTGGACGGTCAGCAACAAGGCGACGCAGATTACCGCCGCCTGCATGGGCATGGGGTTCGCCTGGTTCCCGGCGCACGCCATCCGCCGGGAACTGGAGACCGGGCGCCTGGCGCCCCTGCCCCTGCGCGAAGGCGCACAGCGCACCGCGGAGGTTCAGCTGGTGATCGCCAACCCGGATTTCCCGACGCAGGCCGTGACGCGCATGGCGGAGATCCTGCGCGAGGACGCGGCCCGGCTGTGCGCCGGGGCCGGCGACGCCGGTCAGTTGCCGCCGGGGTAAACCGGGGACACCAGGATCGGGGTGGTCTCGTACTTGCTGCGGCTGGCCCACCGGATACCGCGTTGCAGGATCGCCAGCGCCTCGGGCACATCGTAGACTTCCGGCTGGTGTCCCAGGGCGGTGTAAAACACGCGACCCTTGCCGTGCATCCGCTTCCAGGCCACCGGCATGGTGGCGCCCTTCACCCACGGCTCGAAGTCGCTGACAAAGGTGGTGGTGGCCAGCACCTTGTTGTTGGGGTCCACGTGCATGTAGTACTGCTCGGTGACCACCTCGAAATCATCCAGGCCGGCCGTGACCGGGTCCTCGTGGTCGATAATGTCCACCCCGAAGCGCACCCCGTCGTTGCCCGGGTGCTCCACCCACTGGCCGCCCACCATGTATTCGAACCGCTGGCGGGCGTGGAACGAGTCGCCGAATCCACCGTGCCAGCCGGCGATGCCCACGCCGCGCTCGCGCACCGCCGCGAGCAACGGTTCGAGCTGTTCATTGGTGATGGTGCCCTGGGTCCACAGGTGCACGATGAGGTCGACCTCGGCCATCAAGGCCTGGTCGGTGTAAATGTCGAGCGAATCGGACACCGCCACCTCAAAGCCTTCCGACTCCAGCCAGGGCACGACCATGTCGCGAAAGCGCTCCGGGGCGTGGCCTTCCCAGCCGCCGTGGACGAAGATGGCCCTGGACGGCCCATCCGCAGCCTGGGCGCCGGCGGAGAACGAGCCCAGCAGGAACGCGGCGCAGACGGTGCAGAGGGCTTGAGCGACTGGCTTGAGCATGGTGGTCAACCGGTTTCTGGTGATGGCGAAGCAGTATAGACCAGCCGGGCCGGCCCCCTGTTTTCACGCTAAGCTGTGGCCATGAAAGACTCGCTCGACAGTTCCCATACCGCCCCCAAGTTTGCTGCGCCCGACCCGGGCGCCCTGGCGGCGTGGTATGCCGAACACCTGGGCTTTCCCCGCAAAACGGTGTACCTGGACGGCGCCTACGCCCTCGTCAGCCGGGGTGACCTGACCCTGCACATTTGGCGCTGCCCGGACCGGCACATCGCCGAGAACACCGCCTGTTACACGGAACTGCGTGACGTGGCGGCTCTGGACGCGCTGCACGCCGAACTCAGCGAGCGCGCCGCGGCCCCGGGTTTCGCGCCCGGGCGCGTGCAGGACGCGCCCCGTGACCAGCCGGGTCATGGCATGCGCGAATTCCACGTCTGGGATCCGGCGGGTAACCTGATTGGCTTCGGCGCCGCGCTCCCTTCCGAAGACCCCCTGGCGCCGCCGTGATCCAACCCGCCACCTGCATCGCCCTGCTGCGCGGCATCAATGTCGGCGGGCATCACAAGGTGCCGATGAAGGAACTTCGCGAACTGCTCACTGCACACGGCTACGGCAAAGTCCGCACCTACATCCAGAGCGGAAACGTGGTTTACGACAGCACGGACGCGCCGTCCCGCGCCATCGACGCCCTGGTCGAGGAGCGGTTCGGCTTTTGTCCCAGCGTGTTCACCCTGACGCTCGAGGCCTTGCAGGAAGCGGCGGCGAACAATCCGTGGCCGGATGCGCCAGGCAAAGCCGTGCATTTTGTCTTTTGCAGCGGAAATCCCGGTGACGTCGACAGGGATCTGCTGGATTCCCTCAGGACCCGGTCCGAAGCGTTCCGCCAGGTTGGCCAGGTCTTCTACCTGCACACGCCCGACGGCTTCGGCCGTTCGAAGCTCGCGAACAACCTGGACCGTGCCTTTCGCGGCGTGGCGATCACGGCGCGCAATCTCAACACGGTGAACCGCTTGCTGGAGCTGGCAGCCGCCTGATCGCGGCCGTCGCCCTCGATCCAGCCGGGATTCAGGTAGCACACCAGCGACACGACACGATTGGCCTCGCCACCCAACGCGTCGACGTGGGTTCGGTAAAAGTCACCGGGGCGATAGTGAGCGAGGTGGCTTTCGAAGGAAATCAGGCCCAGGAACAGCCGCCGGTTCAGGTGCAGCCGCAAACACTCGGCCCAGTCCCGCCAGGCGGCCAGGCTCGTGGCCAGCGTGTCGAATACCGGCAATGGCGCCGGCGCAATCCGGGGAATGGCGTTCAAGGGCGAGCGCTCACATGGGGTAGGAGAATGTACCCCGGGACGGGTAGTCGCGTCACTTCCTGTTCAGGATCGACCCGTCCGACCCCTGCCCGCACGCCCTCCGCCACGCAGGCTGGACCGCAAAGCCAGGAGCGCAAGCACCAGGGCGACACAAGCGCCCAGGCCGAATACCGCCTTGCCGATGCGCTGATTGAGGGCATCGCCAAGAAACGGAATTCCGCCCGCCACCGCGCCGTCGTCGAACGCCACCCAGAACCCCGCCAGGGCCAGGACCAGTGCAATCACGCAGGCGAGCGCCGCGCGCCAGCGCAGATGCTGCTCCGGGCCTTCAGTCATCACCGGGCGCTGGAAAATTCAGTTCGATCTCCACGCCGTTGGGGTCCAGCAGAAAAATCTGCCATCGCGGTCGCCCGGGCACCTGGCGGGTTCTGTGGGGCACCCCCAGGGTGGCCAGGTGATCCTTCATGGCCGCGAACCCACGGCTGTCGAATGCGACGTGTTCGAGCACGCCGGTGCCTTCCAGGGGCGCGCGACCCTCGCCGGAAACGTCGTTGAGGTGGAGCACCGCCCGGCCGTCGCTGTACAGCCATGCCCCGGGAAAATCGAACGCGGGGCGCGGACCGTTTTCGAAGCCCAGCACTTCTTCGTAGAAGCGCACCGTCCCGGCCAGATCGCGGGTCGAGACGTTGTAATGGTCCAGCAGGCCTGCGCTGAATGGTTTTGCGGTCGAATCCGCCATGTCCTGGCCCCTTCTCCGGCCACGTGATGTGATGGACACAGCGTAGCGTCATTCAGACTCGCCTGCCGGCACCCGCGTGATGGTGGATTTCCCTGCTAACCTGATCGTCCCCTGTCGCATCCAATCTCCATGGCAGCCAACAACACGAAGACGCCAGCGCCCGGCGAGTCCGAGTTCCACCAGGCCATCGCCCGGCGGGGGGACCACTGGTACGCCGCGTGCCTGCGCATCACGAAGAGCCCGGAACTGGCGGGCGACGCGGTGCAGGACGCCCTGCTCAATGCCTGGCGCAAACGCCGGCAGTTCCAGGGCGGCGCGACGCTGGAAACCTGGATTCACCGCATCGCGGTGAACTCGGCGCTGAGCCTGCTGCGATCCGCGCACCCGGAACGCTGGAGCGACCTGGAGCTGGAGGCGGCGGACGATTCCCCCTCGCCCGAAGCCACGCAGCAACTGCGCGAACTGGACCGGGACCTGGCCACGGCGATGCAGGCCCTGAGCGACACCGAACGCGTGTGCTTCGTGCTCAAGCACCTCGAGCAGTGGCGCCTGCAGGAAATCGCCGACGAACTGACCACCAGCCTGGGCACGGTGAAACAGGCCGTGTTCCGGGCCGTGAAGAAATTGCGGGTCTCGATGACGGACCTCAGGAGCGCATCATGATCGATGAACAGACACTGACCCTGTACTACTGGAACGACGGACTGGACGATACCGAGCGACGCGCCGTCGAGCAGGCCCTGTCCTCCGACCGCCTGCTGGCGGCCCGCTACGAGGCGCTGAAGCACCGTCTCGACGGCCTGTGCGCCCCATCCTCCGCTGCCGCGCCGGAGCACCTCAAACACCAGTGGCACGACCTTGTCGCACGCGAATCGCGGCTGGAGCGGCAGCGGTCAGCCCGGGAGCCGGCCCGCCCGCGCTTTCCCTGGATGGGCCTGGGCGCCGCCTTCGCCGCGGTGCTGGCCCTGGGGATTGCCATCGGCGTGTTCATGCCCCGGGGCGGACCCGTTCAGGGTCCAGGACTGGTCGATGCCGGCTCCCCCCCGGCCGGGCCGGACGCCCTGGCCGTGTCCGGGCCCGCCAAGGGCGCTTTCGAACGCGGCCTGCACGTGTACCTGGCGGAAAGCCAGGGCCAGCTGGCCGGCCTGGGAGAACGCTCCCAGGACGAGCAGACCGCCCTGATCCTGCAGATCGTGGCCCAGAACCGCCTGTTCGAGCAGGCGGCCGAAAAACAGCAGTCACCCGAGATCGCGCGGCTGATGCGCGCCCTGGAGCCGATCCTGCTGCGCCTGGCCGCGGACGACACCAGCGAGCAGGACGCCGACGCGCTGCGCCGCCAGCTGGCTTTCGAACTGAACGCGATGCTAACCAAATTGCAGCAGCCTTCATCGAAACCCACGACGACAACATGATGAAACGCCCCTCCGGGGGCGACCGGACAACAAAGGAATCGACCATGAAACATACCTTGCAGCGCATCCTGGTGACCACGGCACTGGCCACCGCCCTGCCCGTCAATGCCTGGGCCCAGGACGAAGCGGCCGAACGCGACGCCCTGAAGATGGCCGCCATCGAGGCCCTGATGATGGCGCCGCCGGACAAGGCCTTGCCGCTGGTGACCCGGCTGCTCGACAGCGATCAGCCCCGGGAAATCAAGGCCCCGGCCCTGTTCATCCTCGGCCAGATCGACGAACCCGAGGCCCACGAAGCCCTGCTGAGCTTCGCCCACCAGTCCGATGGCGAACTGCAGCTGGAAGCGGTGCGCACCATTGGCATCAGCGGCGATCCCGATTTGACGCGCCAACTGGGCGAAATCTACGAGAGTGGAGACACACCGGTTCGCCGCGCCGTGCTGGAAGCCTGGATGATCGCCGGGGACGAGGAATCCGTATTCCAGGTCGCCGCCAACGCCTCCAGCGACGAGGAATTCGACGCCGCCGTCCACCAACTGGGCGTGATGGGCGCCACCGACCGACTGCGTGAACTGCGTGACCGGCCGGGCGCCTCGGAAACCCTGGTGCACGCTTACGCCATCGCCGGTGACACGGAAAGCCTCGGCGTCATGGCGCACGACCCCAGCGACCCCGAGCGGCAGCTGGCGGCCCTGCGCGGGCTCGGCATCGCCGGCGGCCCGGATGATCCGGACCTGTTCGTGGAGATCTACCAGGGCAGCAACGACCCGGAGGTGCGTGACGCGGTGCGCCAGGGCATGCTGGTGGCCGGCGACGACGAGAGCGTCCTGCGCCTGTTCAGGAGCGCCACCAGCGACCAGGACAAGGCCGAACTGCTACGCCTGCTGGTGATCATGGACAGTGACGCGGCCATGGAGGCCATTGACGAGGCCCTGGGCGGAGACGGTTCGTGAAACCCGGCGCACGGCGCCGATGCTTTCACCTCATCCTGGCGGCCCTGGCCGCCGGGATGTTCGCACAGGCGACCACAGCCGCGGAAGCGACCGACCCCTTCGCCGAAAACGGCTGGTACAGCTGGCGGGTGGATGCCGTGGCCAACGCGCGCGACTGGTGCTGCCATCAGTGGAACGCCGGCCACGCCATGCGTGAAACCTGCAATCTCGACCATCCGCGGCTCTCCTACGGCCATGCCGGTGACGACTCGGCCAGGCAGGCGTCCACCGGTGAATTGCAGCTCTATGCCCGTTTCGAGTCCGGGGCGCTGGACCGGCTGGTCACACTGAGCCCCGATTGCGCCGTGGCGTCCGCCGAAGCGTGGACCGACCTGGGCAAAATCGACGAAACGCAAAGCCTGCACTGGCTCCTGCAGGGAAAAACGACCCCACGATTCGACGCCGACGAGCGGCTGGTGGCCGTGGCCGCCCATGCCGGCGAGGCAGGCCGCCGCGAGCTGGTGCGCATCGCCCGTTCCGGGGGCTCGCCGAAGCAACGCGAACAGGCGATTTTCTGGATGGGCCAGCTGCGCATCGATGACAGCCGGGACGACCTCCTGGCGCTGATCGAGGACGGCGAGTCCCGCAGGATCCGCGAGCAGGCCATTTTTTCCTACGCCCAGTCACCGGCCGGTGACCGCCTGGATGTCCTGATCGGGGTGATCGAGGACCGCCACCGCGACCTGTACGACCGCAAGCAGGCCCTGTTTTGGCTGGCCCAGGCCGACGACGGGGCGGGCGTGGACTACATCCAGGAACTGCTGCTGAAGCGCTGAAGCGCACGGCATGGCGTGGGCCGGTTTACACTGGACCCATGAAGCGATGGATTGCCGTTGTCAGCCTGGCCGCCTCATTGCCGGCCGACACCCTGTCTGCACAGGCATCACCCGGGTCGCAAATCGCCGAACTCACCGCCAGGCGCGACACCCTGCGTGTCCGCGAGGCCGCTTACCTGCAGCAGGCGGCCGACCTGTCCGACTCGCTGAGACCACGCACCGGTGATCATCCGGTCAGGATGCAGCAATTTCGCGCCCTGCTGCGCCAGGCCGAACAGGCTGCGTGTCATGCCCTGGGCAAGGACCTGGCCATCGCCGAACTCGAACTGGCCTCGGGTCTGCGTGAAGCCGGCGCGCGAATTGAGTCCCTGTCGCCCATGCTCGACGAGTGCATCGCTTCCGGCAAGGCCGCAGCCGAGGTGTGGTTCGGCACCGCGGACGGTGGCAGGGTCTTCGGCCGCCTGTACGGATCCGGCCTGCACGCCGTGGTGCTGGCCCACGGCGGTCGCTTCACCAAGGAAAGCTGGCAGGACCAGGCCGCCGCGCTGACGGCGGTGGGCCTGCGGTTACTCGCCATCGACTTCCGCGGCCGCGGCCGCTCCCGGGGTCCGCTGGAGCACGCGCCCGGCGACGAATACCACGATGTACTGGCCGCCATTCAGTTCCTGGCCCGCACGGGTTCCGACCGGATCTCACTGGTCGGCGCCAGTTTCGGCGGTGCGGCGGCGGCGCAGGCCGCGATCGAGGCCGGGCCAGGCCTGGTCGATGCCGTGGTCCTGCTGGCGCCCTCGGTAATCGAGGACCCCGCCGGCATGCCGGGCCGCAAGCTTTATATCGTGGCAGAGGACGACGTACGCGGCGGTGGCGTGCGACGCCTGGACGAGATTCGGGCCCAGTACGAGGCCACCCCATCGCCGAAGAAACTGGTCGTGCTCCCCGGCTCGGCGCATGCGCAGTACCTGTTCGACACCGAGCAGTCGGAGCCCCTGCTGCACACGATTCGCGATTTCCTGCTGGCGGACTGAATCGCCCCAAATTACAGTCAGGCGCCTCTGGAAAGGGTCGTCGACCACCCCGGGGACCCGTTGTCAGCCACAACCCGGCCGCCAGGTGAACGATTCGCCGGCAGGCAGCGCCAGCGGCTCGGTGCGTTCACCCAGGCGCAAGCGCGCTTCCCGCCCCAGGCGGGAACGCACGGTGGCTGTCAGCAGGCAGCCGTCGCGCCACTCGAGGTCCACGTCGAAACCGCCACGGGCGCGCAGACCGCTGACCCGGCCCGAAGGCCAGGCGGCGGGTAACGCGGGAAGAAACTCCAGCTCGAAACGCAGGTCGCTCCCGGCCGGGTCGTCGTCGGACAGGCGCACGTGGCTCTGCAGCAGCATTTCGGCGATGGCCGCCGTGCCACCGAAGTTGCCGTCGATCTGGAAGGGCGGGTGCGCGTCGAACAGGTTCGGGTAGCTGCGCTCCGGGCTGAGCAGCAGCTCGAGAATGTCGTGCGCCCGGTCGCCCTCGAACAGGCGCGCCCACAGGTTGATGCGCCAGGCGATGGCCCAGCCGGTGGTGCGGTCACCCCGCGATTCCAGGGTTTTACGCGCCGCGGCGGCCAGTTCGGGCGTACCACGCGGCGTGATCTGGGCCCCGGGGTGCAAGGCGTACAGGTGTGACACGTGACGGTGATCCGGCTCCGGCGCCTGCTCGTCCCAGTCCTGTCGCCACTCCCTGAGCTGTCCACCCGAACCCACGCGATCGGGCGCCAGGCGCCCGCGGGCCGACAACAGCTCGGACGCGAAGTCGTGGTCCACACCCAGCAGCCTGGCGGTGGCGGCGGTCTGGGCGAACAGGTCGCGCAGCAACTGGTTGTCCATGGCCGGACCCCGGGCGATGGAGACCCCCGGATGGTGCGCGTTCTCCGGAGAGTTCGACGGGCTGGTCACCAGCGTGCCATCGTCGAGGGTTTGCAGATTGTCCAGGAAAAAACGCGAGGCGCCCCGAAACACCGGGTAGGCGGTCTCCAGGAACGCCGTGTCACCGCCATACAGGTAGTGCTCCCACAGGTGCGTGGACAGCCACACACCGCCCATGGGCCACATGCCCCAGAAGGCGCCGTCCACCGGCCCGGTGGCGCGCCACAGGTCGGTATTGTGGTGCGTGACCCAGCCATCGCTGCCGTAGTGCTCGCGGGCGAAGCGCGCGCCGGTCTCGGCGATCTCCGAGATCAGGCGGTGCAGGGGTTCGGTCAGTTCAGGCAAGGCCGTCGGTTCGGCCGGCCAGTAATTCATCTCGGTGTTGATGTTGATCGTGTACTTCGATCCCCAGGGCGGGTGGATGGAGTCGTTCCACAGACCCTGCAGGTTGGCCGGCTGGGCGCCCGGGCGCGAACTGGCGATCAGCAGGTAGCGCCCATACTGGAAATACAGCGCCGCCAGCGCCGGGTCGTCACCGCCGGCGAACCGCCGGATGCGCTCATCGGTGGGCAGGTCCGCCGCCGGGGTGCGCCCCAGGTCCAGTGACACGCGCCGGAACAGGGCCTGGTGATCGCGTACGTGGTCGGCGAGCAGCTCATCCCATGGGCGCTGTGACGCCCGTTCCAGGCGCTCGATGTTGGCGGCGGAGGGGTCGCCGCTGACGTCGTCGTAGCGCCGGTAACTGGTCGCCGCTGACAGCAGGAGCACCACGGTATGGGCGCCCGACACGCGCAGTTGCTGGCCGGTGGACCACGCAGCGCCCTCGCCGCCCTCGACCCGGGCCAGCAGCCGCGCCTCGAAATCCAGGGCGCTGTCGATTCCGGTGGCCGCGGTATTCCGGCCTGCGATCACCAGCGTGTCGTCGCCCTCGGTCCGCGTGCGGGCGGGCAGCTGCGACTGGAAGCCGAGGGAAAACGACAGGCGCGGCACCGGTTCGCCGCTGTCCGCGTCGCGTGCGCTCAGGCGCACCACCAGCACATCGTCCACGGCGCTGGAAAACACCTCGCGCCGGATCACGGCGCCACCGATGGTGTAGCGCGTTCGCGCCACGCCGGTATCGAGATCCAGGCTGCGCTCGTAGCCGAACGCCGTCTCGCTGCCGGCCTGGGTGATCAGCAGGTCACCCAGCGACAGGTAGGACGGCTGGCGCAGCGGCACCGACATGAAGGACGCATCCACCAGCGCCTGGGCCTCGGCGTGCCGGCCCTGCGCCAGCAGGCGGCGAATCTCCGGCAACGCTTCCCTGGCCGCCGGGTTGGCCGGGTTGTAGGGTCCACCGGCCCACAGGGTGTCCTCGTTGAGCTGCAGACGTTCCAGGTTGGTGCCGCCGAACACCATCGCGCCCAGCCGCCCGTTGCCCACCGGCAGGGCCTCGACCCATTGTCCGGCCGGTCGTTCATAGCGCAGGGTCAGGTCGTTGGCCGGCTTGTGTTCCAGGGCCGCGGGTCGTGCCTGCGCCAGGTCGGCCGCCCACGTCGCCGGGCAGGCGAACCCCCCGCCCAGCACCAGGACAGCGGCCATCAACCGCACAGCCCTTCCTGGTCCGGTCACGGAACGTGCTTCGCGGGTTGGTGCGATGGACCGGATGTGGATCAGGCTCATTCGAAGGCTCCTTGTTCGATTCGTTGCGTCACGCTCCCGAAGAAGTGGATGTTGCCACAGCCACGCAACGCGATGGGCTGTGCCGGCGCAAACCGGTGTCACGCTGGCCCGCAGATCCGTTAATCTTGACCGCAGAGCCAAAGTGTGGAGCGATTCCATCCATGCATCATGTATACCTTGTCCACCTGCTGATCATCTGGGCCGCTGTCGCCATCTCCGGTCGCGTCGCGGACAAGACCCGCCTGACGCCTGTACTGTGGTACCTGTTTGCCGGCGCCTTCCTGACCAACCTGGGCTGGTTGCCGGCCGAGCCGTTGCCATTCGTCGAAGGCGTGGCGGAACTGGGCATCATCCTGATCATGTTCGCGCTGGGTTTCGAAGAATCCATCGAGAACTTTCTCTCGGCCATGAAGCGTAGCTGGGGCGTGGCTTTTTTCGGCGCGCTGGCGCCGTTCTTCACCGCGTACTGGCTGGCATTGGCGTTTTGGGACGACCGCAGCGTCGCGCTCATGTGCGGCCTGGCCATGACCGCCACCGCTGTGTCGCTCACCATGGTGTCATTGCGCAGCGAGGGCCTGTCGCGCACCCGCGCGGCCACGGGGATCATGTCCGCGGCGGTGCTCGACGACATCGCATCCCTGGCCCTGGTCGCCATCCTCGTGCCCCTGGCCGCGGGCAGCACGGTCACGGGTCCCGAGGACATTGCGTGGATCATGGGCAAGGCCGTGTTGTTTTTCGTGATCGTGGTGGTGGTGACCACGTGGATTTTTCCGCCGGACATCAAGTCCGGAATCATCCGCTATGTTCCCGGGCTACGGGACGTGGGCATCAGTCACCTGCTGCAGATGAGCGCGGGCACCCAGGTCACGCTGGTCATGATGCTGGTCGCCGTGTCGCTCGCCCTGCTGGGCGAACTGCTGGGATTTCACCCCGCGGTGGGCGCGTACTTCGCCGGGTTGGCCCTGCGCGAGGAGTATTTCGTGGCCAGGCGCCAACCCGACCAGGGGGCCTATGAACGCGCACGGCATATCATCGACGACATGGCGTTCAACTGGATCGGGCCGGTATTCTTCGTGGTGCTTGGCGGTTCACTGGTGTTCGACTGGGCGCTGGTTCTGTCGGTGTCGTGGATGGCCGTGGGACTGTTCCTCGCCCTGTTCGTGGCGCAGGTCCTTTCCGCCGGGCTGGCCGCCCGGTTCACCGGCGGCTTCGCCTGGCACGAGAGCGCCATGATCGGCTTTGGAATGCTGGGGCGCGCTGAACTCGCCTTCGTGGTCATGGGCATTGCGTATTTGCAGTATCCCATTCTGAGCGACGCGGCCTTCTACACGTTGATGCTCACGGCCGCCCTGCTGAACATCGCCGTACCGCTCGCCATTCGCTGGTGGAAACCGTACTACGTGGGGCGTCGCCCACTCCCGGGCTGGATGCAGAGCCCACGTGGCGTCGAGCCGGACCCTGGCATCTCGATCACCGACCCAGCGGTGACAGGTACCGTAATGCCCCCAGCCCCGGATCACGAAGTCGATTCGGAACCGGCGCCTGGCGGCGATGACATCGATTCAACCAGCGAATCAAAAGACTGACGACCCGGCCCCCGAACCCAAAATGATGCCCGCCGCCAACAACACGGGGGTCGCCAGCGTGACCATCACGTTGCGCGCCATGACCGGCACGAACCGGGGCAGACTTTCGGGCGAATAGCGCGCCGCCGCCCACGGAATGCGGACTGCAAACGGCAAACCCAGGAAGCCAAGCAGCGCCCAGCCCGGCAACCAGGCGCCAACCACGGCAGCCAACATCACGGCATAGGCGCCGAACACCAGCACGCCAGACACGAGGCCGACCCCGGGCGCGCCCAGTGTGATGGCAAAGTGCCGGCGGCCGGCGGCGTGATCCGCCTCGATGTCCGGGAGCTGGTTGATCAGCAGCAGGTTGCTGACCAGCAGGGCGACCACCAGCGAGGCGGCAAAGGCACCGGGTCCGTGGTGACCGGTCAGGGCCAGGTAGGCCAGATTGACCATGAGAATGCCAAAACCGAAACCTGGCGCCAGCAGGCAGGCCAGTGGATAACGATTGACCCACCGGGTATAGGTCACCACCAGCGCAAGCCCCGCCAGGCCGGGCGCCACCACCGTGCCACCGAGCACCCGCAGGTAGTGCAGGCCAACCGCCAGGGTCAGTGCCAGGGCGATCACTGCAACGGCCAGGGTCGCCGGGGCGAACGACGGGTGGCGCACCAGGGTGCCGCTGCCGCCGCTGAACGGCGTGCGCCGTGTCGTCAGGTCCAGCCCACTGCGAAAATCCTGGTACTCGTTCAGCGCATTGACGGCAATGTGTGCGCTTAACGCGCCCAGCAGCACCAACGCCGCGTCTCCCACCGGAAAATCGTTCAACTCGATCCAGGCCAGCGCCCCGGCCGGCGCCAGGCTCGCCGGCACCAGCAGCAGAAACGGCGCCCGGACCACGCCCAACAACTTGTTCATCCCCATTCGACCCAATTTCGGTGCGACCAACTATTTCCTCAGCGGGTTGTAATACCCGGGTCAGTCCAGCCGATAAATTCCCCATAAGCAACTGATTTTACTGATCGTAACAGAATGGTCAGGCCCTGGTCAGCACCCGGTCAAGCCCGACACCGGGGCTTCGGACAGGATGCGCACCACTCGACAGCAATCCCGCTGTCCCTGAAAGGAGAGTCACCATGAACCAAGCAGAAATCGCCGCCCAAAACGGTGTCAATGTCGAAGCCCTGCTGGGCGCCCGCGAAGCCCTGACCGCCGCTCCCGAAGCGGCCTGCTTTACCTGGCGCGTGGCCAGCGAATGGAAGAACGGCACGCATGCCGAGTCCTCCGTGGAAAGCTTTTTCGGACTGGGCGAGGAACAGAAGCACGTTCGTGAATACCGCTACGACACAGACCATCCCGAAATTTTCGCGTCTGCAGACAAAGGCTCCACCCCGGTGGAATTCATCCTGGTCGGACTGGCCGGCTGCCTGACCGCCGGCATCGCCGCGGTGGCGTCACACCGCGGAATTCGTCTGCACTCGGTGACCGCCACCGTGGAAGCGGACATGGACATCCAGGGCATCCTGGGTATCGACGGTGATGTGCGCAACGGCTTCAATTCCATCACCGTGGACTACCGCGTCGATGCGGACGCGTCCGAGGCCGACATCGCCGCACTGGTGGCGCAGTCGCAGAAGCGCTCGGCGGTGTTCGACATCATCACCAACCCGACCGACGTCCACGTCCGGGTCAACCGGTGACCACCGACGCACCCTGGACCGGTCGGAAGGCCGACGCCGTTGATGTCGTCGTCATCGGCGCCGGCCACGCCGGCCTGGCGGCCAGTCACCTGCTCTCCAGGCACGGCGTGGACCACGTCGTGCTGGAGCGCGGACAGGTGGCCAATGCCTGGCGCCAGGAACGATGGAACTCCCTGCGCCTGCTGACCCCGAACTGGCAGACCCGTCTGCCCGGAAAAGCCTACGCGGGCGATGACCCGGACGGTTTCATGGCCGTGCCGGAACTGGTCCGTTTCCTGGATGACTATGCCGCGGGCCTGAACGCGCCGGTGCTCACCGAGACCACGGTGACCCGCGTAGCGCGCAACGGTGACGGCTACCGTGTCAGCACCGACCGCGGCACCTTGCAGGCCCGGGCCGTGGTGCTGGCCAGCGGCGCCTGCAACCGCCCTTCCGTACCGGGCATTGCCGGGAAACTCCCCGACACCGTGAAACAGCTCACCCCGTTCGACTACGACTCGCCGGACGATGTGCCGGCCGGGGGTGTACTGGTCGTCGGCGCCTCCGCCACCGGCCTCCAGCTGGCCACGGAACTGCTTCGTGCCGGCCGTGACGTCACCCTGGCCGCCGGCGAACACGTGCGTATCCCCCGCCAGTACCGGGGTCACGACATTTTTTACTGGTTGCAACGCTGTGGCATTCACGACGAACGCTACGACCAGGTCGAGGACCTGGCTCGCGGGCGCCGCCTGCCGTCACCGCAACTGGTCGGCACCCGTGAGCTGGATCTGCTCGATCTGAACCACCTGGCGGGCCTGGGCGCGCGCATCACCGGCCGCCTGGCCGGGGTCCGGGACGACACGCTGATGTTTTCCGGCGCACTGCGAAATGTCTGCGAACTGGCGGACCTGAAGATGCAGCGCCTGCTGGCGCAGATCGACGAGACCGCCGATGCCGACGGCGCCCCGGCGCCGGAGCGCTATGCGCCCACGCAGCTTCCCGGCCCGCCGGTGCTGACCCTCGACACCAGACGCGACGACATTCGCAGCGTGATCTGGGCGACCGGTTTCCGGCCCGACTATCACTGGCTGGACGTGCCGGTGCTGGACAGAAAGGGCCAGCTGATCCACGAGGGGGGCGTGGTGGCGTCACCGGGCATGTACGCGCTCGGGCTGCCGCTGATGCGGCGCCGCAAGTCGAGCTTCATCTTCGGTATCGAGGACGACGCCCGGGACATCACGCAACACCTGGTCGACTACCTGCGCTGGCCTTTTCCGGAAAGTGACGCCCGGTCATCCTCCTGGGCGGGAGCGGCAAGCTGCCGGACGACTCAGGAGTCCGTGCTGTCGATGAACAACGGGTAGTGCGGGTAGTCCACCGGGATGTCCGTCACGCCCTGCCGGTCCAGTTCGCGCGCCCGTGCGCGCATCGCCGCCAGGTCGGCCGTGATGTCGCTGCGCATGCGCGCCAGGCTGTCCCATTTGCGGCGAAAATCCGGTCCCGGTCGCGTGTCTCCCAGGTCCCGCATCTCCTCGCCCAGTTCCGCGTAGGCGATGTAGATGCGTTCGGCCTGCAGACGCTCGAAGGCGTCGATCTTCGCCAGGGCAAGGCGCAGCGCGGCGGAAGTCGGTTCCGGCGCCGGTGGCGGGCCGGCCTGGAAGTCGTCGAAGTATTCGACTGCATCCCGCGGCTCGTGCATCGCGGCGTTGCGCCACTTCGACAGTGAATCGCGGTTCAGCACGGTACCGGAAGCCGGCTCGACGATCACCACGGTCGGCGTGCCGTAGATCACCGGGAGACCCCATCGCCCCACCACGCCGCGAACGTGGTCGTAGTAGCCGACGCTGACGCGCTGGACCACGTAGCGTTCTTCGACCAGCGCCGCGAATTCCCGGTTGTCGAAATAATCCAGGAAGTCGCGGCTGTCGTGGCACCAGTCGGCGCCGAGCACGACCATCAACAGGCGGTCGGTGTCCAGGGCCTCCTGGCGCGCCTCATCGATGGCGTGGTGGATTTCCGCGTCGTCTGACAGATCGGGAAAACGCGCTGGCCCGGGGTTTGCTGCAGCAGACTCGCCCAGCACACATGCCAGGGCCAGTAGCGCAAACCATGCCGGTTTCATTGTGTTCATCAGGATCTCGTTCATGCGGAACAGTGTAATCTCCGACTGCCTGCTTGCCCGGTAGAGATGCTCGCATCTCCTATACTGCTGGATGTGTAGGGAGAATCTCAACGTGTGACACGTTTCAACGCATTCATCGCCCTGGCGGCCGTCCTCCTGGCGACATCGGCAGCCCGGCACGCGTCGGCCGAATTGACCTGGGTCGCGCGGCAGGACGCCATGTTTCATCACCGGCTGGCGGACCAGGATCGCCCGGACGGTCGTGTCCGGCTGCTGTATGCGACCTTGCCCTCGCGCGATCAGTCTCGAGCACCGGACAAGGCCATCCATGTTTACGTCGCTGAGCTTCACCCGGACGGGCGTATCGAGAACCACCAGGTCACTTCGGGAGACCGTCACTTTTCCACCCTGTTGCTGCAGCGTGGCGGCGACGGTGTGTTCCTGGTGCCGGACCGTGGCTCGACGGTTGGTGAAATCACCCTGGAAACCTGGTCGATCCGTGAAGGGCGCCGGCGCTCGTCGGTCACGCCCGCCGCCCTGGCCGGTGCCGGCGGCGCCCAGAGCCGGGTGTATCCCACCGACGACGGCAACCTGTTCACGGTTCGCTCGACGGCCCGCCCCGCCCGGGGCGACCCGCCCAACACGCTGACCTGGACCCGGCTGGCGCCAAATGGACAGGTGCTGGCGCAAGGTGACTGGCATGATCCGACCGCCGTGACGACCGTGGCCAGCGCGTTTCCAGCGCGCCAGGGCCGCATCGGGCTGGCCCTGGTCAGCCGGCTCGCCGATGGCGCCGAATCCCTGGCCAGCGAGCTGGACGTGCAATCCTTCGAGGTCGGCGGCCGTACGCTGCAGGCCCGTGTTTTCTCCGAAACGTTCCTGATCGTGACCGATGGCTCGGGGCAGGTCGACTGGCGCACTTCGGCATTGAGCCGGGACCTTTTATGGGCGGGCGACGTGGCCATTCCCCAGGACCTTCCCGTGGACGACATCATGGCCCAGAGCCGTGAGCAAATGGCGTTGATGTCCCGGGTGTCGATCGACAGCATGGGCGAACGCAGCATCCTGGACCAGGCGAGCTGGCGGCACCACGACATCCAGCGCACGCCGTCGGGCTACGGCCTGCTGCTTCACCTGGCCGCCGACCGGGACCTGGTGCCGCCCCGACACGGAACCTGGTTCATCGAAATCGGCGATGACGGTACGCTGATTCGCGAACTGCGCCTCGAGGCCGCCGCTGAGCGCCTGAAGGCCCGGTTTTCCCGCTTCCAGCCCACACCGGACGGTGGCCTACTGGTCGCCGGCACGCGCCGTGACGGGGACAGCTTCCTGCACCTGACCGCCCTCGATGCGCAGGGTGAGATCGTCTGGACCACGCGACTGGAAGCCAACAACACGCACCTCGATGGCGTTGCGGGCAGCGCCGAGGCGCCCTGGGTGTTCGGCAACGGCATCGATCCCGCCGGCAACAGGCAATTGCTGTGGATGGAACGCGTCGATCCCGGTGCGGGCCTGTCCATTCCCGCCACCAACGCCGAGTCTCCCGTGGCGCCGGTCCCGTCGCACGGGCCGGTCGCGGAAAGCACGCCGGTGACCGAATCCTCCCCCCCCCGAAGTGCCCGACGTTTCGCAGGGTTGCGCCTGCAGCTGCGAGGAGCTCGAGCAGATCAGGAACCTGTCCGATCAGCTCAAGGACGCCAGCCAGGAGACCCTGCTGGCGACGGTCAGCGACCCGGCCTACCAGGCCCTGATGAACTGCATTCCAGGCTGCGGCATGAAGTACGCCGCCTGCCGTTGATCGCTTGCCGTCTGCCGGTGCCGGTCAACGGCTGAAGTCGCCCACGGCCGATTCGTCGAACAGCGCGGCGAATTCCTCACCGCTCATGCGCACCAGCGATTCGTGGTCGCCGCCTTCGAAATACACCTCGCCCTGGTCGAACAGGGCCTCGTCAATGTAGGTCGGCAAGCGGTAGGCCATGCCCAGCGCCGGAACCGCGCCGAGTTCACAATCGGGAAACAGCGATTTGAGCTCGGGTTCCTCGGCCAGCTGCAGGTGGCCGCCGTAGGCCTCGCTGACCTTTTCCAGGGCCAGTCGGCGGTGGGTGGGAATGACCACCAGCAGGTGATAGTCGTCCTGCGTGGTCAGCACCACGCCCTTGGCCAGTTGCCGCCCGGGAACGTGGGCCGCCTCGGCGGTTTCCGAGCTGTTGCTGGTGTGAACGTGCTGGAGCACGGACTCGGGAAGGTCGCGCGCTTCGAGGTAGTCGTGAACGGTTTTTGCAACGGTCATGGGGTCGATCCTCCGTGTGGGGCCGTAGCGCGAATCAGCCGGGAACCCGCCGCGTTCCCGTCATCGCACAACCGGAGGTCGTTTCGAACCGGGATCGGCGACCCAGCTCTTACCTGAGTCTAGCAGTTGGCGGAAATTTCTCCGGGTGAGCGCCAGCAGCGCGCCGTCGGGATCTCATGCACGGGAATCGCCGAAGGTGCAGAGCGGGTACGTGACCCCGTGCAGCCGGCGCACCCGTGCCGGAACCCCGAACACCGTTTCGAGATGCGCCTCGGTCAATACCGCACCCATCGGACCGGCCGCATGAATCCGGGCGTCTCGCATCAGGGCCAGGGAACGGCAATAGCGTGCCGCCAGGTTGATGTCGTGCAACACGATGACGATGGTGGTGCCACGTTCACGGTTGATCCGCTCGAGCAGGGCCATCACGGACAGCTGGTGCGCGACGTCCAGAGCGGAAACCGGCTCGTCCAGCAGCAGAACGCCAGGTTGCTGGGCAATGGCCATGGCCAGCCAGGCCCGCTGGCGTTCGCCGCCGGACAGTGACTGAACCTCGCGCGGCGCCAGGGCGTGCAGGTCACAGGTGTCCACGGCCCGGTCGATGATCGCGCGGTCCTCTGCGCCGGCCGGGTGCAGCCAGGAGGTGTGCGGTGAACGGCCGTAGGCCACCAGTTCGCGCACGGTCACCGAGGGCGGCGTCCGCGGAGACTGGGGCATGATGGCGAGCTTGCGCGCCAGTGCGCGCCGCGCCAGGGTGTCGATCCCCTGCTCGTGGAGCACGACCTCGCCGGCGGACGGTTTCATGAGCCGGGCCATGATGCGCAGCAGCGTCGATTTGCCGGAGCCGTTGGGACCGCACAGGGCCATGAAGTCGCCCGCCGCCACCTGCAGCGATGCGCCACGCAGTACGGGATCAGCGTCGTAGGCGGCCTCGACGCCGCGTACCTCGAGTATCGGGTTTCCGTGGGACGCGTTCGCCATCAGATCAGCCTGCGCCGATACAGCAAATACACGAAATACGGTCCGCCGATCAGGGCCGTGAGCACGCCCACCGGGGCCTCGCCGAGTTGCCGTGCCGCGGCGTCCGCCAGGATCACCAGGGCCGCCCCGCCCAGCGCCGCGGCCGGCACCAGCACCCGGTGGTCCGTGCTGACCGCGGTGCGAATGATGTGCGGCACCACCAGGCCCACGAAGCCCACCACGCCGGCCACGCAGACCGCTGAGGCGGTCAGCAGCGCCGCGGCCACGACCGCGGCGGAACGAATCCACTGCACGCGAACACCCAGCGAGGTCGCCGACTCGTCACCCAGCTGCAACAGGTTGAGCGGCCGCACCAGAAATGCCGCCATGACCAGGCCGATCAACGAGCAGGGCCAGATCAGCGGCAGGTGATCCCAGCTGCGCGTGTTCAGGCTGCCGGCCAGCCACATGACCACGCCCTGGATGCGGTCGGCAAAAACCACCGCCAGGAAACTTTGCACGGCGCCGAGCATGGCGGTGACCGCGACCCCGGCCAGGATCATCCGCGTCGGCGAAGTACCCAGTCCGGGCTGCCACGACATGGCGAAGACCAGCACCGTGGCCAGCAGGGCGCCGATGAAGGCCAGCGCCGGCAGCGAGGCATCGCCCAGCCAGCCCAGGCCGATCATGCCTGGAACGCCGAGAATCGCCAGGGTGGCGAACAGCGAGGCGCCCACGGTGACACCGATGATCCCGGGCGAAGCCAGCGGGTTGTGCATGATGCCCTGCAGCAGCACACCAGCCACGGCGAGATTGCATCCCACCAGCAGGGCCAGTAAACCGCGGGGCAGCCGCACCTGCCACACGATGATGTCCGTGGCGCCGGCCTCCGGCGTGCCGACCAGGGAGCGGTTGGCCAGCGCCGAGATCACGTCGCCCAGGGTCTGCCCGCTGCTGCCGGTGCCCACGGCCAGCAGAAAACCGACCACGACCAGCAGCACCAGGACCAGGCCGGCCACGGCGACCCGTCCGCTGAACCCGCGGCGCACGCCCGCGGCGCCGGCCTCACCACGGCCGGGCGCGGGGGCCATGGCGTTTTCCTGCCCCACCTGTCAGGGCGCCGTGGTGGCGTCCTGATCGGGATAGAGGTAGGCGTTGAGGGTGGTCAGCGCCTGCGCCACGCGGGGGCCGGCGTGGGAGGTGTAGATGGGACCGTCGAGCACGTGAACCCGGCCGTTGCGTACAGCGGCCAGGGCCTGGAAGGCCGGGTGATTGACCAGTTCGTCCACCACGGTGTCGTCGGCGCCGTTGTACTGGATGACGAATATCACCTCGGGATCCAGCGTGATCAGTTGCTCCACGTCCACCGGCGCCAGCGAGCGATAACGCGTATCGGCGGTTTCGCCGGCGGCCACGTTGGTCGCGCCGAGATGCTTCAGCAGGTCCCCCATGAAGGCGTTATCCAGGTGCGCGTACCAGGCGTCGTTGGTCCCGAACAGGCTCAGCGCCCGGGGCGAAGGCTCCGGGCCGCGTTGCGTCTCGACCCTGGCCAGTGCCTGGTCGATGTTCGCGACCATCGCCTCCCCCGCCGCCTGGGTGCCGGTCAGGTCGGCCACCATCGCGATGTGACTGCGTACGTCCTCCACCGAATCGACGCGGTGCAGGATGACCGGCGTGCCGGTCGCCTTCTCGATGCTGTCGGCAAAAGCGTGAAACACGTCGTGCAACAGGATGGCGTCGGCCTGCGCCGCCACCAGTTGCTCCACGTCCGGTCCGGTGCCGTGGGAGCGCGCCACCACCGGGATATCCTCTGCCTGCGGCGGATAAATCGGCGGCACGGCAAAGCGAGCCACCGGCCGGACACCGAGATCCATCAGTGTCTCGAGCGAGAAGGAAGAACATGCCGCCAGCCGGGTCACGGGCGCGTCGAGATGAATCGTCCGCCCCTGCGTGTCGGTGATGGTGATGCCGTCCGCGCCGGACTGGGACTCGACCGGTTTGGCCTGGGCAATGGTGATGGCGCCGAGAAGCGCCCCGGCCACCAGGAGCTGGAACATCCGCAGCATGTCGTGATTCCTTTAACGCAAATGAGAATGTTTCTCATTTTATCCCAGAACGTCCCGACCGCTCAACGCCCGACCCATTATCGCGGCCGGATCGTGAAACAAGCAGCTTGTTTTCTGACCGGAATCCTGGCCTGGAACCGGCGTGATGGCCTGCAACCCCGGCCGGTAAATCCGTATATCATTGGTGCCCTTTGCGCCCTGGGCGACGCCCGCCCGCCTTCACCGAGACACCCGCCAGGACACCATGGATTTCAAACATGTCTACCGAATGTTCGCCCTGGCGCTGCGCGATGCCGACCGCCCGTTGCGCATCGTGGTGGTCGGCGCCAACGACGGTCGCCTGGCGGACCCCATCTATCCCTTCATCAAGACCCATGCCATCGACGCCCAGGCCCTGCTGATCGAGCCGCATCCCTACCTGATGCCCATCCTGAAAGAGCACTACGCGTTTCTTTCCGGCGCGCGTTTTTCAGCCTTCGCGGTGGGCGCGCCAGGAACCACCACGCTGTACAGCGTCAAGCCCGAGCACTGGGAAACGCTGCAACCGGCGTACGCCCCGGCGTCCTGGCCGGCCTACCGCGCCCCGCTGGGCATCACGTCCGCTGACCGGGATTTCGTGGAGCGCTGGGTGCGCTCCGCAGGCGGCGGATCACCCTCGCCTGATGAGGCCATCGCACCCTTCGATGTCACCTCGAAACCCCTGTTGGACGTGATGAGCGACTGTGATTTCACCGGACCGATCGACATTCTCCAGATCGACACCGAGGGGTTCGACGACGTGGTGCTTTATCATTCCGCCCTTGAAACCACGCGACCGCGCATGATCGCGTTCGAACACGGTCACCTGGCAGATTCCAGCCAGCAGGACATCCTGGAATTCATCGGGACGGACTACGAAACCACCAGGATTGGGCGCGACGTCATCGGCGTGCGAAAGTCCCTGACCTGACAGCAGTCGGGCATTCACGCCGCAAACGACAGAACGACGCAGGCCGCACCACTCATGAGCCAGGACAACAGCGACATCATCAAGGCCGTCGTCATATCGCGTGACCCGCTGGTCGTAGCAACCAAGACCTATTACCGCGACAGCACCCTGGGTGACGCGATGGCGATTGGGGAGTGCTTTGAAGGCCGGCCCGGCGCCATTGTCGTGGTGCCTGCCTGGACCTGGCGCAAATCGGACACGGGAGTCGTGGGTCGCGATCGCGTCGAGACGTTTCGTGAACGATTTCCGAACATCCGGCTGATCGTCTTCGCCGCTGACGAGGGCGAACGCGAGGCCATCACCCGCACCGGCGCCGAGACTGTGGTCATCAACCAGAATGCGTTCCTGGACACCGACCTGTTTCGCCTGGCGGAAGACCGCCGGAAGACCTGGGACGCGGTGTACACGGCAAAGATGCTGCCGTTCAAACGACACCACCTGGCAGCGGAGATCCCACGTCTCGCGGTGGTTTACTACGGCAGCAACCCCGAGTACCAGGCGGAAGTGGAGGCGGCCCTGCCCCAGGCCGATTTTCCCAACGGCACCCTGGCCGATTTCGCCGCGGGTCAACGCCGCAAATGGCTGAACCAGGACACGATGGCCGACATCTATGCCCGCTCTCACGTGGGCCTGTGCCTATCGGAAAGAGAGGGCACCATGTGGGCCAGCGCGGAGTACCTGCTGTGCGGACTGCCCGTGGTGTCCGTGCCGAGTATCGGCGGGCGGGAAACGTTTTTCGACGACTACAACTGCTTTCGCTGCGAGCCGACCACCGAATCGGTGCTTCGGGCCGTTGAGAGGGCCATCGCGGCCCGGCGCGACCCCCGTGAAATCCGCCGCACCTGTCTGAACAGGATCGACGCGGTGCGGCAGGATTTCTACGCGTTCATGGACGAACTCAGGGCGCAGTACGGCAATGCCTCCTACGACTACGCCACCGAGTTCATGGACCGGGTGTTCCGCGACAAACTCTGGAAAACCCAGACCACCGTCGAGGCGCTTCGGGGCGACATCGAGTCGGCCGGGCGCCACGACTGATCCGCTTCAGAAACGGTATCCCAGGTGGGCGCCGTACACCATCGGGTCGATCTCGACTTCTTCGAGAAATGCGCCATCCAGGTACGCATCCGTGTCGATGTCGATCCAACGAACGTCCACGTTGAGAAACCACCTGTCTCCCAGCATCCAGTCCATGCCGACCTGCGCCGCCACGCCCCAGCTGTCCTGCAGGCTCAGGTCGGTGCCGGCCAGCGGCCCGGTCGTCTTCTCGTCGAAAAAAGTCGTGTAGTTCACGCCCAGCCCCACGTAGGGCTGGAAGTCCGCATTGGGCAGCAGGTGGTACTGGATACTGACCGTCGGCGGCAGGTGCTCGGTTTTGCCGACCCGGGGCCCGCCTTCCAGGTTGATGGCGTGCTCAAACGGCGTCGCCGCCAGCAACTCCACGGCCCAGTGCTCGGTGATCAGGTAGGACAGGTTGAAGGTGATGGACGAATCGCCGTCCACGGACACCACGTCGCCGTTGTCCGAAGTGGGGTCCACCTGGCTTCCGCCGACACGCAGCAGCCAGTCGCCGGGCTCGTGTGCAAAGGTGGCTCCAGAGGCACTGATCATGGCCGCGCCGATCAGGATCGAGGTGAGTTTTCGATAAGTCATGGTATTTCTCCTTTGGGGGTGAAAAGAACCAAAACTCGTCGACTCATAGTATGCCAGAAACGACCCTGGAACGGCAGCCTCAGACCCGGACCGGCATGCCCATCAGCGGCCAGATCAGCCCGGCAAACAGGGCGATTACGATCATCAACAGAATGCTGGCCGGAACACCCGCACGAAAGAACTGGGCGGTGGTGAACTGGCCGCTTTCGTAGGCGATGGCATTGGGCGCTGCGCCGATCAGGAACAGAAACGGCATGCCGGCCGCGGCCAGCGAGGAGAACAGCACGAGCTCCGGCGCCACCCCCAGGTAAGGCGCCATGACCAGCGCCACGGGCAGGCAAATGGTGATGGCCGCCACGTTCATGATGAGGTTGGTCATCACGAGAATGAACAGGCTCACGCCCAGCACGAACAGCAACCAGGGCGCGCCTTCCAGGTAACCCAGCCACTCGATGGCCAGCCATTGGGCCGCACCGGTGCGCCACAGGCAGAACCCCATGCTCATGGCGCCACCGAACAGCAGCACGATGTTCCAGGGGATTTTTTCCAGGTCCGCGCGACGCAGAATGCGGAACACGAAGAAACACACGGTGGCCGCCAGGATAATGCCACTCTTGTGCAGGGTTTCCATGCCGGGAACCACGGCCCGCAGGGCCATCAGGCCCACTGCCGCCAGCGTGATCACCAGGGTCGCGATCTCGTTCCGGCCCATGGGCCCCAGGCCCTGGTGCAACTGCCTGGCCCGTTCGCTCAATCCCGGAATGGTGTCCCTTTCCGGTCGAAACCAGACCAGCACGAAGGCCCAGAGCACCGCCACCATGAGCACGCCCAGCGGCGCCATGTACCAGGTCAGTTCGAAAAAGGTGATCTCGCGGCCCACCAGTTCGTTGAAAAATCCGACCGCCACCGGGCCTCGTGCGGCCCCGAACAGGGTGATGACGCTGCCCGCGCCGGCGGTGAAGGCCATGCCGATGAACAATCCCATGCCAAACCGCGAGTGTTCCTCGTCGGTGTACAGGTGATGAATCGCGAGCAACAGCGGGTAGACTGCGGCCGCCACCGCCGTATGCGCCATGATCAGGGTCAGCGCGGCCGTCATCACGAAAACACCGAGATAGATATGCGCCGTTTTCTCGCCGACCACGAGCAACATGCGGTACGCCATGCGATGCGTCAGGCCGGTCTTGGAGAAAGCCTGGCCGATCACGATGGAACCGATAATGAACCAGACTGCGGGGTCCAGGTAGTCAGTGAGCGCCACGCGTGGGTCACGAATCAGGAACAGGGCCTGGATGACGGCGATGGCAATGCCGGTGACGCCAATGGGCACCACCTCGAGAACCCACCAGATTGCGGCCAGGGCAAACAACCCGAGGGCCAGCTTGCCTTCCCGGGTCAGCGGAAACGCCTGGCCCTGTGGATCGACAGCCGGCGCGAAATCAGGCAGAAAAAAGGCGGCGGCGAACGCCACCAGACCCAGGTTGATGGCCAGCACGCGCCGCAGGTCCAGGGGGCGGCGCAGCGCGGAAGCGCCACTGTCTTCTTCCGCCACGCGGATGCCCCGGCGGCGCGAGGGCGGCGGCCCGTCCCGCGACGTTTGCGACGATTCAGTCATCGGCAGCCACCGGCTTGCCGTTCTGCAGCGCGTTGACCGCCCACATGACCTCGACGCTGCGCACGACGCCGATGACCTGCTCGTCCTGCAGCACCGGCAGCATGTGATACCCCTTGTTGACCATGATCGAAACCAGGCGAATCAGGCTGTCCTCCGCCTCCACGACGCCCGAGATGCCTTGCACGTAGTCCGTGATGGGCAGGCTTGCGCGTTCCCGGAAGCGGCTGACCACCTTGTCGGCCAGCACCTCGCTGATGTTCTGGTCCAGGTCGGTGTCGAACACGTCTTCGGGGTGCCCGCTGTCCGCGCTGAAAAACCAGCGGGGACTGAGGCCGCGCAGGATATCCCGCCTCCGCAGCATCCCGATCAACACCGCTTCGGCATCGAAAACCAGCAGGATCCGCGGCAGCGAGTTTTCACCGTGGTTGCGGATGAACGCACGGCTCATGGTGGTCAATGCTTCCAGCAGGGTGCAGCCTTCCTGCACGTGCGGATAGCTTTCCAGGGGAACCATCAGGTCCCGGGCAGTGGGCAGCAGCACTGGTCTTCTCCCCAGGGTCTCTCCTGTCGACAGTGTGCCTGAAACGGGGACGGTTCGCTCAGTTGTCCGGCGGTTCGGATTCGTGACCAAAAGCCGCGAAATTCCACGGTCGATACAACGCTCGCTCACACGCCCGGGCGTCATTCTGCGCGCATTCGCCACTCCCGCCTTTGGGTGCAAACGATGATCCTGACCACGATAACGCCGGGGGCAGTCGCCGCCGCGATGTTTCGCTTTTTCCTCTGCCTCGGCTTCACCGCCGAGGCGGCCGCCTCCGGCGCTACCTTCCCGGCCACCGTTCCGACCGCCGGCGGCATCGGCCTGGCGTTGCTGATACTGACACTGGGCGCCGTGCTCCTGCAGCATCTGCGTGACCGGGCCGGCGGTCCGGACTGACCGAATGAGCGCCCGACTCAGCGTCCCTCGAAGCTGGCGTTGGCCGCTAATTCATGGCGATGCAGCGACCGGCACACCCAGAACCGCGCACAACGGCCACTCGGGGTGCGCCACGGCCTTCGGTCGCGTTTCGAGCCGCATCACGTCGCGCCCGCCGCCCGGATAGGCCGGCCATGCGGGCAGGTCAGCGCCGTTCGGGTTTCCCGTCCGGGTGAAATTAGCCCAGTAGGACATCATCTGCCGAGTCAGCGCGCGGTCCCCGGGTGCCGTGGGCAGCCAGGCGTCATGGGTGTCGAACAGGTAGGGCAATTCCGCGCCATGGTAGGCGCCCAGGCCGGCAGCGTGTTGGCCGGGCCTCTGGCGGGTGAACCAGTATACCCAGCTGGCACGATCCCGCTGCCGGACGAAGTCCGCCAGGGTCAGCGAGGGACACACCATCTGGTGCGCTGTGATCGCCCGGTCCAGTGCGCGGCGGGGATTTTCCTCACCGGCCAGCAGGGGTTCGGCGTCCGTACGAAGCCCCGGAGGCAGCCCCTCGGATGACCAGTCATCCAGGTCCGCGTCGGGAGACAGGTACATCCGCCACTCGTCGGCGTTGCTGCCGATCAGCAGGTCGGCCCGCGTGAAGCGCCCCGCCGCCAGGCTGTCGGCCACCGGTTCGAGCAGGGATTCCCCGTCGATGACCGGGTCGAAAAAGTGGTCGGCATACACCCTGCCGGCGGCCTCGAGCACCGCCCGGGCAGGTTGCGCCTGCAACTGGTGCAGATTCCCGTCGGAACCCGTCAAGGTCGCCTGCAGTTCGAGCGCCAGCGCTTCCTGGTCCGCCTTGCGCGGTGCGCCCTGCAGGGCCCACCCGGCGCTTTGCACGATCGCGCGCTGAAACAACCCCCGGGCAGGAGGCGCCACCAGCAGGTGGACAATGTTGTTGCCGCCCGATGATTCGCCCATGACCGTCACGCGGTTCGGGTCGCCACCCAGCGACCTGGCGTGCCGGCGTATCCACTGCAGGGCAGCCACCTGGTCCAGGAGACCGAAATTGGCGTGATGGCGTTCCGGGTGCGAGAAAAAACCGAACACGCCGACCCGATAGGCGATGGTGATCACCACCAGGTCGCGCCGCGCCAGCCCGGCACCGTCGTAGTTGGGCTCCCAGGACCAGCCACCGGCATTGGCGCCGCCGTGGATGTACACCAGTATGGGCAGAGACCGCCCGCCACGCTGACGCCAGACGTTCAGGTACAGGCAGTCCTCGTCTTCCCGCGGCGCCGCGACGACCCCTTCCGCCGCGCCAAAGCCGGCGGCCAGGTCGGCGTACCATGCCGCCGCGTATCCCCCCTGGACACAGGCCGGGGCAAAGGTTCGTGCCGGAATCGCACCCGCCGGTCCCTCGACCGGCGCCGGGGGACGCCAGCGCCGCTCACCGGTGGGCGGCGCTGCGAACGGCACGCCAAGAAACTGCTCCACGTCACCATCCGGGCCAGTTTTGCCCAGGTAGCGGCGCTCGCCGATCTCCAGCACCGGCGGCGCGGGTTCGAACGCCTGCCCCGCGGCGGCCCATGGACAGGCCACCATGAGGAACGCCAATGTCCAACAACCGCACTGCCTGAACCTGCGAAACCGCTTCACGGGTTTGACCGGATCATCCCGCCGCCCTGGTGGAAAGCGTCTGAGTATAGGTGAGAAATGGCCAGCGACCGCGCACTGGTGCACACTGCGGTCACCACCTGGGGGAACCGAACATGCAGAGTACGTGGATGGCATCGAACAGGCGCATTGCCAGTTGGAGTGGACCGGGATCCGCCTGGGCGCAGCCCACTACTGGACCCTGGGATTCGAAGCCTTTCCGCAAGAGCCCGGATTGAAGGCATCAGGCCGCGAGCAACTGGTGCAGGTGGTCACGAAGCTCCTGGCGGGGGTGAGTGCTGCGCCGGCGCTGACCGCCGGGCGCTCAGCGTCCTACCCCGAATGGTTGTCGAAGTACGGCACGGGCGAGGCCGATTAGCGATGGGCGCGGCCCGAGGCCTCGGCCAACCCGGACACCGTGTCGATCACCTCAGGCGTCAGGGCGTCACCGCGAAGGCGCCACTGCCAGTTGCCCTGGGTGGTGCCGGGACGGTTCAGGCGCGCCTCGGAACCCAGCCCCAGGAAATCCTGCATGGGCGCCAGGGCGAGCGCGGCGGCGGTGGAAAACGCGAGCCGGGCCAGGTCCAGGTGAATGGTCTCCGGCTGCCCGCCGGTGAGTTCCAGCGCCCTGTGGCGGGCCGCTTCAATTTCATCCTGGGTGCGGGTATCGTCCCCGCTGCCCCGAAACCAGCCCTGGGTGGTGTCGTTGTCGTGGGTGCCCGTGTAACACACGCTGTTGGCCTCGACGCGCTGAATGTCGAACTCCGGGTCACAGACTGCGAACTGAAGCACCACCATGCCCGGGATGCCGTATCGCTCTCGCAACGCGTCGACGTCCGGCGTGATCACGCCCAGGTCCTCGGCCACGATGGGTAACTTGCCCAGACCCTGCTCGATGGCGTCGAACAGTGCCCCGTCGGGTCCTGGCAGCCATTCACCTTCCCGGGCTGTCGGCGCACCGTTGGGGACGGACCAGTAGCCGGCGAAACCGCGAAAATGGTCGATGCGCAGCAGGTGTGACTGCCGGGCCGCGTGCCGAACCCGCTCCACCCACCACTGGTAGCCGGTGCGGCGATGATAGTCCCAGTCATACAGCGGGTTGCCCCACAGTTGCCCGTCCTCGCTGAAATAGTCCGGCGGCACCCCGGCCACGGCGGAAGGCTGCCCGTCGCGGTCGACTTCGAGCATTTCACGGTTGGACCAGGCATCGGCGCTGTCGAGCGCGATGTAGATGGGCATGTCGCCGAACAGGCAGATGTTGCGCTCGCTCGCCCTGTCCTTCAAAGCGCGCCACTGCTGGTCGAACAGGAACTGCGTGATGCGGGTGCACTCGATGGCGTCGCGGTGGTGGTCCCACGCCTGGGCCAGTGCCATGGGCTCACGGTGCACGAAGGCCGGCTCCCATTCCGGCCAGGGCCGTTCGCCGTGCCGGGTTTTCAGTACGCGAAACAGCGCATAGTCGTCGAGCCATGCCTCGGCGTTTTCGTGCAGAAACATCTCGTAGTCAGCAACCAGGGTCCCACCCGCGCCGGCGGCGAACCGCTCGGCGGCACGCGACAGCAGGTCACGCTTGGCGGGAATCAGTCGGCCATAGTCCACGAAGTCTTCCGGCAGGCCGGTCAGCGTATCCAGTTCCGCGGCCCTGAGCAGGCCGAGTTCGACCAGGGGCTGCAGACCGATCAGGTTGGCGTTGCCGGCAAACGCGGACAACGGCTGATACGGCGAATCGCCGTACGCGGTCGGCCCCAGGGGTAAAAATTGCCACACACCGACATTCATCTCGACCAGCCGGTCGATGAAGGCATGCGCGCCCTCGGCCAGGTCACCAATACCATGCGCCCCGGGCAATGAGGACACGTGCAGGCCCACGCCTGCGCGACGGCGGGGTTTGGGCAGGGATGATTCCAGGGTCACGTCAGGTCTCGCATGTTCGATGTCGCCCTATTGGCCCGTCCATTGCAGATCATGGCACAGCAGCCATCGACACGGTAAGGCAAAATCGACGCCGTCCCCGGCCGTGCCCGCTGTGCTCACAGAACCCGCGGGCCCAGCACGTGCTCCAGTCGTGGCGGCGTGGCTTTCTCGAGCGGTGAGAGGTCCATCGGCGCACCACGGCGAAAAGCCTCCAGGCGCTTCTTCGTGACACCGCGCAGGCGTTTGCGCAGGATTCGGCGCGACTCGGAACGAATGCCGGTGTCCGGATGTTGGGTGAGGGACGCGGCATGCACCCTTCGAACGTACAGTTCATCCGGGATGTTGACGGCCCGCGTAACCAGCAGGGCCCGCCGGAGAAATTCCGCATCACCGCTCAGACGAAGGCCCGAGGAAAGTCCGTCGAGCCGACGAAGCAACGGTGACGACACCAGCGCCGTAGCCAGCATCATGGGGTGACCGTCCGGCCGCTCGATCAGCGATGCCCGGGGATCGGGCGGCATGGGCGGGTAGTCGATAGGCTGGGTTCCTTCTGCATCCGGCACCGCCTGGCGGACCTGGCAGCCAACCAGTTCCGCCCGGTGGCGGCGGGCCGCGTCGAGCAGCCGCTGCAGGCGCTCGGGGTGCGACCAGTCGTCGGAGTCCTGCATCAGGAAACCATCGGCCCGCAAGCGGGCGAAACAGGTATCGAGCAGCGCGAACGGCCCCACGTTCCGGACCGATCGGTACAGCGAAACCGATGGAAACGACGCGAGCACCGCGTCCGGCGCACACGGCGAAGCATCGTCGACGACCACGATCTGCGCGAGGGACACTGATTGGCCCAGGAGGGACTGCAGGCACTGCCGCAGCCAGTCGTTGGCCGCTTCGTCACGCCCGAAGTGCGGCACCACGCTGACGATACGTGAACGCCGGTGAAACGGGGTACCGAGCAGCCGACGCCGCCAGCTCACGGGCGTGAAAAAGACCGACTCAGTGGCATCACGTTCCCCGCACCACGCGACGCAGTGCCCGCAAACCGGGCATCCGCGGAATCAGCGCCCCCAGCAGTGGCCGCGCACCCCGACCCGGGCCGGGCTCGGTATGCCCGGTTCGACCGGAGACCAGCTCGATGGACAGGGTCGTCTTGTCGAGCAGGGCCACCGTGCTGTCACCGTAGTTGGTCACCGCCAGCAGATCCCCCTGTACGTCGATGCCATGGGGAAAGTCGAAGCCGGTCACTTCCCCCAGCCACTCCACCGAGCGGCCGTCGGTGCGCGCCAGCAGAACGCGGTCCCGATGCTGGTCGGTCACGTAAAACACGCCGCTGTCCCCGTCACGAACCACCGCGTCAAACGCGGCCGGCCGGACGAACAGGGTGTCGATCACCTCGTAGTCGTCAAGGCCGGGCGCCAGCCGCAGCAACATCAGGCCACTGGAGAAGGTGGGCTTGGGCTCGGCATTGGGCGAACGTACGGCGAACGCCACCATCATCAGGCCATCTTCGAGAAAGCAGAAATCCTTCGGGTGCCAGGGCAAGCGAAGTCGCGACAGGATGCTGCCATCGTCAACCGACAGGAAGTACAGGTCATGCTTACGTGTACCCAGGCACACCCGGTCCCGTCCGTGAAACCGGGCCGCGTGGCACCGCCCGGACTTGCCCGGCAGACCGAGGTCCCTGACATGACGCAGCCCGTGGTCGTCGAACCGGTACAGCGAACAGCTGCGGCCGTCGAAATTGCTGGCCACCAGCAGGCCTGCACCGTCGTGGTCCAGCAGGTCCGTGATGGTGGGCTGCCCACGGAAAGTGGTTTCGATGTCACTGACCCGCTCCGCGCTGCCCCGGGCCCGGTCGATGCGATAGGCCATCATTCGCTCTCCGGCCAGGTGGCAGGCCACGAAGGTTTCGTCATCGATGAGGCGCACGCTGGTCATGGTGGCCAGGCGGTGCTTGTCGCCCAGGAAGTTGTACGGCTTGCCAGCCCGGTTCGGTTCTTCGATGTGAATTTTCAACGGGTTTCCCTGGGTCGAGACCGGCGTCCCTGATCAGTCCGGAAGCCCGAACTCCACCCACAGGGGATAGTGATCGGAAATGCGATACGACCTGGACGACTTGCTCATGTCCATTTCGGTGTAGACGTGCGGCAGAAAATCAAAATTGCCCCCGGTACGCAACTCCAGGTCGATCAGCCGGCGACTGCCGGTGGTGAACCAGGCAATCTGGTCGTAGAACTTCTCCTCGTCGTCCATGGGGTTGGCGTCGAAAATGCTGCGCGGCAGGTTCAGCAGCACGTCGGGGATGGTCAGGCCATCCCGCGTGAAAGCGTCATACAGCGGGCTGCCGGCGCGGTCGATATTGAAGTCGCCCAGGCACAGCAGGTTGTGATGCCAGCGGTTGCTGCGCCGTGCCCAGTCGCTGAAGATATCGGCAATCTCGTTCAGCTCCGGAATGCGATCGTCGTCGACGTCGCCGAACAGGATGTGCAACGTGACCAGGATGAACGTGGACTTTCCACGCACGAAACTGACCGCGTAGGGCGTGCGGCAGAACTGCTCGCGCAATGCGTTCGCCTCCAGACGGTCCAGGCGTTCCGGCGGCACCACCAGCTCGGCGGCCAGGCCCGAGGGTTTGACCCGCTCGCGGTGAAACAGGAAGGCCAGGCGCTCATTGTTGCCGGTATCGCCCAGCGTGACGTCGGTCATCAGGAAACCCCATTCCTCCCCCAGGAAACTCATGGTGTCGCGGATGGCCCGCAGGTCGCCCTTCAGTTCCTGGATGGCGATCACGTCGAATCGCGACAGCACCTCGATGATGGCGCGCAGTCCCCTCAGGTCGCGCTTCGGGCTGTCGTCACCTTCCGCGGTCCACTTGCGCGTCAGCGAAGCGAAAGCCCGAATATTCCAGGTGGCGATCAGCAGGTTGTCGACGGCCTTCGCGGGAATCTGCTCGTCCAGGGCCGTGCTCAAGGCATCGAGATCCTGCTGGATCCTGGCTGGCGGTGTGTCGTGGATGGTGGGCATGAGGTGGCCTGCTGACAAGCGGATCGCCGTTCATCAACTATTTCGCAGGAGGCGGCTCCACCAGGACACAAACCGGTTTGAGGAAGATGGTCATTGGCCGTTCCTTTGGAATTGCAGGGGAATTCAGAGTGTAGTCGACATTTGGGTGTACCGATCCGGTCGGCAAGTTATGACAATCGAATCAGCCTGCATTCTCGACGACGACGGGACCTCGCAAAATGCTTCACACGGGAATCGCCAGGACGACCGCACCCCGACTTGAGCATGCCGACCAAAACGCGTACCATTTCATCCTACGGAGAGGGAGAATCCAAATGCAGAGATTACAACGACTTGCACTGTCAACCTTAGCTTTGACTTTTTCGACCGCGGCACTGGCCGAAACCATCGGCTACTACGACATGGATCAGGGTCAGGGCAACACCGCCGCCCAGGAACCCGCGATTATCGACGCCGGGCACACGCCACTGCAGATCGTCGACCTCAGCCCCGCCGAGCTGAGCAGTATCGACGTACTCTGGGTACTGAATCCCGACAATGGCGGTTACGGCGCCGAGTACCTGGGCGCGGTAGGCGATATCGAGACCGCCGTGGCCGGCGGCCTGGTGCTGATGATTCACGACCGCTACGTGGAAGATGCGGAAACCATTCTGCCGGGCGGCGCCAGCTTTGACGTGATTCGGGACTTCACCGACGATGCGGAGATCGAAGTTCTCGACGACACCACGCCCCTGACCAGTGGTCCAGGTGGCACGATCGACGATACCACGCTGGACGGAGGCAACTCCTCTTCCCACGGTTACGCCGTGGTCGGGTCGCTTCCTGCCGGTGCCACGTTCCTGTTTTCGCGCAGCAACCCCGATGAAATCGTCGATTTCAGTTACCCGCACGTGGACGGCGCCGTATTCTATTCGTCCATCCCGCTGGACTTCTACCTGGGCGGCGGGGGACCTTTCGATGTGATCTACGCTCGCAATGCCGTGGCCTATTCCGTGTTCCTGGCCAACGCGGCGGGCGGACGCCGGGTCTACATTCCGTTGCCGGCGCCCACGCTCGGCGACTTCGGGCTGTTGCTGATGGTCCTGATGCTGGCTGGCGTGGCGGTGCTGCGACTGCGCAACGAATGACGCCGCGCCTGTCATGAAACGAAAAAGGGCCGCAAATGCGGCCCTTTTTTCATGGTGCGCCCTGGTTTTGAGCGACGGTCAATCCAGGTCGAAACGGTCTGCTTCCATGACCTTGACCCAGGCCGTAATGAAGTCCTTGACGAATTTCCCCCTGGCGTCATCCTGGGCGTAGACCTCGGAATAGGCGCGCAGAATCGAGTTGGAGCCAAAGGTCAGGTCCACCTCGGTGGCGGTCCAGCGCGTTTCGCCGCTGGCGCGATCGATCACTTCGTAAACACCGCCGCCGGCGTCGTTCCAGCGGTTGGACATGTCCACCAGGTTGACGAAGAAATCGTTGCTCAGCGCGCCCGGAGTGTCGGTGAACACACCGTGCGCCGATCCGCCGAAATTGGCGCCCAGGACGCGAAGGCCGCCGACCAGCACCGTCATCTCGGGCGCGGTCAGGCCCATCAGCTGGGTGCGGTCCAGCATCAGTTCCATGGGACTCACCGCGTAGTCCTTTTTCAGCCAGTTGCGGTAGCCGTCGTGGATGGGCTCCAGCGGCTCGAAACTCTCACCGTCGGTGCTCTCGTCGTTGGCATCCCCACGACCGGGGCTGAAGGGAACGGTAACCGCCACACCCGCAGCGCTCGCGGCCATCTCGATGCCCACCCCACCGGCGAGCACGATGACGTCCGCGACGCTGGCGCCGGCGTTCGCCGCGATGGGCTCGAGAACGCCGAGCACGCGCGCCAGCCGCGCCGGTTCGTTGCCGGCCCAGTCCTTCATCGGTGCCAGGCGCAGGCGCGCGCCGTTGGCGCCGCCGCGCAAATCGGAACCGCGCCAGGTGCGCGCGCTGTCCCAGGCGGTGGCCACCAGGTCCGCGATCTCCAGGCCGCTGTCGGCGATCGCCGCTTTCACGGCCCCGATATCGTAGCCGGTGGGGCCGGCAGGGACAGGGTCCTGCCAGGGAAGGTCTTCATCCGGCACGTCCGGGCCGAAGTACCGCGTCCTGGGACCCATGTCACGGTGGGTCAGCTTGAACCAGGCGCGGGCGAAGGCGTCCCGGAACCGGTCGGGATCGGCGCGGAACTGCTCCATGATCGCGCGGAATCCGGGATCCATCTTCATCGCCATGTCGGCGTCGGTCATGATCGGCGTGGTGCGGATGGACGGATCTTCCACGTCCACGGGGCGGTCCTCTTCGGCGATTTCGACAGGTTGCCACTGCCAGGCGCCCGCCGGGCTCTTCGCCAGGTCCCACTCATGATCGAGCAGCATGTCGAAATAGCCCATGTCGAAAACCGTGGGACGCGTGGTCCAGGCGCCCTCGATGCCACTGGTCACGGCATCGCGCCCCATGCCGGTTCCCCCGGGATTGGCCCAGCCGAAGCCCTGCGCCTCGACACCAGCCGCTTCCGGGTCGGGACCGATGGTGCTGGCATCGCCGTTACCGTGGCATTTGCCCACCGTGTGACCGCCGGCCGTCAGTGCCACCGTTTCCTCGTCGTTCATCGCCATGCGGCCAAAGGTCTCGCGGATATCCTCTGCCGTCTTCAACGGGTCGGGATTGCCGTCCACACCTTCGGGATTGACGTAGATCAGGCCCATCATGACCGCGGCCAGTGGGTTTTCCAGGTCACGTTCGCCGGAGTAACGACTGCCCTCCCCGCCGCTGGGGGCCAGCCACTCCTTCTCCGCGCCCCAATAGGTGTCGATCTCCGGGTGCCAGATGTCCTCGCGACCAAAGCCGAAACCGAAGGTCTCCAGCCCCATGCTTTCGTAGGCGATGTTGCCGGCCAGGATGATCAGGTCCGCCCAGCTGATCGCGTTGCCGTACTTTTTCTTGATTGGCCACAAAAGGCGGCGCGCCTTGTCCAGGCTGACGTTGTCCGGCCAGCTGTTGAGCGGCGCGAAACGCTGGTTGCCGGTGCCGCCGCCTCCACGGCCGTCCGCGGTGCGGTAGGAGCCGGCCGAATGCCAGGCCATGCGGATCATCAGGCCGCCGTAGTGGCCCCAGTCGGCCGGCCACCAGTCCTGGCTATCGGTCATCAAGGCGTGCAGATCCCGCTTGAGCGACTCGATATCGAGAGATTCCAGCGCCTCTCGGTAATTGAAATCCGGCCCGAGTGGGTTGGTCTTGGCATCGTGCTGGTGAAGGATGTCCAGGTTCAGGGAGTTGGGCCACCAGTCCATGACCGAGCTACTGGTGTTGGTGGTTCCGCCATGCATGACGGGGCATTTGAGTTCCGCGCTCATGAGCTGCTCCGGGTTGGGTGCGTCGTTGCCCTAAGACTAGCGCAGGAAGGGCTTTTTGCAGGCGTCGGCTCGCCAGGATCGGGGGTGCTCGCAGGCGCGGCCGCCGTCGCGGATTACTGGTCGTAAACGTCCGCCGGGTAAGTGTCGACCGCGAAAGTCTGCGGATCGGGTCCGGCGCGCTGCCCGGTATCCAGTGCATCGATTTGCGCCAGGTCTTCCGCAGCCAGGGTGAAATCCAGGACATCGAAATTGGCACGGATGCGCTCGGTGCGCACCGACTTGGGAATGACGGAAAATCCCTGATCGAGGTGCCAGCGAATGATCACCTGCGCAGGCGACTTGCCGAGCCGAGCCGCGATGCCCGCAATGACCGGATGTTCCAGCGGGTGGGGCGCTGAACCCTGCATTTCGGGTTTGCGGCCAAACACGCCGCCGATGGGCGCCCAGGACTGGGTGACGATGCCCAGCCGTTCGTTGGCGGCCCTTGTTTCCGCCTGAACGAAATACGGATGCAGTTCAACCTGGTTGACTGCCGGGATGACCTCGGACGCCGCGCACAGCTGCGCCAGGTGCTCGGGCATGAAGTTGCTTACACCGATGGCCCGCACCCGGCCCTCGGCGAGCAGTCGCTCCATGGCGCGCCAGGCATCCAGCGTCCGGTCAAACGCTCCGGCCAGCGGCCAGTGCAAAAGATAGAGATCGATGTGGTCCAGCCCGAGTCGCTGGATGCTCGCCTCGCAGGCCGCCAGCGCCTTGTCATACCCGAAATCGGTGACCCACAGCTTGGTGGTGACGAACACGTCATCGCGCGCCAGGCCGGAGGCCCGCACACCCTCGCCCACGGCACGTTCATTGAGGTACACCGCCGCGGTGTCGACCAGGCGGTATCCGGCCCGCAGGGCCGCGGTGACGCAGCGCGCGGTCTGTTCGGCGGGTGAGAGAAACACGCCCAGGCCCAGGGCGGGCATGGGGACGCCGTTGTTGAGGGCCAGCATCGGAGAGCGGTTCATGGACCGGAATGATAGCGCGTGCGCGGTGAGAATCGAACGCGATTCACCGCGCCCCCCTGCCCTGACCGCGCCGACGACAGGCGCCATTTGCAGATTCCTGACGAAAATTGACAGGCGATCGGCTTATGCTTGTCCTTCGATTCCGTCGTCCAAAGCCGGGAGCCAACGGCCATGAGCAGAATGACGCTCTTGCTGAGCATTCTCACGCCCATTCTTGGTCTGGCGAACATCGCCCATGCGCAATTCGAACCCGGCTGGCACGATGACCGCGCGATTCACTCGGGTGGGCTGACCCGCTACTACCGCTATTACGTGCCGGAGACACTCCCGGCGACCCGCCCACCGATGGTGATCTACCTCCATGGCGGCACCGGCAGCATGCGTTCCGCCATGCCGCCGAGTGGCAACGGCTCGGCCCATTGGCCCGCCATCGCCGACGCGCACGGATTCGTCCTGATGGTGCCCAACGGCATCAACGGCGCCACCGGCGATGCCCTTGGCGACGCGCAAAACTGGAACGACTGTCGAGGAGACCCGGGGCCGGCTGAGTCCCGGGCCGATGACGTGTCCTTTATCACCGCCCTGATCGACTGGGCCGCGGAACACCTGGATATCGACACCAGCCGTGTCTATGTCACGGGAAGCTCCAACGGCGGCATGATGAGCTATCGCCTGGCCGACGAGGCGCCGCAGCGTTTCGCGGCAGTGGCTGCATTCATCGCCAACCAGCCGCAAAACTCGGAGTGCGCCGTGCGCGACCACGCCCTGCCCATCATGATCGTGGTCGGCACCGAAGACACGCTGATGCCCTTTGACGGCGGCCAGGTCGCGAACACGCGTGGGGCGGTGTTGTCGGCGGAGGCAACACGGGATCGCTGGCTCGAGAGAAACCGTCTGTCGGCGAGCGACCCGGAACGGATTCAATTCGCCGACCTCGACCCCGGCGACGATTCCGTGGTGCGCGGCGAAGTGTATGCCGGGCAAGGCCTCGAAGTACGGTATTACGTGATGGAAGGCGGCGGCCACGCCATGCCCAGCATCGAACGCAATGTGCCGCCCGGCGCCCAGCTGCTGGTCGGTCCGCAGAACCACGACATCGAAGGCGCCGCCGAAGCCTGGTCGTTCTTCCAGCGTTTCACAGCCGCCGCGCCGGAACATGGCGGCAGCCTCAGCGGCCTGTGGTACGACCCTTCCCTGCCAGGCGACGGCTACAACCTTGTCGCTGCGGAAGACGTCGCGGTGGTGTATTTCTATGGCTGGGACACGCTGGGTAACCGACTGTGGCTGGTCAGCGAACCCTTCACCGCGGCGCTCTCGGCCGGCAGTGAGATCGACATCGAGATGCTCATCGCCACCGGCGGCAACTTCGAATTGCCCGCCGATCCCGGGTCGGGCCTCTCATCCTGGGGCCGCCTGCGCTGGCGGATTCGCTCCTGTGGGCGAATCGACTCCACGCTCGAGGGTGACGACGGCGACATCAAGGCGGCGACGCTGTCGAAGCTCCTCGGTGTCGCCGGCGGAGCCTGCTGAGCGAGGACTTATTCGTTCTGCGGCGTCAGCTCTATCACCCGCTGAAAGGTCTCTCCCACGCTCACTGTCATGTCGAACTGGTCCGCGTGTCCCTGGTGGGCGCCAAGCGTGGTGTATTTGACCGTGTATTCACCGGGCGTCAACACGAAACGGCGCGGATTGGAGCCCTCGGTGGTGTACGTGCGTGACCCGGCCACCCGTCGGGAGGCCGCGCGGTCGTCGATATTGACCACCGCGTCCACCAATTCATCCCCCATCCGAACGCCGATCATGGCGACCCCGGTCTCGAATGGGTGCTCCACCTCGGTCACTTCGCCTGCTTCCACCACGATTTCCGCAAGCTCGAACGAGGTCGTCAACCCGGACACCGCCAGGGCCTGCACCTGCGCCCGGTAGACACCCGGCGGCACCTGCATGTCCCGCGCCCGTCCATAGGTGCGTGTCTGGGCCACGATTTGCTCACCATCGAGCAGCTTGACCAGCGAGTCCCAGCCTTCGCCGTTATTGACAACGTTGAAGCGTACCGTTCCAGCATCGAAGCGGACGGCATGTTCACTCAGCTGGTCCTCCCGCACCTCGATTCCTCTAAGCCAGATGGGCTTCAGGTCCGTGTTCTCCAGCGCGTTGACCTTCAGGTCATAGACGCCGGGCGGCAGGTAGAACCGGGCGTCCTCGTGATAGCTGCGCGCATTCTGGATCAGCTGGTTTTCACCAGCCGCAAAGGCCTCGATGTAGGCATCCAGCGGTTCGCCGTTCTTGGTGGCGCTGACGCTGATATTGACCTCCAGGTCCACGGTCTGCGCCGTCGCTTCGCTCATTCCGGCAGCCAGTTCCTCGGCGTTGGCTGCGTCATGGTAGGCGCCACCCCCGGCCTGGGCCGCACACTCCAGCGGCCCGGTTTCTCCAGGCTTCAGGCCAAAGCCCACGATGTGCATGACGAAATCGACCCCGCTCTCGCGGGCTGACCGGACCACATCGCACAGATTTCCTCCACAGGATTCGATGCCATCGGTCAGGAGGATCACGGTGGCCTTCCGCTGTTCCTGTCGGAGCTGCTCGATGACCTGCGTGGCCGACCATGCCAATGGCGTCTTGCCCAGGGGCCGAATCGCCTGCAGGGCCGGGGTGATCGCCGCGGTCTCGGCATCCGCGAGCAGGGTCTCGACGTCCTCGCAATCCCCCTCGCTGCGGTGGCCGTACGCCACCAGGCCCACCGGCTGGCCGGGGGGCAGAGCGGCGACGGTGTCCGCCATGACCTCGCGGGCGATCTCGACCTTGGCCGTGCCGTCGATCTGGCCCCACATCGAGCCGCTGGAGTCATAGATGAACACGATGGGCGAGGGCGTCGCGGCATCGTCCGCGAACAGTGGGCCGGCGAACAGGAACAGGCCAAGCAAGGCGACACGCGACAGATTCATGAGCTCCCCCAAAATTGATTCACTGGAAATAAATGATAAACGAACCGTGCGCCTTCCAGGCAAACCCGGGTCGGACGGTCGGGATCAGAAATCCGATGCCTGGAGACAGAACCGGTCACCCGTCCGCGCCACCTTGAATCCGCGCTCCGCGACCTCGCGCGACGCCTCCGAATCCGTGAAACGGATGGGGTTGGTGTGGTTGTAGTGGATGAACAGCACCTTCTCCCGTTCACCGTCAGGCAGCGAAGCCAGGCGGTCCATGGTGTGCACGACACGGGGATGCGGGATCTCGGACATGTCCCGGCCTTGCAGTTCGCCGTCATCGAAGAATGTGGCATCGACGAACAGGCGGTCCAGGGATCGCACTCGCTCCGAGAGCGGGACGCCGGTCGCGGATTCCCACTCCGCCCAGCTGTCCAGGTCGGGCAGAAACAGTGTTTTCTCAGCCGACGTCGCAATCACGAACCCCACGGTCTCCGAATACTCGTCCCGGTGCGGTACGCGAATGGGCGTCACGGTGACCCGTGCGCCGGCGGGTGTAGGCTCGCCTTCGACCAGCGGCGCCAGGACGATATTGCCCAGCGACACCAACTGCTCCCATGGCCCATTGTCGCGCAGGAATGCGGCAAATCGCGGCATCACGTGGACGGGAATGCCGGCGGCGCCGGCCCCCTCGCGGCCGAAGAACATCAGCCCGCCGTAGTGTCCCATGTGGGCATGGGTCAGGAATACGCCGTCCAGGCCCAGTCCTGCACCCTGGTGGGGTGCGAGCGCATCGAGCATGCGCAGCTGTTGCGTGACGTGCGGCGTGGCCTCGAACAGGAATCGCTGGCCAGCCGCTTGATCGACCACCGCCAGCGAGGTGGCCGTCTGGCGCAGCGCGGGATCATCCCAGGCAGGGTCGTCAACATGACCGATATGTGGCGCGCCTGCATCCTGCCCGGCTCCCAGCACGAACAGCTCGACGGCGCAGTCCGCATGGGCGATCGGGGCTGCGCTCAATCCCAGCAACACACCAAGCCACCGAGCACGCACCTCAGAGCACTCCCGGCGACCCGTTCACCACGGCAGCACCTCGCCGTTGCTGTGCCAGAAGGTCCCCGAGTTCTCCGGACTCAACCCATCGATGCGTTGTAACAGCCCCGCGGCCGCTTCCTCCACGTTGATCAGGCCATGGTGGCCGGTCATGTCGGTGCGCACGTACCCGGGATGCAGGATGGCCACGCTGATACGGCGCCCGGCGAGATCGTGTGCCAGCGATTTGCCCGCGGCATTCAGGGCCGCCTTGGACATGCGGTAGCCATAGCTGCCCCCTGAGGTGTTGTCGCCGATGGATCCCATGCGGCTGGTCACCAGGGCGACCTTGCCGCCCTCGACCAGCGCCGGCAGCAGGGCCTGGGTCACACGCAGCGGCCCCAGTGCGTTGACCTCGAACTGCCGCCGGCAGGATTCAATGTCTAGCGATTCCAGGGACACGTTGTCCAGGATGCCGGCGTTGTTGATCAGCAGGTCGATGGAACGGGCTTCCAGCCCAGTGCCCAGTTGCCTGAGCGCTGCTTCGTCGGTCACATCGATGCCTTCGCGCAACGGCACACCCAGCGCTTCGAGTGCCGGCGTGGTATGGCGACACAGGGCAGTGACTTTCCAGCCCGCCGCGTGCAACTGGCGGCAGAGTTCGAGACCGATACCGCGGCTCGAGCCGGTGACCACGGCATGCTTCATGGCACGACGCTCACCGTCTGCCTGACTGGCGTGAGGCGATCACGGCGATCGCTGCTGGCAGTGGCCCGTGGCGCAAAGTCAGTTGGGATTGCGGCAGTCTTCGACCTGCTGTTCGGTGATGCCGAGTTCGTCGGCGATCACCGAAACGTCCTCGGCCGTGGAATTGGCGTTGTACACGTCGCGGCTCACCTCGTACGCGCCATCGACGCCATAACGGCTGGCGGTGCGCGACACCGAGCGCAGGATGCGGCTGAAGCTGCGCTTCTTCTCCTGCTTTTCGCGCTCTTCAGCGGCCTGTTTTGCCGCGCGTTGCAGACAGGCCTGCTGGGCGGCGGCCAGTTGCTCGTCTTCCGTCATGTCTTCCTGGCTGGCCTGCGGCTGCTGGGCCTGTTGACCCTGCTGTTGCTGGCCCATCTGCATGATCGCCCCGAGGTTGCCCATGTTCATCGGCTGCAGGCCCTCGGGCAGTTCGAAATATTCCGGGTCTTGTGGCCGCAGGTTGAGTTCGGTCAACTCCATGGTGATCCGCTCACCCTTCATGCCGCGGCTGGAATAGATCATGTCCATCTTGATCGGCACACCGGTGTCCGTCACCCATACGAAGCCGGCGCCCTTGCCGTCGTTGTCTTCGAATCGCGTCCGGTACTTGGTGGACGGATGGCCGTTGACCGATTCGCTGCCCTGTTTTTCGATGCTCTGGAACTCGAGGCCGTTGGAGCTTTGCATCATGCCGCCTTCGAGTGTTTCCTCCTTGTACATGCCCATGCTCGGCATCAATAACCAGGCCTTGTTCAGATCTTCACGCAGAATGACGCCGGATTGCATCTGCCCCATGTTGACTTCGGTGCGCATTTTGCCGGGCGCCCGCCGCTCAGTGGCTTCAAAGCGATTTCCCTGGCTCTCCATGACCCGGGTGCCGTCATAGGACACGTTGACGTCGATGCCGAATTCTTCCGCCCACTCCTCGTAAGGTGTGACGGCCAACGCCAATGGGCATGCCATCACGAAGAGCAGCGCCACCAGGCTCGCCCGCCGGCCGCCCGGCGCGTAAAGAGTGTCCGGGTTGTCCCGGCGAAAAGGGATGAAAACAGAGACGTTCAACATAGAATGATTTCCTGCTTGAGGCTTCTTCCCAAGTATAGCGGTGAAGCGGGTAAATTCAGGCATTGTGAATTCCTGTTTGAACGGGTTTGGACTGTGAGCGGTGGGCCGGAATTCGGCCACCCAACCTCCTGCAGCTGCCTGATCCCTGCCCTATTCCGGAATGCTTTGATGCCTGGGGTACCGCCAATCCGTCCTGGGCCAGGCGACGGCTGCGTAAGATCTTCCGGCTTGGCATCGGGTGGTATGACACCCACGCAACCTGGTGATGGGTCACGCGTGACGGTTTCCGGACGCGCGGGTGTCCTGCCCTGTTTCAGCCGTGTCCCGTGTAAAATAATGCTGTACACGCGCACCTATTGGCGCTACGATGCGCTCCGCGCGTTTCAGGGGGTTCACCGTGAATCACCGCGCGCAGACCACAGATTGGTTGCAGTTCCTTCTTCTCAGAAGTCCATGTTGGTAACTCCACGTATTCGATTTTCTTGAGACGCGATTGATCCGTAGTTATTGATTCGAGGAAATTGAAATGAGCAAAGGTACCGTTAAATGGTTCAACGAAGCCAAGGGCTTCGGCTTCATCGCCCCGGAAGACGGCGGCAAAGACGTGTTCGTCCACTTCTCCGCCATCCAGGCTGACGGGTTCAAGGTTCTGGCCGAAGGCCAGGCAGTGACCTTCGACCAGGAAGACGGCCCCAAGGGCCCGCAGGCCTCCAACGTGGTGGCCCTCTGACCGGTCAGCGACTGGCAAGACACGAAAAACCCCGCCACCCGGCGGGGTTTTTTTTGCCCGGGGAGCTCGGGAGACTGGGGGTCAGAGTAAGGTTACTCTGACCCCACCTATGCTAAAGCCGGGGTGCGCCGGCCAGGGCGCGGTAGACGTCCACCATGGCCAGCACCTCCGTGGTGCGGCTTTGCACGGTCTCGTCACGAACCGTGACCAATTCCTGGTCGGCGGACAGCACCTCGAAATAGCCGATGTAACCTCGCTCGTAGCGAAGTCGGGCAAGGCGTACCGCCTCGGCCGCGGCGTCAACGGCCAGCTCCAGGCGTCGCGTGCGTTCGCGGCTTTGCTGGTAGCGCACCAGGCTGGTCTCGGTGTCTTCCAGGGCGAGCAGGACGGCCTGTTGGTAGGCCGCCAGGGCTTCGCGACTTTCCGCGTCCGCGGCAGCGATGCGCGCCTGGACGAAGCCGACATTGAGAAATGTCCAGTCAACGCCCAGGGCCACGTTGCCCGCTTGCGATCCGCTGGAGAACAGGTCACCAGGATCACCGGCCAGGGTACCCAACAGACCACTGAGCGTGAACCGTGGGTAGAGATCCGCCGTGGCCACGCCGATGCGCGCGGTGGCGCCGGCCAGGCGCAGTTCCGCGGCCGCAATATCGGGGCGTCGGCGCAGCAACTCGCCCGGTGTTCCGGCGGCGATCACCGGCCGCTGCTGCGGCAGGTCACGCGGCCGCGACAGGGTGTCGACCAGCGCCGCGGGGGGTTGTCCGGTAAGAACGGCGACCCGGTGCATGGCGGCCCGCACACGGGCGTGCAGCGCCGGCAGCCCTGCACGGATCCGCTCGAGCTGGGCACTGGCGCGCACCTGGTCGAACTCGGTGCCCCGACCCGCGTCGAGGCGCGCGCTGACGATCTCCAGCGACTCCTGCTGCAAGCGCACGTTGTCCTCCACGACCCGAATCAGTTGCTGCAGGCCGCGCAGCTCGAAATAGCTGGCCGCGAGTTGCCCGACCAGGGCCACCTGGACGGCGGCCACGTCGGCCGCCGAGGCCTCCCACTCCGCGCGCTGTGATTCGGTGATGCGGCGCAGGCGCCCAAAGAGGTCCAGCTCCCAGTCAGCCACCAGGCCGACACGGTAAGCGTCGGAGCGCGAGGTACCAGCGCCGGGCGGCGCCTGTTCGATGTCGGCCAGCCGTGTCTCGGCAACGCCGGCAGTGGCGCCGACACCGGGCCATTGTCCGCGCTCCGCGTCATCCAGCAATGCACTGGCGCGATCGTAACGGGCCAGCGCACCTTGCAGATCCTGGTTGGCGACCAGCGCCTGGCGCACCAGCTCCGCCAGCAACGGGTCGCCGAATCCATTCCAGAAGGCGCGCTCGTCGTCCGCGTCGAAACGACTGTCCCGGGCCGCCAGGAACTCGGCCGGTTCGGGCGTTTGCGGGCGCTCATAGTCTGGTCCCACTGCGCAGGAAGCCAGCAGTGACGCCACACCGGTCAGCAGCAGCTTACGCATGGGTCTCTCCCCCCTGAAGCGGCTCCGGCCGGGATGAAAGGGGCGTCTTCTCTCCACTGTGCGTCAGCGGCCGCCCCCCGGAGAGCTTGCGCAGCCCCACGTAGAACACGGGCGTCAGGAACAGCCCGAAAGCGGTCACACCCAGCATGCCCGCGAATACCGCCACACCCAGGGCCTGGCGAACCTCCGCTCCGGCGCCGGTCGCCAGCATCAGCGGCACCACCGCGGCAGTGAAGGTAATGGACGTCATGACGATGGGACGCAACCGCAGTCGGCAGGCCTCCAAGGCGGCCTCCACGATGCCCATCCCCTGGAGTTCCAAATCACGGGCGAATTCGACGATAAGGATGGCGTTCTTACAGGCCAGGGCGATCAACACCACCAGGCCCACCTGCACGAAGATGTTGTTGTCGCCCCCGGTCAGCCACACCCCCAGCAAGGCAGAAAGCATACACATCGGCACGATGAGGATCACCGCCAGCGGCAGAATCCAACTTTCGTACAGGGCGGCCAACACCAGGAAAACCAACAGGATGGCCAGTGGAAACACCAGCAAGGCGGCGTTGCCCTGGGTGGCCTGCTGGAAGCTCAGGTCGGTCCACTCGAAGGTCATGCCGGGCGGCAGCACATGGTCTCCGAGTGCCACCAGCGAGTCCATGGCCTGCGCGGAGGACAACACGCGCGGGTCAGCCTCTCCCGCCAGGTCGGCCGCCGGGTAGCCGTTGTAGCGCAGCACCGGGTCGGGTCCATAGCTTTCACGGATGTCCACCATGGAGCCGATGGGCACCATTTCGCCGTCGGCGTTCCGGGTGCGCAACCGGGCGATGTCCTCGACGCTGTCGCGGTATGGCGCATCGGCCTGCGCCATTACCTGCCAGGTACGACCAAAGCGATTGAAATCGTTGACGTAAGTCGAGCCCAGGTAGGTTTGCAGGGTGGCGAACAGGTCATCGATGGCCACGCCCTGGGCCTTGGCCTTGGCTCGGTCCACCTCGGCATCGAGTTGCGGTACGTTCGCCTGGTAACTGCTGATGGGAAACCCGAAGCCCGGGGTCTGTGCGACCGTTCCCTGGAAGGCGTTGACCGCGTTCTGCAACGCGCCGTAGCCAAGGCCGGCGCGGTCCTCGATGAACAACCCGAAGCCAGAACCGGTGCCGAGGCCCTGGATGGGCGGCGGCATGAACGCGAAGGCCTGGGCGCCCTTGAGCCCGGCAATGCGCTGGTTGATCTGCGCATTGATTTGCTCGGCGCTCAGGCTGCGCTTGGACGAATGGGCCAGCGGCAGGAACACGACACCGGTATTGGAGGTGTTGTTGAATTGCAGGCCGTTGAGCCCCGGAAACGCCACGGAACCTTCCACGCCCTCGATGTCCATGGCGATGTCGATCAGGTCCTGCAGCATCTCGTCGGTCCGGTTCAGCGAAGCGCCTTCGGGCAACTTGACACCGGCAATCAGGTACATCTTGTCCTGCACCGGCAAAAACCCGCCCGGCACTGCCTGGAACATGCCGGCGGTGGCCGCCAACAGGCCTGCGTAGACCAGGAACACGACGCCACGGCGACGCAGGGAGCCGGAAACCGCGCCCTGGTATTTGGCCGACGCACGATTGAACAAGCGGTTGAACGGGCGGAACAGCCACCCGAACAGCGTATCAATCGCGCGCGTCAGGCGGTCCTTCGGCGCATCCGCCGGTTGCAGCAGTCGCGCCGCAAGCGCCGGTGACAGTGTCAGCGAGTTGATGGTGGAGATCACTGTCGAGATGGCAATGGTCACGGCAAACTGGCGGTAGAATTGCCCCGTGACCCCGTCCAGGAAGGCCATGGGCACGAACACCGCGCACAGCACCAGGCCGATGGCCACGATGGGCCCGGAAACCTCGCCCATGGCCTTGTGGGCGGCGGCCAGCGGCGTGAGTCCTTCCTCGATATTGCGCTCCACGTTCTCCACCACCACGATCGCATCGTCCACCACGATGCCGATCGCCAGCACCAGGCCGAACAGCACCAGGCTGTTGATGGAGTAGCCCAGCAGGTGGAGGGCGGCGAAGGTGCCCACCACGGACACCGGAACCGCCAGCAGGGGAATGATGGACGCGCGCCAGGTCTGCAGGAACAACGTGACCACCAGCACCACCAGCAGAACGGCCTCGAGCAAGGTGGAAATCACCGAGCGGATGGACTCGCTGACAAACACGGTCGTGTCGTAGACGCTGCGGTACTCAAGGTCCTCCGGAAAGGTCGCCGACAACTCTTCCATGATCCCGATGACCTGCTCTCGGATCTGCAACGCGTTGGCGCCCGGCGCTTCGAAAATTCCGATACCCACCGCGTCCTCGCCGTTGAGTTTCGAACGCAGGCTGTAGCTGCCCGCGCCCAGTTCCAGTCGCGCCACGTCGGCCAGGCGGACGATCTGGCCCGACTCACCCGTCTTCAGCACGATGTCGCCGAACTCCTCGGCAGTCTCCAGGCGCCCACGGGCGTTGATCAGCGTCAGGAACTCGCTGCCCGGCATCGGTTCGGCGCCCAGCTGGCCGGCAGACACCTGCACGTTCTGTTCGCGCATGGCCGCCACCACGTCACCGGCGGTCAGGCCACGCGACGCGACCTTCTCCGGGTCCAGCCAGGCGCGCATGGCATAGTCGCCACCACCGAACACCTGCGCATCGCCCACGCCCGGCACGCGCGCCAGGCGATCACGCACGTGCAGTCGGGCGTAGTTGCGCATGTACAGCGTGTCGTAGCGACCCTCCGGCGAGACCAGGTGGACCACCATCAGGAAGGTCGGTGACTGCTTTTGCGTGGTCACGCCCTGGCGACGTACGGCCTCGGGCAGACGCGCCAGGGTCTGACTGACGCGGTTCTGCACGCGCACGGTGGCGTCATCGGGGTCGGTGCCGGGGCGAAAAGTCACCGTCATCTGCAAAACACCGTCGGAGCCGGCCACCGACTTGTAGTACATCAGGTCCTCGACACTGCTGATGGATTCTTCCAGCGGCGTGGCCACGGTGTCGGCGATTTCCTTCGGATTGGCGCCGGGGTACACGGTTTGCACCATGACCGAGGGCGGCACCACGTCGGGATACTCGCTGATCGGCAGGTTCGGGATCGCGATCAGGCCAATGGCGAAGATGATGATGGACAACACCGCGGCGAAGATCGGCCTGTCGAGAAAAAATCGCGAGAAATTCATGGCGGGAGACTCCTCCTGGCGACGCCGTACCGGCGCCACCGCTGATTTCAGTCCATCGGGACCCGGCGCCGGGGCGGTCCGGCGCGCTACGGTTCAGGGCCGGCTCATGGCCACGGCGTCATCGCCGGCGCCGGCGCGCATGGCGACATAGTTCGGCTCGACGGTCATGCCGGGGAAGTAGATCTTCTGGGTGCCGGTGACGACCACCCGGTCGCCTGCGGCCAGGCCCTGGTCGATGACCAGCAGCCCTTCCCAATCCGGTCCGGTGACGACATCCCGGCGGGCCACCGTATTGTCGTCGTTGACCACGTAGACATAGCGGCGATCCTGGTCCGCGAGGATCGCCTTGCGGTCCACCAGCACTGCCTGGGAGTAACGTTCGACCGGCATTTCCACCCGGGCGAACTGACCCGGTTTGATGGCGCCGCCAGGATTGGGCAGCACGGCACGAAAAGTCAGCGTGCCGGTGCCGGCATCGAGTTGGTTGTGCACGTAGTCCAGGCGTCCGTCGCGGGCTTGGCCGGCCGTGCCATCGAGGGATACGAGGACCGGCGTCTCGGCGCGCGGATCCACCAGTGACAGGCTGGATTGCGCGGTCGATTCATTGCTGTCGAAGTACACATAAAGCGGGTCGACCGAGACGATGGTGGTCAGCAGCGACTGGTCCGCGTTGGCCAGGTTGCCCCGCGTGACCAGGGCGCGGCCTGCCCGCCCGCTGACCGGTGCGGTGACGTTCGTGTACTCCAGGTCGAGCTCGGCCGTTTCCAGCGCGGCCTCCGCCAGACTGACACGGGCGCGCGCACCGGCCAGGTCGGCCTGACGCTGGTCGTGCTCTTCCCGCGATATGGCGCGATCAGCGACCAGCTCACGCGCCCTTCCGGCCTCCTGTTCGGCCAGCTCGAGACGTACGCGGGCTTCTTCGAGCTCCGCCCGGGCGGCCTTGGCCAGCGCCAGGTAAGGACGGGCATCGATGCGGAACAGGATGTCACCGGCCTCGACGAGCTCGCCCTCGGTGAAGCTGACCCCGTCGATATAGCCGCTGACGCGCGGTCGCAGGGCGACGGTCTCCGGCGCCTCGACGCGCCCGGTGAAGGATTCGGTCACGGTCACGGTCTCGACCATGACCTCGGCCACGTCGACTTCCGGCGCCGGCGGCGCCGCCTGGGCCGCGTCGCTGCGGGCATCGCAGCCCAGAACGGCCAGAACGGCCACGCTCAGCAATCCCGTTATTGACAGGCCGGCGATGCCCGGTCGTTGATGTCGTTGAAACATGTGCATGATTTCCACCCCAGCGTGATTGATGGTTCATGGGCTGGCCCGACGGTAATGACGGATAAGCTGACGGAAACAAAAGCGACCTGCCCGAACTGCCTGAAATGTTACTCAGCGCAGCCTGGGCGGCGGTAGTGAAAACCTGCCATTTGATTGCCTGTTCCTGCAATCCTGGACTCCCGGAGGGCCATCCAGGCCCCTTCTTTCGGGTTCGAGTGCTTTATTTCAGCCTTGTTACAGCTTATGTTTGCTTGAGCTCCGCATTCAGGATCGAGTTAGCAGTCCAGCCATGCGGATCGCCTTGCTTGCCTGTTTCTGTCGATTCATTGCCTGATCCTGCAACATATCGCGCGCCGCCTGTTGGCCGAAACGCACCGAGCCTATACTCGTTGGCATTGATCTCGCCGGTTCGGAGACACACCCCGTGAACGCTGATATTTCGCCCCTGAAACACGGTCGTGACACCGTGATCAACGAACGACTGGTGCGGTTGGTCAGTCGGCAGTTCTCGGGACCCGGCAAGATTGAAACCCGAATTCCCGGGCTGTGCCTGTTTCGCA
>JAUIJU010000064.1 GCA_030431095.1 Gammaproteobacteria bacterium | reverse complement strand
CGTCGACGAAACACAAGGCGCGCCAGCCCTGACCGGCGGCGACCGTTGCTGCATTCACCTGCACACCGACATCACTACCCTTAGGGCCGACGGCGAAGGCGCCGAGGCCGAGCTGGAGGTCACCCCCGGACGTCCCGCGGCCCGCGTTTGTGCCGAAACGGCCCGGCGCTTGTCCTGCGATGCCGCCCTCGTGAAGTGGCTCGACGACGGCGACGGCAAGGCCCTGGACATCGGGCGAAAGTCCCGCACCGTGCCACCGTCCATTCGCCGCGCCCTGCAGCGCCGGGACGGCGGCTGCCGCTTTCCCGGTTGCAACTGCTCGAAATTCGTCGACGCGCACCACGTGGTGCACTGGTCCGACGGCGGCGGCACCGCCCTCGACAACCTGGTGCTGTTGTGCCGCAGGCACCACCGGATGGTGCACGAGGAGGGTTTCGGGGTGTTCATGCGCGAAGGCCGGCCCGTGTTCACCCTGCCGTCAGGCACCGTGCTGCCGCCGGCCGCGCCGCAACGTTTCCGCGGAAACGTCCACCAACTGACCCACCGCAACGCCGCGCTGGGGCTGGGCATCACCCCGCGCACCCCGGTGCCGGCCTGGGACGGGGGGCACATGGACCTGGGTATGGCGGTGGAAGGCCTGTTGCAGCGGGAATAGGGCGGCAGTCTTCGTCACTGCAAAAAAAAACGGCTTGCGCCGGAACCCGTCACAAGCCGTTGATTTTATTGGTCGGGGCGAGAGGATTTGAACCTCCGACCCCCTCAACCCCATTGAGGTGCGCTACCAGGCTGCGCTACGCCCCGACGCTGTCCCGCCGAGGCGGGAAGGGGGCGCATATTACCCTAATGGAATGCCCGGGGGAAGGGCATCCATGGGGTGCGCGTGGCGCGGGGGCGCGGATTCACGGATAATTGACCCCACTGCGTCACAATGCGCCTTGATTTCAACGGCCTGGACCCCGATGTGGAGGGCTTGCGCCGTGATAATTCAGGCTCGGGAACATAGCATGACAATCGACGAAAACACCGTGCGCCAGATGCCGGACATCGCTCACGAAGTGCAGGCCGAAGTGGCCGGCACCCTGGAGTGGGTCGGCATGAACGAAATCGAGGTGCCGGTGCGCATCGAGGACGGGCAGGGCAATACGATTCAGTCCACGGCCATCGTCACGGCCTACGTCAACCTGGTCAATCCGGAAGAGAAGGGCATCCACATGTCCCGGCTCTACCTGCACCTGGACCAGGCCTTTCGTGACCGGGCCCTGGCGCCGGCCACCCTGCGCCAGTTGCTGCGGTCCTTTCTCGACTCCCACGAAGGTTTGAGCGATCGCGCGCTCGTGCGCGTGGACTTCGATTACGTGGTGCGCCGACCGGCCCTGGCCTCGGACAACGAGGGCTGGCGCCGCTACCCGGTGTCCATGATCGGCATCATGAACGGTGCCGAGTTCAGCCTGGAGATGGGGCTGGAGGTGTTGTACTCGAGCACCTGTCCCTGCTCCGCCGCACTGGCGCGCCAGCTGATCCAGGAGCAGTTCGAGCGCGACTTCCAGGCCGGTGAACCACTGGATTTCGATGCGGTCCGCGAGTGGCTCGGCAGCGAGCAGGGGATCGTCGCCACCCCGCACAGCCAGCGCAGCGCGGCCGAGCTGCGGGTGCGCCTGCTGCCCAGCTTCAAACTGTTCCCCATCGTGGAACTGATCGACCTGATCGAGGGGTCCCTGAAAACGCCGGTGCAGTCCACGGTCAAGCGTGAGGACGAGCAGGCCTTCGCCCTGCTCAACGGCCAGAACCTGATGTTCTGCGAGGACGCCGGGCGCCGCATCAAGTCGGCTTTGAACTCCGATGACCGCATCCTGGATTTCTGGGCGCGTTGCACCCACTTCGAGAGCCTGCATCCCCACAACGCCGTGTCCGTGGTGACCAAGGGCGTAGATGGAGGCTTCGTGCCGGGATCGGGTTCACCCGTCAGGATCGATCACTCGACCGACTGAGTCATTTCCCCCGCCAGGGGCTGCGGGTCCACCCGCTTGTCCAGCCAGTTCATGCGCCAGTCCAGGTGCGGTCCGGTGGCCCGCCCGGTGGCGCCGATGCGCCCGATCAGGTCACCCTGTGCGACGTCCTGTCCCACCGTCGCGTCCACCGAGCTCAGGTGCAGGAACGTGGAGCTCAGGCCCTGGCCGTGATCAATGATCACGGTGCCACCGGAGTAGTACAGGTCGGGTTCGGCAAGGGTGACCACGCCCGGGGCCGGGGCGGTCACCGGCGTGCCTTCAGGCGCCGCGACATCCACGCCGTAGTGGGGACGCCGGGGTTCGCCATTGAGTACCCGTTGTGAGCCGTAAAATCCGCTCAGGCGGCCGGTAGCCGGCCAGGTAAACCCGTTCGCCCAGTCCGTACGGGCATCACGTTGCGCGCGGGCCTGCGCGACCCGCGTGGCTTCGCGGCGAATCCGTTCCAGCACTTCCGGGGGCGGCGTCACGGTGGCGGGCGGCAGACCGTCGACACGCTCGATGGCATAGTCGCGCGGCGCGATGGCCAACTCGAGGCGCTGCGTCGGGGTACCCGGCTCGGTGACTTCCAGCACCACCGTGCCGCTGTCGTCGCGACCGAAGCCGATCACGAATTGACCTTTGTCAGACACCATCACCTCGCGGCCGTCGTATGTCACGGTGCTGCCGGTCGGCGCCTGGCCGAAAATCAGGCCGCCCTGGACCGCTTCGCCGTCCAGTTCCAGCCCAAACGACGACGGCGCCGCGGCCGCGAAGACCCACAGCGCCGTCAGTCTGGCGACGAGCCGCCGCACCGGTCAGAGATTGATTTTCAGGGACTGGCCTGGTCGCAGCACGGAACTGCGGTTCAGCCCGTTCCAGCGCATCAGGTCGTTGAGCTTGACCCGGTGCTTGCGCGCGATGGACCACAGCGAGTCGCCGCTCTGCACCGTGTAGTTGCGCGAAGCCGCCCGCGCGGGCTGGGGCGAGGGGCTCAGGTACACGGTCAGCGTCTGGCCGACCCGCAGGCGGTTGGGGTTGGAGATGTTGTTCCAGTTCTGCAGTTCACGGACGGACACCCGGTAGCGTCGGGCAATCACCGACAGGCTCTCGCCGGAACGCACGCGGTGCGTCTTCTGATCAGCTGCGAGCAGGCCGGACTGCAGCTGGGCCAGCTCGGCGGCCGCGGCGGCGTACAGCGGGTCCACCATCATCTGCTGGTCGCGCGGGAGGCGCAGTTTCTGGCCCACGCGGATCAGATCGCCGTTCAGTTTGTTGGCGGTGCGCAGTACCGAGACCGGCACATCGTGCCGCGCGGCCAGTCCCGACAGGGTGTCGCCGGACTGCACGGTCACCTGGTCCCATTTCATCAGACGCTCCGCGCTGACCTCGGCCATGCCCTGGGTCACGCGATCGGCGGCTTCCAGGGGCAGCACCACGCGATAGGGCCCGTCCGGCGACGTGGCCCAGCGGTTGTAGCCCGGGTTCAGGGTGAACAACTGATCGATGGGCACGCCGGCGTTCTGCGAAACCAGCACCAGGTCGGTCTGTGCACCGAAGTCCACCGCGGTGATGACCTGCCGATCGGGCGTAGCCGGCATGTCGAACCCGTATTCCTCGGCATTGAGGAACAGGCAGGTGAGGCCGAGAAGCTTGGGTACGTAGCCCCGGGTTTCACGCGGCAGCTTGATGTCCCAGAACTCTGCGGGCTTGCCGGCGCGCTGGTTGCGTTTGACCGAGCGTGAGACCCGCCCCTCGCCGGAGTTGTAGCTGGCCAGGGCCAGCAGCCAGTCACCGTCGAACATGGCGTTGAGGTATTCGAGGTAGTCCAGCGCGGCGTGGGTAGAGGCCCACACGTCGCGGCGTCCGTCGTACCACCAGTTCTGCGCCAGGCCGTACTGGCGGCCCGTTGAACTGACGAATTGCCAGGCGCCCAGGGCCCGGCTGCTGGAGTAGGCGAACGGGTCGTACGCCGATTCCACCACCGGCAACAGGGCCAGTTCGCCCGGCAGGCCGCGCTGTTCGATTTCCTCGACGATGAACCAGATCCAGGGCTCGGCGCGTTTCAACACGCGGGCCATGTACTCCGGACGATCGGCATACCATTGCGCCCAGGTGCGGCTGATCTCGTGTTCATTGCAGTTCGGCAACGCGAAGGAGTGCATCATCCGCTCGTACACCGAGTCGTGCACGTGCGCGGTGACCGGGTCCGCGACGGGTTCCGGGCCGGCGGGTTCCAGTTCGGGAAGGTGTTCGTCGACGGTCGCGATTTGGCTGCGCTCCGGCAGCGACTCGAGCGTGACGGGTTCAGTAGATTCGGGGGGCGGGTTTACCGGTGCGGTGGCGGCACAGCCTGCCAGCACCAGCCCGGCAAGGGGCAGGATCCAGCGATAAGACACATCTGCTCCGTTTCATTATTGTGACCGCGTATTATGAGGATTTTCACGCGGAATTCAAGCGAATACAAGACTTTAACAATTGCCCGGACGGCGCCGTGGCGGGCCTCAGAAGCGGTCCTTCCAGGCGCGGATGGCGGCCATGGTGTCCGCGCCCGGCGCGGCGTCCGGCGCATGCTGGCGTGCGGCGGTCACCACGCTGTGCTCGCGCGTTCGCATGAAAGGGTTGGTTGCCCGTTCGCCCTCCAGTGTGGACGGCAGGGTGGGTTCGCCGCGCTCGCGCCTCGCCTGGACCTCTTCGGCGCGCTGCTGCAGGGCGGCATTGTCCGGTTCCACCGCCAGGGCGAAACGGCAGTTGTCGCGGGTGTATTCGTGGCCGCAATACACGTTGGTGTCGCCGGGCAGGGCGGTCAGCTTGTCCATTGCCGCCTGCATGTCCGCCGCCGAACCTTCGAACAGGCGGCCGCAGCCCACGGAAAACAGCGTGTCACCACAAAACAGCAGGCCGTGCCCGTGGAAGGCGATGTGGCTACGGGTGTGGGCCGGCACGTCGAGGACGCTGAACGTCAAACCCAGTTCCGGAATGGTCACCGAGTCGCCCTCGCGGCAGGGCTGATTCCAGTCGCCCAGGCGGTTGTCCACCGGGCCATGAACGACCGCATCCGGCCAGCTGTGCAGCAGGTCGGGCACGCCGCCGGCGTGGTCCCAGTGGTGGTGCGTGACCAGGATGGCCGCCAGGTCGAGTCCGCGTCGCGCCAGCACGTCCAGCACGGGCGCCGGGTCCCCGGGATCCACCACCGCGCAGGGTCCGTCGCCGCGGTGCAGCAACCAGATGTAGTTGTCGGAAAAGGCGGGGATCGGTTCGATCTGCAAGGGGTCGTTCGACATGGTCGAAGGGCGCTCCGGCGGCTTGAGTGCGGCTTGGTGAAAGACGTATGCTTACGCCTGCTCCCGGCCAAGTCAAACGGTGCCCCTGCCGTGATCGCTCTCGTCGAATCCGAACCTGCCAGCGTTACCGACTGGTACGCGCACATGGTGCGCCAGGCCCTGGATCAGCGGCGCCCACAGCGGACCCTGGTGCTCAGTGGTGACCCGGGCGCCCTGGCCGGACTGGGTATCGAGTCGCCCTGTTCCGTGGGCATCGGTCACGGTCCCCATGTGGCCTGGCGCCCGGTACGTGTCGACCAGGGCCTTTTGCCCTTTCAGCCAGACGTGTTCGACCTGGTCGTGCTGCACGATTGCCTGCGCCAGGGGGAGGAGCACGCGCTGGCCAGGATCCGCAGCACCATGCCGGGGGGGAGCACCCTGCTGGTGCTCGGCCGCGGCTGGCTCAGCGCCGGCCGATTCCGCGCCGGGTGGCGCCGTTCGCCCGCCTGGCGTCCCGGCTGGCTGTGCCGCCGGCTTCGACAAATGGGGTTCACGCCACGCGACCAGCGGGGACGTGGGCTTGCCGGCGCCGACCTGCTCACGGGCCAGGGCTGGCGTCGCGGTCTCCTTGTGTGCAGCGACCGGGTGGCGGTCCGCGCGCGCCGCAGCGACGGCCGGCCGGACATTCGCCTGGTGCGGTTCAGCACCCCGCGCACCGTGGTGGGCGGCAACACCGCCTGGGACGGGGCGCGCCGGGAAAGCGCGCCTTGAAGCGTGTCGAGCTGTACACCGACGGGGCCTGCAGCGGCAATCCCGGCCCCGGCGGCTGGGGCGCGCTGTTGATCTGGGGCGACCATCGGCGCGAACTGAACGGCGGCGAATCCGCCACCACCAACAACCGCATGGAGTTGCGCGCGGTGATCGAGGGCGTGCGGGCGCTGAAGCGGCAAGTGCCGGTCACCATCTACACCGATTCGACCTACGTCATGAAAGGGATTACCGAGTGGATCCAGGGCTGGAAGGCGCGCGGCTGGAAAACTGCGGCGAAAAAGCCCGTCAAGAACGACGACCTGTGGCGCGAACTGGACGACGTCCTGCGTGGGCACCAGGTGGAGTGGCGTTGGGTCAAGGGCCACGCCGGCAACCCGGGCAACGAGGCGGCGGACGCCCTGGCCCGCGCGGGCATTCCGCGCTGAACGAGCCCTCAGGAAACAGCAAATGCGACAGATCGTACTGGATACCGAAACCACCGGCCTGGAGCCCGAACAGGGCCACCGGGTCATCGAAATCGGCGCCGTGGAGCTGGTGGACCGGCGCCTGACCGGGCGCAATTTTCACCGCTACATCAATCCCGAACGCGATATCGACGCCGGCGCGCTGGAAGTGCACGGCCTGTCGTCGGAGTTTCTCTCCGACAAGCCGGTGTTCGCCGAAGTGGCCGAAGAATTCAGCGCCTGGGCCGAGGGCGCCGAGCTGGTCATACACAACGCGCCCTTCGACCTGGGCTTTCTCGATTGGGAATACCGGCTGCTGGGGGCGTCCGGCACGCCCTGGAGTCGGGGGTTCAGCGTGATCGACACGCTGGAGATGGCGCGGGACCTGCATCCCGGTCAGCGCAACAGCCTGGATGCCCTGTGCAAGCGTTACGAAGTGGACAATTCCAGCCGCACGCTGCACGGCGCCTTGCTGGACTCGGAGATCCTGGCCGACGTGTACCTGGCCATGACCGGCGGCCAGGAAGACCTGGTGTTCGGCGCCGTCGACCGACTCGACGCATCCGCGCCGGATCCTGCCCTGGGCGCCGCGCCGCGACCCGCCCTGCGGGTACTGCGCGCCAGCGCGGAAGAGATCGCGCGGCACGAAGCGCGGCTGGAGGCCATCAGGGAATCTTCCGGAACCTGCCTTTGGCAGGAACTCGACAAGGAAAGCGCCTAGACGATGCGACCGCTCAGGGCGCGGTGATCATCTGGTCGGCGAGCAGGGGGTGTGAGCGCGTGTCCATCCACACCAGGGTCTCGAAAAACCGCTGGATGTTGTCCACGTAGGCGCGTGCTTCGTAGCCGCGGGCGTACCCATAACGGGTGTGTCGGTGGTGCTTTTCCTGGGCCAGCAGGGGCAGGCGAACGCGCACGTCCTCCCAGCGGTCGGCGTTGCCGCCCTGGGCTTCGGTCAGGCGGCGCGCGTCTTCCAGGTGCCCCATCCCGATGTTGTAGGCGGCCAGCGCCATCCAGGTACGGTCCGGCTGGGCGATGCGCGACGGCAGGCGGTCGCGCAGGCGTACGAAGTACTCGGCGCCGCCGCGAATGCTTTGCAGCGGGTCGAGCCGGTCATCGACACCCAGGGAACGCGCCGTGTTCAGGGTCAGCATCATGACGCCGCGAACGCCGGTGGGCGAAGCGGCCACCGGGTCCCAGTGCGATTCCTGGTAGCCCATGGCGGCCAGCAGGCGCCAATCGAGGTCATGCTGATCGGCCGCTTCCTGGAAAAAGGGCAGGTAATGCGGCAGGCGTTCACGCATGCGCGCCTGGAAGTGCATCATGTCGACCTGGTCGAGGCGCTCGGGCGGGCTGAAAAAGCGCTCTTCCACGGCCAGCAGCGTGCCATCCTCGTGTGCGCCCCTGAGGTACAGGTTGGCTGCCTGGACCAGGCTGTCGTCGTCTTCCCGTTGGAACGCCCAGGCCAGGTGCTGGTCTCCGCCAAGGGTGAAGGCGCGTCGCACGCCGGGGTAGTAGCGTCGTTGCAGGCCAAAAATGCGTTCGTCGACCAGGGTGTATTCGTAGTCGCCCTGGGACACGGCGTGCAGCAGTTCTTCCACGCCCTGGCCATCGCTGGATTCCCATTCCAGGTTGGCGCCGTTCCCATCCGCCTCGCGCAGCAACTCTTCGTAACTGGAACCGGCCAGAACCACGCCGCGAAGGCCCGACAGGTCGGCCACGGTGCCGGGTTGACGAAGGCCCTTGCGGACCACCACCAGGGTGTGGGTCTCGGCATAGGGCAGGGTGAAACGGAAGTGGCGTTCGCGGTCATGCGTGCGCGACAGGTTGGCGGCGATCAGGTCGCCCTCGCCGCGCTCCAGCATCCCGGCCAGGTCGCCGAAAGCGTCCGCGACGCGCACTTCCAGGTCCACGCCCAGGCCCTTGGCGAACTGCCGCGCCAGCGCGTATTCCGGTCCGCTGGGGCCATTGCCGTCCACGAAATAGCTGCTCGCGCCGTTGCGCGTGAGCATGACCAGCGCGCCGCGCTCGCGCACCTGTTCCAGGCGGCTGGATTCCCGCTCGATGGCCGGTTCCGCCGCGAATCGCGCACAGGCGAACACCCCCGCCAGCACCAGGGTCGCTACCACCAGGGGTAACGAACCCATCGCCGGCAGGGCGGTGAACCACCGCCGCTTGTCGGGCGCCATCCTGCGCATGGGAATTCCGTCAAAGAAAGGGCCGCGTATTTTACCGCAAATTCAGTCCATTAGCGAACCGGGAATGATGCATGAAAACTGCCTGTTCGGA
>JAUIJU010000175.1 GCA_030431095.1 Gammaproteobacteria bacterium | reverse complement strand
GATCGGCCCCGGGGAGATGGCCCGTGCTAACATCCGCGGCTCTCCCGGTCCCCGGAACCGCTCGTATGCTGAAAGTTGCCACCTGGAATGTCAATTCACTGAACGTCCGTCTGCCGCACGTCCTGGCGTGGTGCGCCGACGCGCAGCCCGACATCCTTGGCCTGCAGGAAACCAAACTGGTGGACGACAGATTCCCCGTGGAGGCGCTGGCCGAGGCGGGCTACGAAGCGGTTTATTCCGGCCAGCCTACCTACAACGGCGTCGCCATTCTCAGCCGGCTCGGGGCCGGGCAGGACGTCGTGACCGACGTGCCGGGACTGGACGACCCGCAACGCCGAATCCTGGCCGCCACCTACGGCGACTTGCGCGTGATCAACCTGTACGTGGTCAACGGCAAGGAGGTCGGCTCGGACAAGTACGAGTACAAGCTTCACTGGCTGGAACGGGTCACGGACTGGATCGACGCCGAAATGGCGCGCCACGAAAAAGTGCTGGTCATGGGGGATTTCAACATCGCGCCCGAGGACCGCGACGTGCACGACCCTGAAGCCTGGGCGGGCAAGATCCTTTGCTCCGAGCCTGAACGCGAGGCGCTCACGCGAGTCCGGGAACTGGGCCTGGACGACACCTTTCGCCTGTTCGAGCAACCGGAGAAGAGCTTCAGCTGGTGGGACTACCGGCGCGTGGCGTTTCGGCGCAATGCCGGATTGCGCATCGACCTGGTGCTGGCTTCGAAGGCCCTGGTGGCATCCTGTGAGAAAGCCTGGATCGACGTGGAGCCCCGTCGCCAGGAGCGACCGTCAGATCACACGCCGGTGGTTGCCGAGTTCAGCGTTTGACGCCCCGCGCCGGGGCGCCGTCCCTCAGTAGGTCGGGATCGTGGGGTCGATGTCCTTCGACCAGGCGTCGATGCCGCCGGCCACGTTGTATACCTCGCTGAAACCCAGCTTGCGAAAATGTTCCGCCGCGACCTGGCTGCGCCCGCCGGTGTGGCAGATAAAGGCCAGGGGAGTTTCCCGGGGCATGGCTTCGAGCTGGGCCATCAGGTCGGCGTTCATGGCCAGGGCGCTGTCCAGCGAAGCCTTGTCGCGCTCTTCGTCCGAGCGGACGTCCACCAGTGTCACCTGGTCCGCGTCCAGGCGCGCTTTCAGGTCCTGCACGCTCATCTGGGGTACGGGAGCCGGCGCCTCGGGCAGGGTGATGGACAGGCCTTCGCCCTGCACGGTCTCCACCCAGTCGATGGCTGCGCCGCGCGCTCTCTGCGCGGAGGCGACATCGAACAGCACCGTGATGCCACCGGCCTCCGTGGCGATCTCGTCGCCCTGGGGCGGCGCCAGCTGGAAGCGGGATCGATCTGCAGATGCAGCGCGATGCCTTCGTGGCCCGCCATGGCCTCACGGATCTTATCGGCCGCCGCCGGGGTAATGGTGATTTCCGGGGCGGTGCGGTCAGGCTGTTGCAGGCCCAGCAGGGAGTGCAATTCGCCGGAATTGAACATGCCGGTGACGATGTCGCAGCCGCCGACCAGTTCGCCGTCGATGTACAGTTGCGGGATGGTAGGCCATTGGCCGTATTCCTTGATCCCTTCGCGGATCGCCTCGTCCTGCAGCACGTCCACCGTGACGTAGTCGCCGAGCAGGCTGTCGAG
>JAUIJU010000174.1 GCA_030431095.1 Gammaproteobacteria bacterium | reverse complement strand
CAGGGCGGCCGACGCCACGTCCCCGGCCGTTCCCATGCGGCCCAGTGGAATCTCCCGTTTGACGGCCGTCTCGAGATTCGAATTGGCAAACATGGCCTCGGTCATGTCGGTGCGCGTCATTCCCGGCGCGATACCGTTGACGCGGATGCCCCGGTCGGCGTATTCCAGGGCGGCGACACGCGTCACCTGTTCCATGCCGGCCTTGGTTCCGGCATACACGGACAATCCGGCCGCGGGCCGCGTAGCGGTCAGGGACGAGAGCAGAATGATCGAGCCCCCGTCAGCCATCAACCGGGCGCTCTCGCGAATAAACGTCAGGCCGCCCAGGAACTGGACCTCGATGCAGGCCCGCGCCTGGTCGATGTCAAGCTCACTGATCGGCGAGAAATGATTTTTTCCGCTGGCGTTCACGGCAATATCCAGTCCGCCCAGGCTTTCCTTGACCTGGTCGAACAGCCCAGTCACGCTGTCCGCATCGGTGATATCGCAGGCACGGTGCCCGACACCCAGGTCGCTGGCCACGCCGGCCAGGGATGCCTCGCCGCGAGCGGCGATGATGACCTCCGCCCCGGCCCCGGCCAGCGCGCGCGCGATGGCGGCGCCGATTCCCACGGGGGAACTGGCGCCCATCACCAAAGCCTTCTTGTCGGTGAGCCTGGTCATAGCTGCTTGGCCTGAGCGTGCCGGGGCCGCAGTATACTGCAAGGGAATGGGTAAAATAAACAGTCCTGACTGTTTTTTTATTGGCGATAATAGAACATGAAACAACGCGGAGAATCACAGTTTTGAGCCACACAGTCGTGATCGTCGGCGCCGGCCAGGCCGGCCTGCAAACTGCGGTGTCGCTGCGCCAGGGCGGCTTCGAGGGCCGCGTGGTGCTGCTCGGCAACGAACCCCATCTGCCCTACCAGCGCCCGCCGCTATCCAAGCAGGTGCTCAAAGGTGAGTTCGACGCCGGGAAATGTACGCTGCGCCAGCAGGAATTCCTGGACAAGCTGGACATTGACTTTCGTCCTGGCAGCCAGGTCACCGGGCTGGACTGCGACGCCCGGCAGGTCAACCTGGAAGATGGCCGCGTGCTGGACTACGACGACCTGGTGATCGCCACCGGCGCGCGCCTGAATCGCCTGCAGCTGGATGGCTCCCACTTGCCCGGGGTGCACTACCTGAGGACCCTGGACGATGCCCTGGCGTTGCGCGAGAAACTTCGGGAGGGCTGCCGCCTGGTGGTGGCCGGCGGCGGCTACATCGGCCTGGAAGTGGCCGCCTCTGCGCGCGCCATGGGCTGCGAGGTGTCGGTGGTGGAAGCCCAGGATCACATCATGAAACGGTCCGCCCTGTCGCCGGTGGCCGACTTTCTGCTGGCGCGGCACCGGGAAGCCGGGGTGCAGTTCCATCTTGGGCGCCTGCTGACGGAGATTCACGGGGTCAAGGCGGTCCAGGCCGTCAGCCTGGACGACGGCACGCTGATCGAAGCGGACGCCGTGCTCAAGGGCCTTGGCGTGAGACCCGAATTTCGCTGGCTGGAAGGTTGCGGCATCGTCACGCAGCAGGGCGTACTCGTCGACCACCAGGGTCGCACCAGCCGTGAACACGTGTACGCCGCCGGTGATTGCGCGGAAACCGCACATCCCTTTTATGCCGCACCGGTGGTGCTGGAG
>JAUIJU010000063.1 GCA_030431095.1 Gammaproteobacteria bacterium | reverse complement strand
TGCATCCATGTGCTCAAGATACTCCCGGCCGGCATGAAAATCCAATGCCAGGGGAGGCGCCGGCCCATCAGCCGGTGGCGCCGTAGCGCGCCCGGTAGTCGTGCATGGCCGGCAGGTCGATCCGCTCGTCGGGATGGGCTTCGAAGTGTTCGATCAGGTCGTCAAGGCCGGCAATGGCCACCACCGGGATGTCGTACTCCTGTTCCACTTCACGCGCCGCGGACAGCGTTCCCTGGCCGCGTTCCTGCCGATCCAGCGCAATGGCCACGCCGGCCGGCGTGGCGCCGGACTCGGTAATCCAGGCGATGGATTCCCGAACCGATGTGCCGGCCGAGATCACGTCGTCCACGATCAGCACGCGGCCTTCGAGCGGCGCGCCGACCAGCAGGCCGCCTTCACCGTGGTCCTTGGCTTCCTTGCGGTTGTAGCAAAATGGCAGGTTGCGCCCGTGCCGCCGGGCGAAGGCGATGGCCACCCCGGCGGCCAGCGGAATGCCCTTGTAGGCCGGTCCGAACAGCATGTCGAACGCCAGTCCGGAACACTGCAAGGCGTCGCTGTAACAGTCCGTCAGGGCGCCCAGCGAGGCGCCGTCGTCAAAACCGCCGGCGTTGAAGAAATAGGGACTGACCCGGCCGGATTTGAGCGTGAAGCGGCCGAATTTCAGATTGCCCTTGTCCAGGGCAAGGTCAAAAAAGGTCTGCTTGTAGTCGGTCATGACTCACACGGGTGGTGGCGCCGGCGGCAGTCTAGCACGCGACCCGCCGGGCACTTTGGAAGCGCGCGCAAAAGCCGCTATCCTGCATCGCCATGAAAATCATCTCACTGAACGCCAACGGCATTCGCGCCGCGGAGCGAAAAGGCTTTTTCGACTGGATGGCGGGGCAGCGGCCCGATGTCGTCTGTATCCAGGAAACCAAGGCGCAACACCACCAGCTGAAGGACCGGGCGTTCTTTCCGCCCGGCTACCATTGCTTCTACCACGATGCCGTCAAGCCCGGTTACAGCGGCACCGCGATCTACGCCCTCCACCAGCCGGACCGGGTGCACTACGGACTCGGCTGGGAGGTAATGGACAACGAAGGCCGCTGGCTGCAGGCGGATTTCGGCGAACTGAGCGTGGTCTCGCTGTACTTTCCGTCTGGTTCGAGTTCCGAGGCGCGGCAGGCGGTCAAGTTCAAGTGTATGGACTGGATCCGGCCGCGCCTGGAACAGATGGCCGCCAGTGGTCGGGAATGGATCATTTGTGGCGACTGGAACATTGCCCACCGCAAGATCGACCTGAAGAATTGGCGCGGCAACCAGAAGAATTCCGGTTTCCTGCCCGAGGAGCGCGAATGGATGAGCCGGGTGTTCGGTGAAGTTGGTCTGCGCGACGCCTTTCGCGGTTTCGACCCGCGTGAAGAGCAGTACACCTGGTGGTCCAATCGTGGGCGCGCCTGGGACAACAACACGGGATGGCGCATCGACTATCACGTGACCACCCCCGGACTGGCTGAGCGGGTCACGGCGGTCGAGATCTACAAGCAAGAGCGCTTCTCCGACCACGCGCCCCTCACCCTGGAGTACGATTACGACTTTCCGGTCCGGTCGCTGCCCGAATGAGCGAGACCGCAATCCTGACGCACCCCTGATCGCAGCTGCGGCACGCCCGCTCCGGGGCGCGCCGGGGCGTCCTATTGGCCGAAGCGTTCCCCACCGTCTTCCAGCCACTCCTCCTCGCGGTCAGTCGTGGCGCGGCCCAGGGCCTCGTTACGGTGCGGAAAGCGGCCGAATCGCTGAATGATGTCGTGGTGCCGCTCGGCGAATCCGGCGAAATTGGACCACAACGCGTCCCGCTCCGGGTCTTCCGCGGCCAGGCCGCCATACAGCTGTACGGCCAGTTCCTGGCGTTCCAGGTCCTCGGCGTGTTGCAGTGGCATCCAGAAGAAGGCGCGCTCGATCGGAACCAGTGCCGTGTCCATGCCCTTGCAGTGGCCGTCCAGGCACAGGTCGAGTGCGGCCGGATCACCGGCGAAGGCCTCGGCCTGTCCGCGATGCAGGTTGCGCGGCAACTGGTCCAGCAACAGCACGAGCGCCAGGCGACCGCGAGGCGTTTCCGCAAGCGAATCGAGCGCGCCGGCCCGCGCCCGGGCGCAGGCCGTGCCATAGCGCTCGCCCAGGCGCCGGTCGCGCGCGCGGTCGACGCCGAACCACCAGGGCAGGCGCTGCGGGATGTGCTCGGGGTTCTCACGCGTGTCGGAAAACCACTCCGCCAGCAACGCGTCGCTGTCGAAAACTTCAGCCATCGATGACGCGGAACCCGAAAGGAAGAATCGCCAGGCGGGTCATCTTCAGGTGCTGAACGGCGAAGGGGATGCCGATGATGGTGATCGCGAACAGTCCAGCCAGGACCAGGTGCAGCAGGGCCAGTTCCAGGCCCGGCAGCAGAATCCAGATCACGTTCATCACCACGCTGAGGCAGCCGGCCGGCGGATCGGTTTCACGAATCTCGCGTCCAAAGGGCGCCAGGCCCAGCACGGACAGCTTGAAGCATTGCACGCCGAAAGGGATGCCGATGATGGTGATACACAGGATCACGGCGCCCAGCAGGTAGGCCAGGAACACCAGCCAGCCGCCAAGCAAAAACCACAGAATGTTGAGCAGGAGGTTCACGATTCCGCCTCGCCTGGTCTGGGCGTCAGAACGCCGGGGTTACGGTTCCGAGCAGAACGGGGTGGTCGGCGCCGGTCACGGGTGGGGTGTCCTGCAGCCGTTCGTCCAGCCGGGCCGCGGCGAGCCAGGCGAACAGCATGGCCTCCACCCAGTCCGGATCCACACCACGGGTCGCCGTTGATTCTACCGCCACTCCGCCCAGGCTGTCGCGCAGTCGCCGCAGGAACAGGCCGTTGTGCACGCCGCCACCGCACACCAGCACGTGGCCCGGGGGCATCTCGCCCGCGCGCGCCGCGGTCTGCAGAGCACCGGCCACCGTGGCCACGCTCAGTTCCAGCAGCGTGCGTTGCACGTCGCTGGCTGCTTCATCGCCTTCGAGCCGTGCGGCCATCCAGGACGTGTTGAAGTGCTCCAGCCCGGTGCTCTTGGGTGGAGGGAGATCGAACCAGGGGTCATCCAGCAAGCGGGCCAGAAGGTCCGGCAGAACTTGGCCACTGGCGGCCCAGGCGCCTTTGTCATCGTAGGCCTGGCCGGTATGGCGCTTGCACCACAGGTCCATCAGGCAGTTGGCGGGCCCGGTGTCGAAACCGCGAACGTGGCCGTCCTCGCCGAGCAGCGTCAGGTTGGCGATGCCACCGAGGTTCAGCACGGCGCAGGGCGCCAGGTGGCGGAACAGGGTGCGGTGAAGCAATGGCGCCAGGGGCGCGCCCTCGCCGCCCGCACGCAGGTCGGCGCTGCGAAAATTCGTGACCACCGTGATGCCAGTCAGCCTGGCCATCACGGCGGCGTCGCCCAGTTGCAGGGACACCGGGTCATCTCCGTGCGGCTCGTGCCACACGGTCTGGCCATGGGAACCGATGGCGCGCAGCTCGGCGGGTCGCCGTCCGGCGTCGTCCAGGAGCGCCATGCAGGCCTCGCCGAAAAATTGGCCGAGGTCGCGGTCCAGCCCGGCGCAGGCATTCAGCGCCGGCCGCTGCCCTCGCTCGATCAACCGGTCCAGCGCGGACCGCAGGTTTTCGGGATAGGGGACGCAGCGCGCCGCCAGCAGTTCGGGCTTGCCATCGGGGAATCGCGCCAGCGCCAGGTCGACGCCGTCGCGGCTGGTGCCGGAAATCAGGCCGAGGTACAGCGGTTCGTTCACTCCCGGGCGGCGTAGAGCGAGGCGGATTCCAGGCGGCTGAGCCGGTTCTGCAGGGGCGCCGCCTGGGCCTGGAAGTCGGCCAGCACATCGCCCGTCAGCGGTTCGGCCTTGGGCAACGGCACGGTGCGTGGATTGCGGTGTACGCCGTTGACCACGAACTCGTAGTGCAGGTGGGGGGCGGTGGCCAGGCCGGTGGCGCCCACATAGCCGATCACCTGGCCCTGTTTGACGCCCTGGCCCTGTTTCACGGTTCGCTTGGTGAAGTGCAGGTACTTGGTCACGATGCTGCCGGGATGCTGGATGAACACGTGGTGGCCGTTGTACTTGTCATAGGCCGAGCGGATCACCTTGCCGCCACCGGCGGCGTATACCGGGGTGCCGCTGGGTGCACGGTAGTCGATGCCATTGTGTGCCTTGACCCGTTTGAGGATCGGGTGAAAACGACGCGGATTGAAATTGGAACTGATGTAGGAGAAGTTCAGCGGCGCGCGCAGGAAGGCTTTTTTCATGGGCCGTCCGTCCGGCGCGAAGTAGCGTGCGACGCCGTCCTGTTCGTAGCGCATCGCCTGGAAACGCTCACCCTGGTTGATGAAGGTGGCCGCCAGGATGTCGCCGTCGCGCAGGTATTCTCCCTCGCGATAGATTTTCTCGTACAGCACCAGGAAGCGATCGCCCCTGCGGATGTCCAGTACGAAATCGATATCCCAGCCGAAGATGTTGGCCAGTTGCATGGTCATGGCGTCACTCATGCCCGCGGTCTTGGCCGCCATGAACAGGGAGCTTTCGATCTGCCCCTCGGCTTCGGCCGGCTCGATGTGCATGTCCCGCGCGACCCGGCTGGCGCTGGGGCCGTCGACGCCGTTCTCGACCACCAGCCAGGCGGTTTCGTCGATCGGGTAGCGCATACGCTTCAGGCTGCCGTCCGCGTGACGCTGGAACTCGAAAACGTCACCCGGACGGATCCGGGTCAGCTTGCCGGTGTCGCCGTCGAGGGCGAGGATCTGGTGCAGAAGCCCGACGCTGAAGGACTGGTCCCGAAAGATGCGGTCGAGGGTTTGCCCGCGTTTGACTTCGACGCCGTCCCAGGCTTCGGGCGGCGTGACATGCGCCACGGGCGCGGACGTCTCCGTGGGCGCCGGCAATTCGGCCGCAACCGGCGCGGTGCGCTCGGGCAGCACCAGGGCCTGGTGTTCGGTGAGGATGGCGGCCTCCGCGGGCGGCGCCCGGTCGAGACCGCCGAGGGACAGGCCGACGGCAATCAGCGTGGCGCCGAACACGGCCAGCCGCGTCCGGGTCAGGTGGGGATGGAGACCGCGGTAACCCGCCTTGGCGAGGGGAGCGAGGTGGTCCCGGATTCCGGCGCGGGCCCTGGTCAGCAAGGTTGTTGTTTTCATTGGCTGCATGGACACCGGTGGTGGCCGGAAGTTCTGGCTGGCGTAACGATAACCACCCCGCCGGGACCGGTCAATCTCGGCGCACCGCGAACCGGTATTCAGCCCGGCGGCGTGCCGCTACAATGCCCGTTTGCCTTTGGCGGCCCGAACACCGGAAATTGACAGAATGAGTGACGTGCAAGCGGCCCTCGATCTTATCGCTCGGGGAACCGACGAGATCATCAAGCTCGAGGACCTCGAACAGCGCCTGGAAGCGGGCGGGACCCTGCGGGTCAAGGTGGGTTTCGATCCCACCGCGCCGGATCTGCACCTGGGGCACACCGTGATCATCAACAAGATGCGGCAGTTCCAGGACCTGGGCCACACCGTGATCTTCCTGATCGGGGACTTCACCGGCATGATCGGTGACCCCACGGGCAAGAACATCACGCGCAAACCCCTGACCCGCGAAGAGGTCGAGGCCAACGCCGAGACGTACGCCCAGCAGGTGTTCAAGATCCTGGACCGTGAACGCACGGAGATCCGCTTCAATTCCGAGTGGATCAATAAACTGGGCTCGGAGGGCATGGTCCGCCTGGCGGCGAAATACACCGTGGCGCGGATGCTGGAGCGCGACGATTTCGAGAAACGATACCGCTCCGGCGAGCCCATCGCCGTGCACGAATTCCTGTACCCGCTGGCGCAGGGCTACGACTCGGTGTGCCTGGAAGCGGACGTGGAGATGGGCGGCACCGACCAGAAGTTCAACCTGCTGGTCGGCCGGCACCTGCAACAGCAGTACGGCCAGGCGCCGCAGATCATCATCACCCTGCCGTTGCTCGAAGGCCTGGACGGCGTGCAGAAAATGTCCAAGTCACTGGGTAACTACGTGGGCATTACGGATGCGCCGGACGAGATGTTCGGCAAGCTGATGTCCATTTCCGATGAACTGATGTGGCGTTACTTCGACCTGCTGAGTTTTCGCGGCAATGAAGAGCTCGAAGCGTTGCGCGAGCGTGTGGCCGGCGGCGAGAACCCGCGCGACATCAAGTTCCTGTTGTGCGAGGAGATCGTGGAACGATTCCACGACCGCGCGGCGGCCCTGGCGGCCCGGGAAAATTTCATCGCCCGCTTCCGCCAGGGCGAGATGCCCGAGGACATTCCCGAGCAGCACTACGACGCCGGCGCCGAAGGGGTCGGTATCGCCACCGCGCTGAGTCACTGCGGCCTGACCGCCAGCAATTCCGAGGCCTTCCGCATGATCCAGCAGGGCGGCGTGCGCATTGACGGCGAGAAAGTCAGCGACCGCAGCCTGGTGCTGCCTGCCGGTTTCAACGGCATCCTGCAGGTGGGCAAGCGAAAATTCTGTCGTTTGCAGGTGCGCTGAACGTGTCCGGCGCCTGGGCCCACGCCCGCCGCGTGGACGATATCGACTGGGCGAACTGGCAGGCCGTGGACACGGCCACGCTGGTGTTCGTGCTGCGCGGTGACCAGATTCTGCTGATCGACAAGAAGCGCGGCCTGGGCAAGGGCAAGGTCAACGGCCCGGGTGGCAAGGTGGACCCCGGTGAAACCGCGGAACAGTGCGCCATCCGCGAGTGCCACGAGGAACTGGGCATCGAGGTGTCCGCCCTCGAGCACCTCGGCGAGCACCGTTTCCAGTTCGTCGATGGTTACTCGATTCACTGCCACGTCTACCGCACCGGGCATTTCCAGGGCACGCCGGCGGAATCCCCTGAAGCAGCGCCTCGCTGGACGGCCATCGACGCCATTCCCTACGACCTCATGTGGGAGGACGACCGCATCTGGCTGCCGCTGTTGCTGGAAGGGCAGGCCTTCACCGCGAACTGGATTTTCGACGGCGACCGCATGCTGGATCACGAACTCGATGTGCTCGGCGCCGAGCGGGCCGTACGCAGCGGCTCGGTGAAATGAACCGCCAGGGCATCATGGTGGATGTTTCCCACGCCTCAGACGACGCATCCTGACAGGCTTTGAAACCAGCAACCTGGGCCTGAAGCCGACTGAACCCGGCTCAGGTTTCGAGTTTTTCGCCGCAGTGCGGGCAGCGTTCGCCCTGGAACTGCCCGTGGCGGGAGGACACCAGGGCCTCGATCGCCTCCGAGTCCGAGATGCCCAGTTCCTCCCGCAGGACCTCGAGTTTTTCCGCTTCGTTCTCGGACAGCCGGCCATCCGCCAACGCCAGGTCCACGGCGCGCTGGTAGGTACGCGAGCGCCCATGGGCCTCGCGGTAAAACCCCGAGGCGAGAATGGCCGCCGGCAGCGCCATCATGCCGATGCCCAGCAGTGAGACCAGACCCGCCAGGAACTTGCCCCCTTCGGTGACCGGCACCACGTCGCCGTAGCCCACGGTGGTGACCGTCACCACGGCCCACCACATGGCCGCTGGAATGGTGCCGAACGCTTCGGGTTGCGCCTGGCGCTCCAGCAGGTACATGCTCCAGGAACTGACGATCAGCATGATCAGCAGTACCGACACCGCCACCAGCAACACCGGCGCCTCCTTGCGGATCACGGCGATAAGCACACCCAGGCCCGGTGAATAGCGGGTCAGCTTGAAGATGCGCAGCAGGCGCAGGCCGCGGAACACCCGCAGCATCAGCAGGGACTCGGCGGAGGCCGGCAGCAGCACGAACAGGTAGAACGGCGCGATGGCGAGCAGGTCGACCAGGCCCAGGGGCGAGCGCATCCAGCGCAGCCGTCCCAGCCGCGGACTGACGTCGTCGTCCAGCGGCTTTTCCACACAGGACCACAGGCGCGCCAGATACTCCACCGTGAACACCGCCACGCTGAAGATCTCGAAGCCCCGGAAAAAGCCGGCGTAGCGCGCACTGAACCAGGGCTCTGTCTCCAGGATGATGGCCACGATGTTGGCCAGGATCAGCACCACCAGGAAGGCGTCGATGGCTTTCCCGAGTGGGTCGTCGGGGCGATGCGCCTCCAGCAGTTCGGCGGTACGGCGGCGCAGGGAGCTCACGGTTCAGCCGCCGATCAGCTGACCGATGCGGCCGGTCAGGATGGCCAGGTAGTTGCCGACCGCGTAACCGATCAGCGCCATCAGGATGGACGCCGGCACCAGGCTCTCGCGATGATGCGCCGCCACCACCGGCGCCGAGGCGGCGCCGCCGATATTGGCGGCCGAGGCGATGGCCACGGTGTGTACGTCGACCCGGAACAGCCAGGCGCCGGCCAGAATGAAGGCCCCGTGGATGAGGATCCATACGTAGGCCATGGAGACGAACCCCACCGCCTCGCTCCATTCGATCTCCGACAGGTTCATGGTGGCGCCCACCCGCGCGACATACACGTAGATGATGGCCAGGGCGATGGATTGCGCGGCGGGCAGGGCGCGCGCCGGCGTGGCCGAGGCGATCAGTCCCAGGGTGGTGACCAGCAGGATCAGCCAGGTGCCGGCCGAGACCACCGTGGCGCCGCCCACCACCACCGGGGGCAGCACATCGGCCAGCGCAATGGAAATCGCCGTGATGCCCACGGCCAGCAGGGCCAGGACCACCAGTTGGTTGAACGTGGGCGCCGATTCGCTGGTGTCGTGCGCCTCGGCTGCGGCTTCCATGGCCTCGATGCGACCCTCCGGTACCCGCGCCCAGCGGTTGAAGCGGTCGGCGAACGCCTTGCTGCCCAGCAGCAGGGGCAACCAGACCAGGTAGACCATCTGGTCGGCGGCCGCGGCGATGCCCAGGTGCTGTCCTTCGCCT
>JAUIJU010000173.1 GCA_030431095.1 Gammaproteobacteria bacterium | reverse complement strand
CGACTGTTCCTAACGAAGTGGGGCGGGCTTCACTAGCCTCGAAGCAATGAAAGCCATGGCGCAGCGAACCTGGGATCCCGCAGAGGTGCTGGAACTCGTCGAGCTACCCACGCCCGAACCGGGCCGGGGTGAGGTCCGGGTTCGGGTCCAAGCGATCGGCGTCAACCCCGTCGACTGGAAAATGCGCACCTCGGGACCCCTGAGGCTGGCCGCACGCCTGATCGGACCCAAGCCACCGGTGGTGGTCGGGGTCGACTTCGCCGGGGTGGTCGAGGCGGTCGGCCCCGGGGTGACCCGCGCCGCCCAGGGCGACCGGGTGGTGGGCGGCACCAACTTCGCGCGTGGCCAGCGCGGTTCCTATGCCGACACCGTCCTGGTGCGCGAGGACCAACTCTGCCGCGTCCCGGATGCGGTGGACATCGCCGTCGCAGCCGCCCTTCCCGTCAGTGGGGTCACCGCCTGGATGGCCGTGGTGGACCTGGGCCGCATCCGACAGGTACCGCCCGCCGACCGGCGGGTACTGGTACTGGGCGCCTCCGGCGGCGTGGGCCAGCTGGCGGTACAAATCGCGAAGCTGGAGGGCGCTTTCGTGGCCGGCGTGTGCTCGACGAAGAACGTGGAGATGGTCAAAGGCCTGGGAGTCGACCTGGTCCTCGACTACAACCAGGGCGATGCACTAGAGCAGGCCCAGCCGCACGCCCCGTTCCACGTCGTCGTCGACTGTGTGGGCAGCTACTCCGGCGCCAGTTGCCGAGCCCTGCTGTCCTCCCGCGGCCGTCACATCATGGTCGCCGGCGATGAACCCAGCGCCGCCGTACAGATGCTGGTGCCCCCGTTCAAATCCAAGACCATCCTGGGCAGGCCCACCGGCGCACGGCTGGAACCACTGGTGGCTGCCGTCGCTGCCGGCGATCTGGAAGTGGCCATCGCGCAGAAGCTGCCGCTCACGAGCGCCGAAGATGCCCACCGGCTCAGCCGAACTGGCCGGCTGACCGGGAAGCTGATACTTGAACCGTAAGCGAGCCTAGGGACGACTTCCCGTGGTGACGCTGTCTCGATGCTGGACCGTTCCCGGAGCATTGATGATCATCCGGGCCAATCGAGCAGTCGCTTGTGTGACTTCGTTGAGCGGCTGCGAAGCCAGGTAGACCCTCCAGAGCACGGGGGTCTTCAACTCGACCAATCTCAGATCCGACAGCCGCCGTGCCTCGCTGCTGGGCATCAGGGCGGTGGCGATTCCACGCCGTACCAGTTCGGCGATGGCGGGGAAACCCACGATCAGTTCGTAATGCGTGGGGGGCTGTAGGCCGACGCCGTTGAAGGCGTTGTTGACCACGTTGCGCAGCCCGGATTCCTGCGGGAAGCCTGCGAGGCTTTCACGCGACAGTTCCGCGATGTCCACGCTCGAACGTCTGGCCAGTGGGTGGCCGGGGTTGCACACGAATACGAGCGGGTCCTCGAACAGTGGGTGCACTTCGAGTTGCGCCGGGAAACTCAATGGTCCAGACACCAATGCCAGGTCCAGGGTGCCGGCCAACAGGGCAGGAAGGTAGGCCGCCGAACCGGTCTGGTACAGGTGTGATCGAAGGCGAACCTGCGGGTTCTGTTCGGCGAATTCAATGAGCACTCTCACGAAGTCCAGGGGACCGGAAGAGATCAGGATGCCAAGATCCACCG
>JAUIJU010000172.1 GCA_030431095.1 Gammaproteobacteria bacterium | reverse complement strand
CGGTCCAGCGAGTGACAGCCGATGCATCGCTGGTACACGGCTTCCCCGGCCACCGGATCCGGGGCTGCCGGCATCACCCCCGGCGGCCAGGCCAGCAGGCACAAGGCCAGGACCGGGCCTGCCGACCACGCCCGTCGGCACCCTGCCGTGGACGCCGACGAGGCGACCACGGCGAGGCGTTCAAGGGCGCCGATCACGAGAAGAAGGCGCCGGGCACCGGGTCCAGGCCGAGGGCCTGGCGCAGCACCGCCCAGTGCATGGCTTCGTCGGCGAGAATGCTGGCGGCGGCCGACGACAGGTCGCGGTTGTCGAACAGCGGGATCGCGCCGGCATAGGCGCTCACTGCGCCCCGCTCCAGCCCGGCGGCAAATTTCAGCACGTCTTCCTGGGAACGCAGCTGGTCGACCGGGAAGTCGAAGCCGGCCGGTGCCTCGCCGACCTGGCCACCCAGCGTGCCGATGGTGGTGGCCAGCAACTCGACGTGTTCCTTGTGATGGGACTGAAAGGCGACCGCCACCTTCAGCACGCCGGGGGTCAACAGGCCGCTTTCCGCGCCGACCTGGTAGGCGGCCACCGCCTCGCGTTCGGCGTTGAGGGCGGTGTTGAGGATGCGAACGTCGGCTTCTGCCTGGTCGTCGCTGGCATCGGCGGCGGTGACCAGGTTGCCACAGCCGGCGAGCAGGCCGACGGCGGCGCCGGACAGGGTCAGGGAAAGAGCGTCGAAGACGAAGCGGCGCCGCGACGGCATGGCGATGCGATGCTCGTTGCTGGTTGGTTGATGGTGTTCGGACATGGGAGGATTCCTCGTGTACGGGTTGAACAGGTTGCACACGCTTGCGACGTGTAGCCGGATCAATGCCCGCGCGACGGAAAAGGTTCCCGCCGAGTCGAGGAAGAATCGAAAACAGGTTTCCGGGAACCTTTTCACCCGTCGATGCATCGGTAGCCAGATGAACAGCAAACAACGCTTCCAAAGAGACTCCGGGCCGGCCACGGTGCCGGATGCCGAACTGGTCCAACGCGTCCACCAGGGTGACGATGCCGCGTGTGAACTGCTGGTGCGACGATTCAACCAGCGCCTGTTCCGGGTGGCCCGGGGCATCGTCAGCGACGATGCCGAGGCCGAGGACGTGGTGCAGGAATCCTACCTGCGCGCGTTCTCCAGGCTGCACCAGTTCAGCGGGCCCCATGGCCTCGGTGCCTGGTTGGCGAAGATCGTCGTCAACGAGGCGCTGGGTCGCCTGCGACGCCACCGCCGCGTCGTCTTTCTCGATGATCACCTGGGAGGTGATGATGAAACATTCCCGACGATGCGTGCCTCGGCGGTTCGCGCAATGACCAGCCCGGGACCAGGCCCGGAGCAACTGGCGGCCAGTGGAGAACTCGGCCGGATCCTGGAACGTGCGGTGGACCAGCTTCCCGTTCCCTACCGCTCGGTCTTCATGCTGCGCGCGGTGGAGGGAATGAGCATCGCCGAGACCGCCGAGTTGCTGTCGATTCCGCCAGAAACGGTGAAGACACGTCTGCACCGGGCGCGCAGGATCATGCAACGATCGCTGTCCGGGCAACTGGAGGGCCAGCTGTCCAGCGCCTTCGCCTTCGACGGCGCGCGATGCGATCGCATGGTCAACGCGGTGATGGGACGGCTGCGGGCGCAGCCCGGCTGGTCGCGATAGGC
>JAUIJU010000171.1 GCA_030431095.1 Gammaproteobacteria bacterium | reverse complement strand
ACCTGTACGCAAATGTGCGCCCGGTGGTGTCCTTGCCGGGCACCAAGTCCCATTACGAGGACATCGACATCATCACCGTGCGTGAGAACACGCAAGGCGCCTACCTGGCGGCCGACGCGAGGCTGCTGGATGATGGGCAGACCGCCGAAAGCAAAATGGTGGTGACCCGTGCGGGCTGTGAACGCATCACCCGGTACGCCTTCGAGCTGGCGCGCCGCGAGGGCCGCAAGAAGGTCACCATTGTGCACAAGGCCAACATCCTGAAAATGGTGTCCGGGATGTTCCTGGACGTGGCGCGTGGCGTGGCGGCCGATTACCCGGACATCGAAAGCGGCGAAATGATCGTGGATGCCTGCTGCATGAAACTGGTCATGAATCCCTGGGAATTCGATGTGATCGTGACCACCAACCTGTTCGGCGACATCATTTCCGACCTGTGCGCCGGGCTGGTCGGTGGACTCGGTCTCGCGCCGGGCGCCAACATCGGTCACAACGCGGCCATGTTCGAGGCCGTGCACGGTTCCGCCCCGGACATCGCCGGGCAAGGCATTGCCAACCCGTGCGCCCTGCTGCTGGCGGCGGCGCAGATGCTGTCGCACCTGGACATGGACGACAAGGCGAAGGCGGTGCGCGGCGCCATCCGCGACACGCTGGCCGCCCGTGACCGGACGACCCCTGACGTGGGTGGCGAAGGCACCACGGCCAGCATGGCCGACGCCATCGTCGAACGGCTGCGGGCCTGACCTTCGGTCCGGTGTTGCGTCCACGCAACGTCTCGCCGTCGCGTGGGGGCGTTCCCCGGCGCAGGTCAATGCAGGTCGGGTTTTCGAAAAGGCCCGTTCAATCAGTGACATGTGAAGCGATCATGGGCTGCTTACGCCGTCCTCCGGAGCGCCGGAAACCCGCCGTTTTCATTGACTTGGTGTGGTATTCCTGCCATATTTCACCGTGGACGAATACCCATGGACGAATAAACGGTCCGGTACAGTGAAGTTGCGGGTTCTCAAAGCGGCATTGATGACAGCGGGCATGGTCCCGGGGATCGCTGCCGCCCAGCTTCCGGGCCTGCCGGTCACCGGCTTCACCGCGGGCGGCACCGGCCTCACGCCGTTCTACGTCATGGGGTTCGAACTGGGGCCATGGCAGGACTACCTCGCTCGTGAGCTCACGCCTGCGTACCTGGCCGAACCCGACCTGGCGCCGCTGCATATCTCCTGGCTGGACCCGGAAGTGGTCAGCATCCTGCCGGCGTTCGCCGCCGGCCTGGTGGACAAACCGCGCACCTGGACCCGCTACGAACTCGAACTTCATTACCTGGACGCCTTCCACGCACCGGCCGGTGGCGCCAGCCTGAATGCCCCCGGCGTCGGCTTTGAACGACAGTTGCTGGCCCCGGGCGTTTTCCACGAACTCGACGATGGCAGCATTTTCGGCGTGGAAGCCATCATGGCGCACCAGAGCTATGGCACTTCCCAACTGGGTCTTCACTCGGTGGATACGACGTTGTCGGGTCAAACACGGGTCGGTGGCTATCACCCCTACCAGGAGTCGTCCTATGGCACCGGCGTGCGGCTGAATGTGAGCAGCGCCCTGGCCAGTCGGGTGACCGTCGGCGCCGGCTTCCAGTCCCGTATCGACATGGAAGAGTTCGCTCACTACCGTGGCGTTTACGCCAATCC
>JAUIJU010000062.1 GCA_030431095.1 Gammaproteobacteria bacterium | reverse complement strand
CACGGGCCCAGTCACGCGCGACCTCCAGCAGGGCCTCGTGGCCCCGGTGCACGCCGTCGAAGTTGCCGATGGCCACCACACTGGCGGCGCAGAGACCGGCATGATGATGGTCTCGGTAAAGGCGCATGGAAAGGTCGGATCCGACGAGAATGACAGCGCGAAATTATAGCAATTCGGCGTGGCCCGACGGCAGCCGATCACGGCGGCGTGACGGGCCACGCCCACAGCGGCTCGGCGGCCCTGCCGCCCGTACTGGCGCAGTGACGCGATACCGGCGCTGGAACACGGTTTCGACGGCGCCCTCAGTGACCCCCACGGGCAAAATGCCTGGGCCGCAGGCCGGCGCCGAATGCCACCAGGCCGTAACAGGCCGCACCGGCGCCGATCAATGCGGCCAGCCGCACGGCCCGCTCGGTGGCCGTCGCACCGACCCAGCCATCAAGGCCGGGATCCAGCGCCAGCAGGACAGCGACCATTGCCGCGCAGGCCACCACCGTGGCCAGCATCACGCGCCACCAGCCGGTGACCGGTGTGTACACGCCGGCGCGGCGCAGGGCCCGGAATAACAGGGCGGCGTTGAGCCAGGCCGACGCCGCGCTCGCCGCCGCCAGTCCGGCGTGAGGGCCGGCGAAACCGATCTGCACCAGGCTGCCGACAAAGGCCAGGTTCAGCAGCACGTTGGCGCCCATGGCCATAAGACTGATGCGCACCGGCGTGGTCGTGTCCTGGCGTGCGTAAAAGCCGGGCGCCAGTACCTTGACGCCGATGAAGGCCGGCAGGCCGGCCGCGTAGGCCACCAGGCTCAATGCCGCCATGCGCACGTCATCCGCAGCGAAGGCGCCGTACTGGAACAGCGTGGTGAGAATCGGCACCGCCAGCACGGCCAGCCCCACGGCGGCCGGCAGCGTGATCACCAGCGCCAGGCGCAACGCCCAGTCGAGGGTGTCGGAAAACGCTGCCACGGATTGCGCGGCGTGCTTGCGTGACAGATTGGGCAGGATCACCGTGGCCAGGGCCACACCGAACACGCCCAACGGAAACTCCAGCAGGCGGTCGGAGTAGTACAGCCAGGACACGCTGCCGGTGACCAGGAAGGTGGCAATGACGCTGTCGATCAGCAGGTTGACCTGCGCCGCCGAAGAGCCGACCAGGGTGGGAATCATCAACTTGAGCACGCGGCGCACGCCGCTGTGACGCCAGCCCCAGCGCGGACGCGGCACCAGGCCCAGCCGCGCCAGCGCCGGCCACTGGAACAGCAGTTGCGCCACGCCGGCGGCCAGCACGCCCCAGGCCAGGGCCATGACCGGCACCTCGAGACGCTGGGACAACCCCAGCGCCGCGGCGATCAGCGAGAGGTTCAGCAGCACCGGGGTCAGGGCCGGCACCAGGAATCGATCAAACGTGTTGAGAATGCCGCCGGCCAGGGCAGTGAGCGAAATCAGCAGGATGTAGGGAAACGTGATGCGCAGCATCTGTGACGACAGGTCGAAGGCCGGCCGCCCCTCCAATGCCCAGCCGGGGGCGAACAGCGCCAGCACCAGCGGCGCCGCCAGCACGCCGATCGCGGTGATGAGCAGCAGCACCGCCAGCAGGGTGCCGGCCACGTGGTCGATGAAATCCTTCAGCGCCCGGCGGTCATCGGCGGCCGCCAGCTCGGACAGCACCGGCACGAAAGCCAGGGAAAACGAACCTTCGGCAAACAGCCGGCGCATCAGGTTGGGAATGCGAAATGCCAGGAAAAAGGCATCGGTGTCGCCGCTGGCGCCAAATGCCCGCGCCAGCACCACGTCGCGCAGGAAACCCAGCACCCGGGACAGGATGGTGGCGCCACCCACCGTGGCCGTGGATTTGAGCAGTTTCACGTCTGCAGGATCAACGTTCGGGCCTCTTTTCGTGGTCCGCGCGACGCTGAAAAAATCCGGTCAAAAACATTGACCTGTCCGCCGGAAACGGGGATAATGCGCGGCTTGATTTTTAGACCCTGAATTCTGGAGTAACTCCGTGGCTAACAGTGTATCAGCACGCAAACGTGCCCGTCAGGCAGAGAAGAACCGGCTGCTCAACGCCAGCCAGCGTTCCGCCATGCGCACGTCCATCAAGAAAGTGGACGCCGCCATCGAGGCCGGCGACAAGAGCGCGGCCGAAGCGGCTTACAAGGCCGCGGTGCCCGCGATTGACCGGTCCGTCAACAAAGGCCTGATCCATCGCAACAAGGCGGCGCGCCACAAGTCCCGCCTGAATGACAGGATCCGCGCGCTCTGAGTCGACGACACGACACGCGTTTCAAGAACAAGAATAAGGAAAAACCCCGCCTCGAGCGGGGTTTTTTCATGGCGAAATGATGGCGCGCCAGGGCTAAGTATCCCGTGCTGGCCAGTCAGTCGCCGGATTCCGTCCCATCAGGCGGTGTTTCAGACAGGGGTTCGCCGAACACCTCGTCGGCCAGGCGCTTGTCACGACTTTCGCCTTCCCGCTCCTCCAACACGCGGTTGACCCGCTGCACCAGTTCGTCGGTGCCCTGCTGGGCCACGGCGGAAATCAGCGCCCATTCGCCGGACCAGCCCAAGTCGTCCAGCACCGCCTTTGCGGCGGCCTGGGCCTCCTCCGCCGCCAGCAGGTCGGCCTTGGTGAAGACCAGCCAGCGGGGCTTGTCGGCCAGTGCGGCGTCGTACTGTTTCAGTTCGGCCTCGAGCTCACGGATGGCCTCGGCGGGGTCCTTGCCGTCCAGCGGCGCCAGGTCGACCAGGTGCAGCAGCAGGCCAGTGCGGGCCAGGTGCTTGAGAAACTGGATGCCCAGGCCGGCGCCTTCGGCGGCGCCCTCGATGATGCCGGGGATGTCGGCGATGACGAAGCTGCGCTCGGTGTCGATGCGCACCACGCCCAGGTTGGGGTGCAGCGTGGTGAACGGGTAGTCCGCCACCTTGGGGCGCGCGGCGGAGACCGCGCTGATCAGGGTCGACTTGCCGGCATTGGGAAAGCCCAGCAGGCCCACGTCGGCCAGCACCTTCAGCTCCAGGTGCAGCTGGCGCGCCTCGCCCGCCTCGCCGGGCACGGTGCGCCGCGGCGCGCGGTTGGTCGAGCTTTTGAAGTGCACGTTGCCCAGGCCGCCCTTGCCGCCACGGGCCACGATCATGCGCTCGCCCGCCGCGGTGATCTCGCCCAGCACCTTGCCGTTTTCCTCGTCGGTGACGATGGTGCCCAGGGGGACCCGTATGACCACGTCGTCGCCCCCTTTGCCGTACATCTGGCGGCCTTTTCCGGAATCGCCGTTCTGGGCCCTGAACTGGCGTTTGTGGCGGAAATCCACCAGCGTGTTCAGGCCCGAATCACCCTCCAGCACCACGCTGCCCCCCTTGCCGCCGTCACCACCGTCGGGGCCGCCGAAAGGCACGTACTTTTCCCGCCGCATGGACGAGGAGCCGTCGCCGCCCTTGCCGGCCTGTACGTGGATGGAAGCTTCGTCGACGAATTTCATGCGGTGATCCTGTGCGGGGGTAAAAAAAACCCCGCGGCCGCGGGGTTTTTTCTGCGTGAGGTGCCGAAACGATTTACTCGGTTTCGACGCTCACGACCTTGCGTTTCGGGAAACCGCGGGTCTCGAACTTCACCCGGCCGTCTTCCAGGGCGAACAGGGTGTGGTCGCGGCCAACGCCGACGTTGTCGCCGGCCTTGAAGCGCGTGCCCCGTTGGCGAACGATGATGTTGCCGGCCAGGACGGCTTCGCCGCCGAATTTCTTCACACCCAGGAACTTCGGGTTCGAATCGCGACCGTTGCGTGTACTGCCGCCTGCTTTCTTATGTGCCATGGTTCAGCGCTCCGTGTCAGTCTTCGGACTTGGCCGCATCGTTGGCGGCGTCGTTTTTCGGCTCGGCCTTGGCGTCGGCTTTCGCCTCGGCGTCGGCCTTCGGCGCCGCCTTCCTGGTCGCGGCCTTCTTCTTGGCCGGCGCCTTCTTGGCTTCCGCACCCTCGATGCCGGTGATTTCCAGCAGGGTGTAGTACTGGCGATGGCCCTGGCGCTTCATGTGGTGCTTGCGGCGCTTGAACTTGATGATCTTGACCTTGTCGCCACGGCCGTGTTCGACCACGGTAGCCAGCACCTTGCCGCCGTCCACCAGGGGCGTGCCGACCTTGACGTCTTCGCCTTCACCGACCATCAGGACCTGGTCCAGTTCCACGGTGGAACCTTTCTCGGCCTCGAGTTTTTCGACCTTGATCCGGTCGCCGGCGGTCGCACGGTACTGCTTGCCACCGGTTGAGAACACTGCGTACATTTTCCCGCTCCAAATTCTTGTCCCCGGGCGCCTTCCAAGTCATTGACGGGAAAGGTCTTGTGCGAGCCCGGAAGCTGGGTCGTTTCAGTGGCCCTCCCCGCCCGGCGCCCGCCGGTGGGAACGGCCCCACAAAAGAGCGGGGATACTAGCGGTTTTACCCTGTCGGGTCAACCATTTCCGGGCTTTTCACAAAGCCGTCCGAACTTTGCCCCGTTCACACGAGGGGGAGTATCATAGGCGGTTTCACTCGGCTGCACGCATCGATGGAAAACATCCTGATCCGGGGCGCCCGGACGCACAACCTGGCCAACATCGATCTCGAGTTGCCGCGCGATCAGCTGATCGTGATTACCGGTCTGTCGGGCTCGGGCAAATCGTCTCTGGCGTTCGACACCATTTACGCGGAAGGGCAGCGACGCTACGTCGAATCGCTGTCGGCCTACGCCCGCCAGTTCCTGTCCATGATGGAAAAGCCGGACGTGGACCACATCGAGGGCCTGTCCCCCGCCATTTCCATCGAGCAGAAATCCACCTCGCACAACCCGCGCTCCACGGTGGGCACCATCACGGAGATCTACGACTACCTGCGCCTGCTGTTCGCGCGCGTGGGCACCCCGTGCTGCCCGGACCACGGTGTGCCGCTGGAAGCGCAGACCATTTCGCAGATGGTGGACCAGGTGCTGGCCCTGCCGGAGGGCGCCCGCGTGATGTTGATGGCGCCGGTGGTGCGCAACCGCAAGGGCGAACACGCGCAGCTGTTCGACGAGCTGCGCGCCCAGGGCTTCATCCGCGTGCGCGTGGACGGCGAGATTTACGGCATCGACGACGTGCCCGAACTGGAACTGCGCAAAAAGCACGACATCGAGGTGGTGGTTGACCGCTTCCGCATCCGCGACGACCTGAAGCAGCGCCTGGCCGAATCGCTGGAAACCGCTCTGCACCTGTCCGACGGCCTGGCCCTGGTGACGCCGATGGACGAGGATGCCGACATTCCGGAGAAACTGTTCTCATCCCGCTACGCCTGCGTGCACTGCGACTACAGCCTGCAGGAGCTGGAACCGCGCATGTTCTCGTTCAACAACCCCAACGGCGCCTGCCCGCACTGCGATGGCCTGGGGATGAGCGAATTTTTCGACCCCGAGCGCGTGGTCAGCAATCCGCACGTCAGCCTGGCCGGCGGCGCCGTGCGCGGCTGGGACCGCCGCAACGCCTACTACTTCCAGATCATCCGATCCCTGGCGAAGCACTATGACTTCGACGTGGACACGCCCTTCGACGAGCTGCCCGAAAACATCCGCCAGGTGGTGCTGTTCGGCAGCGGGGACGAGGAAATCGAGTTCGAATATTTCGGTGACAAGGGCACGCGCAAGCGCACCCACAGCTTCGCCGGAGTAATTCCCAACCTGGAGCGGCGTTACCGGGAGACCGATGCACGCATCGTCCGCGACGAACTGGCCAAGTACATCTCGACCAAGCCCTGCCCCGAGTGCGGGGGGCAGCGACTGAACCGCGAAGCCCGCAACGTCTTTATCGGCGACACCAATCTGCCGGCGATCACCGGCTGGACGATCGAGAACTGCCTGGACTTTTTCGACCGCCTGGACCTGGCCGGCCGCAAGGGCGAGATCGCCGCCAAGATCGTCAAGGAAGTGCACGAACGCCTGACCTTCCTGGTCAACGTGGGGCTGGACTACCTGACCCTGCAGCGCCAGGCCGATACGCTGTCCGGCGGGGAGGCGCAACGCATCCGCCTGGCCAGCCAGATCGGCGCCGGCCTGGTCGGGGTGATGTACATCCTCGACGAGCCGTCCATCGGCCTGCACCAGCGCGACAACGAACGCCTGCTCGGCACCCTCACCCGCCTGCGCGACCTGGGCAACACGGTCATCGTGGTGGAGCACGACGAGGAAGCCATCCGCAGCGCCGACTGGGTGGTGGACATGGGCCCGGGCGCGGGGGTGCACGGCGGCAAGGTGGTGTTCAACGGCACCCCGGACCAACTGGTGTCGGACACCGCATCCATGACCGGCCAGTACCTGTCCGGCGCCCGCGAAATCGCGGTGCCGGAACAGCGCACGCCGGTGGATCCCCAGAAGCAACTGCGCCTGGTCGGCGCCGCGGGCAACAACCTCAAGAACGTGACCCTGGAGATTCCCGCCGGGCTGTTCGTGTGTGTCACGGGCGTGTCCGGTTCGGGCAAATCCACCCTGATCAACGACACCCTGCACCGCCTGGCCGCGCGCCACCTGTACGATTCCAGCGCCCAACCGGCGCCCTACACGGACATCGAGCACCTCGACCTGTTCGACAAGGTCGTGGACATTGACCAATCTCCGATAGGAAGAACACCTCGTTCCAATCCGGCTACTTACACAGGTTTATTCACCCCAATTCGAGAATTATTCGCCGGCACCCAGGAGGCGCGCGCGCGGGGCTACAAGCCCGGGCGCTTTAGCTTCAACGTCAAGGGCGGGCGCTGCGAGGCCTGCCAGGGCGACGGGCTGATCCGGGTGGAGATGCATTTCCTGCCGGACATCTACGTGCCCTGCGACGTCTGCCACGGCAAGCGTTACAACCGCGAAACCCTGTCGGTGCTGTACAAGGGGAAAAACATCCACGAGGTGCTGGAGATGACCGTCGAGGACGCCCTGGAATTCTTCGAGCCCGTGCCCACGGTGGCGCGCAAGCTCGAAACCCTGGTCGCTGTCGGACTCAGCTACATCACGCTGGGCCAGAGCGCGACCACCTTGTCGGGCGGTGAGGCGCAACGCATCAAGCTGGCCAAGGAACTGTCCAAGCGAGACACCGGCCAGACGCTGTACATCCTGGACGAGCCCACCACGGGCCTGCACTTCCAGGACATCGAACAGCTGCTGCAGGTGCTTCACCGCCTGCGTGATCACGGCAACACCGTGGTGGTGATCGAACACAACCTCGACGTGATCAAGACCGCCGACTGGATCGTCGACCTGGGACCGGAAGGCGGCGACAAGGGCGGGGAGATCATCGCAACCGGCACGCCGGAGACCATCGCCGCCACCAAGGGCTCACACACCGGTCGATTCCTGGCACCCCTGTTGAAAGCCGGGCTGGAACGCGGGATGGAATCCCGCCGGAGCGCCTGAGGTGCCCCGCGGCCTGAGCATTGACATCCCCGTGCGCTGGGGTGACCTGGACGCGTTCAACCACGTCAACAACACCGTGTTCCTGCGTTACCTGGAAGAGGCGCGCATCCGGCTGTTCAGCGAACTGGGAGACGGGCTGGTCAACGAACGCAGCGGCCCGGTGGTGGTCAACATCAACTGCAACTTCCGCCGGGAGATCCGCTACCCGGCCACCGTGCGTGTCACCATCGAGGCCCATCGGGCCAGCGAAAAACGCCTCGTGATGCATCACCGAATCTGCGACGCCGGCGATCCGGACGTGTTATATGCCGACGCCGAGGTCACCGCCCTGTGGGTCGATACGCGGGCCGGCGGCAGCATTCCACTGCCCGCCGCCGTGGTCGAAGCGCTCGAATCTGAAAACTGAAGGAACCGCCATGCTCAACATCACCGATCACGGTGCAGTACGCGAAATCCAGATGGACCGTCCCCCCGTCAATGCCCTGGGACCCGAACTGGTCTCCGCCCTCGGCGAAGCCATGAAGGCGGCAGCCAGCGAGTCGCGCGCCGTCGTACTCAGCGGCCGGGATGGCATCTTCTCCGCCGGCCTGGACGTACCCACCCTGCTGACCCTCGACGAGTCGGCCATGAGCGACTTCTGGGGCGCCTTTTCCGGCCTGATGGAGACCGTCGCACGCATGCCCATACCCACGGCAGCGGCCGTCACCGGACACTCGCCCGCCGGCGGCGCCGTGATCAACCTGTTCTGCGACGTGCGCATCATGAGCCGCGGCAGATTCAAGATCGGCCTCAACGAGACCCAGGTCGGCCTGATGCTGCCGCCCTTCGTGCACCAGGCACTGGTGCGACTGGTGGGCGCGCACCGCGCCGAACGCCTGATCGTTTCCGGCGCCCTGGTCGGCCCGGAACAGGCCCAGGGCCTGGGCCTGGTCGACGACCTGGCCGACGACCCCGCCGCCACCGTGCAGGCCGCCATCGACTGGTGCCAGGCGCACCTGGCCCTGCCGCCGCACGCCATGAGCACCAACCGGCGCTCCATGCGGGAAAGCCTGACCGCGCTGTTCGACAGCCCCGACGCCGGTGACCACCAGGCGTTCCTGGATGTATGGTTCAGTGAAGAAACCCAGGCGACCATGAAGGCCCTGGTTGCCTCATTGAAAAACAAGGGTTAATGGCGGACAGTGATTGACCTGTTCGGGTTGGGTGCTGTTGTTGGCCGGGAACGGGTGGGGCTTCCTGGCCTGGGATCGGGATGTTGGCCTTCGGCTGCCCTCGACTTCCTGCGCTTGGTGGGTACGGCTCGCTTAAATGCGCTCCCGGGCTCTGGATTCATCACGAGGCTCGCCTAAAGCCGCTGCAGGCGGCTTTCCCCAGTCGCTCCGGTCGCTCGGCAACATCCCTTAAAAGATCCCAGGCCAGGAAGCCCCACCCGTTCCCTTGCATCGGAGCACCCGACCAAGTCATCACTTTCTTTGGGTGGGGTTCTTCTGGGGCACTGAGTCTTACCCATTACCCGCTTGCAGGAAACCCGCTCCCGGGCCGGAAGGAAAAGCGGTCTGCAGGGGGTGCACCGTTGCCCAGTTTGCCGGTCGCTTCTCGTGGCTCCCCACGTTTGCGGGGTCCGGCGCAGTGCG
>JAUIJU010000018.1 GCA_030431095.1 Gammaproteobacteria bacterium | reverse complement strand
GGCGGCAAGCCGTTGACCCTGGGCCTGGACCTGCAGGGCGGCGTTCACTTCCTGATGCAGCTGGACATGGAAACCGCCCGCAGCCAGGCGGTGGACGGCTACGTGGACGATATTCGTGCCGCGCTGCGCGAAGCATCCATTCGTTACGTGTCGGTGCGTGCCGAAGGCGAGGGCGTGCGGGTACTGTTGCGCTCCGCGGACGACCGCGCGGAAGCCGAGCGCGTCATCGAGAGCAACCAGAGCCTGGACGGCCTCGACCTGCAGGAATTGCCCGTCGGTGAAACCTACGGCCTGCAGGCCACCATTCGGGAACAGACGCTGGTGGAACTGCAGCAGACTGCCCTGAAACAGAACATCACCACCCTGAGAAATCGCGTGAACGAACTGGGCGTGGCCGAACCGGTCATCCAGCAGCAGGGCGCGGATCGCGTGGTGGTGCAGTTGCCCGGTGTGCAGGACATGGCCGAGGCCAAGAAAATCCTGGGTTCCACGGCCACTCTCGAGTACCGCGCGGTGGACGAGGCCAACGATCCCTTCGCCGCCGCGCAGACTGGCCGCATTCCGGCCGACTCGCGGCTGTACACGGACATGACCGGCCAGCCGATCCTGCTGAAGAAACGCCTGATCGTGTCGGGCGACCAGTTGATCGGCGCCTCCGGCGGTTTCGACCAGCAGAGCGGTTCGCCGCAGGTCTCCGTGACGCTGGACGGCGTGGGCGCCTCGCGGATGCTGGATTTCACTCGTGACAACGTGGGCAACCGCATGGCCGTTGTCTACATCGAGCAGAAGGCCGACGGCACGCGGGTGCAGGACGTCATCTCGGTGGCGGTGGTGCGCGAGCCCTTCGGCAAGCGTTTCCAGACCACGGGGCTGGACTCCATCCAGGAGGCTTCGCAACTGGCGCTGCTGCTGCGCGCCGGCGCGCTGGCCGCCCCCATGGAGATCGCCTTCCAGCGCACGGTGGGCCCGAGCCTGGGCGCCGATAACATCGCGCGAGGGTTTAAGTCGGTGGTGATCGGCTTCATCCTGGTGCTGTTGTTTATGGCCATCTACTACCGGGTCTTCGGCCTGGTGGCCAACGTGGCGCTGTTCGCCAACCTGGTGCTGCTGATCGCATTGCTGTCCTCGCTGGGCGCCACACTGACCATGCCCGGCATCGCCGGCATCGTGTTGACGGTGGGCATGGCGGTGGACGCCAACGTTCTGATCTTCGAGCGTATCCGCGAGGAGCTGGCCAACGGCAATACGCCACAAGCGAGTATCCGTTCGGGCTACGAGAAAGCCTTCTCAACCATCGCCGACGCCAACGTCACCACGCTGATCGCCGCCTTCGTGCTGTTCCTGTTCGGCACCGGGCCCGTGAAAGGCTTCGCGGTGACCCTGTCCCTGGGGATCGTGACGTCCATGTTCACGGCCATCATGGGCACGCGTGCGCTGGTCAACCTGATCTACGGCCGGCGGCAGCGGGTCGAGAAACTCGCCATCTGAGGTGTTCGCCATGAGACTGGTCAAACAGAACGTCAATATCGATTTCATGAGCAAGCGCAGGCTCGCCCTGGGCCTGTCCACCCTGCTGGTCATCGCGTCCATCGTGGTGCTGCCGATCCTGGGTCTGAACTTCGGCCTGGACTTCACCGGCGGCACCGAGGTCGAGGTGCGCTTCACCGAAGCGCCGGAAATCGCGGACGTGCGCCAGAGCCTGGAGGATGCGGGCATGCCCGATGCGACGGTCCAGCGCTTCGGTTCGTCCGTCGATCTGCTGGTCCGCATACCGCCGCACGAAGGCGAAGAGGAAAGCGACGCCGCCGAGCAGGCCACGCGGGTGATCACCGCCCTGGCCGGCGACTTTCCCGCCGGCGTGGACATGCGCAGTTCGGGCTTCGTCGGTCCCCAGGTGGGCGAGGAGCTGACCGAGCAGGGCATCCTGGCCGTGATCTACGCCCTGATCGGCATCTTCATCTACGTGATGTTCCGCTTCCAGTGGCGCTTCTCGGTGGGCGCGGTCGTGGCCGTGATCCACGACATCCTGGTCAGCCTGGGCATCCTGTCGGTTCTGCAGATTGATTTCGACCTGACCGTGGTGGCCGCGCTGTTGGCCGTGGTGGGTTACTCGCTGAATGACACGATCGTGCTGTTCGACCGGATTCGCGAAAACTTCCCGCGCATGGGCAAGTCCACGCCCACGGAGGTGGTCAACCGTTCGGTGAACGAGACCCTGGCGCGAACCCTGATGACGTCCTTGACCACGCTGCTGGTGCTGATCGCGCTGTTTTTCTTCGGCGGTGAAGTCATCCATGCCTTTGCCTGGACGCTGATCGTCGGCGTCATCGTCGGCACCTACTCCTCCATCTACGTGGCGAGCAACGCGCTGCTGATGCTGGGTGTGAGCAAACTGGACCTGCTGCAGGTCGAGAAGGAAGGGGTCGAAGTCGACGCCATGCCGTGACCGACGCGCCTTCCAGCGAAGCCCGCAAGCCCGACCGCGAGTGGGCCGAGGCGGTCTGGAAGGTCGTGGGTGAAATCCCGCCAGGCCACGTGCTGACGTACGGCGAAGTGGCCCGGCTGTCCGGCAATCCCCGCTTTGCGCGCCGCGTCGGCCAGGCCATGCGCTGGGCCCCGCGCAATCTGCAGTTGCCCTGGCACCGCGTGATCAACGCCCAGGGCAAGATCTCCTTTCCCCCCGATTCCGCGGCGCACCAGCGCCAGAAGGACCGCCTGGAAGAGGAAGGCGTGGTGTTTCTCAACGGCAAGATCGACCTGGAGCGATTTGGGTACCAGGGGGTGTTGGACAAGATCTTCTGGGAGGATCCGGCCTGAGGAAATCAGGGTGTTGGCGTGTTTGGAAGTGATGGTTTCGTTGGCCGGGGTCGGCTGGAGCATCCCGATCCCAGGCCAGGGAGTCCCACCCGTTCCCGGCCAGCAAAGGCGCCTTACCCGACCAGGGCGATTGCGGCCGAAACCCGAGCAGGCCACTCACGGCCGACCCTGGTTACCCCAATCCCAACGCCCTGCCATGATGACGCAGGTGGTCGTCGATGAAGCTGGCCACGAAGTAATAGCTGTGGTCATAACCTTCGCGCAGGTTGATCTCCAGCGGGTGGTGGGTGCAGATGCAGGCCTGTTCGAGGCTGCCCGGCTTGAGCTGGTCACCGAGAAATTCGTCGTCACCGCCCTGGTCGATCAGGATGGGCAGCTGCTTGTCCACGTGGGTCACCAGCTGGGTGGCGTCCCACTCGGCCCAGTCGTTGCGGTCGTCGCCCAGGTAGTGACTGAAGGCCTTGATGCCCCACTGGCAGCGCGAGGGGTGGCAGATGGGCGAAAAGGCCGATACCGAGTGCCAGCGTTCCGGTTCGCGCAGGGCGCAGATCAGTGCACCGTGTCCGCCCATGGAGTGGCCACTGATCGACCTGCGCCCGTCCAGGGGCAGCGCGGATTCGGCCAGGGTGGGCAATTCGCGGGTGACATAGTCGTACATGCGGTAGTGCCGTGACCAGGGTTCCCGGGTGGCGTTGACGTAGAACCCGGCGCCCGAACCGAAATCCCAGTCGTCGTGCTCACCGGGCAGGTCGGTGCCGCGCGGGCTGGTGTCGGGACAGACGAGGGCCATGCCCAGTTCGGCGGCCAGCTTTTGCGCGCCGGCCTTCTGCAGGAAATTTTCATCGGTACAGGTCAGCCCGGACAGCCACCAGAGTGCCGGTACAGGGCCCTGCTCGGCCTGTGGGGGCAGGTAGACGCCGAACACCATGTCGCAGTCCAGCACCTCGCTGCGGTGTTCGAAACGTTTAACCCAGCCGTCGAAGCTGCGCCAGGCGGCCACGGGTTTCAGCAGCGTGTCACTCATGGTCAGTAGATCACCACGGAGCGGATGCTTTCACCTTCGTGCATCAGGTCGAAGGCGCGATTGATGTCCTCCAGGTCCATGGTGTGGGTCACCATCTCGTCGATCTTGATTTCGCCATCCATGTATCGGTCGACATAGCCGGGCAGCTCTGTGCGTCCCTTGACGCCACCGAAGGCCGTTCCACGCCACACGCGGCCGGTGACCAGCTGGAAGGGGCGGGTGCTGATCTCCTGGCCGGCACCGGCGACCCCGATGATCGTGCTTTCACCCCAGCCCTTGTGGCAACACTCCAGGGCGGAGCGCATGACGTCCACGTTGCCGATGCATTCGAAGGAATAGTCCACGCCACCGTCTGTCAGGTCCACGATCACGTCCTGGATGGGATCGTCGTAGTCTGCAGGGTTTACGAAATCCGTGGCGCCGAGCTGTTCCGCCATGACGTACTTTTCCGGGTTCAGGTCGACGCCGATGATGCGCCCGGCCCCGGCCATCACGGCGCCTTGGATCACGCTGAGTCCGATGCCGCCCAGGCCAAAGACCGCCACCGAGGCGCCACGCTCCACCTTGGCCGTGTTGAGCACCGCGCCGATGCCCGTGGTCACGCCGCAACCCAACAGGCACACCTTGTCCAGCGGCGCGGCCTTGTTGACCCTGGCCAGCGAAATCTCAGGCAGGACGGTGTATTCGGAAAACGTCGAAGTGCCCATGTAATGGTGGATGCTGGTGTCGCCCTTCGAAAAGCGTGAGGAACCGTCCGGCATCAGGCCCTGGCCCTGGGTGATGCGAATTTTCTGACACAGGTTGGTCTTTCCGCTGCGGCAAAAGGAACATTCGCGGCACTCGGGCGTGTACAGCGGGATCACATGGTCGCCGACGGCGACGGATGTCACGCCAGGCCCGACCTCCTCGACGACGCCGCCGCCTTCGTGGCCGAGAATCGAGGGGAACAGTCCTTCGGGGTCGGCGCCGGAAAGGGTGTAGGCATCGGTATGGCACACACCCGTGGCGACGATACGCACCAGGACCTCGCCCTCTTTCGGGGCGGCCACGTCCACTTCTTCGATCTCCAGGGGTTTGCCGGCCTCCCAGGCCACCGCGGCACGTGATTTCATGATGTTCTCCTTGGTTCGATTCAGGTTCTGCAAAACCCGCTCATTATAGGCAGGCGTGAACGGGATTGCCGCCGGCGGGACACACCGTTTTCAGGCGGTTGTCGCAACGGCCTCATCGTCCTGGTACTTCTGCCGTTCGCGCCCGTGCATGGCGAGGTCCACGCCGGTTTTCAGAATGACCAGCACGACGAGCATCGGCTTGGGGTCGCCCAGGGCGACGACCAGGAATCCGCCAACGATAATCGTGATGTGCAGCGCCACGATGCGGCCGTAGGGACGGGCCATGAGTTCCATGGGCGTGGTACGGCGGTATTCCCCGCTTCCCAGGTAGTTGGTGAAAAACGAGTACAGGTGGCTGGCCGCCAGGCCGGCCAGTGACAGGAGCAGGCCGGCGGTCAGCAACTCGGGTACGGCGTCCTTCAGGTCGCCGGTGAACTCGCCGACTTCCCGGAACAGCACGAAAATGAAAAAGCCGTGGCCGGCGCAGAAACCACCGTAGTGAATGATGAAGAACGGCACGATGAACAGTTTCGTGCCGACGTTGGCCACGGTGCGCGCCAGCCGGGCGGAACGGTCGCGCACCAGGGGCTGCCCGTCGCTGTCGGTCATGCCGGCGAACGGGTCGTGGTGGGCGGTCAGCATTTTCATGACGTTGATCACGCCGATCACCAGGTTTTCCGCCCAGTAGAGGAAGACGATGTCGAAGACGTTCCAGTCCAGCGCGAACACACCGGCCAGGAGCGCCAGGTTGACGGCCACCAGCACCTTGCCCGAGGGCCTGGAGAAGCCCTCGAGCACGGCGCTGAAGCGTTTATTCCTTACCGTCGCTATCGTCGTTTTCGGCGGCCGCTGCAGCCACCTGGTGCATGTGTACGTCGGACTGCGGGTAGGGAATGCTGATGCCGGCGGCATCGAGCGCGATCTTGGCGCGTTCGAGGACGTCGGAGTACACGCCCCAGTAGTCCGGCGTATTCACCCAGGGCCGCACGTTGAAGTCCACGCTGCTGTCACCCAGGTTGCCCACGAACACGGCGGGCGCGGGATCCTTGAGCACCTTGTCGTGCTCGTTGAGCACGCCCAGGATCACGTTGTGGGCTTCCTTCAGGTCGTCGTCGTAGCCCACGCCGATCACCATGTCTACGCGGCGGGTGTCCTTGGCCGAATAGTTGGTGATGCTGCCGTTCCAGATCTGTGCGTTGGGCACCAGCACCAGCTTGTTGTCCGGCGTGACCAGCCGGGTGGAGTTCAGGTACACCTCGTCAACGGTGCCGCTTTCACCGCCTGCCTCCACGTAGTCACCCTTGGTGAAGGGCCGAAACATGACCAGCATCACGCCGGCGGCGAAGTTGGACAGGCTGTCCTTCAGCGCCAGGCCCACGGCCAGGCTGGCGGCGCCGACCACGGCCAACAGCGAGGCGGGCGAAATGCCCAGCTGGTCCAGGGCCGCGATGATGGCGACCACCGTGACCGCGATGTTGGCGACCGAGCCCAGGAAATCGACCAGCACTTCGTCCACTTCGCGGCGCCGCAGCATCTTTCCAGTACCCGTTGGGTGATGCGCGCCAGCCAGCGGCCGACAATGTAAATCAGCAGCACCAGGAACAGGCGCGTGCCGATGCTGATCAGCAATTCGGTGAAATTGGTGTTCTGGATGTATTCGGATAGCTGTTCCATGCGGCCCCCCCAGGGCGATGCAGTGTTTAAAAATCAGGCGATGTCGCTGTCGTACTCCAGCACCTGTTCGAATCGGTCGGCCATTGGCGCCATGTGATTGACGACGTACTCGAGTTCCTCGCCGTCGAGCGAGGCGTAGGGCATGTTTTCACACAGCTTGATGAAGGCCACGCTGTCGAGGTCACCCACGGCGAGATAGCCGACGCGCTGCATCAGGTTGATGCGCAGGCACTTCTCGGCGTCGAAGTCTTCCAGCGGCACCACCGGCGTTTCCACGCGCAGAAATCGCCGGCCGTCGTCGGCCTTGATTTCGGCCATGAAGATGCTCTGTTTGCGACCCTGGTCGCCCACCGGGCATTCGAATCCCAGGAGAAAGGGTTCGTCGATCATGAGCTCGTGCCGTTCCTGCACGAAATCGCGTACTTCAGCGAACGTTTCCACGCCTGTTACCTCGTCTCACTTCGGCTGCATGCGCACGGCGCCGTCGAGCCGGATGGTCTCCCCGTTGAAGTAGCCATTCTCCACGATATGGCCGGCCAGGTCAGCATATTCCTCGGGTTTGCCCAGGCGGGCCGGGAATGGAATGGATGCGGCCAGCGCCTCCTGGATGTGCTCGGGCATGCCATCGGCCATCGGGGTCCAGAAGATGCCCGGCGCGATGGTGTTGACGCGCACGCCGATGCGAGCGAACTCCCGCGCCATGGGCAATGTCATGCCGACCACGCCGCCCTTGGAGGCGGAATACGCGGCCTGGCCGATCTGGCCCTCGTAGGCCGCGACCGAGGCGGTGTTGATGATCACGCCGCGTTCGCCGTCGGGATTCGGCACGTTTTCTTCCATGACCGCGGCCGCCGCCTTGGCGGCGTTGAAGGTGCCGACGAGATTGATCTGGATGACCTTGCTGAAGTAGTCCAGGTCCATCGGGCCCTCACGGCCCAGGACCCGCCCGGCGCCGATCACGCCCGCGCAGTTGACCGACACGTTCACGCCGCCCATGAACTCCACGGCCTGGGCGACGGCGTCGCTGACGGCAGATTCGCTGGTCACGTCGGTATTGACGTACTTGGCGCCAAGGGCTTCTTCGGCTGCCGCGCCGGCCTCGTCATTGATGTCCAACAGGGTGACCTGGCCGCCCTTGGCCACGAAGTGACGGGCCACGGCCAGGCCGAGGCCGGAGACGCCGCCGGTGATGACGGCCTTGACGGTTTCGAGTTGCATGCATGTGCTCCTTGGGTCTGTTTCGGATGTCCGCTCACGTGGAGGCGGCGTTGATGGGTCAATGTCGCGTGGATGATCTACATTCGGAAGACGCCGTGGCGCCCGCGCTTCACCGGTGCGTTGGAGGCGGCCGCCAGGCCCCGCGCCAGGGTGGCGCGCGTGTCGGCCGGGTCGATGATGCCGTCGTCCCAGAGTCGCGCGGTGGCGTAGTACGGGTGGCCCTGCTGCTCGTAGCCCTCGCGGATCGGTGCGCGAAAGGCCTCTTCCTCCGCGTCGCTCCAGCTGTTGCCCGAGGCCTCGATCCCATCGCGACGCACCGTGGCCAGCACCGAGGCGGCCTGTTCGCCGCCCATGACCGAGATGCGCGCATTGGGCCACATCCACAGCAGGCGCGGCCCGTAAGCGCGTCCGCACATGGCGTAGTTGCCGGCGCCGAAGCTGCCACCGATCACCACGGTGAAGCAGGGGACGTGGCTGGTGGCCACCGCGGTGACCATCTTGGCGCCGTCCTTGGCGATGCCGGCCTGTTCATAGGCCTTGCCGACCATGAAGCCGGTAATGTTCTGCAGGAACACCAGCGGAATGTTGCGTTTGTTGCACAGCTGGATGAAGTGCGTGCCCTTGAGGGCGGATTCCGAAAACAGGATGCCGTTGTTGGCCACGATGCCCACCGGCCAGCCGTCGATGTGCGCGAAACCGCAGACCAGGGTCTTGCCGTAGCGCGCCTTGAACTCGTGGAACTCACTGCCGTCGACGATGCGTGCGATGACTTCCTTGACCGGCAACTGGAACCGGGTGTCTTTCGGCACCACGCCATACAGTTCGGCGGGATCCAGCACCGGCTCCCGGGGCGTTTCGCGGACGAACGGCTCAGGCTGTTTGCGATTGAGATGCGCGAGGGCCTCCCGTGCAAGCTCCAGGGCGTGGCCGTCGTCCTCGGCGAAGTGATCCGCGACGCCGGACTTGGTGGTGTGCACATTGGCGCCGCCGAGGGTTTCCGCGTCGACCACTTCGCCGGTGGCGGCGCGCACCAGCGGCGGGCCGCCCAGGAAAATGGTGCCCTGTTGCCTGACGATGATCGATTCGTCGCACATGGCCGGCACGTAGGCGCCGCCTGCGGTGCACGAGCCCATGACCACGGCGATCTGCGGAATGTTGCGGGCCGACAGGCGTGCCTGGTTATAGAAGATGCGCCCAAAATGCTCTTTATCGGGGAATACTTCGTCCTGCAACGGCAAAAAGGCTCCGCCGGAGTCCACCAGGTAGACGCAGGGCAGGTGGTTCTCGGCGGCGACCTCCTGGGCCCGGAGGTGCTTTTTCACCGTCATCGGAAAATAGGTGCCGCCTTTGACCGTGGCGTCGTTGGCCACCACCATCACGTCGCGCCCATGCACCTGGCCGATGCCGGTGATGATACCGGCGCCCGGCGCCTTGCCGTCGTAGAGCCCGTGGGCAGCCATCGGGGAGAGCTCGAGAAATGGGCTGCCTTCGTCCAGCAGGCCGGCAACGCGGTCGCGCGGCAACATCTTGCCGCGCTTGAGGTGCTTGATGCGCGCGTCGTCACCCCCACCCACCAGCACGGCGTCGAGTTCTCGTCGAAGGTCTTCCACCTGGGACTGGAGGCGCTCGGCGTTGGCGGCGAATTCGTCGCTCGCCGGGTCCAGCCTGGATTCAATCAGGGCCATGTCGTCGATCAGGGGTGCGTGAAGGCGATGAACGAAATGACCGTTTCGGTAGGCGTGCAGGGCATCGATCTCGAACGGGTGAAACGGGTGCGTAATGATACACCGACTGGAAAAGGATTGGGCGCGCATCGCGACCGCCAGGCTTGGCACGCGGGTGCGAAACCAGGGCGTCGCTCCCGACGGCGCCAGGCGGCGCCCCGGGTGGGTCAGCCGTTCGCTTCCCGCAGGATGTCGCGGATGCGCAGGGCCAGTTCGATCATGGTCCCGCGATCCGGAGTTTGTTCGCTTTCGGCACTGACATCGAGCACCAGCGGCCCCATCGCGAAAATCACGTGGGGCTGAAGTCCGTCGTCCACGAACCAGGCGTCGTCACCGAGTTCCGGGGCCGGAGTGGCGTCCCCGTCATAGCTCTGTTTCGCGACCGCCTCGGCGGACGGCGCCATGGCCGGCTGAAGTTTGACCCGGGCAAAAGCGACTCGAGCCCCCTTGACGATGCACTCGGTACGAAACTGGGCGCCCCATTCATCGGCCTCGAAACCCACGATGTCCGCCAGTTCCCTGTAGTGTCCGGGCTCGATCGCGTCACACAGGATGAAGGTCGAACGGTCGTAACCCGCAGTTCGCATGTCCGGCGCGCCGGCCGATGGCGAGGCGGCCTCGGCGTTTGTCGTGGATGCCGACTGTGGTTCACCGCCGCAGGCGCTCAGCAGCGAGAAAAACACCCCTGCCAGGATCGGCAGGACGGGGCAAGTGGCGGGTTTGACGAAAATCTTTGCCGGCAGGGGTCTTGAGAACTCGGACACGTCACGTTCCTTGAGACTGGGCGCTGTGCTCCAGTATAGAAAACCGCCCTCCATCCTGCCGGCGAGGGGCCGGCAGGCCCAATCCGCGGTTTCGTCTCAGGGCAACTCGATGGCGATTGCCGTGGCCTCGCCACCGCCGTTGCACAATGCGGCCACGCCTTTCTTGAGTCCGCGCTTCTGCAGCGCGTTGATCAGCGTGGTCACGATGCGCGCGCCGCTGGCGCCGATGGGGTGACCCAGTGCGCAGGCGCCGCCGTTCACGTTGATCTTCTCGTGCGGAATGTCGTGTTCGCGCATCGCAGCCATGGTCACGGCGGCAAAGGCTTCGTTGACCTCGAACAGGTCTACCTCGTCCTTGCTCCAGCCGGCCTTCTCGAGCACGTTGCTGATGGCGCCCACCGGGGCCGTGGTGAACCAGCCCGGTTCCTGGGAGAACACGCCGTGGGCCACGATGGTGGCCAGCGGCGTGACGCCCAGTTCCGCCGCCTTGTCCGCGCTCATCAGCACGGTAGCGGCCGCGCCGTCGGAAATCTTGGAGGAGGTCGCGGCAGTGACGGTGCCGTCCTTGGCGAATGCCGGGCGCAGCGACGGAACCTTGTCCAGGTTGCATCTCGGCGGTTCTTCGTCCTTGTCGTACACGGACTCGCCACGGCGGCTGGTGACGGTCACCGGCACGATCTCGTCGTCGAATTCCGACCCCATGGCGCGCAACGCACGTTCCACCGAGGCGATGCCGAAGGCGTCCTGCTCCTCGCGGCTGAACGCGTACTTGTCGGCGCAGCGCTCGCCGTAGACACCCATCATGAATCCCTCGTCGGGATCCTGCAGGCCGTCGGTGAACATGTGGTCGAGCACTTCGCCGTGACCCATGCGGTAGCCGCCGCGGGCCTTGGGCAGCAAGTAGGGCGCGCGCGTCATGGATTCCATGCCGCCGGCCACCACCACCTCGTGGGAACCGGCCTTGATGGAATCATGGGCGTGCATGATGGCGATCAAGCCGGAGCTGCAGGCCTTGTTCACCGTCAGCGCGCCGGCGGAATCGGGAATGCCGGCCTTGCGCGAGGCCAGTCGCGCCGGCGCCTGGCCCACGCCGGCGGGCAGCACGCAGCCCATGATCACGTCGTCGATCTCGTTCACGTCGACGCCGGCCTGGGCAATCGCGCCTTTGATGGCGGTCGCCGCGAGTTCGTCGGCGGGAACGTCGCTGAACTGGCCCTGGAAGGAGCCGATGGGGGTGCGTTTGGCGGCGGCGATGATGATGGTGGGGGTGGGCATGGGGTTCTCCAAAGTAGTCGGAAGGGGGAGACGGGAAACGGTAGACGGGAGACCGGGGGCGGGTTAGGCATCTCGGTGCGGCCCGGTTTGCAAAGTCTCCTGTTTCCTGATCAGTCCGTTTATGAGTCCAAAAAGTCGTTCGATATCGAGTATCAACAATTCGGCATCGAGTTCGTAGCCGAGCCGGGCACACGGCAGTACCTGTGTTTCCAGCTCTGAAAGCGATCCCCTCGCAATGAGCAGAAATCGCTTGAATTCCCTGGGCGATGACCTTGCCGCGCCCTCGGCAATGTTTGACGGGATGGAAACAGCGTCGCGTCGCATCTGCGCAGTCAATCCAAACCGTTCTGCAGACGGAAAATCCTCCGTCGATCGGTAAACCGCTTCTCCTAACGTCATGGCGATCTGCCAGGCTTTCAACTTCTGGTGCGCCCGAATCAGTTTCAGCCCTCCTGCGCACCAAACTTCAGTCAGCCCCCGGTCTCCCGTCTACCTTTTTCCGTCTTCCCAAACCGTAAGCACGGGGATCACGTCTTCCCCGCCACCAACTCCCGCCCGATCAACATCCGCCGAATCTCGTTCGTCCCCGCGCCGATCTCGTACAGCTTGGCGTCACGCAGCAGCCGGCCTGCCGGGTACTCGTTGATGTAGCCGTTGCCGCCCAGGGTCTGGATGGCCTCGAGCGTGACTTCGACGGCGCTGCGCGAGGCGTGGAGCAGGCAAGCGGCCGGGTCGACGCGGGACTTGCGGCCTTCGTCGAAGGCTTCGGCGACCTGGTAGGCGAAGGCGCGTGAGGATTGCAGGGCGGTGTACATGTCCCCCAGCTTGGCCTGCATGACACCGAATTCGCCGATGGCCTTGCCGAATTGACGGCGTTCGCGCGTGTAGGGCAGGGCCAGGTCCAGGGCGGCCTGCATCAGGCCAACCGGCCCGCCCGACAGCACCAGCCGCTCGGTATCCAGCCCACTCATCAGGACCTGCACGCCGTGGTTCACTTCGCCGAGCACGTTGTCGGCCGGGATTTCGCAGTCCTCGAACACCAGTTCGCAGGTGTTGGAGCCGCGCATGCCCAGCTTGTCCAGCTTCTGCGCCTTGGTGAATCCGGGCAGGTCGTCGGTGACCAGGAAGGCGGTCATGCATTTCGAGCCGGCCTCGGGGCCGGCGGTGCGCATGTAGACGATGGCCACGCCGCATTCCGGGCCGTTGGTGATCCACATCTTGTTGCCGTTGGCTACCCAGGTGTCGCCCTTCAGCTCGGCGCGGCAGGCCATGGAGCCGACCACGTCGGAGCCGGCGCCGGGTTCACTCATGGCCAGGGCGCCCACGACGTCGCCGCTGCACAAACCCGGCAGGAAGCGCTGTTTCTGCGCTTCGGAGCCGTTGCGTCGCAGGTTGTCGACGCACAGATTGGCGTGGGCGCCGTAGGACAGGCCTACCGAGCCCGAAGTACGGGAAATTTCCTCCAGCGCGACCACGTGCGCCAGGTAACCCATGTCCGAACCGCCGTACTCGCCCGGCACGGTCATGCCCAGCAGTCCCAGTTCACCCAGCTTGGGCCACAGGTCCTGCGGAAACGCGTTGTCGGCGTCGATGGAATCGGCGCGGGGTGCGATCTCCTGTTCCGCCCAGCGACGCACGCTGGCGCGCAGCAGGTCCAGTTCCTCGTTGATCTGCGGGAAGTCCATGCGCGTTACGCCGCGTTGCGTTCGCGGCCGGGAAAGCGGTGCGGCTTGCCCATGTGCGGCATCTTGATCTTGCCGAGAATGGCGATGCGTTCTTCCGCCATGCGGTCGGAGGCCTGGTAGGTGGGGATGCCGTCCCGCTCGGCAATCTCGAAGATGCGCTTGAGGTTGTAGTAGATGGCGCGCGTCATGCGGTAAGCGCGCTGTTCGCTGTAGCCCTCGAACTCGATGGATACATTCATCAGGCCGCCGGCGTTCACGGCGTAGTCGGGCGCGTACAGGATACCGCGTCGCTCCAGTTCGTCACCGGCCTCGTTGTTGGCCAGCTGGTTGTTGGCCGCGCCGGCCACCACCTTGAACCTGAAACGCGGAATGGTGTTCTCGTTGACCACCGCGCCCAGGGCGCAGGGGCTGAACACGTCGGCGTCCACGTCGTAGATGTCGTCCAGGCCGACGGCCTCGGCGCCCATGTCCACGGCCTCGGCCACCGCCTCTTCGTTGATGTCGGTCACGAACACCTTGGCGCCGCCTTCGCGCAGCAGCTTGACCAGGTGGTGACCCACGTGGCCGGCGCCCTGCACCGCGAAGCTGTATTTGCCCACGTCCTCGTCGCCGAACCTGGCCTGCAGCGCCGCCTTGATGCCCTGCAGCGTGCCGTAGGCCGTGAACGGCGAGGGGTCGCCGGAGCCGCCGTGCACCTGGTGCACCCCGACCACGTTGTTCGTTTCCTGGAAGATGAACTCCATGTCGTTCACGTCGATGCCCACGTCCTCGGCGGTGATGTAGCGCCCGTTCAGGGTGTCGATGAACTTGCCCAGGGCGCGGAACAGCGCCTCGGACTTGTCCTGGCGCGGATCGCCGATGATCACCGACTTGCCGCCGCCCAGGTTCAGGCCGGACACGGCCGCCTTGTAGGTCATGCCGCGGCTCAGGCGCAGCACGTCATCCAGGGCCTCCTGTTCGGAAGCGTAGGGCCACATGCGCAGGCCGCCCAGGGCCGGGCCCAGCGTGGTGTTGTGAATGGCGATGATGGCCTTCAGGCCCACGTCGGTGTTGTTGCAGAACACGATCTGTTCGTGGTGTGAGCCACCGATGGTCTCGAAGAGTTCCATGAAGCGTTCTCCTGAACACGGTCCGGACCCGGGCCTGCGGCCGGCTCTTGAGGCCGGGGCCGGGGAGTGCATCGGGGTCGTGACCGGGTTTGAATTGGGTCGATGGCGCGGGGCAATTGGCCCGGGCCGAATCAGCGGCCCATTATAGCAGGCGGCACCCGGTCAGGGGCCCGCGCGTCGTGGGCCGGTCGGTCCGCGATGGTTGCTTGACTGCCGGAATCGAATTCCCTATTCCTGTCGGGTGTGCGCGAATCCGTTCGCGCGCGCGAGGGCCGTACACGTCGTGTTTTCGGCATCCTGGTTTTCCACCCGGCGGAGGTCAACAGACATGTCCGAATCCAGCACTGCACCATCCCTGCAGGGGCACTGCCTGTGCGGCGCCGTCACCGTCACCGCCCGTGCTGTGCGTGGTCAGCTCGAGGCCTGTCACTGCCGGATGTGCCGGCGATGGGGCGGCCTGGCGTTCCTGGGTGTGCAGTGTGGTTCCGGCGTGACCTTCACCGGGAAGGAATTCATCACCCGATATGCCTCTTCCGGCTGGGCGGAGCGCGGGTTCTGTTCACGGTGCGGCAGCAACCTGTTCTACCGATTCGTACCGGCAGACAACTATTCATTCCCCGCCGGACTCTTCGATGACATCGGAGACCTCGCGCTGGAAGAGGAAATTTTCGTCGACGAGCAGCCGGCGTACTACGCTTTTTCCCAGGAGGCCGTGCGCAAGTCCGGGGCGGAGATCATCGCCGAGGCCGAGCAGGCGGGATTCACCTTCGACAAATGACGGGCCGGGACTGGAACCAGGCCCGTGGATGGCAGACCAGGCCGTGCGATCGAAAAAAACCGTTGACATCCTGCCTTGGCTGGGAGATAACAGCCCCATGTTCTCGAAAACACGTCACATCGTGAGCGCTATCCGCCGGGGCCGTCCGGCCGCGGGGTTGCTTCGTGACGTGTCCAGCGCACTCCTCCTGGTACTTGTACTCATTATTCCGACACCAAGCGGGGCCGGCGCGCACACATAGCAAAAACGCCACAAGATCAAGAAAACCCCGCAACCGAAAGGAAGCGGGGTTTTTCGTATACGGGCAATCGAAACCATGGCAGACGACGAACGACAGAACAACGACCACCCACGCGGGGGAACACTGACCAGCGACGCCATGAAGGCGGGTCCGTCGCGTGCGCCCGCACGCGCCTACCTGCGTGCGACGGGGCTGGACGACGAGACCATCGCGCGGCCGCTGGTGGCGGTGGTCAACACCTGGACCAACGTCACGCCCTGCAACATGCACCTGGGCGAACTGGCCGAGCCGGTGCGCGAGGGCATCCGCGAGGCCGGCGGCACGCCCATTGACTTCAACACCATCGTGGTCACCGACGGCATCGCCATGGGCACCTCGGGGATGCGCGCCTCGCTGATGTCGCGCGAGACCATCGCCGATTCCATCGAACTGGCGGTGGGCGGCCACAGCCTGGACGCCATGGTCATCCTGGTGGGCTGCGACAAGACGCTGCCGGCCGCCGCCATGGCCGCTGCCCGGCTGGATGTGCCCACCGTGATTCTCTACGGCGGCTCCATCATGAAAGGCCGCCTGGGCGATCGCGACCTGAGCATCCAGGACGTGTTCGAGGCGGTCGGCGCGCACGCCGCCGGCACCCTGGACGATGACAGCCTGGCCGAGGTGGAAAAGGCCGCCTGCCCGGGCGCCGGCGCCTGCGGCGGCCAGTTCACGGCCAACACCATGGCCATGGCGCTGACCGTGCTGGGCCTGTCGCCCATGGGCAGCAACGATATTCCCGCCGTGCACCCCGACAAGCCCGCCGCCGCGCGCGACGCGGGCCGCCAGGTCATGGCCGCGCTGGCCGCCGGGCGCCGCCCCGCAGCACTGATCACCCCCGAATCCCTGCGCAACGCCGCCGCCGCGGTTTGCGCCACGGCCGGCTCCACCAATGCCGTGCTGCACCTGCTGGCCATCGCCGCCGAGGCCGGCGTGCCCTTCGAACTGAACGAGTGGAACGCCATCAGCGAAGCCACGCCGGTCATCGCCGACCTCAAGCCGGGCGGACGCTACCTGGCCTGTGACCTGTTCGAGGCCGGCGGCGCCGCGGCGGTGATCCGCCGCCTGGCCGCGGCCGGCAAGGTCAGCGACACGCCCACGGTGACGGGGCAGGGCCTGTTCGCGGCGGCCGGCGCACTGAACGAACCGGAGCGACAGGACGTGGTGGTCGACGTGGCCACCCCGCTGAAACCACGCGGCGGCTTCGGCATTCTCTACGGCAACCTGTCGCCGGAGGGCTGCGTGGTCAAACTGGCCGGTCACGGCATCCTGCAGTTCGAGGGCCCGGCCCGGGTGTTCGACGGCGAGGAGGCCACGTTCGCCGCGGTGCAGGCCGGCGAGATCGTGGCCGGCGACGTGGTGGTCATTCGCTGGGAGGGCCCCCGCGGCGGTCCCGGCATGCGCGAGATGCTGGCCGTCACGGCGGCCATCGCCGGGCGCGGGCTGAGCGACTCGGTGGCGCTGATCACCGACGGGCGGTTCTCCGGCGCCACCCACGGTTTCATGGTGGGTCACGTGGCGCCCGAAGCGGCCACGGGCGGCCCCATCGCCCGGGTGCGCGACGGCGACACCATCCGCATCGACGTCCCGGCCCAGGAAATCATGGTGCTGGCCGACCTGGATGCCCGCGAACCCTCGCCGCCACCGGCCAAACCGCCCGTGCACGGAGTCTATGCCAAGTACCGCGCCCTGGTGGGCTCCGCCGCCCGCGGCGCCGTCACCGTGCCCGAGGCCGATCTGCCGAAGGTCGGTGATCCGGCACTGCAACTGAACATCAGCAATTCATCATCAACCGATTCCGAAACCCAACAGAGGACAACCGCATGAAACTCCACACCACGACCGACGTGAAACGCGACGCGCTGGAAGGCCAGACCATCGCCGTGCTCGGCTATGGCAGCCAGGGTCGCGCCCACGCCAACAACCTGCGCGATTCCGGTTACGAGGTGATCATCGGCGCGCGCCCCGGCGGTCCCACCGCCCAGGCCGCGACTGCCGCCGGCTTCGAGGTGGCCGATTTCGCCGAGGCTGCCGAGCGCGCCCAGCTGGTTTGCCTGCTGGTCCCCGACATGGCGCAGCCCACCGTCTACGGTCAGATCGCCGACAAGCTCAAGACCGGTGACACGCTGTTGTTCGCCCACGGCTTCAACATCCACTTCGGCGCCATCACGCCGCCGGAAGACGTTGACGTGGTCATGGTGGCGCCCAAGTCGCCGGGCGACCTCGTGCGCCGCCAGTACCAGGAAGGCCGCGGCGTGCCCTGCCTGCGCGCCGTCCACCAGGATGCCAGTGGCGAGGCGGCCGAACGTGCCCTGAGCTATGCCCACGCCATCGGCGGCACCCATGCCGGCGTTCTGGACACCACCTTCGCGGAAGAAACCGAGACCGACCTGTTCGGCGAGCAGGCCGTACTGTGCGGCGGCGCCGCCCAGTTGGTGATTCACGGCTACGACACGCTGGTGGAGGCGGGCTACCAGCCCGAGGCGGCCTACTTCGAGTGCCTGCACGAGCTGAAGCTGATCGTCGACCTGATGTACGAAGGCGGTATGGACAAGATGTACGAGTTCATCTCCGACACCGCCTCCTACGGCGACCTGGTGTCCGGTCCGCGCATCCTGGACGACAGCGTCAAGGCGCGCATGAAGGACGTGCTCTCCGATATCCAGGACGGCACTTTCGCCAAGCGCTGGATGGACGAATACGCGTCCGGTTCCGGCGGGTATCAGTCGATGCTGGCCCAACGCCGCGAGCACCCCATCGAAAAGGTGGGTCGCAAACTTCGCGAACGGATGAGCTGGCTGAGTCGCAAGGACAAGACCGCCAGGGCCGCCTGAGGCGGCCACGGTACGGGACAGGGAAACCAGGGCGGAGACCACAGCATGAGCCTGCTGCAGCAAGACAAGTCACACGACGCCGCGCCGCGGAGCGGTTCGCGCCGGATGATCGATGCGCTGAAGCGCAACGGGGTAAAACACATCTTCGGATACCCCGGCGGCGCCATCATGCCGCTGTACGACGCCCTGGTGGACTCGGGGCTGACCCACTACCTGTGCCGCCACGAACAGGGCGCGGCGTTCGCCGCGGACGCCTACGGGCGCGTCACGCGGCGCCCCGGGGTGTGCATGGCCACTTCCGGACCGGGCGCCACCAACCTGGTGACCGGTATTGCCAACGCCTTCATGGACTCGGTGCCCATGGTGGCCATCACCGGCCAGGTGCCCAGCCCCTTGCAGGGGACGGACGCCTTCCAGGAAGTGGACATTTTCGGCATCACCTTGCCGGTGGTGAAGCACAGCTACGTGGTGCGTGACGTGGCGGAGATCGACGCCCTGGTGGACGAGGCGTTTCACGTGGCCACCTCCGGTCGCCCTGGTCCGGTGCTGATCGATTTTCCCAAGGACATCTCCGTGGAACTGAGCAGCGATCTGCGCGAGCGGCCACTGGAGCGTTTCGAGGCGCCCGAACCCGACGCCGAGGCGATCCGCGCCGCTGCCGAGATGCTGGCAACCGCGCGCCGGCCGCTGGTGATCGGCGGTGGCGGCATCGCCATTTCCGACAGCGTGGCGGCGTTCCGCGAGTTCGTCCGGCGCTATCGGCTGCCCGTGACCACCACGCTCAAGGCCATGGGCGTGATCCCGACCGACGAGGAAGGTTTCCTGGGCATGCTGGGCATGCATGGCAACGAGGCCGCCAACCACGCGGTGCAGAACTGCGACGTGCTGATGGTGGTGGGTGGTCGCTTCGACGACCGGGTGACGGGCAAGCTGAGCCACTTCGCGCCGACCGCGCGCATCATCCACATGGACATCGACCCGGCAGAGGTGGCCAAGCTGCGTCGTCCCGACATCGCCATCGTGGGGGAACTCACCCCCGCGCTGGAGGCGCTGGAACGCCACGCCGACAGGCATGACGCGGCGCCCAGGGTTGCCGACTCCTGGGCGCGGCAGTGCGCAGCTTGGCGCAAGGAATTCGCCTGGCGTTACGACGCGCCGGGTGAGGGCATCTACGCGCCGAGGCTGCTGCGTGACCTGAGCCGCCACGGCGACCAGCCACCGGTCATCGCCTGCGACGTGGGTCAACACCAGATGTGGGTGGCCCAGCACTGCCGCTTCACGGACCCGCTGCAGCACCTGACCTCGGGTGGGCTGGGCGCCATGGGTTACGGCCTGCCGGCGGCCATCGGCGCCAAGATCGCCAATCCCGACGCGATGGTGGTCAACGTGTCCGGGGACGGCTCCTTCATGATGAACGTGCAGGAGCTCGCTACCCTCAAGCGCTACGGCATCGACGTGCGCATCGTGCTGATCGACAACTCCATGCTGGGCATGGTGCGCCAGTGGCAGAAACTGTTTTTCGATGGCAAGTACTCCGAAGTCGACCTGTCGGACAACCCGGACTTCTCCCGTGTGGCCGAGGCCTTCGGCATACGCGCGCGTTCCATCGGTCGGCCGGAGCAGGTGGACGACGCGCTGGACTGGCTGCTGGGTCCGGATGGGCCGGCGCTGCTTCACGTGAAAATCGACCCGGAAGAGAACGTCTGGCCCCTGGTGCCGCCGGGCAGCGCCAACCACCAGATGATGGGAACAGGCGGCCCGCGCCAGTTCGATGGAATGATGACATGAGACACCTCCTGCACATCCAGCTCAGAACGGCCGAAGGCGCCGTCATTCGGGCCCTGGGCCTGATCGAGCGCCGCGGTTTCCGCATCGAGACGGTGCATGCCGGCGAGGCCCAGGGCGATGGCCAGGCCATGACCGTGACGGTCAGCGGAGAACGTCCCGCGGATTTGCTGCAGCGGCAGCTGGAACGCCTGCACGATGTGCTCTGGGTGGACCGGCCGGACGAGGCGGTCCAGTGGGGCGGGCAGGACAGCACCCACACAACGACGAGCGGCGCCCGGCCGTTCACGAGCAAAACCTGAGGGCGAGGAGACCCCGGACATGGCAACCATCAAGATATTCGACACCAGCCTGAGAGACGGCGAACAGAGCCCCGGATTCAGCATGACGCTGGGCCAGAAACTGCGCGTGGCACGGGCGCTCGCCGAACTCAGGGTGGACATCATCGAGGCCGGTTTTCCCGCGGCTTCGCCGGGCGACTTCGAGGCCGTGAAAGCGGTGGCGTCGGAGGTCCAGGGTCCAACGATCGCGGCCCTGTGCCGCACGGTGCCGCGCGACATCGAGCGCTCCGCCGCGGCCCTGGAGCCGGCCGCCCACCGGCGCATTCACACCTTCATCGCCACCAGCCCGATTCATCGCCAGCAGAAGCTCCAGATGAGCCGCGAACAGGTGTTGCAGAGCGCCGTGGCGGGGGTGAGCCTGGCCAGGACCTTTCTCGACGACATCGAGTTTTCCGCCGAGGACGGCATCCGCACCGAGCGCGACTACCTGGCCGATGTGCTGCAGGCGGTGATCGAAGCCGGCGCCACCACGGTGAACATTCCCGACACGGTGGGTTACTCGACGCCGCAGGAAATGCTGGAACTGTTCTCCTGGCTGCGCGAGACCGTACCGGGTATCGAGAACGTCACCATGTCCACGCACTGCCATGACGACCTTGGCCTGGCGGTCGCCAATTCCCTGGCCGCGGTCGAAGGCGGGGCAAGACAGATCGAATGCACCCTGAACGGCATCGGCGAACGCGCCGGGAACTGCGCCCTGGAGGAAGTGGTCATGGCGCTGCGCACCCGCGCGGATCGTTATGGCTTCGAGACCAATATCGACACCCGCCGATTGCACAACGCCAGCCACCTGCTGGCCGCGGTCACCGGCAATTTCGTGCCGCGCAACAAGGCGGTGGTCGGGGAAAACGCTTTCGCCCACGAGTCGGGCATTCACCAGCACGGCGTGCTGGCTTCGCGAGAGACCTACGAAATCATGAAACCCGAGGACGTCGGCGTGCTGAATTCGCAGCTGATCCTGGGCAAGCACAGCGGCAAGGCCGCGGTGATCGATCGCGCGAAGGACATGGGTTTCGAACTGGAAGCGCACGAGATCGCCGGCATCATGGAGCGCTTCAAGGAGCTGGCGGATCGCAAGAAACGCGTGTTCGACTCCGATCTGGAGGCGATCATCACGGGCAACCAGGCGCACACCGCCGGCCCCTGGTCGCTGCAGTGGCTGAGCGTGGTCAGCCGGGTCAGCGGTGAAGAGGACCCCACGGCTTCGCTGACCCTCGCGCACGAGAACGGTGACACCGCCACCCAGACCGGCGAAGGCGACGGCCCGGTGGATGCCATCGTGAAGTCCCTGGAATCCATTACTGGCATGGACATTACCGTGCTCAGCCTGGCCATGCGCAGCATTTCGCTGGGTGAGGACGCCCAGGGTGAGGCCAGCATGCGCGCCATGGTCGACGGCGTGCAGTACAGCGGTCACGGCCTGTCCACGGACATCGTGGCGGCCTGTGCCGAGGCGTTGCTGGAAATCGTCAACCGCGCCAGCCGGCACGCCGAGCGCGTGGCGGAACGCGGCGCCGAAGCGCCCGCCGAGGCGAAATCACCGCGCCGCTCCAACGCGGCCTGAATCCCGTATTCCGAGGACAGCACCATGCAAGCGACGCAGACCATCTGGCACAACGGCAAGTACAAACCCTGGGCCGAGGCCACCACCCACGTGATGGCCCACGCCCTGCACTACGGGTCCAGCGTGTTCGAAGGCATTCGTGTCTACGAGAAGGAGGGGCGTCCGGTCGGTTTCCGTGTACGCGAGCACATGCAGCGCCTGTTCGATTCGGCCCGCGTCTACCGCATCACCATTCCGTACACGTTGGACGAATTGGTGGATGCCTGTCACGGCGTGGTCAGCCGCAACGACCTGAACAGCGCCTACCTGCGGCCCATCGCCTATCGTGGCTACGGCTCCATTGGCCTGGCGCCAAAGGACGACCTGCCTGTCGACGTGGCCGTGGCCGCGATCGAGTGGGGCGCCTACCTGGGCGAGGAGGCCCGTGAAAAAGGCGCGCGTGTCTGTGTCAGTTCCTGGCAGCGCGTTGCGCCGAACACGATCCCGGCGGGCGTCAAGGCAGGCGGCACCTACCTGTCCAGCCAGCTGATCAGCATGGAGGCCCATCGCCTGGGTTACGACGAGGGGCTGGGACTGTCTGCTGACGGCACCCTTAGTGAGGGCGCCGGGGAAAACCTGTTCCTGGTGAAGAACGGTGTGCTGATCACGCCGCCGCAAGCCTCCAGCATCCTGGCCGGCATCACCCGGGATACGGTGATTCGCCTGGCCCACGCCATGGGCTTCGAAGTGCGTGAGCAAGCGCTGTCGCGCGAGGCGCTGTACACCGCGGACGAGTTGTTCCTGACCGGGACGGCGGCCGAGGTGACTCCGGTGGCTTCCGTGGACGACCTGGATATCGGCTGTGGCAGTCGCGGACCGGTGACCCAACGCATCCAGGACGCGTTCTTCGGCCTGTTCAGTGGCGATACCGAAGACCACTTCGGCTGGCTGGAACCGATTGCCGCAGACCGTGCCGCCACCGACCGCGTGGCCAGCGCGTCGTGAGCGACATGGCCCCGCGCACCCTGTTCGACAAGCTGTGGGACGCCCACCTGGTGCAGGCTGAGACCGGCGACCTGCCCGCGGTGCTGTACATCGATCTGCACCTGGTGCACGAGGTGACCAGCCCGCAGGGATTCGACACCCTGCGCGCCCGCGGACTGCCGGTGCGCCGCGCCGACCGCACCCTGGCCACGCTGGACCATTCCACGCCGACCACGCCGCCGGATGAAAACGGTGAGCGACGGTACTACACGCCCCAGGCCCGTTCCCAGGTGGAGCAACTCGAACGCAACTGCGCCGAATTCGGCGTGCGCCTGGAGGGATGGGACAGCGCGCAACGTGGCATTGTGCACGTCATGGGGCCCGAAATCGGCGCCACGCAACCGGGCATGACAGTGGTCTGTGGCGATTCTCACACCGCGACCCACGGCGCCTTCGGCGCCCTGGCTTTCGGAATCGGCACCACGGAGGTGGGCTACGTACTGGCCACGCAATGCCTGATGCAACGCAAGCCCAGATCCATGCGCATTACCGTGAACGGCCGGCTCGGCCCCGGGGTGGGCGCCAAGGACCTGATCCTGCACATTATTCACGCCATCGGCGTGGGCGGCGGCACCGGTCACGTGATCGAGTATGCCGGCGAGGCCATCGAGGCGCTGTCGATGGAGCAGCGGATGACCGTTTGCAACATGACCATCGAAGCCGGCGCCCGCGCCGGGATGATCGCACCCGACGAGAAGACCGTCGAGTACCTGCGTGGCCGGCCGCTGTCGCCCGAAGGGCGGGCCTTCGACCGCGCCGCTGCGCGCTGGATGGCGCTGCGCAGTGACGCGGGCGCGCGCTTTGACCAGGAAGTGGCCATCGACGCCGCCGATATCGCCCCGACCCTGACCTGGGGTATCGACCCGGGCATGTCCGTGCCGGTCACCGCCACGGTGCCTGCCGCCGGCTCAGCCGGCGTCGATCGCGCCCTGGCCTACATGGGACTTGAGGGCGGCAAACCCCTGCTGGGGCACCCCGTGGACATCGTGTTCGTCGGCTCGTGCACCAACGGGCGCATCAGCGACCTGCGTGAAGCGGCCGAGGTGCTGCGCGATCGCACGGTGTCCGGCGGTACACGCATGCTGGTGGTGCCCGGTTCCGAGGCCGTGCGCCGGCAGGCCGAGGCCGAAGGGCTGCACGAGGTGTTCCTGGCTGCCGGCGCGGAGTGGCGCGAGCCGGGCTGTTCGATGTGCCTGGCCATGAACGGCGACCTGGTGCCTTCCGGCCAGACCGCGGTGAGCACTTCGAATCGCAATTTCGAAGGCCGCCAGGGGCCTGGCGCGCGCACCCTGCTGGCCAGCCCGCTGACCGCCGCGGCCTGCGCCGTGGCCGGCAAGGTGATCGATCCACGTGGACTGACCGGCGCGACGCCACGGGAGGCGGCCTGATGGATGCCTTCACGACCCTGACCGGCCGCGTCCTGGTGTTGCCGGAGAAGAACATCGACACCGACCAGATCATCCCGGCGCGCTTTCTCACCGCGACCAGCTTCGATGGTATCGGCGAGGGCGCCTTCGCGGACTGGCGCTTCGACGCTGAAGGAAACCCGCTGGACGGTTGCGTGCTGAATGAACCGCGTGCCGCCGACAGCCCCGTCCTGGTTGCAGGCCACAATTTTGGTTGCGGCTCGTCGCGTGAACATGCGCCGCGCGCCCTGCTCGGATTCGGCTTTCGGGTGGTGATCTCTTCGGAAATTGCCGATATTTTTCGCAGTAACTCGCAGAACGTCGGCCTGCTGCCGGTGGTGTTGCCCGAAGAGCAGCACCTGGCGCTGATGGCCATGGATGGCGAGGAACTGACCGTGAACCTGGAGGCCTGCGAGGTGCGCACCTCGACGGGTGAACGTTACCCGTTCGAGATCGACGGTTTTGCACGCCACTGCCTGCTCGAAGGCATGGACCGGCTCGACTTCCTGTTGTCGCAGGAACAACACATCACGAACTACGAGGAACACCATGAACGCCAAGATTCTGCTGCTGCCGGGTGACGGCATCGGGCCCGAGGTCACTGTCGAGGCGCGCCGGCTGATCGACGCCGTCGCGGAGATTCACGGCCTGGATTTCCAGATCGAGGAGGCCCTGATCGGCGGCGCCGCCCTGGACGAAACCGGGGACCCGCTGCCAGCGGACACACTGGCCAGGTGCCGCGAGGCGGACGCCGTGATCCTCGGCGCTGTCGGCGGTCCAAAATGGGATGATCCCGATGCCAGGAAGCGCCCGGAGCAGGGCCTGCTGGACCTGCGCAAGGAACTCGGACTGTTCGCCAACCTGCGTCCCGTGCGACTGCACCCCAGCCTGGCGGACATCAGTCCGCTGAAAGCGGAGCACATCAGGAACGTTGACCTGATGGTGGTGCGCGAACTCACCGGAGGCAGTTATTTCGGCAAGAAAAAACTGTCGGAAGATACTGCTTCGGACGACTACACCTACTCACGCGATGAAATCGAGCGGGTGGTGCGGCTGGCCGCCAACATGGCCCGCAACCGCTACGGTCGCGTGACCATGATCGACAAGGCCAACGTGCTGGCGACATCGCGCCTGTGGCGCAAGGTCTCCGCCGAAGTCATGGAAAAGAGTTTCCCGGACGTGGCCTACGAGACCATGCTGGTCGACGCCGCGGCCATGCACATCGTAGCCAACCCATCGCGCTTCAACGTGATCGTCACCGAGAACATGTTCGGTGACATCCTGACCGACGAAGCCTCCGTGCTGGTGGGTTCGATGGGTATGCTGCCCTCGGCCTCCCTCGGCGAGGGGACGAAGGGACTGTACGAGCCAATTCACGGCTCGGCGCCCGACATTGCCGGTCGCGGCCTGGCCAATCCCTTTGGCATGCTGGCCTCGGTGGGCATGATGTTCGAGTACAGCCTGGGCATGCGCGAAGTGGCCCGGCAGATCGAATTGGCCATCTGGAATGCGGTGTCCTCCGGCGAACGCACGCTGGACATCGGCGGCAATCTGCGCACCGACGAGGCGGCCGACGCCGTGATCAGCCACCTCGATGATATCCACACGAAAAAGGTGGCCTTCATCTGAGGCCACCGGACCGGGGCGGGGATATGGACGGATTGCCGCAACACTACCTGCAGCGAGCCCTGCGGGCGCAGGTCTACGACGTGGCCCGACGCACGCCGCTGGACGCGGCGCCGAAACTGTCCGCTCGCACCGGTGTGCGGCTGCTGCTCAAGCGCGAGGACCTGCAACCGACGTTTTCCTTCAAGCTGCGCGGCGCCTACAACTGCATCCACCGCCTGGACGCGGCTCAGCGCACGCACGGCGTGGTTGCCGCATCTGCCGGAAACCATGCCCAGGGTGTGGCGCTGGCGGCGCGTGAGCTGGGCGTGGCGGCGCGCATTTACATGCCGCGCACCACGCCGGACATCAAGGTGCAGGCGGTGGCCGCCCTGGGCGCCGAGATCGTGCAAACCGGTGACGATTTCGACGCCGCCTGCGCCGCCGCCAAGGCCGACGCGCGGTCCAGCGGCGCGCGTTTCATCCATCCCTTCGATGACGAGGACGTGATCGCCGGGCAGGGCACCATCGGCGTGGAGATCACCCAACAGCTACCTGACCCACCCGGAGTGGTGTTCGTCCCGGTGGGTGGCGGGGGCATGGCGGCCGGCGTGGCGGCCACCCTGAAGGCCATCTGCCCGGAAACGAAAGTGATCGGCGTGGAGCCTGAGGACGCCGCCGGCATGAAGGCCGCGCTGGATGCCGGCGAGCCGGTGGACATCGGCGCCACCGGCATGTTCGCCGACGGCGTCGCGGTGCGGAAGGTGGGGCGCACGACCTTCAGCCTGTGCCAGGCTCTGCTCGACGAGGTGATCACGGTCAGCGTGGACCAGGTCTGCTCCGCCGTGCGCCTGGTGTTCGAAGAGGTGCGCGCCGTGCCCGAACCGGCCGGCGCCCTGGCCGTGGCCGGCGCCCTGGCCTGGGCGAAACGGCATCCCGGTTCAGTGAATGACAAGGCGCGCTGGGTGGCCATCGTCAGCGGCGCCAACGTGAATTTCGACCGCCTGGGCCACGTGGTGGAGCGCTGCACCCTCGGTGACGGTTCCGAGGCCCTGCTGGCCGTGACGATACCCGAGCGGCCCGGCAGCTTCCTGGAGTTCTGCCGCGTGCTGGGCCAGTCCTCGGTGACCGAGTTCAACTACCGCCACAACGGCACCGCCGAGGCGCGGGTATTCGTGGGCGTGCGCCTGGGCGAGCCGTCGGGTGAACTGCAGGGACACCTGGCCGAGGCCGGCTACGAGGTGATCGACCTGAGCGGCAACGAGGTGGCCAAGTTGCACCTGCGTCACCTGGTCGGTGGCTGCCTGCCGGTGGACGAGCGCGAGGTGCTGGTGCGTTTCGAGTTTCCCGAACGCCCCGGCGCGCTGCTGGAGTTCCTCACCGTGCTGGCCGGACGCTGGACCATCAGCCTGTTCCACTACCGCAACCACGGCGCGGCCCACGGCCGGGTGCTGGCCGGCTTCCTGGTGCCCGTCGCGGACGACGCCGCCTTCGCCGCTTTCCTGCGCGAAACCGGTTACCACCACGTTGATGAAAGCGACAACCCGGCCTGCCGGGAATTCCTGTCGCGGGCTCCGGAGGCCACGGCCTCCACGCGCCGGGCCATGGTGGTTGACGGCGCCAGTTCGACCTGACGGCCCCCGGCCACGAACGGCTGCGGCTGCCACGACAATCCCATACCGGTCCGCCCGAACATACCCGACTGATGCGTCCGGTCCTGCGGCGGTCCTTCCTATCTAGGCGGCCCGGGCGGCATTCGCCGCACCGGCGCCCTGGAACCAGGCCAGCTGGCGACCCACCGCCGCCACGTCACCGATAACCAGCAAGGCGGGGGCGCCGCGTGGCGCGCGGGCCGCCAGCGCGGGCAGTTCATCTACCGTGCCGTGCAGCACCTGCTGCGTGTCGCGAGTGCCGTCGGCGATCAGCGCCACGGGCAGCTCCGGGGCCAGGCCGGCCTGCAGCAGCTGGTCGCGCAGTTGGGCTGAGCGGCCGACACCCATGTAGACCGCCAGGGTGCGGCCCGGTCCGGCCAGCGCCCGCCAGTCCGGTTCGCGTCCACCCTCCGGGGTGTGGCCGGTCAGAAAGGTTACCGCGTGCGCGTGGTCGCGGTGGGTCAGCGGGATGCCGGCAAAGGCCGCGCAGCCGCTGGCGGCGGTCACGCCTGGCACCACTTCGAAGGCGATGCCGGCCTCGGCCAGGTGTTCGAGTTCCTCGCCGCCGCGGCCGAACACGAATGGGTCTCCCCCTTTCAGGCGCACCACCTGGCGGCCCCGGCCGGCGTGTTCCACCATCAGTTTGTGGATGGTTGCCTGGCGCGTGCTGCGCTGGCCGCAGCGCTTGCCTACGTCGATAAACTCCGCGTCACGTCGGGCCAGGTCGAGAATTTCCGAAGTGACCAGGCGGTCGTGCAGGATGACATCCGCCTGGCCGAGGGCCTGCAGGGCCCGCAGGGTGAGCAGGTCGGCGCGGCCGGGACCCGCGCCCACCAGGGTCACCTTGCCTGGTGGCGGCGCCGCGCCAGCCGTGTTCAGGCCGCGGCGGAGACGCCGTTCGATGTCCGCGGATGGCAGCTGGCTCAGGGCCTGTACCTGTCCGTCCGTCAACAGGCGGTCCCAGGCGCGGCGCCGCGCGGGCAGCGGCAGTCTCGCCGCGCGCTTACGCAGGCGGCCGGCCGCGTCGGCCACCTTGCCCAGCCCGATGGGCAGCAGGCGCTCGATCAGGCCACGAATGCGCCGCGCCAGCACCGGCGAGGCGCCGCCGCTGGAAATCGCCACCTGCACCGGGTCACGGTCGACGATGGCGGGCGTGATGAAACGGCAATGCTCGCGATCGTCCACTACGTTGACCGGCAGGCGCCTCGCCTCGGCGGCGGCGTGCACCGCCGCGTTCAGTTCATGGTCATCGGTGGCGGCGAACACCAGGCGCACGGTGTCCAGCTGATCCTCGCGGAAGCCGCGGGCGACCCACTCGATGGTCTCGCCGTCGCAATCAGCCAGTAACTCCGGCGACAGCTCGCGCGCCACCAGTCGGACACGGGCGCCGGCCTTGCGCAACAGGGTGACCTTGCGCCGGGCCACGTCGCCGCCGCCGACCACCAGTACGGGCTCGTCACGCACATCCAGGAACAGGGGGAAATACCGCATGTCACATTACCTCGAACATCGTTCCTGCAATGTACGGGGCGGCAACCGGGTCCGGAAATACGGGTTTTCTTGGGCCTTAGACGTCGCGGTTATATGGCCATGCGAAATGATTGCTTGAGTTCATTCGGTTATATGCCTATGCTCGGTCGGCATGAAACATCGCAAATCATCAGACTGCGCCGACGTCCTCGTGTGCGTGTGCATGTGTCCGCATCCTCCAGGGTGAGTGGCGCCGCTGTCTCGATAAAAGCAACAAGAGCAACCACCACCCGCCCAAGAGCGGGTTTTTTATTGTCTGAATCTGAGTAAACCGGAATTCGTGGAATCGGGAGTGGGTAAGGAATGAAGCTGCAGCAATTGCGATACCTCGTGGCCATCGTGGACAACGGCCTGAACATCACAGCGGCGGCCGAGGCGCTGTATACCTCGCAACCGGGCGTCAGCAAGCAGGTGCGCCTGCTCGAGGACGAGCTCGATCTCAAGCTGTTCGTGCGCAAGGGCAAGAGCCTGGACGCGCTGACCGAGGCCGGCCGCCAGGTGGTGGAACGCTCGCGCCGCATCCTGGCCGAGGCCGAGAACATCAAGGCGCTGTCCAGCCAGATGGCCGGACACATGGATGGTGAACTGGTCATCGCCACGACCCCCACGCAGGCGCGTTACGTGCTGCCCGACCTGCTGGAGGCGTACCAGCGTGACAACCCGGGCGTGGCCATTCGCCTGCAGCAGGGGACCAGTGAGCAGATTGCCGAGCAGGTGCAGGGCCGCGAGGTGGATTTTGCCATCGCCTCGGGCGAAAGCGAGCTGTTCGAGGACCTGGTGACCTTGCCGCTGTTCAGCTGGGAACGCATCCTGCTGGTTCCGCGCGAGCATGAACTGGCCGCCCTGGAGCAGCCCACCCTGGCCGACATCGTGCGCCACCCCATCATCTCCTATACCTATTCCTTCAATGACGACTCTTCGCTGGGCCAGGTGTTCACCCGTGCCGGCGTGGAGCCCAACGTCGTGTTCACCGCGCAGGACCCGGACATCATCAAGACCTATGTGCGCAAGGGCATGGGTATCGGCATCCTGGCCTGCATGGCGCACGACCCGGACGTGGACCACGACCTGGTGGCCATCCCCATGAAGGGCGTCTTCCCGAACCCCACCACCTGGATCGGCTTCCGGCGTGATCGCTTCCTGCGCGATTACATGATGGAATTCCTGGAGCGCGTGGTGCCCGATGCCTCCCGAGACTCCATCGAGCGGGCGGTGGCGGGCGCGGAGGCCGCCGGCACGGTCATCCCTTTTCCCCGGCCTGAACCCCTGTCCCGGCACCCCACGCTGGGGGCGGGGCCGGGTAACGACAGTTGCTGCGCGGGGTTTACGCTCTGACCGGGCTTTCGAGTGTTCGAGGCAGCGGGGATTGACCAAATCAGGGTTCGTGCGTGATTGACCTGGTCGGGTTGGGTGCTGTTGTTGGCCGGGAACGGGTGGGGCTCCCTGGCCTGGGATCGGGATGTTGGCCTTCGGCTGCCCTCGCTACCCTGCGCTTTGTGGGTACGGCTCGCTTAGATGCGCTCCCGGGCTCTGGATTCATCACGAGGCTCGCCTAAAGCCGCTGCAGGCGGCTTTCCCCAGTCGCTTCGGTCGCTCGGCAACATCCCTTAAAAGATCCCAGTCCAGGAAGCCCCACCCGTTCCCTTGCATCGGAGCACCCGACCCGGTCATCACTTTCTTTGGGTGGGGTTTTTCTGGGGCACTGAGTCTTACCTGTTATCCGCTTGCACAAAACCCGCTCCCGGGCCGTAAGGAAAAGCGGTCTGCAGGGGGTGCACCGTTGCCCAGTTTGCCGGTCGCTTCTCGTGGCTCCCCACGTTTGCGGGGTCCGGCGCAGTGCGCCGGGCTGCTCAGCGATTCAACCGGGAATTCGAACGCGCTGGCCTCAACGGCGAAAGCCGTCTTTACCCGCACCGGGAGGTATCTGTTGCCAGGGCCAGGTGGTGCTGACCGTTCCGGCATCTCGTGTTTGATGTTGTCCCGGCGCTGACCGCCGCCCCGTTCGACTCGAAGGGGCCGAGCCACGGAGGCCACGTGGCGCTCCAGCCGACCCCGGTCAACAGAAGCCGTCACCCCCGGACAATCCAGCTATCCAGCAACAGGATACCGCGCCGGTTCATGCAATCCACACTCCCTCACCACCCCGTCAAACCGCGTGACTTCGGCTTCCTCGTCCAGCCCGGCCGGGCGTGAACTGTGGGTGTCGCCGATGGACAGGTAACCCTGGCTCCACAGCGGGTGGTACGGCAGGTCGAAGGTTTTCAGGTAGTTGTGGATGTCGCGGTCGCCCCAGTCGGCCAGGGGGTGCACCTTGTTGACCTGGCCGTGGGCCTGCAGCACCGCCGTGTCGCGGCGCGTGCTGGCCTGGTCGCGGCGCAGGCCGCTGAACCAGGTGGCGGCGCCCAGTTCCTCGAGGGCGCGGGACATGGGTTCGACCTTGGCGAACTGGTTGTAAGCTTCGATGCCTTGCTTGCCCTGCTCCCAGCGACGGCCCCAGCGGGCCTCCTGCCAGGCCGGGGAACGCCTTGGTCCGAAGACCTTCAGATTCAGGTCAAGGCGGTCGGCCAGTTCGTCCACGAAGTGATAGGTTTCAGGAAACAGGTAGCCGGTGTCGATCAGGACCACGGGAATGTCCGGCGCCTGGCGCGTGACCAGGTGTAGCATCACCGCGGACTGGGCGCCGAAGCTGCTGGTCAGGATGTGCGGTCCGGGCAGAAAGTCCAGCGCCCAGCGTACCCGCTCCTCGGCGTCCAGGCGTTCCAGGCAGGGGCGCACGGAATCGATCTGGGTTTGCGTCCACGGCCCGCCCGGGCGGGGCACGCACAAGGTCAGGGCGGCGTCAGGCATGGGCGGCCTCCGGTGTCTCGTTCGTCAACTGCCGGGTCACGAAATCGCCGAAGCGCTCTCCGGCTTCACGCTGGCTCGCATAGCGGCCCAGCCACTCGTCAAGTGTGGACAGGATCTGTCGTTCGTCCATGTTTTCCCCTACACGGCGGTTGAGGCGCGTGCCGTCAAAGGCCGCGCCGAGATGAAGGTTGTAGCGCCCGGGCGCCTTGCCCACCAGGCCGATCTCGGCCAGGTAGGGCCGCGCGCAGCCGTTCGGGCAGCCGGTCATGCGCACGGTGATGGCCTCGCCACCCAGGCCGTGTCGTTCCAGCAGGGCCTCGAAGCGGCCCAGCAGGTCGGGCAGGTAACGCTCCGCCTCGGCCATGGCCAGCGAGCAGGTGGGCAGGGCCACGCAGGCCATGGCGTTGAGGCGCAGGGCCGAGAGCTGTTCGTGGGCGTCCAGGCCGTGTTCGCGCGTCAGCGCGTCGACGGTGTCCTTCTCCGCTTCGGGAATCTTGGCGAGCGCCACGTTCTGGTTGGGCGTCAGCCGAAACTCGCCCACGCCCAGGTGCGCGATTTCGCGCAGGCCGGTCAGTTGCTTGGCGTGTTCGGTGTCGCGGATGCGGCCATTCTGGATGTACAGCAGCAGGTGCCAGAGGCCGTCGTCGCCCTGTTGCCAGCCGTAGCGGTCGCCGTTGTCGGTGAAGTGGTACGTGCGCGGTGGGGCCAGCGCGAAACCGGCACGGCGCTCGAACTCCTCGCGCAGCCATTCCAGGCCGTGGTCTTCCACGGTGTACTTGAACCGTGCGTGCTTGCGGTTGCCCCGATCGCCGAAGTCACGCTGGATGGTGACGATGGTCTCGCCCACGGCGTTGACCTGTTCCGGGGTGCAAAAGCCCAGCACCTGGGCCAGCAGGGGATAGGTGGCAGGGTCGCCGTGCGTGGCGCCCATGCCGCCGCCCACGGTGACGTTGAAACCGGCCAGGGCGCCGTTCTCCTCGATCGCGACGAATCCCAGGTCGTGCGCCTGCACGTCCACGTCGTTCTGCGGCGGAATGGCGAAGGCCACCTTGAACTTGCGCGGCAGGTAGGTCTTGCCGTAGATCGGTTCCTCGTCGGGGCCACCGGACACCTTCTCGCGGTCCATCCAGATCTCGTGGTAGGCGGTGGTGGCCGGGGTCAGGTGTTCGGACAGGCCGTCGGCTGCGGCCACCGTGTCGCGATGCACGGCGCTGAGTTCGGGCAGCGGCGTGCACATGACGTTGCGGTTCACGTCACCGCAGGCCGCCAGGGTGTCCATCAGCACGCGGTCGATGGCCTGCAGGCTGGGCTTGAGGTCGCCCTTGAGCACGCCGTGAAACTGGAAGGCCTGGCGCGTGGTCAGGCGCAGGCTGTCATTGGCCAGGGTGGTGGCGATGGCGTCCATGGCCAGCCATTGCTCCGGGGTGCACACGCCGCCGGGCACCCGTGCGCGGATCATGAAACTGTGATCCGGGGCCAGGAAGCGTTTACGGCGTTCGTCGCGTGTGTCCCGGTCATCCTGCTGGTAGATGCCGTGGAACTTGCTCAGCTGGGTGTCGTCATCGGCCAGGGCGCCGGTGGCGGCGTCGGCCAGGGAGTCGAGCAGGGTGCCGCGCAGGTGGTTGCTGCCGGTCTTGATGGATTCGACGTCGTGTTTGCTCATCGTCCGGATTCCGTTTGTCCGCGCGGGTCGCGCGCGAGGCGCGGACCCTGAATCTGCAGGCGCGCCACGCGGTCGTCGAAACAGCCCTGGCGCGCCAGGAAATCCGCCAGTCGGCGCCAGGCGGGGCGCGGCGGCGTTGGCCGTTGACGGTTGCGGTTGACCAGGGCGTCCATCAGTACAGGTCCTTGTGCAGACGTCCGGCGCGGCGCAGATCCGCGAGGGACTCGCGGGCGCCGTCTTCGTCCAGTGAACGCGCCTGCGCCAGGCCGGCGGCCAGGGCGTCCTGCACCGACTTGCCCATGGCCAGGGCGCCGCAAAGGTATACGTGTGCGCCGCGCTGCAGCCAGTCATCCAGCCGCCGCGCCTGTTCGGCCACGACGTGCTGCACGTAGCGCTTGGCGTCCTGGTCACGCGACCAGGCGGCGTCGATGCGCGACACCTGGCCCGTCTCGCGCCATTTCAGCCATTCGCGCTGGTAGAGGAAATCGGTGCGCAGGTGCGGGTTGCCGAAGATCAGCCAGGCCGGGTTGTGGCGGCCATCCGCCTCCAGTTGCTGCGCGAAAGCGCGGAACGGTGCGATGCCCGTGCCGGCGCCGATCATGACCAGTGGCGCGTCATCGTCGGGCAGGCGGAAGCGGGTATTGGGCTCGGGGAAGACCCGCACTGACTGGCCGGGTTCCAGTGCCAGGTTCAGGTGGCCGCTGGCCACGCCGTGGCGCAGCCGGGTGCCGCTGTCGCTGGCCAGGGTGGCCACGGTCAGGTGAACTTCCTCGCCCACCAGGTCGGTGCTCGAGGCAATGGAGTAGGAACGCGGCGCCAGCGGGCGCAGCAGGTTCGCCAGTGTGTCGGCGTCCAGGCGGCCGGGGAATTCCGCCACCAGGTCGGCGAACTGGCGCGCCTCGATGAACCGGGTGCGCGAGTCGGTGTCCAGGGCATCGAAGGATTCGGCGAGCTGTGCATTGCCCGCGGCCTCGGCGTAGGCGCTGATGGTGCCCGGGTCCAGCCGGGTCAGTTCCAGCCTCGATGACAGGGCCTCCCCCAGGGTGAGACGCTCATCGCCCACGGTGACCTCGGCGCTCTCGTCCAGGGCCAGGCCCGTGAGAATCTCGGCCACGGTGTCGGGGGCATTGGGCGCCCACACGCCCAGCGCATCACCGGGCTGGTAGTGCAGGCCGGAACCGGCCAGGGACAGCTCCAGGTGGCGCACGTCCTTGCCGGAACCCTCGCCGGTGATCGGGCGCAGGTCCAGCACCTCGGCCTCGAAGGGCCGTTCGCGGGTCCATTCCGGAGCGCTGCGCACAACACTCAGATGCGCCGCGCTGCGCGGTTCGCTGGATTCAGCAGCGGCCAGGTTGTCATGTGACCAGGCAATCACTTCGGTGGCCCAGGCCTCGAAACCGGGCTCGTAGTCCACGTCGCAATCGACACGGGCCCCGAGTCGCTCCGCCCCGAGATCGGCCAGGCGCTCGTCCAGCGCGACGCCGGCAGCGCAAAAATGCGTGTAGCTGCGGTCGCCCAGGGCCAGCACCCGGTAGCGCAGCGCCTCCAGCCGGGGTGCGCGCGGACCGTCCAGCGCCTCGAAAAAGTCCAGCGCTTCCTCGGGCGGATCCCCTTCGCCGTGGGTGCTGACAATGAAAACCGCGCTGCTGACCTTCGCCAGCTGCGGCAGGCGGAGACCATCGAGTGAGGTGGTTTCCACCGCGATGCCGCCGGCGCGCGCCGTGTCCGCCAGTCGCTCGGCCAGGGCCTCGCCGTTGCCGGTCTCGGTACCGAAGTAGATGTTCAGGGTCTCCCCGGCGGCGGGTTGGGTCGCGGCAAGTGCCGATGCGCCCGGCGCCGCCTGCGCCAGCCCGGCGAGGTAACCGCTCAGCCACAGGGACTGGCTGGGGTCGAGGTCGGCGAGCGCCCGGTTCAGGACTTCGAGCTGGCGCTCGTCGAAAGGTGAATTGTCAGTACGCAGGGCGCCAAGCATGGGCCAGTCCTCGCTTTCCGGTCCTCTACCCTAGTTACGATGCCGGGAGCGGGGAACGAAGCGTTTTTCATGGCGCCATAACATGCGGTCATATGCCCGGGTCCGTTATGCTGCTTAACCCCGAACGGTGCCTGTCCGCGTTATCAGGAGCATGAACATTCAGAACGCATTCGACTTTGAGAGGATGATCCATGAGCCGACGCGCAAGTATTGCCCTGTTCCTGGCGGCCATCGTGCTGCTGCTGGTAGCCCAGGTGGCTGACGCCGCACCCGACGACCCGCTGTTGGGAACCGAGTGGTGGGTGGAAGACATCGATGGTGGTGGCGTGATCGACCGCTCCCACACCACCCTGCATTTCGTGGCGGCGGGTCGCGTGGCCGGCGACGGCGGCTGCAACCGTTACATGGGCGAAGCTGTCCGCGACGGCGCCGACCTGACGTTCGGGCGCCTGGCCGGCACCATGATGGCTTGCCCGCAAGCGCTCCTGAACCAGGAACAGCGCTTTCACGATGCCCTGGGCAGGGTGCGAAGCTGGCGCATCGATGCGCGCACCGGTCTTCTGCACCTGCAAAACGACGCCGGTGAAACCGTGGTGCGGGCGCACCGAATTTCCCCGGACGCGACCACCCGGGTCACCGACGACTGAGGCAGGTTGATGCGCCCCGGGCGTCAGGCGCCGCGAAACCAGTAGAACCCGGCCGCTCCGGCCAGGGCGCTGATCAGCAGCACCGGGAGCAGGGGCTGGCGCAATGCTGTCAACGCCAGCAGCGCCGAGGCGGCGATCACCGCGGCGATGACATCCAGGGAGGCCGGTACTGGCACCAACAGCCGGGCGGGTCCCAGGGCGAGTGTGTCCAGCTCGCTGAACAGCACGTGCAGCGAAAACCAGATCGACAGGTTGAGTATCACTCCAGTCACCGCGGCGGTGACGCACCCCAGGGCGGACTGCAAAACCGGATGTCGCCACAGCCGTTCGATGAAAGGCGCTCCCAGAAAAATCCACAGGAAACACGGCAGAAAGGTGACCCAGGTGACCAACAGGGAGGCCAGCACGCCACCGGCCAGCGGTGGCATGCCGCCGTCGCGCGCCCCGGCCAGGTAGCCGACGAACTGTGTCACCTGGATCAGCGGCCCGGGCGTGGTTTCGGCCAGGCCCAGTCCATCGACCATCTCTCCGGCGCTCAGCCAGGCCTGGGTCTGAACTGCCTCCTGCGCCATGTACGCCAGGGCCGCGTAGGCGCCCCCGAAACTGACCACGGCCAGATGCGAGAAAAACACCGCCAGGCGCGTGAAGGTGTCCTCGGGGCCGGCCAGGACGTACAGGGCGATCACCGGCGCCAGCCACAATCCGCCCCAGGTCAGCCCGGTCCGCAGGGAACGGGCCCAGCCGGCGCCGCGGGTGTTCCGGACATTGCCGTGGCCGCCGTCGTCGTCAGCCAGGCCGCCGCCAGGCGGAATGAACAGCGCGGGCCAAAGCAGGGCGCCGACCAGGCCAATCAGCGCCGCGCCGATCACGATCCACGGAAAAGGCACGTCGAACGCGTAGATGGCGACGAAGGCCGAGCCGGCGATCGCGACGTGTGCCGCCGAGTCCAGCGCCTTGCGCGCCATCGCGAGCAGGGCGGCGATCACGATGGCCACCACGGCGGCCTTGATACCGAAGAACAGCGCCGCAACCGGCGCCAGTTCGCGGTAGCTGGCGTACAGAATGCTCAGCGCCAGGATGCTGAGGAATCCCGGCATGACGAACAATGCGCCCGCCACCACCCCGCCCCGGACACCGTGCATCAACCAGCCGATGTAAGTGGCCAACTGCATGGCCTCGGGGCCGGGCAGCAACATGCAGTAGTTCAGGGCATGAAGGAAACGGCGCTCGTCGAGCCAGCCCCTTTCCTCCACCACGATGCGGTGCATGACGGCGATCTGTCCGGCCGGGCCGCCGAAGCTCAGGGCCGCGACGCGAAGCCACACGCGCAGCGCGTCTTCGAACGGAACCGCGTTCACCCGGGTGTGCGACGTTTGCTCACGGGATCAGTCTAGCTTCCCGCCAGGACGGGAGGCATAAAAAAAGCCCGCCGGGCGGCGGGCTTTCTCAGAACGCCAGTGGCGGCTCAGGGGCTGCCGGTACCGGTGGCGGCGGGGGTTTCGGGTTCTTTCACGAAGCCGTCCTCGTCAAGTTCGACGATGGGCAGACCCAGGGCTTCCAGCTCCGCCTGCACGGTCGCCTTGTCGCCGACCACCACGATGTTGAGGTTTTCCGGCTCCAGAACCTCGCTGAAGATGCGGTTGAGGGTCTCGCGATCGCTTTCCTGCAGGATGGTGTTCTGCTGCGTGCGGTAGTCCAGCGGCAGGTCATAACGCAGGATGTTGTTGAGCAGGCCAAGTTTCGCTCCCGGTGTTTCATAGTTGCGTGCTTCCTGCTGGCCGATCGCCGAACGCATGTAGTCGAATTCCTCCTCGGTCATGCCCTCGGCGTCGTAACGGTCCAGCTCGGTCAGCACCTCCTGCAGGGCGGCTGCGGTGGCTTCCTTGTTGACTTCGGAGCTGAACACGTGGGCGCCGCCTTCCGGCTCGCCGATCATGTAGGTACGCGCGCCGTAGGTGAAACCCTTGTCTTCGCGCAGATTCAGGTTGATGCGGCTGGAGAAGTTGCCACCCAGCGGGAAATTGGCCAGGGATGCGCGGTAGTAGTCACCCAGCGCGTCGTAGGGCAGGGCGTGCTGCCCGGTGCGCAGGCTGGACTGTGCCGCACCCTCCTTGTCCACCAGGTAAATCGTGCGACCTTCGATCACCGGGTCCAGCGTGGCGATGGCCGGGCGAATCGGTTCGGTGACTTCCAGTTGAGCCAGGCCGTCCACGGCCTGCACTACGGCTTCCTGCGGCAGGCTGGTGCTGACCGTGACGCCGGTCAGGTGCTGCGGGAAGTGCGCCGCATAGTAGGCCTTCACGTCATCCAGGGAAATGCTGGCCACGGTGTCCGGCAAGCCGCCCGTGGGGTAGGACAACGGGTGCTCGGCGCCGCGCATGACCGCGCCCAGCGCGCGATTGGCCAGTCCGTTGGGGGTCTTGCGCGCCTGCTGCAGGCCTTCGATGGTCTGCTGCTTGACGCGCGCGAAGTCTTCCTCGGTGAAGGCCGGCTTCAGGATGCGCTCCAGCATCATTGGCATGGCCTCGTCCAGGTGCTTGGCCAGGACGTTCAGGGTGACGGTGGTCTCGTAGTCACCCGGGCTGACGCTGACGCTGGCGCCGATGCGGCCCAGGGCCTCGGCGAATTCCGCCGCGCTGCGCTCGGTGGTGGCCTCACCCATCAGGTTGGTCATCAGGGCCGTCAGACCGGCTTTGCCACGGGGTTCGTCGCGCTGACCGACCTGGAACACGGCGCGGACGGTCACGGTGGGCGTCTCGTCGTTGGGTACGGCCAGGAGGCGGATGCCGTTGGCCAGGGTCACGTCCCAGATGGCCGGCAAGGTGACTTGCGGGTTCATACCGGGTGTGGGCTGCACGCTGCGGTCGAAGCTGTCGCTGACCGGGCGCAGGGCCAGTTGTTCACCTTCGTCTCCGTAGCTCTCGGGAATGGTGCGTTCCGAATCGTAGTTCTGCGGCGCGGCTGCCATCTGCGGCTGGCCGTTGGGCACCACGCTCAGGATCACGGCCGGCTTGGCGGCGATGTATTCGTCGAACACGCGCTGCACGTCGGCGGTCTCGACGGCCAGGTAGTTGTTGATTTCCTCGTCGATGCCTTTCGGGCTGCCGGTGAAGGTCTCGAAGGCAGCCAGGGTGGACACCTTGCCGGCCACCGACTGCAGGCCGAACACGCGGCCGGCTTCGTAGCCGGCCTTGAACTTGACCAGGTCGTCTTCGGTGACGCCGCGCTCGGCGAACTCGACCAGCGTCTCGCGCACGGCTTCTTCCATCTGCGCCAGGGTTTCACCGGAAGCGGGGTTCTGGATCACGATGAACCACATCTCGCAGGCCAGCTCCTTGCAGGCGTGGCTGACCGAGGCCTGCACGGCGCGCCCGGTCTGCACCAGGCTCTGGTAGAGCATGGAGTCCTGTCCCTGGCCAAGGATCTCGGCCGCCGCGTCCAGGGCCGGCTCGTCAGGGTGGTTGCGGTGCACCGTGGGAATCATCAGGGCCAGGGCGGGCAGGTGGATGTTGTCCTCCAGCGTCACGTAACGGTCGGCGTCCAGTTCCGCAGGCTGCGGCGGCAGATTATCGACTTCCGGCCCGGCGGGAATCGGGCCGAAGTACTTCACCACCCATTCCAGGGTTTGTACCGGATCGATGTCGCCGCCAATGGTCAGGACGGCGTTGTTGGGACCGTACCAGCGCAGGAAGAAGCGCTTCAGGTCGGTCAGGTCAGCCCGGTTCAGGTCCTCGATCCAGCCGATTACCGGCCAGGAATAGGGGTGGCCATCCGGATAGGTCGCCGCGTACATGGTTTCCAGGGCACGGCCGTACGGCTGGTTGTCCACGCGCTGGCCTCGTTCGTTCTTGACGGTTTCGCGCTGCACCTCGAATTTTTCCTCGGTGACCGCGTCCAGGAAAACGCCCATGCGGTCCGCCTCGAGCCACAGGACGGTCTCGAGCTGGTTGGCCGGAATGGTCTCGTAGTAGTTGGTGCGGTCGGTGTTGGTGGAACCGTTCAAGGTCCCGCCAGCTTCCTGGATGATCTTGAAGTGCTGCTCGTCGCCGACGTTGACCGAGCCCTGGAACATCATGTGTTCGAAAAAGTGCGCGAAGCCGGAGCGGCCGGGATCCTCCCGGTTGGAACCGACGTGGTAGGTCACGTCAACGTGTGCCAGCGGGTCGGAGCGGTCCTCGTGCAGCACCACGGTCAGGCCGTTGTCCAGCCGGTACTTCGTGTAGGGAATGGCGATCTCGGCGCCGGCGCCGTCGAATTCCTCGACCAGGGTCACACCAGCGGGCAGGGCGCTGGCTGCAACCGCGGGGGCGGCGGTTTCCGGCGCCTGCGCCGTATCGGTCCGCGCCGTGTCCGGGCCCTGGCCACAGGCGGCCAGCAGCGCGGTGGAAAGAATGAGGGAGAGTCTGGTGCGTTGCATGATTCGGGGTCACTCCGGGGGGTATTCGGAAAAGGCGGGCAGGGTACCACAGGCAACGTGAAGCCCCATGCGTCGAAGGTCACCCCAGGGCAGGCTATCTGTGGGTGCCGATGCCGCGCGAAAGATCTATAGTCTGGACATAGGATGACGCCCTTTGCGGCTGGTCCAAACTAGGAGGACACCATGGCGATTGATTTGAAACGACTGCTCTCCCTGGTCCTTATCCTGGCAACACCCGCCGTATTTGCCCAGGACGTCGGCACCCCTACCGACGAGACCCTGAAGCAGGCTGCGGAGCGCCCTTATTCACCCTATGCCGGCGGCGCCGTGCCCAACCGGGTGTACTGGGGCGACACGCACTTGCACACCTCGTTTTCCATGGACGCTGGCGCCTTCGGCAACCGGCTGGGACCGGAGGACGCCTACCGATTCGCCCGTGGTGAGGAAGTGCGCGCCACCGCCGGCGGTCGCGCGCGGCTGGCGCGACCCCTGGATTTCCTGGTGGTGGCCGATCATTCGGACAACATGGGCTTTTTCCCGGACATGAATGCCGGCGATCCGGATATCCTGTCCGACGCCAAGGGTCGCGAGTGGTATGACAAGATCCAGGCCGGGGAGGGCGTCGCCGTGGCCTACGAGATCATCGACTCCTTCTCCCGTGGCACCTTCCCTGATGCGCTGATGTACTGGCCGGACGGAACCGCCTATCGATCGTCCTGGGAGAAGACCATCGCCGCGGCCGAAAAGTACAATGAGCCGGGCCGCTTCACCGCCTTCATTGGTTACGAGTGGACCTCGCAGGTGCCGCCGGGTCAGAACCTGCACCGCGTGGTGGTCTACCGCGACGGTGCCGACAAGGCGAGACAGACCGTGCCTGCCACGACTTACTCGCCCCAGGGCAGTACCGACCCGGAGTACCTGTGGCAGATCCTGCAGGCTTACGAAGACAAGACCGGCGGAAACGTTCTGGCCATCGCCCACAACGGTAACCTGTCCAACGGTCTCATGTTTCCGGAAATCAACCACGTCACCGGAAAACGCGTCACAAAAGAGTACGTCGAGACGCGTGCAAAATGGGAGCCGCTTTACGAGGTCACCCAGATCAAGGGTGACGGTGAAACCCACCCGTTTCTTTCTCCCAACGATGAGTTTGCTGATTACGGCACCTGGGACAAGGGCAACCTGAATCTCAGCGAGCCGAAGACCGACGACATGCTGCTGCACGAGTACGCCCGCAGCGCCCTGCAGCTGGGCCTGCAGTTGGAAGACCGCCTCGGCACCAATCCCTACAAGTTCGGCATGGTCGGCTCCACGGACAGCCACACCTCCCTGGCCACCGCCGACGACGACAATTTCTTTGGCAAGCACTCCGGCTCCGAACCTGGCCCGCAGCGCATGGAACATCCCTTCGCCCAGTTCGGCGAACTGGCCATCCTGGGCTGGGAGACCCTCGCCTCGGGCTACGCGGCCGTGTGGGCTGAGGACAATACCCGCGAGGCCCTGTTCGACGCCATGGCCCGCAAGGAGACCTACGCCACCACTGGGCCACGCATGCTGGTGCGCTTCTTCGGCGGCTGGGAGTTCGAGGACGCGGACACGAAAACCCGGCAGCCCGCCGCCGTGGGCTACCGCAAGGGCGTGCCCATGGGCGGTGACCTGTCCAGTGCCCCGGACGGGGCCGCGCCCACCTTCCTGGTGGCCGCGCTCAAAGACCCCATCGGCGCCAACCTCGACCGCGTCCAGGTGGTCAAGGGCTGGGTGGATGACGACGGCGAGCGCCAGGAGCGGATCTACGACGTGGCCGTCTCGGATGATCGTGTGATCGGCGAGGATGGACGCGCGACTGCCCCCGTGGGGAACACCGTGGACCTCGAAAGCGCCACCTGGAGCAACACCATCGGCGCCACGGAGATGATCACGGTCTGGCAGGACCCGGATTTCGATCCCGGGCTGCGCGCCTTTTACTACGTGCGCGTTCTGGAAATTCCGACGCCACGCTGGACCGCTCACGACGCGAAGTTCTACGGCGTCGACCTGGTGGCGGGCGACAGCGGTATCCACCAGGAACGCGCCTACACTTCACCGATCTGGTACACGCCCTGATGCGTCAGACAAACAACCGTTCTGCCTGTTCGGCCCGTTTCCGCCCGGGTCGGCTCCTGCTACGGGGGACTGCCCTGTGCCTGGCCCTTGCCTGGGCATTTCCCACGGTGGCCCAGCAAAGCGCCGAGGACCTGGCCAAGCAACTGGCCAACCCCATCGCTTCACTGATCTCGGTGCCGTTCCAGTTCAACTGGGACGACGACATCGGACCGGTGAACGGCGGTGATCGCTGGACGTTGAATGTGCAGCCGGTCATTCCTGTCGAGCTGAACGACGACTGGAACCTGATCAGCCGGACCATCGTGCCGATCATCGACCAGGAAGACATCTTTCCCGGCGCCGGGAGCCAGTTCGGCATCGGCGACACCGTGCAAAGCCTGTTTTTCTCGCCCAAGGAACCCACCGACAGCGGCTGGATATGGGGCGCCGGCCCCGTTTTCCTGCTGCCGACGGCCACCGACGATCTGCTCGGCGGTGACCGCTGGGGTGTTGGCCCTACCGCCGTGGCCCTGAAACAGCAAGGCCCCATCACTTTTGGCGGCCTGGCCAACCACATCGTGTCGGTGGGGGGCGGCTCTGGCGACGCCGACATCAATGCCACCTTCCTGCAGCCCTTCGCGAACTACACCACGCCCTCCGGATGGAGTTTCATCCTGCAGGCCGAAGCCACCTAAGACTGGGAGAGCGAGCAATGGAGCGTGCCGGCGGGCGCCTTTGTCGCCAAGGTCACCCGTATCGGAAATCAGACCGTTCAGTTCATGGCGGGCCCACGCTACTACCTCGAGAGCACGGACGGAGGGCCCGATGGATTGGGTTTCCGGGCCATGGTGGTGCTGCTCTATCCGCGCTAAGCCGGACGACGCTCAGCCGGTGCCCGAGCCCGCCATCTCGCGCACCAGGCTGCGCGCCTTGAGCGCGAACACGATGCGCAATGCGCCGATGACAATGGCCCAGAACGCCACCAGGTAGATCAGTGTCAGGCCACCCAGTTCGATGCGGAAGAACAACAGCAACGCGAACAGCACGGACAAGGCGCCGTTGAGATAGAGCACCCATTCGCGAGTGGTTTCCTTGCGAATTTTCCAACCCATCATCAGCAGGGTGACGCCGACGATCATGGCGAAGAACGCCACGGTGTAGACGAAGGCCACCATGGACACCGGCGGAACAACCAGCAGGTAGCCGCCGATCAGGATGCCCAACACGCCCATGATGGCGGCCAGCACCCAGCCGTCCTTGTCACGGTGGCTGATGGCGCCCGCCAGGTTGGCGATGCCGTCCACCAGCAGAAAAGCGGCGAACCAGATGCTGAGCACCAGCAGCGCGATGCCCGGCTGCAAGAAGGCCAGGACGCCGAAGGCGACGGAGGCGATGCCGCCGATCAGGAACATCCACCAGGTGCGTTTGCAGAACTGGCGCACGTCGGCGGCGTCCGGGGGGGTGGGGTGCAGGTCACTCATGAGCCGGTTCTCCGTGATCAGGTGTTCCCTGATCATAGGCTTCCCTCGAGGGACGGAGCAACAACGCCTCCGTCGCCGGCTTGTCCCTTCAGCTCCGTTGCAGGGTCTGGCTGGGGGATTCGCCAAAGAGCCTGCGGTACTCCCGCGCGAAGCGACCAAAGTGAGAAAATCCCCAACGTGTCGCGATGTCACTGATGCGCCGATCTCCCGGCCTGAGCCGCTTCAGGTCGGCGTGGGCTTCGTTCAGTTTCATGCTGCGATTCCAGGCCACCGGCGTGATCCCGTACTGGCGTCGGAAATGGTACTCGAGCATACGGCCGCTGGCGCCGGTTGCCCGCGCCAGGGACTCCAGCGAAAAGGCGTCCGACGGGAAGGCCCGCAGAAACTCTTCGGCGCGACGCATCAGGGCATGGCAACGCGCCGGTCGCCGGGACAGGCTGTATTCCGACTTGATGCCGCCGGCCTGGACCGCCTGCGCCAGGGCCAGGTGTAACTCGTCCTCGAGGTTTCTGACGACCGGGTCGTTGGTCCTCTGGATTCGTTGCCCGCGGGCCAGCAGCAGCAGGGAATTGAGCGGTGAGAGAATTTGCTGCGCGGCAACGGGTCCCAGGTGGTAGGTCATCAAGCCACGTTCCGGAACGGGCAGGGGCATCCCGTTGAGCGTTTGCGCCAGGGTCTGAAATCGCTCACGGTCGACGCAGTAAGCCATCCAGGCTGTGCCGGGAGGGGCCCGGTAACTCAAGTCACACGCCTCGCTGTATAGCTGCACACTACCCTTTCCACACCTGACGCCGTTGACCGTTGTCGACTCCGGGGCGGACACGATGAGTCCGACGGTGATGGCGCCGCGGGGCCATGCGCCGTCCGCGCGGACCGCCATCCCGTAGTTCCCCTTCTGGAGGATGCCGGCGCCCAGTTGCATTTGTTCGACATCCGCCTCCAGGCTGCCGCCGGGCAATACCCGGTGACGCATGTGGGTTCCATCGATTACCGAAGAAAGTTCTTCCGGGTCACAGTTTTGGCGCACATGGCGCTGGTAGCTCAGCGCGACGCCGTCCAGAGTGTCAGCGGGCGGCAAAGTTTCGGAAATCGGATAGCGAGTTCATGTTCGATAGTCTACCCTTTAGTTCGTCTATTGGCCCGGGTTCGCCTGATCGGACAATACCGGGTGCCAGGTTCCGGGGGGAACGTGACCGACATCAGCAACCGCTTCCTGTTCACATTCGTTGCGCCGTCCGGCATTCCGGTGGTGCGTGGCGTCCTGTTCGCGCGGTTCCTGCGCTGATTCGAAGGCCGGACGAGCACCCAAGGAGGACAATTCACATGGTCAATCTCAAGTCAGCATTGCTTGTCTCCACCGTGATCGCCTTGACGGCCCTGAAGCCCGTCCAGGCAAACGAGTCTTTGCCGTCGTGGCATGACGGTCCGGCCCGCGACGCCATCATTGAATTCGTGGAACGTGTCACCGACATCGAGTCCCCTGATTTCGTGGCGCCTGCCGACCGCATCGCGACGTTTGACAATGACGGATGTCTGTGGAGCGAGCAACCCCTGTATTTCCAGGGAATCTGGGCGCTGGAGCGCATCCGTGCGCAGGCCGCTGACCATCCGGAGTGGCACGAGACCGAGCCGTACAGGAGCGCCATTGCTGGTGACATGGCCGGCATGATGTCCGCCGGCGAAGAAGCCGTGATCAAGATGCTGTTCGAAGCCCATGGCGGACTGACATCGGAAGAATTCCGCCAGTCGGTGGGCCAGTGGCTGGCGACAGCGAAGCATCCGCAGAAGGACCGGCGCTATCTCGACATGGTGTTTCAGCCCATGCTGGAATTGCTCGACTACCTGCGCGCGAATGACTTCAAGACCTTCATCGTGTCCGGCGGCGGCATCGATTTCGTACGGGTGTTTTCCGAGGAGGCCTACGGCATTCCACCGGAACAGGTCATCGGCTCCACGCTCGATGCCCACTTCGAAATGCGCGACGGGGTGCCCACCATCGTCAAGGACAGCAAGCTGATGCTGCTCGATGACAAGGCCGGCAAACCGGTGGGCATTTATCGCCACATCGGCAAGCGCCCCATATTCGCGGCCGGCAATTCCGACGGCGACCTGCAGATGCTGCAGTACACCACCGTTCCACGCGGCGAGGACGACACCTCGGCGCGTTTCGGCCTGATCGTTCACCACACCGACGAAGAACGCGAGTTTTCCTACGACCGCGAGTCCCACATGGGGCGGCTGGACCAGGCCCTGGACCTGGCCGGTGACAATGGCTGGCTGGTGGTGGACATGAAGAACGACTGGAAACAGGTTTACCCCGAATGAATCCCCACGAAAGGAGAACCTCGTGAAACCCCTGAATCACCTCCAACGCCTCGCAGCAGCGACCCTGATGCTGGCGGCGTCCCTGGGCGTCCATGCCCAGGACAAACCCAACATCCTCGTCATCATGAGTGACGATGTCGGCCCGCCCCAGGTGTCCGCCTACGGGCTCGGCATCACCGGGTACCGCACGCCCAACATCGACCGCATCGCGAAAGAAGGCGTGCTGTTCACCGACTACTATGCCGAACAGAGTTGTACCGCGGGTCGTTCATCCTTCATTACCGGTCAGACCATTTACCGCACCGGAATGTCCAAGGTGGGCCTGCCCGGCGCCGACGTGGGCCTGCAGCCCGAAGACCCGACCATTGCCGAACTGCTCAAGCCGCATGGCTACGCCACCGGCCAGTTCGGCAAAAACCACCTGGGTGACCTGGACAAGTTTCTGCCGACCAACCACGGCTTTGACGAGTTCTTCGGCAACCTGTACCACCTCAATGCCGAAGAAGAGCCGGAGAATCGCAACTACCCGACCAATCCCGAGTTCAAGGAAAAGTTCGGTCCGCGCGGCGTGATCCACAGCTATGCCGACGGCCGCATCGAGGACACCGGGCCCTTGACCAGGAAGCGGATGGAAACCATCGACGACGAGACGACCGAAGCGGCGATGGATTTCATGGAGCGCCAGGTGGCCGCCGACAAGCCGTTTTTCCTCTGGTACAACTCAACGCGCATGCACCTTTATACCCACGTGCGTGAAGACCGTCGCAGTCCGCCCGGCCTGGATTCCCCTACCGAGTACGCCGATGGCATGGTCGAGCACGACATGCACGTGGGCCAGCTACTGGACAAGCTGGATGAACTGGGCATCGCCGACAACACCATCGTGCTGTACACCTCCGACAACGGTCCGCATAAGAACTCCTGGCCCGACGCCGGTATCAGCCCGTTCCGCAGTGAAAAGGAAACCAACTGGGAAGGCGCATTTCGCGTACCGGCCCTGCTGCGCTGGCCCGGAAAGATCGAGGCCGGCCAGATCAGCAACGAGATCACCAGCGGCCTGGACTGGTTGCCGACCTTCGTCGCCGCCGCCGGCGAACCGGACGTGGCGGAAAAGTTGCTCGACGGCTATCGTGCCGCCGACAAGCGTTTCAACGTGCACCTGGACGGCTTCAACCTGCTGCCTGCGCTGACCGGGGAGACGGACGAATGGCCCAGGGAATCGTTTTTCTACTTCAACGATGACACGCAACTGGTCGGTATCCGCTTCCACAACTGGAAGCTGGTATTCCTGGAGCAGCGCGCACAGGGCACGCTGCGCATCTGGGCCGAGCCGTTCACGGGGCTGCGCCTGCCCAAGATGTTCGATTTGCGGGCCGACCCCTATGAGCAGGCCGACATCACGTCGAACACGTACTACGACTTCGTGTTGCGTCACGCTTTTCTGATTGTGCCCGCGCAGCAGTATGCCGCGGAGTTCCTGGAGACCTTCAAGGAGTATCCGCCGCGCCAGCCACCGGCGAGCTTCAATCTCGAAGAAGTGATGCGCAAGCTGTCCGAGTCAACCGGGAGCTGAAATCAGCGCACATCAAGCGGGCCCGCCTGGCGGCGGGCCCGCTTCATGGAGTCCCGGCCCCTGACGCCTGAGACAGGCGTCGATCAGAGTCATCGAGAGCACGACGTCATCGAGGTGTATCCATGCTGAAACCAGAATTCCGCTGCCTCTCCATCCTTGCGCTGGCCGCCCTCCTGGCGTCCTGCGCCTCGACCCCGCGTGTGGATACCCAGACCGCCCCGGGCGTCAGCCTGGGCAACTACGATACGTTTGGCTGGGTCGAACCCCTGGGGACGGACCGCGCTGGCTACGCATCGTTCCTGTCGAACAGCCTGAAGACGGCCACGCGCTCGGTACTTGAGGCCAAGGGATATACCTACGCCGAGTCCAGTCCGAAAATGCTGGTCAATTTCAACGTGAGCGTTCAGCAAAAAACCGACGTCGATAACTTCGGCCCGCCGATTGCGTATGGACCCTGGGGCTACCGGGCCGGGTTGTATGGCGGCTGGGCAGGTTACGGCTACCCGACCATGGTCAACCAGTACGATGAGGGGACCTTGATGGTGGACCTGGTCGACCCGGATGCAAAGGCCATGATCTGGGAGGGCGTGACGAAGATGCGCAGCAACGACGCCTCGAAATGGACGGACGAGCAGGTAAAATCCCACGTGGGCGCCGTTTTTTCTGAACTTCCCGCCGCGGCTCGATAAGCGCGTCGGGCCGGCCTGAAGCCGCTTTCAAGGAGAACGTCATGATTCATCGACATTTGTCAGCCATGCTCATCCTTCTGTTCAGCCTCGCACTGGTTGCCTGCGCTTCGTCGAGCAAGTATCCGGACCAGTCGGACGACGGGCTGAAGCGCATCGACAACAGGAGCCTGGACGCTCTGTACTGGCGCGAAGGCGCCAGCCTGGAGGGCTACGACAAGGTCATGATCGGCGACGTGGACGTCTCGTTTCGGAAGAACTGGCTCAGGGACCAGAACATCGACCGGCGTGACATCAACAATCGCGTCACTCCGGAGGACATGGAGAAGATCCGCAGTGCGGTAGCGGACGGTTTCACGGACGTATTCATCAAGGAACTCACATCGGCAGGTTACGCAGTGGTCGCCGTGGCAGGCGACGATGTGCTGGAGCTGGAGCCGGCCATCGTCGATCTGGATCTGAACGCACCCGACCTGTCGATGCGTCAGCCGGGCATGGTGTCCACCTACACCACCTCTGCCGGCCAGATGACCCTGAACATGGCGATGTACGATTCCGGCACCCGCAGCCTGATCGGCCGGGTGATTGACGAGCGCAAGGACATGGACACGGGCCAGTTGCAGTTCACCAACTCGATCACCAACAAGCAGGCCGCGATCGTCATGTTCCGCTCCTGGGCAAAGCAGCTGGTCAGGGCGCTCGACGATTCCAGGTCGCGCTGAACCACTCTGCCAGGGACCGGCAGGGCCCATGGCGCCAAACCGGCTGGCAACGTACCTGGCCTCTGCGCAGACCCGTTCCCCGGACCGGAGCGGGACCTGCGTGGCGCGGCTCGCTGCCGTCCTGATTCTGGCGTTTCCCGTCACCGCGGCCGCCTTCGACAAATCCCTGTTCATCGATCCTGACGACGGCATGCTCGACGCCAGCCGTTACCTGTCCGAACGCCCGGGCAGTTTTCTTCCCGTGCCTGTCGTGATCACGGAACCCGCTGTCGGCTATGGCCTGGGTTTGGCGGGCGTCTTTTTTCACGAATCAGAGGAACAGAAAGCGCAACGCCTGGCGAGCGCAGCCGAAGAGCAGCAGGCCATTCTGCCGGAAAACATTTCGCTGGCCGCCGGTGGCGCCACCGAAAACGGTAGCTGGTTCGCGGGCGGTGGCCACCTGGGTTTCTGGAAGAAGGACAGCCTGCGCTACAAGGGATTTGTCGGTCTCGGTTCGTTCAACCTGGAATTTTACTCCCTGGGATTCGTCGACCTGGAACGTCCCGTGGAGCTGAATATCGACGGTCCCGCCGTGTTTCAGGAGTTGAAATGGCGCCTCGGTGACAGTCGCTGGTTCGTCGGGCCGCGCCAGGTCTATCGCCGTGTTGAAACCTCGTTGCATGGTGACGACCGCACCCTCGACGATCTGCCTGTCGGCGCACAGGAAGAGATTCGCTCCCTGTTCGACCACGACGTGAAGACGTCCGCCCTCGGACTGGCCATCGAATACGACAGTCGCGACAACACCTTCAATCCTGAGCGCGGCTACCACTACATGGCGCACTACGACCTGTTCGACGATGCGCTGGACAGTGACGTGAATTTTGAGGCCTATCGTCTGGAAGGGCTGCACTACTGGCGACTGCCAAAAAACTTTGGTCTGAACTTCCGCTTCCAGTACGACGGCCTGGACGCAGCGGACGATGAGCGATTGCCGCCCTATGTGCCACCGTATATCGACCTGCGCGGCATTGCCGCCGCGCGGTACCAGGGCAATGCCGTCGGTTTGCTCGAACTGCAATTGAACTGGAAGCTTCATACACGCTGGGTGTTCAGCATTTTCGGCGGCGCGGGCCGGGCGGCGGACCGTTTCGGCGATTTGCAGGAAGCGTCCAGCCGTACAACGCGCGGTGTGGGGTTTCGATACCTGGTGGCGAAGCGGTACGGGTTCACCATGGGGCTCGACCTGGCCCAGGGGCCGGAAGAGACCTCGCTGTACATCCAGGCGGGATCCACGTGGTGAGCGCCGATCCGCACCTGTATTGCTAGACTGGAGAGGTCGTCCATGGGGGGGCGGCTCCGTACACACAGGAGAATGACGTCATGGGCAGGATCATGTTCTTTTTCGGTTGGTTGACGCTGGGCATTGCGACACCGGCACTGGCCATCGACTGGCCCCAGGTGGTGACCGCCAGCGAGGGGGAGATCACCGTCTACCAGCCGCAGCCGGAAAAATTCGAAGGCAACATCCTGTCGGGGCGGGCGGCGTTCCAGTTCGCGCCACAGTCTGGTGGCGACCCCGTGTTTGGCGCGTTCTGGTTCACCGCGAAAGTGGACACCGATCGTGACGCGGGCCTGGCCACGGTGCGCGACATGTCCGTCGAACGGGTGACCTGGCCCGAGTCCAGGGATGCCGACGAACAACGCTTCACCACCGTGGTGGAGGGCGCCATGCCTGATGCGGGCTTCGAAATCTCCATGGAAGCGCTCACAGCCAGCCTGCAGACTGCCGAAGTGGTGCAGAAATCCCTGGAAGACCTGAACAACGACCCGCCGAAAATCGTCTTCACCCAGGACATCTCGGTGTTGTTGCTTTACGACGGCAAGCCGAGTTTCTCCGACATCGACAACTCGTCATGGAAGCGCGCGCTCAACGCCCCCTTCGCCGTGGCCTGCAAGCAGCGCGGCAAGGAATGCTGGCTGTCGAGCGGCAAGTTCTGGTACACGGCGAAGGACCCGTTGGGGCCTTGGACGCCGTCCAGCACGCCGCCGCAGGATCTCGCGGCCAACATGCCGCCAGCGGAGGACGCGTCTGACCAGCCGGCGTCACCGCCGGCCATCGTCGTGGCCACGGACCCCACGGAGCTGATCGTCACGCAGGGCGCGCCGGAGTGGACCGCGCTCGACGGCGGCCAGCTTCTGTACGTGAGCAACACTGAGTCACCCTGGTTGCGAGATTTGCCCACGGGCAACATGTACCTGTTGTTGTCCGGTCGCTGGTACCGGTCGAAAAGCGAAAACGGGCCCTGGACCTTCGTCAAGTCGGACGAATTGCCCAAATCGTTTGCCGATATCCCGCCGGCCTCCGATATCGGCGGCCTGCGTACCTCGGTGGCGGGCACGCCGGAAGCCGAGGACGCGGTGGCCGAGCAGGCCATTCCGCAGACGGCGGCCATCGACCGATCCTCCGCCAGCCTCACCGTGGAATACGACGGCAAGCCAAAGTTCGAAAAAATCAAGGGCACCGAGGTGGCCTATGCCGTGAATACCGGCGCCCAGGTGCTGGAAATCGGTGGCCGCTACTATGCCGTGGACAACGGCGTGTGGTTCGCCAGCGCAAGCGCCACTGGCCCCTGGGCGGTGGCCGACAGCGTGCCGGAGGATGAAATCGCCAAGATTCCGCCCAGCTCGCCGGTGTACAACACCACCCATGTGCACGTGTACGAATCCACGCCGGATGTCGTGTACGTGGGCTATACCCCGGGGTACATGTGGTCGTTTCCCTATTACGGGGTGCCGGTCTACGGAACAGGCTGGCGCTACCCACCCTACTGGGGGGGCGGCTACTACTATCCGCGCCCGCCGACCTGGGGTTTTCACGTCGGCTACAACCCCTGGACCGGCTGGAACTTCGGCATGAGCTGGAGCAACGGCTTTTTCAGCTTCAACATGGGATGGAGCCAGGGCTATCCGGGTGGTTACCGCCCCTGGGGCTGCTGCGGCGGCTGGTACGGCGGCGGCTATCGCGGCCCGACGGTGATCAACACTGGGGACATCAACATCGGCAACAACATCAATATCGGCAATCGCAACACCATCAACAACCGCATCGGCAACAACACCAACGTCGGCAATCGGCTGAACAGCTTCGACAACAGCCGCAACCTGTACAACCGTCCGGAAAACCGTGCGCGCAAGGCCGATCCCGCCGTCGCGCGGCAGGGCCTGCAGCAGGCGCGGCCGGCCACCGGCAAGATCAACAACGTCTTTGCCGACCAAAGCGGGCAGGTCGCCCGTCCCAACGGCGACAAGTGGCAGACACGGGAAAACGGCCAGTGGACCGATTCGGCGGATCGGGTCAGCCCGCAAACGCGCGAGCAGGTCGCCGACCGTGCGCAGAACGTCAGTCCCGAGACCCGGGACCGGGTGGGCCAGGCGGCACAGAACCGGCCGGCGACGCGGCCGGCCGAACGGCCTTCGACGTCGACCACCTGGCCATCCACGCATTCATCGCTGAACACGCGTGATCTGAACCGCGCCCAGGCGGCGCGCCAGCGTGGCCACGTGCAGACCCGCAGCCGGCCCGCGCCGCGCGGTGGTGGTTTTCAGCGGCGGCGCTGAAACAGGCAGACCCCGTGCGGCACGCGCGGGAATGACGGTTTCACGGTACGGCCAGATGGAATACGCATCATGAAGCATCGAGTTCTCGGAAAATCCGGCATTCGCGTGTCCGAAGTGGGCCTGGGCTGCTGGCAGCTCGGCGGCGACTTCGGGCCGGTCAGTGACGAGGAGGCGGGGCGCGTTCTTGCCACCGCCGGCGAAGAAGGCATCGATTTCTGGGACACGGCCGACGTGTACGGCGCCGGGCAAAGTGAACGACGCATCGCCGCCTTCCTGGCCGGCATCACGCCGACCATCACGGTGGCCACCAAGGTAGGACGGGACGCCGCGCTGTTCCCGGACGGTTACACGAAGGACAGGGTGCGCGAAGGTCTGCAGGGTTCGCTGCAACGCCTGGGCGTCGAGCGCCTGGACCTGGCCCAGATCCACTGTGTGCCGCCGGAGGTCCTGCGGGCCGGTGACCTGCTGGCCTGGATGGAGGATTTCCAGGACGAGGGGCTGATCAGGGCGTTCGGCGCCAGTGTGGAGACGCTGGACGAGGCCCTGTTCGCCGTCGAGCACCCCCGCCTGACCTCGCTGCAGATCATTTTCAACCTGTTTCGCCAGGACGCGGTCGGGCAATTGTTTCCGGTGGCCCAGGAACGCGACGTGGGCATTATCGTGCGTTTGCCGCTGGCCAGCGGCGTGCTCAGCGGCAAGATGCGTCGCGACCAGAAATTCGACAGCGGTGACCACCGTCATTACAACCGTCACGGCGCCGCCTTCAGCCAGGGTGAGACCTTTTCCGGCGTGCCCTTCGAAACCGCCGTGGACCTGGTCGAGGAACTGCGCGTGCACGTGCCCGAGGGCATGACCATGGCCCAGATGGCCATGCGGTGGATCCTGGACTTTCCGGCGGTGAGCACGGTCATCGCGGGCGCCAGCCGCTCCGGGCAGGTGGTGGAGAACGCGGCGGTCAGCGACCTGCCGCCACTGGGCGCCGAAGCGCACGCCCACCTGGCGGAATTCTATGCCCAGCGCGTGCGCCCGACCATCCAGGTGCCGGTCTAAGGCGTGGGGTCAGAGTAAAGGGTCAGGGTAAGGGGTCAGAGTAAACCGGTTGATGCAACATCGACAGACGGCTTGGCCACGGCCGGTTTACTCTGACCCCTTACCCTGACCCTTTACTCTGACCCCGAGTCTCGGGTGTAATCTTTCGGCGGGTCCAATTGCATTCAGGAGAGCCCTGCCGTGCCCCAGAACACTTCCGGCGTCCTGCCGCCGCAGAATTTCCTGTTCGTCTCTTATGACGGTCTGATCGGCGATATCGTCTGGCGGGTTCAACAGGAAGGCCACGCCGTTCGCTACAGCATCAAGAATCCGGTCGACCGCGAGGTCGGCGCCGGCTTCGTCCCGATGGTCGATGACTGGCGCGCCGAAGTGGATTGGGCGGACGTGATCGTATTTGACGACGTGCTTGGCATGGGCGCCGAGGCCGCCAGGCTGCGCGAGCAGGGCAAGCTGGTGGTGGGTGGCACACCCTACACGGACCGGTTGGAGGACGACCGTTCCTTCGGCCAGGAGGAGTTGAAGAAGCACGGTATTCCCATCGTGCCCTATCGGCACTTCGAAGCGTTTGAGGAGGCCATCGAATTCGTGCGCGACAACCCGGCGCGCTACGTGATCAAACCTTCCGGCGAGGCGCAGAACACCAAGGGTCTGCTGTTCGTGGGCGAAGAAGAGGATGGCTCCGACGTGCTACAGGTGCTTGAGGATTATCACCGGGCCTGGAAAGACAAGATCCCCACCTTCCAGCTGCAAAAACGCGTGGTGGGCGTTGAGGTGGCCGTCGGCGCGTTCTTCAACGGCAAGCGATTCTGCCACCCGATCAACGTCAACTTCGAGCACAAGAAGCTGTTCCCCGGCAACCTGGGGCCTTCCACCGGCGAGATGGGTACGGCGATGTTCTGGTCCGGTCCCAACCGGCTGTTCAACCAGACCCTGAAAAAGCTCGAACCGAAACTGGCCGAGGAGGGCTATGTCGGCTATATCGATCTGAACTGCATCGTCAGCGGCAACGCCATTCACCCCCTGGAATTTACGGCGCGCTTCGGCTACCCCACCATCTTCATCCAGCAGGAGGGCATCACCACGCCCATCGGCGACCTGTTCCACGGCCTGGCGAGCGGTACGCGC
>JAUIJU010000170.1 GCA_030431095.1 Gammaproteobacteria bacterium | reverse complement strand
GAGCGCCATCGCCGGCAATATGGCCATCACTATGGGCAATCACTACCTGGCCCGACACAACGGCGGCAGGGGAATCCAGTTAGCCGAGGTGCTGGGCAACCGCAACGGCCAGGTCATGGTGATCGGGCTGGGGGCCGTGGGCCAACACGCGGCGCGCATGGCCTCCGCCATGGGCGCTGAGGTCTGCGTGGTCGGGCGCCGTGGGCGGGACGAGGAATGGGCGGCGACCCATCCCATGGGCGGCATGCAATTCGTGGAATCCAGCCCACAGAATATTGCCCGTCACATTCGCGGGATGGACCTGGTGGTCGGCGCGGTCCTGCGGGTAGGCGAGAAGGCGCCTCATGTGGTGAGCGCCGACATGGTGAAGTCGATGCGGCCGGGCGCCGTCATCGTGGACGTCAGCGTGGACCAGGGCGGCTGCGTGGAAACCACGCGGCCCACCAGCCATAGCGACCCGGTGTTCACGGAACACGGGGTTGTTCACTATTGCGTGACCAACATGCCGGGCGCCTATCCCCGCACCGCAACCCACGCGCTGACGGAGCGAACGTTGCCCTACGTGCTGCGCCTGGCGGAGAACGGCCAGGCGGCGCTGGAGACAGACCCGGGCTTCGGCAAAGGCGTAAATACCCGGGGCGGCAAGATCACCTGCCGCGCCGTCGCACAGGCCCTTGGTAGAATGAACGATTACCTGGAGCCATAAACCATACTGGCAGAAAAAAGCCGGGACTGGGCCCGGCTTCAAGTACGCGTTTTAGGAGTCGCGCAATTTAATCCTCGTCGTCCTCGTAGGCTTCCACCTGGGGACGGTCAACCAGTTCAACATAGGCCATGGGGGCCTTGTCGCCGGCGCGGTAGCCGCACTTCATGATGCGGATGTAGCCGCCGGGACGCTCCTGGTAGCGCGGGCCCAGTTCAGAGAACAGCTTGCCCACCGCGGCTTTGCTGCGGGTGCGGTCAAAGGCCAGGCGACGGTTGGCCACGCTGTCGTTCTTGGCCAGGGTGATCAGCGGCTCGGCGTAGCTGCGCAGTTCCTTGGCCTTGGGCAGGGTGGTCTTGATCAGCTCGTGCTCCACCAGGGACACGGCCATGTTGCGAAACATGGCCTTGCGGTGGGAACTGTTCCGGTTCAGTTGACGGCCACTGTGACGATGACGCATTTTTCCAATCTCTCTTTAAGGGTGCTATCTCAGCACTGCTGTTTCGGTGTCCGGGGTCTAATTTCAGGCGTTTAGACGCTCAGCACCCGGTCGTCGTTCTTCAGGCTCGCCGGCGGCCAGTTGTCCAGGCGCATGCCGAGGGACAGGCCACGGGAGGCCAGCACATCCTTGATCTCGGTGAGCGACTTCTTGCCGAGGTTCGGCGTTTTCAGCAGCTCCACCTCGGTGCGCTGCACCAGGTCGCCGATGTAGTAGATATTTTCCGCCTTCAGGCAGTTCGCGGAACGCACCGTAAGCTCCAGGTCATCTACCGGGCGCAGCAGGATAGGATCGACCTCGTCCTCTTCCTCGGTAGCCTCGGACTCGGACTCGCTCTCCAGGTCCACGAACACTGCAAGCTGCTGCTGCAGGATAGTCGCGGCGCGACGGATCGCCTCTTCCGGGTCGATGGTGCCGTTGGTTTCCAGGTCCAGGACCAGCTTGTCCAGGTCGGTGCGCTGCTCGACACGGGCAGATTCCACGACGTAGGACACGCGGCTTACCGGGGAGAACGTC
>JAUIJU010000169.1 GCA_030431095.1 Gammaproteobacteria bacterium | reverse complement strand
TGTGGTCGGCCTGCATCCAGCGGATCAGCTTTTTCCAGTGGGCCGCGTCCCCCCGGTTCTGGATGACCAGTTGCAGGGAATGACAGGCGCTGCAATGGGCCGCCACCCGCTCGGCCCCCGGCGCGTCGACCAGGCCGTCGGGCCGTGAGGTTTCACCGGCGCTGGCCGGCCAGGGGAGCAGGACGGCCAGCAACGGGGCGGACCACCACCGGTACGGCGCCTTCGGGCCTGGGCGATGGCTAGACGGCATACACCGCCACCCGGTGCGTCGCGTTGTTCAGATAACCCTTGGGGTTCCAGCCCGGCAGCACCATGGGCTGCGCCACGCCGGACGTATCCGTGGCGCGCGCCCAGATCTCGTAGTAACCGCGTTGCGGCAGTTCGACGAGGGCCGAGAAATGCTGCCAGGCCAGGCGATTGGCCGGCGCTTCCAGCTCGGCGGTGCGCCAGGTGGCGCCAAAGTCAATCGACAGTTCCACGCGCGCCACCGCGCGATCGCCCGCCCAGGCGTGTCCCCGCACCGGCAGGGATTCTTCCAGCGGCAGGCGCAGCCCGGTTTGCGGGTGGGTGATCAGCGACTTCACCGGCATGGACCCGATGATGCACATGGCCTCGTCGGGGACGCGCTCTCCCGGCCCCACCGGCTGGCAGGGTACCCGGTAGGACTGTCCCCCCATCTTGGCGCCGTCGTGAACCCGGTCGCGCACCAGCAATTCGTTCAGCCACTTGCCGGACACCGATCCGGGCCAGCCGCCGATCGCCAGGCGCAGCGGGTGACCATGCAGCGGGTGCAGGGGCTCGCCGTTCATGCCGAAAGCCACCAGTGATTCTGCCTCGATGGCCTTGGCCAGCGGTACGCCGCGCGAAATCGGGTCCCGTTGGGGGTCGCCCGAGAGGTGGGTGTCGGCGCCGCGGTAGGCCACGTAGACGGCGTCGTCCTGCACGCCGCAATCGTCCAGCAGGTCACGCAGGCGGATGCCGTCGAAGCGCGGGCAGGCCACGGCGCCCAGGCGCCACTGGTTGCCCGAAGCGGGCGGCACGAATTCGGCGCGGCCGTTGCCGCCGCATTCGATCAACAGCTGCAGGCTCACGTTCTCGAAACGGCGTTTCAGCTCATCCAGGGTGTAGGACGTTTCCCGTCGAACCGATTCACCGCGCACGACCAGCGTCCAGCTCCGCGGATCCACCGCCGGCGGCGGATGCCCGTTGTTGCGCACGAACATGCGCTTGGCCGGCGTGACGCGGTCGTCCAGCAGGTGGGCGGGGGTCTCGGCGTTGACGGGCCGGTCGTTGAGTACCTGCAGCCGCGGGTCCTTGCCGGCCAGGACCGGTGGTTGCGCGGCCTGGGCCAGGGCCACCGGGGTGAGCCCCGCAGGCAAAAAGCGTTCGAATACGATCGGCGCCCCCAACAGGACGCTCGCCTGGCCCAGGCCCCGCAGGAATCCGCGACGCCGCACCGGGGCGCCCTCAGGCGGCGGCCGCCGGCGCCTCGCGGCGGGCGTGGTCGGTCAGCACCTGCGCCACGCAGGTGGTCAGTTTGCGCGCGAAAGGAATGTGCAGGAATTCATTCGGCCCGTGGGCGTTGGACTTGGGGCCCAACACGCCGGTGATCATGAACTGCGCCTGCGGGTACGCATCGCCCAGCATCGCCATGAAGGGAATGGTGCCGCCCTCGCCCATGTACATCACGCCCTGGCCGTAGCTGGCCTGCGAGGCGCGT
>JAUIJU010000168.1 GCA_030431095.1 Gammaproteobacteria bacterium | reverse complement strand
CACCACCGCCTCGGTGTCTCCCGCCTCCCGCTCTTCGCGGGTCTCGCCCACACACAGTACCGGCTCCAGGCCATGTTCCAGCGCGGCGTCAAAGCGCTCGGCGACGTCGCTGTCGGACTCGCCGAACAGCGTACGCCGCTCGGAATGACCCACCAGCACGTAGCGACAGCCCAGGTCACGCAACATGGCGCCGGACACCTCGCCGGTGAACGCGCCCTGGGCATGGGGGTTCAGGGTCTGCCCGCCGATGTCCAGGCGTGTTCCCGCCGTCAGGGCCTTCACCGTCGCCAGGTAGGGCGCGGGAGGAAACACCGCCACGTCCACCTGTGGCGTGTCGCCGATACCGTCGAGAATGCCTCGCGCCAGGTTCTCGGCCATGGTCGTGGATCCATGCATTTTCCAATTGCCTGCCACCAGGATCCTGCGCATGGGTTTTCTCCGTTCGGGAAGGGTCGGGCGCTTGACCCGAAAAGGGCGCAAGGATACCGGCCGGCACCGGTCGGGGCAAGCCGATGCGGCCGGTTGAACCCGCCCGCGACACGCACCAGAATGGGCCTCATGGGCGAAACGCTTCTCACTCACGACGTACCTTCCGAACACGCACCCTGGGCCCTGGTCACCGGCGCCTCGTCCGGCATCGGCGCGGAGTTTTGCCGGCAACTGGCGAAGCTCGGCTACCGCCTGGTCCTGGTCGCGCGGCGCGAGGACCGCCTGCGGGAACTGGCCGGCGAGTTGCGAACGGCGCAGACCGGCGAGCCCCTGGTGCTGCCGGAAGACCTGTCGGATCCCGGTTCCTGCGCGCGCATCGAGCACGCGCTGTCAGCGTCAGGCGTGGCAGTGGATTTCCTGGTGAACAATGCCGGTTACGGCGTCCCCGGCACCTTGGTGGATGTGTCCTGGGAACGGCACGACGACTTTCTGCAGGTCATGGTCAACGCGGTCTGCGAGCTGACCTGGCGCCTGATGCCCGGCATGCTCGAACGCGGTCACGGTCACATCATCAACGTCGCCTCGGTGGCCGGCATGGCGCCCAGCAGCGCCGGGCACACCCTGTATGGCGCCAGCAAGGCGTTCCTGGTGAAGTTCTCGGAATCCCTGGCCGAGGAGGGAGCGCCGCGGGGCGTTCGAGTCAGCGCCCTGTGCCCGGGATTCACCTACAGCGAGTTTCACGACGTGACCGGCACCCGCGACCGGGTCAGCCAGTTACCGAAAGCCCTGTGGTTGCAGGCCGACGAGGTCGTGTCATACGGCATCGAATCGGTGCTTCGCGAGCGCCCGCGGGTCGTGGCGGTGCCGGGCCGGCTGTACCGGCTGCTGGTTTGGCTGTTCGGCGCCTTTCCGGCGCTGGGGCGGCGCCTGGCCGCGCGTAACGCGCACAAGTACCGCGACACTGACTGAATCGGCCGGGCCGAAGGCTCAGCTGCCGGCGACCGTCATTTCTCCCAGCAGGATGGAGCCGCACTGGATGTTGCCGCGCTGGTCCACGTCATCCCCCACCGCGGTGATGCCGGCGAACATGTCGCGCAGGTTACCCGCGATGGTCACTTCCTCCACCGGGTAGGCGATGGCGCCGTTTTCAATCCAGAACCCCGACGCGCCGCGGGAATAGTCTCCCGTGACCATGCGCACGCCCTGTCCCATCACCTCGGTGACCAGCAGGCCCGTGCCGAGGGCATCGAGCATTTCCAGGCCCGGCGTCAGCGCACCCTCGGCCACCAGGTTGTGTACGCCGCCGGCATTGCCGGTGGTCTCGAACCCGAGGCGGCGGGCCGAGTAGCTCGAC
>JAUIJU010000167.1 GCA_030431095.1 Gammaproteobacteria bacterium | reverse complement strand
CAGGGACAGGCCCAGCAGCACCAGTCCCAGCGCGAGCCGGTACACGATAAATGGCACCAGGCCGACACGGGACAACAGGGCCAGGAACGCGGCAATGCAGAACCAGCCCGCCACCGCGGCAAAACCCACCGCCACCAGGAACTGCAGCCAGGCCATCCCCGTGCCGGCGGTGAACAGGGACCACAGGCCGCGCAGCCCCGCGGCGGCAATCACCGGGATGGACAACAGAAAGGAAAAGCGCGCCGCCTCCGACGGCGTGAACCCCAGCAAGCGACCCATGGTCAGGGTGGCGCCGCTGCGCGAGGTGCCGGGCACCAGGGCCAGTGCCTGCGCGAGACCGATCAACAAACCGTCCTGCAATCCCAGGCTGCCGAGTTTGCGGTAACGCGGCGCCCAGCGGTCAGCGGCCAGCAGGGCCAGGCCGAAGCCCAGCGTGGCCCAGGCAATGACGCGCACGTCGCGCAGGGCGTGCGCCACCAGGTCATAGAACAGGGCGCCTGCCGCCACCACCGGCACGGTGCCGATCAGTAGCGCCTTGCCCAGCACGCGGCGCTGGATGGTGACCGGATCGTCAGGCGGTTCACGCCAGGCGCGCACCAGGTTGAGCAGGTCGTAACGGAAATAGATCACGACGGCGAGCAGGGTGCCCAGGTGCACGGCAACATCCAGCACCAGTCCCTGGTCCGGCCATCCGAACAGGTGACTGGCCAGGATCAGGTGGGCCGAACTGGAGACCGGCAGGAACTCGGTCAATCCCTGGATGATCGCCAGCACCGCGATCTGCAACAGGGTCATCGCGGCCGGTCCGTTAGTCGCCGTTGTGGCTGATGCGGTAGATCACGTCGGCCTTGTCGTCGGAGACCAGCAGCGCGCCGTCCGGCATCACCAGCACGTCGTTGGGCCGGCCCCAGTCGTCCTGGTCCTGCAACCAGCCGCTGGCGAACACCTCCTGGCCGGTGACGGCGCCGCCGTCGAATGTCACGCGTTTGATGCGGTAGCCGATCTTGTCGCTTCGGTTCCAGCTGCCGTGTTCGGCGATGAACAGGTCGCCCCGGTAGTCTTCCGGAAACTGGGCGCCGGTATAAAAGGCCAGGCCCAGCGGGGCCACGTGAGGACCCAGGTTCAGCACCGGCTCGGTGAATTCCACGCAGGCGCGCTCTCCACCGAACTCCGGGTCGGGCACGTTACCCTGGTGACAGTAGGGGTAGCCGAAATGCATGCCCTGTTCTGGTGCATGATTGAGTTCGCACTCCGGCAGGTCGTCGCCCATCCAGTCACGGCCGTTGTCGGTGAACCACAGCTCGCCGGTGTCCGGGTGAAAGGCCAGGCCAACGCTGTTTCGGACTCCTTTGGCCCAGGTGTCCATCTCGCCGCTGTCGAGATCGACCCGGCGAATTTCGGCGAACCCGGGCTCGTCACAAATGTTGCACGGGGCGCCGACCGGAATGAACAGGCTGCCGTCGGGTGCAAAGCGCAGGTACTTCCAGCCGTGGTGCTCCTCGTCAGGCAGCCCGTCCACCGCCACCACCGGCTCGGGCGGATCATCCAGGCGGCGCTCGATGTCGTCGTAGCGCAGCACGCGGTCGAGTGCGCCGACATACAGCGCGCCGTCGCGAAAAGCCACGCCGGAGGGCATCTTCAACCCCTCGTCGATCAGCACCACCCGGTCGGCGCGCTGGTCGCCGTCGGCGTCCACCACGGCGTGGACCTTGCCGGCACGACGTGAGCCAACGAACAGGGTGCCGCCCGGCGCCAGGGCCATCTGGCGAGCGTTTTCCACGCCCTCGGCGTAGATCGTCGCGGTAAAG
>JAUIJU010000166.1 GCA_030431095.1 Gammaproteobacteria bacterium | reverse complement strand
CCTTCGATATCGGTGGCTTCACGCCGGAAAACCGCTTTCGCTACGGCGCCGCCGGCGCGGCCGGCCCCTACAACCAGGTTCCGGCGGCGGAACTGGCCGAATGGCAGGAACTGAACACGCGCTGGTTCCAGTTCGGGGCGTTCGTGCCGCTGTTCCGCTCCCATGGGCAGAACCCCTGGCGAGAGATCTACCACATCGCCCCGGAACACTCGGTGGCTTACCAGTCGATGGCCGACCACCTGCAACTGCGCTACCGGCTGCTGCCTTACATCTACTCCATCGCCGGTGACATGCACCACCGTGACGCCACGCTGATGCGTGGCCTGGCCATGGACTTTCCCGATGACCCGGTGGCACGGCGCCTGGACGACCAGTACGGCTTCGGCCCGGCCTTCCTGGTCAGCCCGGTCACCGTGGCCGGCGCCGTCGAGCGCGAGGTCTGGCTGCCCGCCGGCGCCGACTGGTACGACTTCCATTCGGGCGAGCGGCAGCCCGGTGGCCGCGCGATCATGGCCGAGGCGCCGTTGTCGCGCATGCCGTTGTTCGTGCGCGCCGGGTCGATCGTGCCCTCCGGTCCGGCCATCCAGCACAGTGACCAGTCGCTCAACGCACCCATCACGCTGACCGTGTGGACCGGCGTCGACGGCGCCTTCGACCTGTACGAAGACGACGGGGTGAGCTACGGCTACGAACGCGGCGAGTGGTCGCGCATCCCGCTGCGCTGGGACGATGCCGCGGGCACATTGACCATCGGCCCCCGGGAAGGCGCCTTTCCGGGCATGGCGGAGCAACGGACGGTGCACGTCCGGTTCATTGCCGGCCCCACCCCCGGGGCGGCGAATTTCGATGCGCACATTGTCCACACCCTGGAATACGACGGGTCGGCGGTCACCGTCCGCCGGCCCGACTGATTGCGCCGCCGTCAACCGGACTGCAACATCCACGGGTTAGGCTGGAGCGCCGGGAGGAACCCACCATGAGTGACAACCAGCAGGTCGAACTGAAGGAGATCATCAAGCTGCTCCGAAACCTGGACGAGGAGGAGTTGATCGAACACGGTTTCACGGTGCGCGACACCTTCGACGAGGTCGACGATCCCGTACTGATCGGACCCGACGGCTTTCCCGTGGACAGCTGGCGCGAAGGTTATCCCTACGGGAGAAAGCTCGGACGGCACGCCTATAACCACGAGAAACGCCTGCTGCAGGTCGAATTGCTGAAGGCCCAGGAGTGGATCCAGGAAACCGGCCAGCGCGTGGTGGTGCTGTTCGAGGGCCGGGACGCCGCCGGCAAGGGCGGTACGATCAAGCGGTTCATGGAACACCTCGACCCCCGCTACGTGGACACGGTGGCGCTGTCCAAGCCGACCGAGAAGGAGATGGGGCAGTGGTACTTCCAACGCTACGTGCAACATCTCCCCACCACCGGTCGCCTCGTGCTGTTCGACCGCAGCTGGTACAACCGCGCGGTGGTCGAACACGTGATGGGCTATTGCACGGAAACGCAGTACGACGATTTCATGGTCGCGGTGCCGGAGTTCGAGCGCATGATCACCCGCGCCGGCACCTACCTGATCAAGCTGTGGTTCTCGGTGTCGCCCCGCGAGCAGAACACGCGCTTCACCATCCGCCGCATCGACCCGGTGCGCCAGTGGAAACTGAGTCCCACGGACCTGGCCTCGCTCGACAAGTGGCACGAGTACACCCATGCCAAGCAGGCGATGTTCGAGCGCACCAGCTCCGAACACGCGCCCTGGACCGTGGTGCGCAGCAACGACAAGAAGCGCGGCCGGCTCGAGGCCATGCGCCACGTGCTCGGGCTACTGCCTTACCCGGACAA
>JAUIJU010000165.1 GCA_030431095.1 Gammaproteobacteria bacterium | reverse complement strand
CTGGTGCTGGTGTTCGACTTCATTATGACTTCATTCCTCAGCTGAGAGGATTCATCGCAACATGAGAGCCAACTACAAGGTCGAATTCGCATCCGGGGTGTTCCTGCTGCTTGGGCTGGGCGCCCTGCTGTGGTTGTCCACGCAGGCCACCGATTTCGGCAGCACACTGGGTGACGAAACCTACGTCGTGTCCGCCCGCTTCACCAATGTCGCGGACCTCAAACCCCGCGCTCCGGTCAAGATCGGCGGCGTGGCCGTGGGTGTGGTCGACGCCATCCGGCTGGACGCCGAAACCTTCGAGGCCGTGGTCGACCTGCGCGTGGACCGCCGCTACGACGCGATTCCCTACGACACCAGCGCGTCCATACTCACCAGCGGCGTGCTGGGCGACCGCTATGTCGGCCTGGAACCCGGCGGCGCCTTCGAGTACCTGGCCGACGGGGACGAATTGATCATCACGCAATCCGCAGTCGTCCTGGAACAACTGGTGTCCAAGTACCTGTTCAACGCCGGCGACGGCGAAGGAGAGGAAGAATGAACCTGACCCTGCGCGCACGTTGTGGCGCCCTGCTGCTGGCCCTGGCCCTGCCGGTGGCCGCATGGGCTCAGCCCGGCCCCGAAGAACGCGTCCGCCAGGTGGCCGGCGACCTGCTGGCGAAACTGGACGCGAACGGCGAGGCGTATCGGGACAATCCGGCGGCCCTTCACGAACTGGTGCGCTCGGAGCTGCTCCCCGCCCTGGACCTGCAATACTCCGCGCGCCTGATCCTGGGACGCGCCGGACGGGGCGCCACGGACGAACAGGTCAGCGCCTTCGCCGACACCATGAGCGGCGTGCTGATCGAGCGCTACGCCAGCGGCGTGGCGCATTACCGTGATCGCGAACAGATGGAGGTGCTGCCACTGCGTGGCGAACCCAACGAACGGGCCACCCGCGTGCGCACCCGAATTCACACCGACAACGGCAACCATGTTCCGGTGGACTACATGCTGCGCCTGACCGACGATGGCTGGAAGGCCTTCGACGTCATCGTGGAGGGAATTTCCTACGTGACCACCTACCGCAACCAGATTCAGCCCCAGGTGCAGGCCGACGGCATCGAGGCGGTCACGGCGCGGCTGAAAGCCGGTGAGCTGGAACTCAGCGACCAGTGACGCGTCGCCTCGCTCAATGGCCACTGCTGCTCCTGGTCGCCCTGGGGCTGTCCGCCTGCGCCGGCACCCAGAACCGGCATACCGACCCGGTCAACGACCCGTGGGAGGGCTACAACCGCAAGGTCAGCGCATTCAACGACGGTTTCGACCAGGCGATCCTGCGCCCCCTGGCCAGGGGCTACGACACCATCACGCCCGAGCCGGTGCAGCGGGGTATCGGCAACTTTTTCCGCAATCTGAACTACCCGGTGACCGGATTCAACCAGTTGTTGCAGGGCAAGTTCAGCGAGTTCGGCGAGAGCACCGAGCGCTTCCTGGCCAACACGATTTTCGGCCTGCTGGGGTTCATCGATATTGCCTCCATGGGCGGCATCCCCCAGCACGACGAGGACCTGGGGCAGACCTTCGCGACCTGGGGCTGGGAGGACAGCCGGTACTTCGTGATTCCCTTCCTCGGCCCGCGTACGGTGCGCGACACCCTGGGCTTCAGTTTCTTCGGCTATTTCAATCCCGTGTCGATCGCGGCGCGCGAAGAAGGCATTTACTGGCCGATCGCCGTGGACCTCGTCCAGATCCGCGCCTCGCTGTTGCCGCAGGACGAGGCCTATCGCAACGCCTACGATCCGTACGTGTTTTTGCGTGACGCGTGGCTGCAGCGACGCGAGTACCTGATTTATGATGGCAA
>JAUIJU010000164.1 GCA_030431095.1 Gammaproteobacteria bacterium | reverse complement strand
GGCGCACTACCTGGGCGACGCCGAGGTGGAGGCCCTGGCCTTCGACTACCTGCATTTCTACGGTGACACCCGGCACCTGCACGTCTCGTCCCAGGTCTACCGCAAGGCCACGCGTATCCTGCGCAACAACCTGCGGGCCATTGCGCCAGACGGCCTCTACTGGGCGGTCATCCGGGACCGGAAATGGCACGGTGGGCGCAACAAGCGCCGGACCCGATATCCCCGCGCGGCGGCCCTGAACCTGCCCATCTACCACTACGGCAACGCCCGGCATGAACGCTACATCAAGGCCAAGGCGGCCACTGGCAACCAGTACTGGTCGGAGAAACAGGCCTTCCAGGACGCGTACGGCGACCTCGACCCGGAGCAGGTCAGTGTGTTCGATGGCAGCCACCCGGCCGGGATGGCCGACTGGATCGCCCGGCACGCCAATCCTTCTTTCGAATTCCGGGCAGACCATCGCTTGACGGGTCGCGAACGAAAGCACCGGATCATCGCCCGCCTGGAGCGCTGGCTGGGGCGCGATTTTTCCAAGCGTCATTTTCGCCTGGTGCGCTCCTGGTCGGGTTAGGAAGGGATCGTCATGGCGCGTGTCGTCCTGTTCAACAAGCCGTTCCGCGTCATGTCCCAGTTTCGCGCGGCGGGCGACAAGACCACGCTTTCCACCTTCTTCGACGATCCGGCACTGCGTGTAGCCGGGCGCCTGGATTTCGACTCCGAAGGTTTGCTGGTGCTGACCGATTCCGGGCCGCTGGTGCAGCGTGTGACCCACCCGCGCCGAAAAATGCCCAAGACCTACTGGGTCCAGGTCGAGGGTGAGCCGAATGATGACGCCCTGGCGCGGCTACGTCGCGGCGTTACCCTGAACGACGGCCGCACCCGCCCGGCCCGCGTGCAGCGCATGGATCCGGCGCCGGCCCTATGGGACCGGGACCCTCCGATTCGTTATCGCGCCCATATTCCGACCACCTGGCTGGTTCTTTGTATTTCCGAGGGCCGAAATCGCCAGGTGCGAAGAATGACCGCTGCCGTGGGCCACCCGACCCTGCGCCTGGTGCGCGCCGAGGTGGGGCAGTGGTCCCTGGAGGCCCTCCGGCCTGGACAATGGCGTGAGGCGTGATCCGCACGGATTCAATCAGAGGTTTCCAGTGCCGCCAGTTCCCGTAACACCGTGGTGGCGTAGGTCCCGGACGGCAGCTCGAAGCGCAGTTCCAGGTCGGAGTCCGACCACGCCCACGCCAGGCCGCGCGGCACCAGGCGCAGCGCTCGACGCTCGGCGCGCATGCGGCGCGCCTCGAGACCCGCGGCCAGTTCGGGTTCGGTGGCCATGACTTCCGCTTCTAACCTGGCGCATTCACCGCGAACCGCGGTCTCGCCGATGCCGTGCAGGGGGCCGGACGGGTGGATGTCGTGGGTGGCGAGGCGCCTTTGCAGCGTAGCGGGTTCATCCTCCAGGGCAAACCAGCTGCGCGAGCCGTCCAGGATCACCACCTCGCCGTCCATCAGCTGATTCCAGTGGCCTCGCCGCACCCGCTCGCCCAGCACCCGGTTGAACAGCTGGGAGCGGGCGGCGGAGAGATACAGGCCTCGCTCGAAACGCGGCGCGTCGGCGAGGCGGCCATCGAACAGCCGACGGGCGCGCGCCAGATTCTCGCCCTTGCGACCGAACCTCTGTTCGCCGAAATAGTTGGGGACGCCGTCGGCGATCACCCCCAGCCGGCGCTCGATGGCCGAGAGATCGCCACTGACGTCACGCAGCCGAATGGTGAAGCGGTTGGCCTTGAGGCCGCCCCGGCGGATGGCGTGTCGGGCACGGCGCGTGTCGGTCAGCACCAGGCCTTCCGGCAGGCG
>JAUIJU010000163.1 GCA_030431095.1 Gammaproteobacteria bacterium | reverse complement strand
GTCCGACGACAGCGGCTCCTTGTGCCAGCAGGCCATGATGTCTTCCATGCGGGTAACGATCCACGCCTGCCAGGGTTCGTACCAGACGATCGGGCCGCGCTCCGCCAGCGCCAGGCACTGGGGCACGGGGTTGTCCATGTACTCCCGCGAGTGCGGGTCGAAAATATCCTGGATCGGGGGCAGGTTCTGGGCGACTTCGGCCATGGTGTTCTCCACTGTCAGCTTGGGTGAGCGGGCGAACGGGTTTCCGGCTGCGCACCGCTCTCTACATCCCGGGCATCTTATCCCGCTTTTAAAAAAAAGTATACAGATGTATACCTTTAGTGGGCTATACGTTTTTCTTGTGGGGCTATGCGCTTTTCATCGCCGGCGGGGTATCCCCCCGGGATTCTCCGGGGCTGGCTGATGCCGGGGGCAGGCGGTCACACGCCGCCAACAGGTCCCGGATGCGGCCGGCCAGCCCCACCGGCACGTCGGGCCAGTCGAAACGCCATAGCCAGTTGCCCTCGAGGGTGCCCGGCGTGTTCATGCGGTGCGTACCGTCCAGGCCGAGGAAATCCTGCCACGGCACGATGGCGGTGTTGGCCGGTGAGCACATGGCCTGGCGAATCAACATCCACGGCATTGGCTCATCGGGGTTGCCGAAATACGCCAGCACCCGCGCCCGGGTGTCCGCGTCGAGACTGGCGAACCACCCCACTGTGGTGTCGTTGTCGTGGGTGCCGGTGTATACCACCTCGTTGGCGTCGTGCATGTGAGTGAGGTAGGGATTTTGCGGGTTGCCGTCAAAGGCAAAGTGAAGGATCAGCATGCCGGGCAGGTTGAAGTCCCTGCGCAGTTGCTCAACCTCCGGGCTGATGGTGCCGAGGTTCTCCGCGACGAGGCATAACTCCGGGCAGTGCTTGCGCACCAATTCCAGCAGGGTCCTGCCGGGCGCCTGTACCCAGCGGCCCTCCCGGGCGCTGTCGGCGTCCGCGGCGATCTCCCAGAAGGCATCCAGGGCACGGAAGTGGTCGATGCGCACCATGTCGAACTGCTGGGCGGCGGAGGCGAAGCGCTGCAGCCACCACTGGAACCCGTCGTCCGCCATGCGCTGCCAGTCGTACTGGGGGTTGCCCCACAGTTGGCCCTCGGCGGAGAAATAGTCCGGCGGCACCCCGGTCACGGTATTTGGCCGGCCCGACGCGTCCAGGTCGAACAGGGACTGGTGGGCCCAGACGTCGGCACTTTCCAGGTGCACATAAATGGGCATGTCGCCGAACAGCAGTATGCCGCGCTCGCTGGCGTACTGCCTGAGTTCGTGCCACTGGCGGTGAAAGACGAACTGGCGAAAGCGCAGCGACTCCAGCTGCGGCGCCAGTTCGCGCGCGCGCCGCGCACAGGCCGCCTCGTCGTGGTCGCGCAGCCCCTGCGGCCAGCTTGCCCAGGGCGCCTTGTCCAGGTCGTCCCTGAAGGCCTGGAAGCGCACATAGTCCTCCAGCCAGAACCCGGCGTCGGCCAGGAAATCGCGGTAGGTGCGTGCCAGCGGAGAATCCGGCTCGCGTTGCAATTGGTCGAGAAAGGACGCCGCGGCATCGTCCAGGGCGTCGCGTTTGGCGTCCGGCGATAACCGGCCGCTGGCCACCTGGTCCGGGTCGAGCCAGCCGGCCTCGGCCAGCCTGTCCAGGCTGATCAGGTCGGGGTTGCCCGCGTGCACCGAGACCGACTGGTAAGGGCAGCGGTCCGCGTGGGTCGGACTCAGGGGCAACACCTGCCACACCTGCAGGCCGGCTGTAGCCATGAGGTCGATGAAGCGCCGTGCGCTGTCGCCGAAGTCCCCGGTGTACCCCTCTCCCGGCAGGCTGCTGGGGTGCAGCAGCACGCCGGCGCGGCG
>JAUIJU010000162.1 GCA_030431095.1 Gammaproteobacteria bacterium | reverse complement strand
CCAAAAACATCATTCAGGCTCGAGATCGACCCCAGGGCATGATTCACACCGACGGCGCGCTTGACCGGTCGCTCGGCCGGGACCATTGCGTGGTGCCGGCCCCGGCGTGCTCAGGGCGCCGGCTCAAGGCGCCGGCTCAAGGCGAGGTTCCCATCAGTTCCATCAGGGCGACCACCGTGGATTCGACCCCGGTGCGCACGGACGGCTCGGGCGAGACCTTGAAGTAGGGCGAGTGATGTCCCGCCACCGGCGGGCCGCCATTCTCGGCCGCGCGGAAGTCCTCCGCCGGGGTGCCGCCCACCGCCCAGTAGACCGTCGGGATGTCCGGGTCCACCGTGAAGAAGGGAAAGTCCTCGGCGCCCATGCCCTTGGTCGGCACGTGGCCCACCCGTGCCTCGCCCAGCGATGCCTGCCAGGCGCCCCTGAGCCGCTGCGCCAGTTCCGGGGTGTTGCTGGTGGGTGGCACGAAGTCTTCCGAGACGGTGACTTCCGGCAGTCGGTCCTCGGGCAGCCCCGCGGCACGTCCCAGGTTCTTCGCGATCCGCTCGATGCCGCTCAACAGCGTGGCGCGGGTTTCCTCGCTGGTGTTGCGCACCGTGAGCTGCAGGCGCGCCTCGCCGGGAATGATGTTGTGCTTGGTGCCGGCGTGAAAAGAGCCGACCGTGACCACGCCCGGCGTGCGCGGTGGCAGTTCACGCGAAACCAGGGTCTGCAGCGCCATGACAATCTGCGCGCCCAGCACGATCGGGTCCCTGGTCTGGTGTGGCGAGGCGCCGTGACCGCCCACGCCGTGGATGAGGATGTCCACCGAGTCCGCCCCGGCGTAGGGGCTGCCTTCGCTGACATTGACGAAACCCGCCTCGTCGTTGGCGCTGACGTGAAAGGCCAGGGCGTAGTCAGGCTGGCCGAAGCGCGTCCAGATGTCGTCGGCGCGCATGGCCTTGGCGCCGGCGCCGATTTCCTCGGCCGGCTGCACCAGCAGCATCAGGGTGCCGCTCCAGTCGTCCTTGCGCGCCACCATCTGCCGTGCAGTGCCCACCAGCGAGGTGATGTGCACGTCGTGCCCGCAGGCATGCATGGTGTACACCGTTTCGCCGGTGATGGGGCTGACCTGTTGCGCCGTTGAGGCGTATTCCAGCTCGGCCAGTTCCTGCACCGGCAGGCCGTCCATGTCGGCGCGCATCATGACCAGTGGCCCGTCACCGTTTTCCAGCATGGCCACCAGGCCGGTGCCGCCCACGCCCTCGGTCACCTCGTAGCCGGCCGCGCGGAGCTCCTCGGCCATGCGCGCCGCGGTCGCGTTCTCGATCGTGGAGAGCTCCGGGTTGCGGTGAAAGTGCTCGAACAGGGGCCACAGGTAGTCGTCGTAATCGGCCTTGACGCTCGTCGCCAGGTCGTCGGCCAGCGCTGGGCCGCAGAGCAGCGCGGATGCGGCGAGGGCAAACAGGGTTTTATTCATGGTGTCAGTCCAGGTGTGTGCCGGAAAAGACGCCAGTGTACGCAAAATCGACGGCGGCATTCCGGGCGAGCGCCCGGCAGCACCCGGCACGAGGGTTACCGGCCAGCCTGGCGCGTTGCCTATCGCCCATTCGATTGAACGTGCATAGCCAGGTTGCCATGGTGGCTATAGCCACTTCGGCAAATCGTCTATAGCCAGTTTGGCATTCCGGCTATAGCCAATTCTGCAGGTCCCGTCGACCCGCGCTCGGGGCAGGGGTCCTGCATGGTCGGTTCCGCCCGCCCGCCGGATTCGCAGCCGACCCAAATATTCCTGGCAGCGCGGTTTTGCTACGATGAAAGGATTCCTTCACCCGTCGCACAACACCATGAATGCAGCTGGTCTTTCCCCCCTGACCCTGGGCTGGCGGGAGTGGGTTT
>JAUIJU010000161.1 GCA_030431095.1 Gammaproteobacteria bacterium | reverse complement strand
TCCACTCGGGCGATCTGGTCTCCATTGACGAAAACGGCCAGCTGATGTTTCACGGACGCACCCGCGACATGCTCAAGGTCGGCGGCGAAAACGTGGCCGCGGTGGAGATCGAGAGCTGTCTGCAGCAGCACGATGCCGTGAAGCTGGCGCAGGTCGTCGGCATTCCCGATCCACGACTGATCGAGGTGGCGGCCGCCTTCATCGAACTCGAGCCGGGTGGGACAGCCGGCGCCGACGAACTGATCGCCTTCTGCAAGGAACGCATCGCCGGGTTCAAGGTGCCGCGCCACGTGCGCTTTGTCGACGCCTGGCCGATTTCGTCCACCAAGATCCAGAAATTCAAACTCCAGGAACAGATACGCGAGGAGCTGGGACTATGAGCCAGGTTGTATTCATCGCCACCCTGAACGTCGCCGAAGGCCGTGAGGCGGACTTCGAACGGCTACAAACCGAACTGTCGGAAATCTCCCATGACAAGGAGCCGGGACTGCTGGTTTACGATGTGGTCCGCCACGCCGAGGAACGCAGTCGCTACATCGTGTACGCGCGTTTCAGGGACCGCGAGGCGTTCGAGTTTCACCAGGAGGCGGAATTCCATCACCGCCTGGTCCCGCCCATCCTCGATTGCGTGGATGGCGAGATGGACCTTCAGTTCTTCGACTTCGTCGCCTAGCCTGAATCGGGATCGGCGGTCACGGGAAGCCTGCGGGAGGGCCCATCCCCGGCCTCCCCGGCCACACCGAGATCTTCCTCCACGTAGCGCAGCAGCGCCTCGAGCATGACTTCACGCGGATAGTCGTTCTGGCTGGCGTAGGTCGAGGCGGCGAACTCGTGCTGCCGCGCCACCGGCACCGCCATGGCCCAGTGGTCGGCGTTGGCGAACGCCAGCAAGGTAGAGCCGGGAATGACCTGGTCGTAGAACACCACCTGGCTGTCGTTGCGCGCGTCCTGCAGGGCCCCGATCTTGCGCCAGCTGGGCCTGAGCCCCACGGAAACGCGCTCCGGCTCCGGAAAGGAAACCACCGAGTAGTAGCGAATGTGAGGCGGCAGCTCGTGGGTCGCCAGCCATTCGTTGCGGACTTCGGGCAGCAGGCTTTCCAGGGCGCCCGCGTCACCGCTGTCGCATTCCGAGCCCGGCAGCCAGGTCAGCAGGTTCACCGTGGATTGCTCGTACTCCCCGGCCAGCACCGAACCCCGCACGGCGCCGGCGAAGCTCACCACGGCATCCACGCGCTCCGCCACCTCGGGAAACGCGACCAGGGCCTCGAAAATGTCACCGATACCCTTGGAATACCCGATCAGCACCAGCGGTCGGTCACGCCAGTCTTCGCGCAGGGACAGAACGTGGTCACGCACCTGCCGGGCATTGCGGCTTGAACTGGACAGCCCGTCCACCTCGACCAGCGCCATCGCGAAGCCGAAGCGGGCCACGTGCTCCGGCGCCGAATTGTCGTAGTCCAGCCAGTTGCGCACGCATTGCCAGCCCACCCCGGGTACCATGAGCCCGACCAACCCGGACCGGCTCTGGCCCAGCGACACCGGCCGGCCGGTGGGGGGGCCTTCCTGGCCTACGGTCAGCAAAGACGATTCACACAGGCGGTAATCGGGCAATTCCTGGCCCCGCTCCCGGTTCACGGCGCAAAAAATCTCCCGGTACCGCGCCCGCCCGTCCACCCAGCTGCCGGCGTCGTCGAGCGCTTCGGGCCAGGGTGACAGGCTCGCGCTCCACGGCACCTTCGGCTGCGCGGCGCAGGCGCCCAATACCCCGGCGGCGAACACCGCCAGCGCGAATCGCTGACCGGTTCGCCAGCATGTCGGGTGGGAAGCATCGCCCCTGCGTGGTTTCCTCAATAGAGTTCCTTGGGAAAAAATTTGAACAGCCAGTTCATGA
>JAUIJU010000160.1 GCA_030431095.1 Gammaproteobacteria bacterium | reverse complement strand
CCACGGTGGTCGGGGTGCTGGTGGAGGTGCCGGTGATGCTGTCGCTGGTGGCGCTGGTCAACCGGACGCAGGGCTGGTTCGCTACGCCCGCCGCGCCGCCAGCCGCGGCGCCTGGCCTGTCCGCCCCGGCCCGGGACGCGAATGGCTCCTAGGTCGCGTTCACCACGCCCTAAACGACCGCCTCGCGCACCAGCGGGCAGGTCATGCAGCGCGGTCCGCCGCGGGCGCGCGAGAGCTCCGAGCTGGGCAGGGTGATGGCGTAGCGTTTGCCGCGGGCGTGGCTGTCGAGCGTGTCCGCCGGGTCGTCGATAAAGGATTCCACGGGAACGATGCCGTAACCGTGCCGGTCGAGTTCGGCCAGGGTAGCCTCGTTGCGCCGGTACATGAAGATCAGGCCCGGGGCCAGGGCGAAGGAGTTGGCGCCGTCGGTCCACTGTTCGCGGCGCTGCATGATGTGGTCTTCGCGTCCCCCGCAGGCGATGGGTTCGAGGTCCACGCCGGCCGCCTGGCAGGCGTCGAAAAACGAGCGGTGACGGCGGCCGGGGTCCACCGCGTTCGACTCCAGGTCGATGGACACCGTGCTCAGGGTCTCGGCGTAGCCTTCCTCGAACATGGGCGGAAACACCAGGCACTGGTCGTCCGAGATGCGCGTGAAGATGGTGTCCAGGTGCATCTGTGAACGGCTCATGGGCATGCGCACCATGATCAGGTGCCGGAAGGCGCCCACCCGCCGCAAGGTGTCGGCCAGCAGGTCGATGGAGCGCTCCATGGTGCGTTCCGACACCCCCACGGTGATCACCCCCTCGCGCAGCACCAGCACGTCGCCGCCCTCCAGGGTCAGCTGCCCGAAGCGCGCGTGGTGGCCGGCCTGCGGGGACTGTTCCACGTCCAGGTAGTGCGGGTTGCTCGCCAGGCGCGGGTGATTGGAAAACAGGAAGGCGCTCAGCGTGGTCTCGCGCGCACGGGCGCGGCGCTTCATCGAGGCGATCAGCAGGCCCTCGCCCAGCACCGCCTGCGCGTCGCGCGACATCAGCAGGTTGGGTAGCGGGGAGAGCTCGAAGTAGTGCTCCGGGCTCATGTCCGCCGCCGCCGCCGGCAGGCCGCCGACCAGGGCGCCGGTCAGCTCAGCCGGGGACAGGCCCTCCAGGCGCTCCAGCAGTTCAGGACGCATGTGCTCGCGTTCCGCAATACGGCGCAGCAGGTCACTCGTGGCCCCGGCGTCCAGCGCCAGCGCTTCGGCCAGCAGGTCGGTGAAGTCCAGGTTTTCCACGCCGAAGGCCTCGATGGCGCGGGTGAACAGGCCGTGCTCCTCGCGGGCGGTGGCGCCGTGGAGGATGTCGTCGAACAGCAATTCCTCCATCAGGTCCGGCGGCATGTTGTCGATCTCCGGGCCCGGGCGGTGGGTCATCAGGCTGCGCAGGTGGCCAGTCTCGGAAAAAATGCTCAGGTTCATACGTTCACGGTAGCAAAAAAAACCCCGCCGTGGCGGGGTCGAAGAACACACTCGGTTTTGCTGCCGCTCAGTCGGCCTGGGCGGTGGATTCCGTGCCGGGCGGGGTCACGGTGGTCCATTCCTGCAGCAGGTTTTCGATGTTCTGACGCTCTTCGGCCACCGAGGTGTCGGCCGCGTTTTCCGCCTGCTCGAAGGTGTCCATGATGATGACCATGCCGTCTACGGAGGTGTTGAGGGTCAGTGTCTGGCCCTGGTCGAGGCGGCTGTTCCAGGCCTGGCGCACCGAGGCCCAGTACTCGTCGGTATCATCCCAGTAGTCGTAGGCCGGGGTGAAGTCGAAGCCCTCGATGTTGCGGTAGTCGTTGAAGCCGAACTCCCGCACCAGGGTGTCGACCACGGCTTCGCCGTCGCGCACCACCTTGACGTTGTCCTGCTCGTGGGTCCAGCCCTGCGG
>JAUIJU010000159.1 GCA_030431095.1 Gammaproteobacteria bacterium | reverse complement strand
TGCGCCGCACCCACATCCTGTGGTCCAAGTACCTGTTCAACCTGTCGCTCGGGGTGATCCAGGCGCTGACCCTGTTCATTGCTTCGTCCTTTTTGTTCGACATCGATATCTGGAGCCACTTTCCGACCCTGCTGGTGGTCTGCGTGCTCAGCGCCTCGGCCTGCACCGCCTTCGGCATGGTCCTGGCGGCCCTGTGCAGCACGCCGCAGCAGGCGCAGGGCGTGGGCACCTTGCTGATCCTGGGCATGACCGCCATGAGCGGCGCCTGGGTCCCGCTGCAGTGGATGCCCTCCCTGATGCAGGCCATCGGCAAATTCAGCCTGGTCTACTGGGGCATCGAGGCGTTTCGCGGCGCCTTGTGGGAGGGTCTGAACGTGTTCCAGCTGGCCTGGCCCTGGCTTGGTGTGCTGGCGGCGTACTCCGTCGTGTTGCTGGTGATCGCGGCCTGGCGCTTCCGCGTCGGGCGCATGTTCCAGTAGGTCGGCACCAGCACGCTACCATGACACCCGCTCGCTGACCGGAGACCCCATGCGCAGCCTCTCGTACCTGTTCCTCACCTTGTTCCTGGCGCCCCCACTGGCCCTGGCCCAACCGTCCGGCGGCCCCTATGGGCCAATCGAGCAGTTTTACGAGGTGCCCGAAGCCGGCACCGTGTACTACGTGGCGCCAGACGGGGCCGAAGATGCCGCCGGCGATTCTCCGGACGCACCGACGCGCCTCGAACACGCCATCAGCAAGGTGGTGACCGGCGATGCCATCGTGCTGCGCGGCGGCGTGTACCGCACCGGCGGCCTGTTGCTCAACCAGGGCGTGACCCTGCAACCCTACGGCCGTGAGCGCCCGGTGCTGAAGGGCACGCGCGTGGCTGAGGACTGGGAGCAGCTGCGGGACGGCGTGTGGCGCACTGCCTGGGACACCCTGTTTCCGACCGAGCCCATGGGCTGGTGGCGGCGCGAGCGCGAGGGTATGCGCACCCCCCTGCATCGCTTCGACAACGACATGGTGTTCCTGGACGGCGTCCACCTGCGCTCGGTGGGCTGGGAAGGCGAACTGGACGAGCAGTCCTATTTCATCGACCACGAGAACGGCTACGTGTACCTGGGCGCCGACCCCACCGATCGACTGGTGGAGATCACCGCACACGACGGCGCCATCATCCGTACCAGCCGCGAGGTTCACGGCAAGCCCAACGACGGGCGGGGCCCGGTCATCCGCGGCCTGACCATCACCCAGTACGCCTACCGCTGCCTGGAGGTGGAGGGCGAACGCCAGATCACCATGCACGAGGAACCCACCGACGAGCCCGTGGGCCCGGCCGACCCCGCCACGTTCGGCAAGGTGATCACCGGGACGGTGCTGGAACACCTGGAGATCTCGTTCTGCTCGCGCGTCGCCGGCTATTTCCGCGGCGACGGCCTGGTGATCCGCAACACCCTGGTCAGCGACACCGGCACCGAAGGCATCTACGTGATCGGCTCGTCCGACGTGCTGCTGGAACGCAACCTGATCCGACGCAACAACATCGAGGGGCTGACCGGCTACTACGCCTCGGCGGTGAAAATCTTCAACCAGACCCGGCGGGTGGTGTTTCGTGACAACCTGCTGATCGACCACCCGGGCTCCAACGGCGTGTGGTACGACGTGGGCAACCGCGACGGGATGATCGTGAACAACTGGATCGAGGGCACCACGGACGGCATCTTTTTCGAGATTTCCGACGGCGCCATCGTGGCGGGCAATCTGCTGGTGGACAACGACAAGGGCCTGCGCGTGCTCAATTCAGCCCATGTGCAGGCCTGGCACAACACCTTCATGAACAGCCGTGCGTCCTTCGAGCGCAACCGGCGCGGCGACGGCGACGACCACTTCGGCTGGCACGTGACCACCGGACCCGGCGTGGAGGCGCGCGAAGGCCACGTGTTCGCC
>JAUIJU010000061.1 GCA_030431095.1 Gammaproteobacteria bacterium | reverse complement strand
CTGACCGTGGACCCGGCGCCGATCGTTGCGCCTTCGCCCACCGTTACCGGCGCCACCAGTTGCGAGTCGGAACCGATAAAAGCACCGTCTCCGATCACGGTACGGTGTTTGTTCACCCCGTCGTAGTTGCAGGTGATGGTGCCAGCGCCGATGTTCACACCGGCGCCGATCTCGCTGTCACCCAGGTAGGTGAGATGGCTGGCCTTGCTGTTCTCACCCAGCACGGCGTTCTTGGTTTCGACAAAATTGCCGATGCGCGTGCCGGCGGCGAGTTCCGTGCCAGGCCGAACCCGGGCGAATGGCCCGATGTCGCAGGGTCCGCGGGTCACCACGCCTTCCAGCACGCTGTGCGCATGAACGCGGGTGCCGGGCGCCAGGTCGCAGTCTTTCAGGGTGCAGCCAGGGCTGACGCTGACGCCGTCACCGAGCCGCACGTCGCCTTCCAGGACCACGTTGACGTCGAGCGTGACGTCGACGCCGGCCTCGACACGACCACGAATGTCCACGCGAAGCGGATCGCGCAGGGTCACACCGCCCAGCATCAGGCGCTCGGCCTCGATGGCCCGGTGACGGGCCTCGAGCCGCGCCAGTTGCACGCGGTCGTTGGCGCCTTCCAGGCGTGTGGCGTCCTCGGCCACCACGCTGCCGATCACCGCGCCATCGTCGTGGGCCAGGGCGAAAATGTCGGTCAGGTAGTACTCGCCCTGGCTGTTGTCACGGCCCAGACGGTTGAGCCACCCCCGCAGGGCGCCGGCGTGGGCCAGGATGATTCCGGTATTCACTTCGCCGATGGCGCGGATGTCCTCGTCGGCGTCGCGCTCCTCCACGATGGACTCGACCGCGCCGGACAGGTCACGTACGACCCGGCCGTACCCGGTGGGATTACCCGGTTTCATACTCAGCAGACTGAGTTCGCCTTCGTGTTCGCTGCGCAACGCGCGCAGGGCCCGCGGGTCGACCAGTGGAATGTCGCCGTAGAGCACCAGCACGTCGGCTTCGTCCGGTATGTCGGGCATGGCCTGCATCACGGCATGGCCGGTTCCCAGGCGATCCGCCTGGGGCGCCCAGCTGATGGCCTGGTCGTCGAAAGCCTCGCGCACGCTTTCCGCCTCCGGGTTGAACACCACGTGCAGGCCGGCCGGGGACAGATCGGCGGCGCGGTCCAGCACGTGGCCGAGCATGGGCCGACCGCCCACGGGATGCAGCACCTTGGGCAAGCGTGACTTCATGCGGGTTCCTTCACCCGCGGCGAGTATGATGATGTGCAGTGGATTCATGGGCAGGCGCTCCGTGGCGAGAGTATAGCCCCTCACCCAGCGTGCCGACCATGCCGTCCCCTGCTGACAATCGGGCAATCTTCGGGTTTCGACAACATCATCACAAAGGCTCACGAACCCGGCCGCCGCCGTCCGGCTTGAAGCCCGGCGCGCTGCCTATGCAAACCCTTTCCGGGGTACTCACCGGCCTGCTGACGCTGGCCGTGGCTTCCGCGTGGCCGGACGACCTGCCGCAGCGCCGGTGGGTCAACGATGGCCAATTGCTGCTGGAGGGCGTCCCACCCATTACGGAAGACCTCGCCGGACGCCTGGACCGTTACCAGCAGCTGACCAGCAGCGACATGCTGGACTGGTCGCTGGACGGCGAAACCCTCTACCTGCGCAGCCTGGCCGCCGGCGTCAGCCAGATTCAGGCGCTGGACCGCCCCGGTGGCGAGCCGCGCAGCCTCACCCGCCTGTCTGAACCGGTCCGCGAAGTCGCGCGACAGCCCGGTGGTGAGTTGCTGGCGTTCACCACGGATCTCGGCGGCAACGCCTTCGACCAGATTCACCTGCTGGACCCTCGCTCCGGTGACTTGCGGTCGCTGACCGACACGCCCGAGGCGCTGAACAATCGCATGGTCTGGGACGCCACGGGGCAGCGCCTGGCCTTTCGATCGACCCGTCGCAACGGCGCCGCCAACGACCTGTGGATCATGGACATCGATGCGCCCGGGTCCGCACGCCAGGTTCTGGCCGCCCCCGACGGTGCGCTGTGGAAGCCGGTGGCGTTCTCACGCGACGGGCGGCGCCTGCTGGTCCAGCAGTACGGCGGCATCACCGACTCACGGATTCACCTGCTGGATCTCGAAACCGGCGCCCTGCGCGAGCTGGTCGGTCATCCAGAGTACGAAACCAGTAACGTGGCGGTGGGTTTCGACGCCGACGACCAGGGCGTGTTTTTCGTCAGCAACCTGCGCGGTAACGCCGCGGAAATCGGCTGGGCGCCGCTGGATCCTGACGGAGAGCGGCGCTGGGTGGAGAACAACATTCCCTGGGACGTCACCGGCTTTGCCCTTTCGCCCGATGGCCGGCAAGGCGCGTTCGTGACCAACGAGCACGGCGTCAGCCGCCTGTACCTGTTTCGACCGGACAAATTCAGTTTCCGCAGCGTACGGGGCGTTCCACTGGGTGTGATCAGCGACCTGCGATACAGCGCCGACGGCCGACAGCTGGGATTCACCCTGAGTACCCCCACCTCGCCGGGCGACGTCAACGTGATTCGCCTGCGACGCTTTGGCAGCCTGCCCTCGCGGCCACGGGCCTGGACCCGGGGAGAAGTTGACGGCCTGGACCCGGACGACATGGTCGAACCGCGGCTGTTCAGCTTCCCTGCCCCTGGCCTGACCCCTGACAGCCAGCTGCACATTCCCGGCTTTCGCTTCGTGCCGCCCGGTCGTGGTCCACACCCGGTGGTGATCTACATCCATGGCGGCCCGGAAAGCCAGTTTCGCCCATCATTCAACGCCCAGGTGCAAATGTGGGCGAGTGAGATGGGCGTGGCCGTGCTGGCGCCCAATGTGCGCGGTTCGCTGGGTTACGGGCGGGGGTTCCTGTCACTGGACGACGGGCGGCGCCGCGAGGACGCGGTGCGCGACATCGGCGCCCTGCTGGACTGGATCGCCACCCAGCGCGCGCTGGACGCCGAGCGCGTGGCCGTGTTCGGCGCCAGTTACGGCGGGTACATGTCGCTGGCCAGCGCGGTGCATTACAGCGACCGACTGGTGGCGGCCGTCGACCGTGCCGGCATCAGCAACTTTGTCACCTACCTGGAAAACACCGGTGACTTTCGCCGGGACCTGCGGCGCTTCGAATACGGCGACGAACGTGACCCCGAGATGCGCGCCTTCCTCGAATCGATCAGTCCATTGAACAACGTTGCGCGCATCTCCATCCCGTTGCTCATCGTGCAGGGTCGCAACGACCCGGTGGTGCCGGTGGGTGAGTCGGAACAGATGGTCGAGGCCCTGCGCGAACGCGGCCAGACCGTCTGGTACGTGAACGCCATGAACGAGGGTCATGGCTATGAGAAGAAGGACAACCGCACCATTTACCAGCAGGTGGTCTACCTGTTTCTGCAGCGTCACCTCCTGGAACGCTGACCCCGATTCAGACGTCGACGTGCTCCGCCTGAATGCGTCGCAGTCGCTCCAGGTCAGCCGCATCGTCAACATCGGCGGCAGCGTGTGGCAGGTCGACGTAGTGCACGTTGGCCCGCTGCTGAACCAGCAGCTGTCGAGCGCCCATGTCGCCGCGCAACCGCCCTAGGTGCGTGAAGAATCGTCCGGGAAAAATCACCGGTGGACCGAAGCTGTCCGCCCAGCGTGCGGCGGTGATGCGCGCCGGCTGATCACGCCAGGCATGCACCAGGACATCGAGATCATCGGCCTCCAGCAGATACTGGTCGCACAGCATGATCAGCGCGGCCCGTGTGCCCGGCGCGAAGTCCCGGGTCGCCAGGGCGATCGATCCGCCCATGCCTTCGCGCCAGCGCACGTTGTGGCGCAGGCCGACGTCGAGGCCGTTCATGGCCTCGCCCACTTCGCCCGCACGCGCACCGGTAACCACTGAAACGCTGGGCGTCACGCCGGACAGCAGGCGGGCGGCCCGGCGCACCAGGGACTCGCCGCGAAACTCCAGCAATTGCTTTGATCGTCCCAGTCGCGAGGAGCCGCCCGCAGCCAGCAGGATGGCGTGCAGTTCAACCACGGTCCAGCGAGGCGCCGTCGCGCTCATTCAGTACGGCGTGGATCTCAGCCATGATCGCCAGGGCGATGGCCTCGGGCAGCTCGGCGCCCAGGTCCAGGCCCGCCGGCCCATGGACGCGCAGTTCGCTGGCGCCGATGGTGTCGAGCAGGTCATCGCGGCGCGCGCGCGGGCCCAGCAGCCCGATGTAGGTCGGCGGTTGCGCGGCCAGCACCCGCAGGTAATCGGCATCGTGCGCCACGTGGTGGCTCATGACCACGGCGGCATCCACCCGGGCCAGGTCCACCGCTTCGGCCAGTCGCTCCGGACGGTCGCAGACCACCACGGCGTCCGCGGGAAAGCGCCCGGGGTCCGCGAATGCCGGCCGGTGGTCGAACACCACCGGCGTCCAGCCCTGCCCGACCACCTGGCGCACCAGGGGTTCAGCGTCTGGCCCTGCGCCGCAAATCAGCACGCACGGCGTCGGTTGCACGTCGACCAGCAACACCCGCGCCGGACCTTCCGGCGTGTCCAGGCGAAGGGACCGCGCGCGCCGGCCGTCGCCGCCCTGGCTGACCTGTTCGGCGAGCAGCACCAGCAGACCCGGGGGACCGAGCGTCGCGCCGTCGCCGCCCGACAGCGCCACCTCGCCCAGCGCCAGGGTGGTGTCGCCGGGATCGGTGACGAGGGCCAGTCGACAGGCGGCGCCGCCGGCCAGGCACTGAAACAGGGAAGCGAGGGGCTCGAAACCCGCCGCTCGATCGAGGCGCTGCAGCAGCAGGTTCACGGCGCCACCGCATCCCAGGCCCAGGCCGAACACCAGCTCGTCGTCGTCCTTGAGGTCGTAGCTCACTTCCAGCGATTGGCCCGAGTCGAGCACCCGCCGTGTACGCGACACGAGGTCGCCTTCCAGGCAGCCCCCCGAAATCAGGCCGGCGAAGTCGCCCCCACTGTCGACCAGCATCATGGCGCCGGGTTTGCGGTAGGTGGATCCCTCGGTGGCCACCACCGTGACCAGCACCAGGTGCGACTCGGCCTGTCGCGCCTGCAGGAACGTTTCCAGTGCTCTCAGACCCAGGTGCACGGAAGTGCCTCCTTCAAAGCCAGCGCCGCACGCGGCACTTGTACTCCAGGTAGTCGTCGCCGAACGCCGCTTCGAGGAACCGCTCTTCGCCCTCGATGAATCGTTTGCGGATCACCCACGGAAACAGGGGCACCGGCAGCAACGCGCCCAGGCTACCGGCGATCAGCGCCCCGCCGAGCAGCATCAGGCTCAGGCCGAGATACATGGGATTGCGGGAAAACCGGTACAAGCCTCCGGTCACCAGCGTGTGGGCGGGCGTGAACGGCACCACACCGGTACCCGCCAGCAGAAACTGGACAATCGGCCACAGCACCAGGGCGGCGCCCCCAAAGACCAGGCCGCGGCCCACCAGACCCAGCGCTGGCAGGTCGAAAGTCCAGACAGGCAGATAACGGTCCAGCGCGATCACCGCGCCAAGGCACAGGACCAGCCAGAAAGGCGGCAGCAGTCTGCGGGGCTTTTCGGGCGACAGGGCTCAGTCCCCTTCGCCGGCGGGAGCGAAGTCGAGATCGAAGCCATTGTCATCGAGATCCGTGACGCTGGCGCGTAGCGTGCCATCGTCGCGCAACTGGTAGAACAGGCGCTGGGGAAAGTCGTGATCGGGGTTCTCGAAGCGGGCGGACTGCCCTTCACAATCCACCATCAGGAAGGTGACCTCGTTGCCGTCGACGCCGACATCCACGACGTAAGCGGGCACACCGCCAGCCAAAACGAGGGACATGACCTCGCGTTGCAGAATCTCGTCGCTGCCGGACTTGTGCGAGGAGGCACGGCCGGAAAGCGTTCCGTCTTCGTTCCTGGACCAGGATTCATCGAAGACCGTACCCTCGGTCTCCACCTGCCAGTCGCCCAACATGAAGGCCACCTGGCCGAGATCATGGCAGCCCTCGTCGGCGTGCGCCGGAAGCATGCCACAGGCCAGGATGCACATGGCCAGGCCAGCGCGCGGAACCTGTCGTAACCCGATTGTCGGCTTCATGTGGTCTGCTCTCCGGTTTCGGGGCCGCGCCGGCGGCCGGGAACGCACCCTGCCGGGCGAGTCACTCAGAATACGTCATTCCGAACGAGGTATCGCCCGTCGATCAGCATGGGCACGGACGAACCTTCGAGAACCACGCCGCGCGGCCCCCCTCGCTCGGCGTGCAGGTGCAGGTGGGGCTCGCTGGTGTTGCCGCTGTTGCCCACCTCGCCGATCTGTGTCCGGGTGGTTACCGGCTGGCCGGCCAGCACCCTGACCGACCCCTGGCGCAAGTGCGCCAGCACAACTTCGACACCCAGGCATTCGATCACCACGTGATTGCCCGCGAGATTGTCGCGATCACGGCGTCCCACGGGCAGGTCGGGCAGCGCATCGACCGTCAGCAGCACACGGCCGTCGCAAGGCGCGTACACGGGGTGTCCGAAAATGGCCCAGGCCTCCAGGTCTTCCGGCGCGGCGCCCCACCGGGCGCGACGCCCGGCGCCGTTCAGGGCCAGGATGTCCAGGGCGTGGGTCTGCGGTGGCGCGCCATGGTGGGCATTGATGAAGGGACTGTCACCACCCTGCCCGACCACGTGATCGCCGCCACGCAGGGGCGAAGTCAGGGCGACGGCGCCGTCCGGCGCCGGGTACCCCAGCAGCACGCGCCAGCACAGACCGGCCAGGAAGACGAAAACCACGCCGTTGATGAGACCACCGGCCACCCTTTGCCAGCGCGGCGGCGGCCCGGCCGCACGGGAGCCGATCCGTCGATAGCCGATGACCAGTGCCGCCAGCGTCAGCCACGGCAGCACGTTGCGCAGGTAGTGGCTGCTCACGTCCCAGGGGAACACCGCCCAGGCGAACAGCAGCCCGGCGACCATGGCCAGGGCGCCAAGCGCGAACTCCGCCCGGCCGGGCGCGCGGGGCAGGGCGATCCCCGCCAGCAACCCGGCGGGCACGAGCAGGCTCAGGAGGACGGTCACCATCACGATTCAGGCACCGCCCCGCCGGCGTTTCAGCTCGACCAGCCCTCTTTCCTGGCCTTCATCGACACCCACAGCAAAAACACGGCGATGACCAGCACCAGCACGGATTGCACGATCGCGCCGGCGCCGTACACGTCGGTGGCGTTCGCCACCAGGTAGCTGTGCACGTTCTGCACGATCAGGCCGACCAGGGACAGCTGGAACATCAGTACGGCCAGGTTCTTGCGCATCAGCAGAAAAACACAGCCGAGGAAGCCGCCGAACACGGCGACGGCGAAAGCGATGGTAGCCCAGACGGGTGTGGCCTGGACGATGGCCAGCTGGGCTTCCACCGAGGCGCGTTCGGCCTCCGGAAGCGCCGCGAGCGCCTCCGGCGTGAGCAGTTTTTCCATCAGCAGGGTGATCCAGAAAAATGCAATGACACCGAGCAGGTTCCACAGCAGACCGAGAATGGCCACCACCTTGAACCAGGTGGGCGCAGGCGCTTTGTCGTTCATGAGCCGTCTCCTTTCTTGTTGGGTATGGAGCGAACAGAAATCTCCGCAACCGGAGGTTACCACGCCGCCCCGCCAAGTCGGCTCAGTCCAGGAACTCCACCTCGCCGGTGTCCAGCTGGTAGTGAGCCCCGATGATGCGCAGGCCATGTCGCAGGCACAAATCGTCGAGGATGTTCGAGCCGGCATGCAACTGGGCGACCGAGTGCCGAACGTTCGCCCGCGTGGCGTCGGCGAGCAGCCGGGCGTCGTCGCCACCGTCATGCGCCTGCACCAGCGGCGCCACCGCCGGCGTCACACGTTCGACGATGGCGGACAGGCCCGCCGAGCGCAGCCCGGGCGCTTTGCGCAGGGTGTCCACGGTGGCCTGGATGGCGCCGCAGCACGAGTGCCCCAGCACCACCACCAACCGGGTGCCGAAAGAGGCCGCGGCGAACTCCACGCTGCCTACCTGGGAGGGCGCCACGATGTTGCCGGCCACGCGGATCACGAACAGGTCCCCCAGGCCCTGGTCGAAGACCAGCTCCGCCGGAACACGTGAATCGGAGCAACCGAGAATGATGGCAAACGGCTTCTGAGCGCCGACCACGTCGCGCCGCTGGGCGGCCGCGTCATGGTGGCCTTCCGTACGGCCCTCGACGAATCTTCGATTGCCGTTGCGCAGGCGCTGCAGGGCCATGTCGGCGCTCAGGAGGGCGGGGGGTAACGGACTCATGAACCGTGCGTCGTCCGGCGGCCGTCGTTCAGTGAAACCGGGCCGGGGTCAGCCCCGGGGAATCAGCACCGAGGTCGCGACGATGGCGTACTCGGGGCCGGCGGATGCCTGTTCGGGTTCCGCTTCACCCAGGTCGGCGGCGTAGTGTTCGGCCTGCGCCTGGTCCAGCTCCACCTTGGCAAAGGTGCCGACCAGGGTTACGTCCTTGCCACTGCTGTCAGTGGGCACGAAAAAGCCGTAGTCGGCGAAAGTGACCCGGGCCGAAGCGGCGCCGTCGGTGGCGATGAAGAAACAACCCTTCTTCTGGCACACCTTGGCCACACGCGTGGTGACGCGCACCTCCCGGCCGTCGAACTCCCCTTCCCGTGCAATCACGTCCTTCAGCCGCAGGCCACGTTCCTTGTCGCTCATCGGCGCGCCGAACACCTCGTAGGTGTCGGAGACTTCCACTGGCTTGGACAGACGCATGGTCTCGGCAGCGGCCGTCACGGCCAGCGCCAGCAGGGTCAGGAACAGAATCACTCGGCTCATGAATTTCTCCGGAAAACGGTTCGGCAGTATAACCCAGGCCAGGCGCCGGCCTCGGTCCCGATTCAGGCGCGCTCCGCCAGCAAGGTCTCCACCGCCGACTCGATGTCCGCCTCGTCGAACTGGTCGTTGGGATCGTCGTTGGTCAGGCGATAACGTTCCTCGCCCTGGCCGTCGTAAATCAACACCACCGGGATGGCCAGCAGGTCGAGGCGCTCGAACGACTCGGTGAGGTTTTCCCGCAGGTGATAGTTGGGGAAATCCGCCCCGATGCGCTGCAGGAACTCATTCGACCAGTCGATACCGACCTGGTCCCTGGGGTCATCGAGGTTCAGTGTGATGAATCGCACGTCGTGGTCGGCGTAGCGCTCCGCCATCGCGACCATCTCGGGAAAACGCTCGATGCACGACACGCACCAGCTGGCCCAGACATCCACCACCAGGACATCAGGGCGGTAGGAGGCCACGATGCCCGTCCATTGCTCGAGACCGACCACCTCCATGGGTTGGTCCCCGGACCGGGCGAAGCCGCCCGGCGCCGCCAGCATCAATGCCGCCAGGCAGGCCAGCGGTCTATTCATACTTGACGCTGCAGCCCTGGGCGCGGGTCTCAGCCGGGTCCGGCGCCGTTCCGGCCAGCGTGGCGGTGATGGCGTCGTGGGCGTAGAACACCGTCGGATCGCCGTTGGTGAACATCACCTCGCCCGAGCGGGTTTCGCGGGCCGGCGAATCATGCAGCAGGCCCATGTAGCTCAGGCGCCGGTCATCGTCGAACACGAAATACTCCGGCGTGCGCGTGGCGCCCAGCGCTCGGCCCAGCGCCTGGCTTTCGTCGTACACGTAGGTGAAGTTGTAGCCGACCTGCCCGGCATGCGCTTTCATCGCAGGCAGCCGGTCATCCTCGCGGTGGTTGACGCTGAAGCCCACCACCTCGACGCTCTGCCCATCGAAGCTGTCGACCAGGTCGACCAGGCCCGCATCCATGCCACGGACCCAGGGGCAATGGTTGGCCAGCGAGACCAGCACCACCACGTCGGCCTCGAAATCCTCCGACCCGTAGCGCTGGCCGTCAGTGGCTGGCAGGTCGCTGAAGGAGGGCATCGGATCGCCGATGTCCAACACCGCGTTGTATTCACCGGCCACGGCGGCCGTGGTCATCACCAGCCCCAGCACCCAGGCGGGCAACGGGGTCGGCCTGTTGACGAAAAGGCTGCGAAATCGGTCCTTCATGGGCGATACCTCGGCTTGGTTCACGGCTGACATTATAGGGTTCGACCCTGAAATTGCGGTCAAATTCACGCCGCGGGGCTACACTCGGTGTCTCAACCGCTGCCCGAGCTGATCATGAGAATCATCGCAATCGTCGTCCTCACGTTCCTGTCGCATGCCCCGTCCGCGTCGGCCGACTGGACGCTGGACAACACCAAATCGCGCCTGTCCTTCGTGTCCACCAAGGCTGGAGAAGTGGGCGAGGTGCATCGTTTCGGCGCGATGACCGGCCACCTGTCCGGAGACGGCGCCTTCGAAATACGCGTGGCGATGGACAGCGTGGACACGGGGATCCC
>JAUIJU010000158.1 GCA_030431095.1 Gammaproteobacteria bacterium | reverse complement strand
GCGCCGGACGGGGCGCCACGGACGAACAGGTCAGCGCCTTCGCCGACACCATGAGCGGCGTGCTGATCGAGCGCTACGCCAGCGGCGTGGCGCATTACCGTGATCGCGAACAGATGGAGGTGCTGCCGCTGCGTGGCGAACCCAACGAGCGAGCCACCCGCGTGCGCACCCGGATTCACACCGACAACGGCAGCCACGTACCCGTGGACTACATGCTGCGCCTGACCGACGATGGCTGGAAGGCCTTCGACGTGATCGTGGAGGGCATTTCCTACGTCACCACCTACCGCAACCAGATTCAGCCCCAGGTGCAGGCCGATGGCATCGAGGCGGTCACGGCGCGGCTGAAAGCCGGCGAACTGGAACTCAGCGACCAGTGACACATCGCCTCGCTCAATGGCCGCTGCTGCTCCTGGTCACCCTGGGGCTGTCCGCCTGCGCCGGTACCCAGAACCGGCATACCGACCCGGTCAACGACCCGTGGGAGGGCTACAACCGCAAGGTCAGCGCGTTCAACGACGGTTTCGACAACGCGATCCTGCGCCCCCTGGCCAGGGGCTACGACACCATCACGCCCGAGCCGGTGCAACGGGGCATCGGCAACTTCTTCCGCAACCTGAACTACCCGGTGACCGGGTTCAACCAGTTACTGCAGGGCAAGTTCAGCGAGTTCGGCGAGAGCACCGAGCGCTTCCTGGCCAACACGATATTTGGCCTGCTGGGCTTCATCGATATTGCCTCCATGGGCGGCATCCCCCAGCACGACGAGGACCTGGGGCAGACCTTCGCGACCTGGGGTTGGGAGGACAGCCGGTACTTCGTGATTCCCTTCCTCGGCCCGCGCACGGTGCGCGACACCCTGGGTTTCAGTTTCTTCGGCTATTTCAACCCCGTGTCCATCGCTGCGCGAGAAGAAGGCATCTACTGGCCGATCGCCGTTGACCTGGTCCAGATTCGCGCCTCGCTGTTGCCGCAGGACGAGGCCTACCGCAACGCCTACGATCCGTACGTGTTTTTGCGTGACGCGTGGCTGCAGCGACGCGAGTACCTGATTTATGATGGCAATCCACCGGCCCCGGATTACGACGCCTACCTGGAGGAGTTAGAAGAATGAGACCGGACAGCACCCTGACCCTCGCGTTGGCCGTGCTGCTCCTGACCCTTCTCACCGCCTGCTCCGGCGAATCCGGCGACGACACCGCCGGCAAGACCTATGTACACGCCATGGACGGGGCGCCGGCCTCCCTCGACCCCGCCCAGGCCTCGTCCATCTACGCCAACTTCCTGGTCGTCAACCTGTACGACACGCTGTATCGCTATCGCTACCTGGCACGCCCCTACCGGCTCGCGCCGAACCTGGCCGAGGCCCTGCCGGAGGTTTCCGACGACGGCCTGACGCTGACCATCCGCCTCAAGCGCGGCGTGCGTTTCATCGATGATCCGGCGTTTCCCGGCGGCCGCGGCCGCGAAGTGACGGCCCGGGACGTGGTGTATTCCCTGCTGCGCCATTTCGACCCGGCCATGCGCGCCCAGGGCGCCTGGCTGTGGCAGGATCGCCTGGTGGGGCTGTCGGCATGGAAAGAGGCCGGCGCCGATTACGACGCACCGCCGGAGGGTTTGCGTGCGCTCGACGACCACACCCTGCAGTTGCGCCTGAGCGAGCCTTACCCCCAGCTGGTGCACACCCTGGCCCAGGGCTATGCCGCCGTGGTGCCGCAGGAAGCCGTCGCGGCCTACGGGCGTGAGTTCGGCAGCCGGGCCGTGGGCTCAGGACCCTTTCGGCTGGAGCAATTCGACCGCGCCCGCGCGGTGCTGTCGCGCAATCCGGACTTCCGGCGAGAACCGGTTTCACTCACCGACGAAGGCTACTTCGCCGAGCGCGACGGCGCCTGGGGTCTGGAGTCGATCGAGGGCCGCAGCCCGCCGTTCGTCGATCGCATCGAGGTGGAGT
>JAUIJU010000157.1 GCA_030431095.1 Gammaproteobacteria bacterium | reverse complement strand
CGTCTGCAGCGATCCCAGGTTGACCCGCACGGCGCTGGCCAATTTCGACGCCACCCCGCTCGAGGGCAGTCCGCTGGTCGACAAGGCCCCTTACCTGGCGGCGATCACCAACGACTTCTTCAAGAACCCCCGTCCGGCCGGTCCCGCCGCGGACATCGGGGCCGTCGAACGCCAAACCGGCGGTGGGGGCACGCCGACGCCCACGTGCAGCCGCAACGCGCCCACGCTCGGGCTCAGCGGTTCCACCAACGCGGTCGCGGCCGGCTCCACCATCAGCTACACCGTCACCCTGACCAACCGGGACAGCGCTGAATGCGGCACCACCGCCTTCAGCCTGGCGCGCAGCGTGCCGTCGGGATGGACGGGCAGCCTGGCCAAGACCAGCCTGACCGTGGCGCCCGGGGCTTCGGCGACGACCACCCTGAACGTCGTGTCCCCCGCCTCGGCGAGCGAAGGCGGCTATGGCATCGGGGTCGGCAGCGGCAGCGCCGCGGGCAACATCCATGTGCGCAATGCCTCGGCGACCTACAACGTGGCCGCGCCGGTCGCGACCTGCACCCGCTCCAGGCCGTCCTTCAGCCTCGCCGGTCCAGGCGCCCCGGTGCCGGCCGGCAGCAGCGTGCGCTACACCCTGAGCATCACCAACCGCGACAGCAGCGCCTGCGGCAGCACGACGTTCAACCTCGCACGGAGCGTCCCCGGCAACTGGAACGGCTCGCTCAGCAAGTCCAGCGCCAGCCTGGCGCCCGGTGCCAGCACCAGTGCGACGCTGGATGTGACGTCGCCGGTGAATGCGACCGCCGGAAGCTACGCCATCGGCGCGGGTACCAGCAGCAGCGTCGGTAGCGTCCACACCGCCAACGGTTCCGCCAACTACACCGTCGAGGCCTCCACGCCTCCGCCGGCCACCGGCGAACTCGACCAGTCGGTGAGCACCGACCAGAGCCGCTACCGCAGGGGCGACACCGTCCGGATCACGTCGCGCGTCCTTCGTGGCGGGCAGGCCGCGGCGGGTGCCGAGGTGAGCTTCGTGGTGACGAACCCGTATGGCGCCAGCGAAACGCATGCCGCCACGACGAACGGTGCCGGCCAGGCAACGGCCACCCAGGCCCTGAGCCGCTGGTGGTGGTGGGCGCCCTCGGGCACCTACACCGTCAAGGTGACCGCCACGCTGGGTGGCGCGTCGACCAGCGAGGAGACCCAGTTCAGCGTCCGCTGATCCTCCGGGACAATGGCACCTGCAGATGGGCGGCGCTTGGCGTCGCCCATTTTTGTGATGACCATCACTAAAACATCAACATGCCCGAATCCATGCGCGGCCAGGTGCGCGAAAACGGTATTCAGGTGACGGGATTTGCCGTATTTGTGCCCCAGGATGCAGAAGTTGGACAAAAAAACACCAAAACTCCGCCTCCGTTCCCCGCCCATCCGAAGCCTTCCCCCGATCTTTGGAGCCCTATTCGTGACATTTCGCAACATTTCATCGGATTTCGCCCGTGTTTCACGCGCGGCCCGCCTGCGCGTCTGGGGCAGTGCCCTGCTGCTCGTGCTGGGCACGACGGCCGCCCATGCGACGACCTTCTACGTACGCACCGATGGCGGCAGCGCCTCGCAGTGCACCGGCAAGTCCAACGCGGCCTACCCGGGCTCGGGCAGTAACCAGGCCTGCGCCTGGAACTCGCTCCACCAGGCCCTCCCGGCGGGTGGTTCGGCCCGGATAAACGGGGGCGACACCGTGTACATCGCCCCCGGCAATTACATGCTGGGCTGGGGCGCGCCAGGCGCCTCGGGTGGGCGCTGCTATGACGGCGGCCGCTACGACTGCTACCTGCCTCCCATCCCCAGCGGCCCCAGCGCGACCTCCCGGACGCGGATCCTGGGCACCAGCGCGAGCAACCCGGCACGCCTGTGGGGCACCGAGCGCGTCCAGTACATGATCAACCTGATCGGCAGCTCCAACGTCGAGATCGGCAACCTCGAGATCAC
>JAUIJU010000156.1 GCA_030431095.1 Gammaproteobacteria bacterium | reverse complement strand
CAGGCAGCGCCCCGGGAGACCCGCCATGGCCCACCTCGCCCCCCTGCCCCCCTCGGCCTCGCCCGAACTCGCGGACGATTTCGGCATTTTCGAACGCATCCTGGGCTTCGTCCCCAACAGCCTGCTGACCATGCAGCGTCGCCCGAAAATGGTCCAGGGCTTCGGCGCCCTGACCCAGGCCGTTATGGATCCCGACGGTCCGGTCGACCTGGGTTTCATGCGCCTGGTGGCGCACTTCGCAAGCCGCGCCGCCGGCTGCCAGTACTGCGAGGCCCATTCCCTGATTGCCGCCGGAATCCATGGCATCGACGACGAGAAAATCGCCGCGGTATGGGACTACGCCGACAGCCCGCTGTACAGCCAGGCCGAACGCGTGGCGCTGGACTTCGCCCTGGCTGCCGGCGCCGTGCCCAATGCGGTGGACGCGGCCCTGATGGCGCGCATGCAGGAACACTGGAGCGAGGAACAGATCGTGCAGATTCTCGGCGCGGTCTGCCTCTACGGCTTTCTCAACCGCTGGAACGACTCCATGGCCACCGACCTCGAGGCCTCACCGAAGGCCCTGGGTGACGAGGTTCTGGCGCCTGGGGGCTGGACCGGCGGCAAACACGTCGGCGACGACTGAACCGGCGGCAAAAAAAACCGGGGACGGGCGGAGAGGATGCCCGCCCCCGGGATTGCGCCGGGGAGAGACCCGGGGTCAATGCAGGCCGAGCAGGCGCCCCAGGGCCACCGGGGCCAGGTAGAGCCCACCCAGGAACAACGCGCCGGCGACCGTGTTGCCCAGGACCGACAGGGCCAGGGTGAATGAGCGGGCCGCCGTGGCGGACCCGGTGGACACACCCGTGCCGTGGGCGCGCACCGTTTCCGGGCCTTCCTGGCGCTGCGGGGTGCTCGCCCGGCGTTCAGCCGGTTCCAGGTCGATGAAGTCTCCGTACAGCATGTCGTTGTCCTCCTGCGTGGCGAACACAGGAGAACACGGGGCCTTCTCAATTCGTGAGAAGGCCCTTCAGAAGCTCTTCAAAAGGGGCGTCAGTCGTAATGAGCGGCGGTTCGCCGGACCGCGTCACTGACCGCTTCGCGCAGGAAATCGGGCTCCAGCACCTCGGCATCCGGCCCGTAGCGCAGAATGTCCATGACCAGTTCCCGCGGGGAACTGAACGGCAGCGCCAGCACCCAGGCGCCGTGATCGTCGAAATGACCTGACTGGTCGGGGTGCCATTGCTCCTCCGCCACCCAGCGCGACATTTCCGGCGTGAAGCGAATGCGTGCGGTGTGCGCCGCAGGCCCGGAAAAAATGCCGTAAGCGCGGTCGAAATGACGCGCCATGTCCTCAGCGGGAATCTCCCGCGCCGGCGCGTCGATGCGCGCCAATTCGGTAATGCGTTCCAGGGCGAAGCTACGCAGACCTTTCGCCTGGTGGCACCAGGCGTCCAGGTACCAGCTGTTGCGGTACTGGGTCAGGCGCTGTGGAGAAACCTGGCGGCGGCTGACGGTGTCCTTGCGCCGGCCGTGGTAGGCGATGTCCAGGCGCCGGCGCTGCACCAGCGCACCGAGCACGTCCTGGAACAGGTGCCCCGGCACCGAGCGCCCGGCCACCGGCTGGATGTGGATGCGCGAATCGCCACCGGCGGATTCCACGCCCTTGTCCTGCAGCAGATTGCTGATGCGCTGCTGCAGCGAGGCCAGCTCGCCTTCCAGCAGGCCTTCCTGTACGTCGCCCAGCACCTGGCGGGCGGTCAGCAGGGCCTGCAATTCGTCCGGGCTGATCCAGATGCCGGGCAGCTCGAAGTGTTGCTCGAGCTGCCGGTCGTAGTAAAAACCGCGGTTGTCCGGATCCTGTTCGATGGGTGCGCCAAGGAAGTCCCTCAATTCCGCCACCAGGCGATACAGGGTGGCCTGAGAGCAGCCCAGTCGCTCCATCAGGTCCTGGCGTGAAATCGGCGTGCGCCGCTGGTTCAGGATGTTATGCAGGTGATAGAGACGCTC
>JAUIJU010000155.1 GCA_030431095.1 Gammaproteobacteria bacterium | reverse complement strand
CTCCACCTGGTTCCACTGGTAGTCGTCGAGGTTCAGGCGATCCTTCAGGTCGATCAGCCGGCTCTCGACCACCTCGCGGGTGGTGGGTCCACCGGCCGCATCCTGGGCGGCGGCAAGCAGTGGCGCGGCACAGAGCAGGGCCGCGATCAGCAGAATGGGCGGAATCTTCTTGTGCATGATGTCCTCTCTCGTCATTGCCGTGTCGCCGTCAGCTTCGATCCCTGACTGCCGGCAGGCGAATTCTCTTGATGATGGCCGCGATGCGCAAGGCCGCGATGCAGGCCATACCGGCCAGCATGGCGGCATCACGCCCCGCGCCCAGGGCCTGCAGGCCCAGGTACAGGGCGATCCCGGCGATGCAGGCCGTCGTGTAAATGGCCTCTGTGGACCGGAAGATCAGCGGAATTTCACCGATCATCGTATCGCGCAGGGCGCCGCCGGCGGTGCCGGTGATCACGCCCATGGTCAGTATGATCATGGGCGAGGCGCCGAGTTCCTCGGCCACCTGCGCCCCCACGATGGCGAACAGGGCCAGTCCCAGCGCGTCAGCGATGCGCAGCAGTCCGAGGGGCGGGTGGAAATACCTCGTGTACACGATGGTCGCTGCCGTGGTGCCGAGAATGACCCACAGGTGAATCGTGTCTTCCAGCCAGAACACGGGCCGGTCCAGCAGCAGGTCGCGCAGGGTGCCGCCGCCGATCGCGGTCAGCGCGGCCAGCACCAGGGCGCCCAGCCAGTCCAGGCCATGACGCGCCGCGGCCAGCACGCCGGAAATGGCGAACACCACCACGCCGGCGAGGCCCATCAGGTTGAGCAGTGTCAGGCTCACGGCGGGGCGACGCGCAGGCGGAAGGTCACCGGCCCGTCATTGACCAGCCGCACCTGCATGTCGGCGCCGAATTCACCGGTGGCGCAGCGCCCCAGTTCCACGCGCGCGGCGGACAGCAGGTGATCGAACAGCGCGCGGCCCTGCTCGGGTGGCGCCGCGCCGGAAAACGACGGGCGGTTGCCGCTGTCGGTGTCGGCCGCGAGCGTGAACTGGGGCACCAGCATCAGCTCGCCACCGGCCTGGCGAAGATCCAGGTTCATGCGGTCCTGTTCGTCCGGAAACACCCGGTAGGCCAGCAGTCGTTGCAGCAGCCGGTCGGCCTGGGCCCGGGTGTCGCCACGCTCCACGCCCACCAGCACCATGAGCCCACGGCCGATCGCGCCGGTTTCGCGGACCGTGTCGTGGTCGTTCACTGTGACGCTGGCTTCCGATACCCTTTGCAGTAGTGCAATCATCCCGCTTTCAATTCACCGCACCGCGAGGTGGGCAGAGTGTAGCAGCCTGTCCCCGGGGCCGGCACGCGCGTGCCGAGGGCAGACCGTGAAGGGGGCCGTGTTCCGGTTTCTGGCCTGGCTGACGGGGCTGCTGCCGCCGCGCATGAGCCGCGTGGTGGCGCGCCCGCTGGCCACGTTGCTGTGGCGGGTTTCCTCGCGCCTGCGCCGGGTGTCGCGAATCAACCTCGGCTTGTGCTACCCGGAACTGGAGGAAGGCGCGCGCGAAGCACTGGCGCGCGAGTCCATGCACCACTATGCGTGCACCGCGCTGGAGGTCGGGGTCAACTGGTACTGGCGGCGCAGCCGCTTCGATCGCCTGTTCGAGGCGCCCGTCGGCTGGTCGCATTTCGACGAGGCCCTGGCGGCCGGCAACGGCCTGCTGTTCCTGGCGCCCCACTTCGGCGCCTGGGAAATGCTTGGTCTGGCGGTCTCCCGGGACCTGGCGGCCACCCTGTACAAGCCGGGCAGCGACGAATCCCTGAACCGCGCCCTGCGTGAACGGCGGGAACGGTTTGGCGCCCGGCTGGTGCCGGCCAACCGGCGCGGTCTGAAGGTGCTGATGGACCAGTTGCGAGAAGGCGCCGCCGCCGCCGTGTTGCCGGACCAGGAGCCCACTGGCGGCGATGGGCGTTTCGCGCCGTTTTTCGGCGTACCGGCCCTGACCGGCGTGATCGT
>JAUIJU010000154.1 GCA_030431095.1 Gammaproteobacteria bacterium | reverse complement strand
CGCGGCGTCGATGCCTGGTTCCTGGACGGCTTCGCGCCGTCGCGCAACCCGGACATGTGGCGCCCGGAATTGCTGGAGACCCTCGGCGCCATGAGTGCGCCCGGCGCCACTTTCGCCACGTTTACCGCCGCGGGCGACGTACGCCGTGACCTGGTTTCGGCAGGATTCACGGTACACAAGGCCCCCGGTTTCGGTCACAAGCGCGACATGCTGCACGGCCACCTCGAACAGGCGCCTGCCCTGCCTGACGTGACGGAGTTCAAAGCCTCTGCCTACCCGAACGGACTGGAGCAGCCCTGGCATGTCAATCAAATCGCATCCCGCCCGCGCAGCCGGGTGGTGGTGATCGGCGGCGGCCTGGCCGGTTGCCATGCAGCCCGGGCCCTGGCGGAGCGTGGATTGGGGGTCACCTTGATCGAGGCGCGTGAGGACCTGGCCCAGGGCGGTTCGGGCAACGAGCAGGGCGTTCTGTACGCCCGCCTGTCGGCGCACGAGAGCCACGCCGCCCGCTTCAACCTGGCGGCGCTGTTGTTCGCGCTTCGCCACTACGCGTCGTTCTGGAGCGATCCGGAGCAGCGCTTCGGCGCCGCCTGCGGGGTGCTGCACCTGGCCGGTGGTGAACGGAACCGTCAGCACCAGGCCGCCATCGCAGAACGCCATGGGCGACAGGGCTTGTGCCAATTTCTGGACCGTGAAGCAGCCAGTGAGCTGGCCGGCGTGGACCTGCCCGGCGGCGGCCTCTGGCTTCAGCAATCGGGCTGGCTGGCGCCCCCTGCAATCTGTCGGTCCCTGGTCCAGCATCCGAACATCCGGGTTCGGCAGGGCCACGTGAGGCGACTGGACAGCCAGGAACACAACTGGCTGCTGCACGACGAACGCAACGAGATTCTGGCACGGGCCCCGCTGGTGGTGCTGGCCTGCGCCCACCAGCTGGGCGGCTTTGCGGCGACCGCCAGCCTGCCGATACAGCCCGTGCGCGGACAGGTCAGCCGCGTGCTTCTCGACCAGGCCCCGGCCGCGCGCGCTCTGCGCACCGCGCTCTGTGGCGATGGATACCTGGCGCCGCCGGTAGACGGCGCCCTGTGCTTCGGCGCCAGTTTTCTTCCCGACGATGCGGACACGAGCTTGCGCAGCGCCGAACACGCCGGCAATCTGGCCCGCTTACGCCGACAGGTCCCGGGACTGCTGCCCGCGGACCTGGAGGCCTCCGCCTGCAGCGGCCGCGCCGCCGTACGTTGCGCCACGCGCGACCGCCTGCCCCTGGTCGGACCCGTGCCGGACGCGCCCGTCATGGCAACCCGCTATCGACTGCTGGGCAGGAACGCCCATGCCGCAATCGCCGCCGCCGGGGCGGTCCTTCCGGGTCTGTACGTCTCGGCCGGGTACGGCTCACGGGGCCTGGCCTACATCCCCCTGTGCACCGAACTGCTGGTGGCGGACATGCTGGGCGAACCGCCCCCCGTGGACCGGGGGCTGCGCCGCGCGTTGCACCCCGCACGCTTCCAGATCCGGGACCTGGCGCGTGGCGTGGCGTGACCTGGCTGCTTTGAGGCAACGGCCGGCCGCAGCGGCTATGCTCAGAATGCGCACCTGAACGCGTAATGCAATCACCGGAGGAAACCATGCAACGCTACCGCTACACCCTGCTCGCCGGCGCCTGCGCCGTGGCCGCCTCGCTGCTGCCAATCGACGCCACCCTGGCCGACAGCCAGGACGCACACTGCACGCTGTATCAAAACGGCCAACAGAAAGCCAACGCCACCGGGAAATGCGAGTTTTATCAATCCCAGGGCAACGTCGAAGTGACCACGCGCGACGGCAAGACCTACCGCCTGCGCATGGGTGAAATGGACGGCGAGTATTTCGACGGCCAGCAGAACTCGGTCATGCGTTCCATCAGCGGCGAAGGCCGTCTGGTGTTCAAGTGGCCGCACCAGCAACTGTCGATCAACCTCAACGAGTCCGCGCTCAGCGGCGGCGGCAGCCATGGCGGCGGTGGAAACAG
>JAUIJU010000017.1 GCA_030431095.1 Gammaproteobacteria bacterium | reverse complement strand
GGGGTCAGAGTAGGGGGTCAGAGTAAAGGGACAGGGTGCGTCACCCTGTCCCTTTACTCTGACCCCCTACTCTGACCCCCCCACTCCGTCCCTGGAACCTCCCCTGACCCTGGCCTCTCTGGCAGAATGGTCGGTGTTCCTTTTCGTGAGCACCACGCATGCAGGTTCACACCCTTTACGCTGTTCCCCTGGTGGAGTTTCGTCATCCCGACGCCGCAAGCCTGTGCCCGGACCTGAAAGCGTTTTTCCTGGCGCGCGAGGATGACGGGCACCGGGACGATATCGAACGCGACACGCAGTTCGGCCGCGTTTACGAGAGTCGTTTCGACCTGTTCTACTGGAAGGATCCGGAAATCCAGCCGCTGGTCTCCTTCGTTCACGGGGCTGTCGCGCGCACCGTGGCGCAGCTCAACGGCTATTCACAGGAGGCAATGGATCAACTGCGTTTCGAGTACCACGCCTGGTACCACATCACCCGTAAGGGCGGTTTCCAGGGCGCGCACAATCATCCGAACGCCAGTTGGTCAGGGATTTTTTGCGTGGATCCTGGAGAGCCGGCGGACGATCCCCGCGAAGGCACGGTCCGATTTTACGATCCACGCGGAAATGCCGACTATTACGCCGATCCCGGCAACCAGAATCTGAAGGAGCCTTTCCGCCACGGCGGCACCCAGGTGCAGCACGAGGCCGGAAAACTCTGGTTGTTTCCCTCATATCTCCTGCACGAGGTATTTCCCTATTTCGGGGAATCGCCGCGGGTGATCGTCGCCTTCAACGCCTGGTTGTCGTCGGACAGCGACCGGAAGTTCTACTAAACCGCTCGGGGTCAGAGTAGGGGGTCAGAGTAGGGGGTCAGAGTAAAGGGACAGGGTGACGCACCCTGTCCCTTTACTCTGACCCCCTACTCTGACCCCGAGCGCTCCTCACGGTCGTTGGGAGACCGGTCGAGCAAGCCGAGGATCTCCCGTCGTGCATCACGCAGGATGGAGTCGCGGTCCAGGTCGTCGAGAATGCCCCGTACCGTGGCGCGCGGTCCTTCCGGTCCCCAGGATTTGCCGCGGGCGAACCACGATTCGGCCACCTTGCCGGTCACCAGGGTGGCGTACCAGGCCAAGGCCCCCTGGGCGACTCCGGTCACCACCGTGGTCATGCCGACGCTCACGCCTTTCAGCGCGGACGACACCAGGTTGACACCCCAGTAGGCGCCCATCAGGGCCAGCAACTGCGCGGTGATGGTCAGCAACAGGCGGCTGGCTTCGCGGCGCGAGAGACTGTGGCCGTAGAGCTGGCCCAGGTGGATCACCATGGCCACGTCGATTCCGGCGGCCGCCAGCAGGTCCGCCACGGGCACCGGGTTGGCCGCCACGGCCAATCCCTTGCCGATGCAGTATCGGCGGATCAGCTGTTCGGCCAGCGCCCGGCGCGCTTCGACCACGCGCCTCGCGACCTGGCTGTCGAGCTCACTGGCGAACAGCGCGGCATTGAGCGCGGCCAGGGTCTTGCCTTCGGCCTCCAGCAGGGCCCAGAGGCGTTCGCGCAGGTCGTGCACGTCCGCCGGGCGGTTCCGCTGCGATTCCTGCTCCGAACCGTCCGGCAGAACCCGAACGACCGTCTCCGGGCGAGGATCTGCGCTGGCGGACAGCACCCGTCCGGCGCCGATCAGGGGCGCGGCGCGATCTTCGAGGCGACCCAGCAGGGACGCCTGTTCTTCGCTGGTGTAGCGGTCCGCCTTGTTCAGCACCAGCAGCACGGGCTTGTGTCGCGCGGCGATTTCCGACAGTGCGCGGTGTTCGATCTCCGTCAGGTCGCCTTCAACCACCATCAGCAGCACGTCCGATCGACCGGCGACTTCACGCGCCAGTCGCTCACGGGCTTCGCCGTCCAGTTCGTCGATTCCGGGGGTGTCGAACAGCACCACGTGTCCCGCATCGAAGGCTTCCCAGGCGCCGGCCTGGGCGTCGCGGGTCTCGCCGTGAAGCGTGCCGGCTGAAAACACCTCGCGGCCCAGCAGGGCGTTGCACAGGGAGGATTTTCCGGTGCCCACGCGACCGAATACCGCGAGATGAATCTCCTCGCGCCGCAGTTTCTCCGCCAGGCGTTCCACCTCGCGGAACTCCGGTTCGAGCGCCTGGCGTACCGCCGCGGGAACGCTGGTGTCCTCCAGCAGTTCCCGCAGGTTGCGATTGGCTTCCAGCAGGTGGGCGTCAGGCAGGGTCGCGCTCGCGCGCTTCCCGGACCGCCAGGCGCGCAAAGCGTCCCGCGCCCTGTTCCAGAACGTCACTGAGATTCTCCTCGAAGGCGCGGGCCGCCGGCAGGGGACGAAGGTCCCCGCGCGTGGCCAGGGTCTGGGCCGCGGCGCGCCCCAGGCTGTCGAAAATCATGCCGTAGGCCACCGCGTGCAGCAGCCCGCCGGTCAAGGTCCCCAGGCCAGGGAAGGCTTTCAGGGCATTGCCGGCGATGGCCAGGGTCAGGGCGCTCAACTTGCGCACGCGGCCCCCGGCCAGCTTGAGAAACTCGTCGACTTCCACCTCGCGTGCCGGAACGTCGTACAGCGCGCACAGTTCCTGCACCAGGCGGGTGGCGAGCACGCCCTGGATGACGAGGTCGGAGCCCGGCGCCACCGCGGCCAGGGCGCCGATCATTGCGCGCCGTGAATAGGTGCCGACCAGGGCATCCGCTTTTTCCTCACGGTGCGCCTGACGGGCCTCGTCGAGACGTTCCGAGGCCAGCAACAGCACGGCGGTGTCGCGCAGCTGCTCCATCAGCGGGGCGTTCCGGTCCAGTCGCGCCTGGATGGCCTGGCGCAGGGGTTCCACGTCGGCCTCTCGCGGGCGGGTTTCGCGTTCTTCTCTGCCGTCGGCGAGCATCCGCACGACGTCCTCGCGTCCGCCGCTGCGCACGGTGACGATCTCCCGCGGCGCCAGCCCGGTGCGTTCCGCCAAGCGCCGGCACAGGGCATCGAGTTCTTCCGCGTCGTATCGGTCGGACTTGTTGAGGGCCAGCAGCAGCGGTTTGTCGAGCGTCCGCAGCCGTTCCAGTTGTGCGAACTGCGAAGCGGACAGGTCGCCGTCTACCAGGAATACCACCAGGTGCGCGCGCCGGGCTTCGGCCAGTACCCGTGCGTCATCGTCGAGGTTGAATCCGGGCAGATCGGTGATCACGACGTGGTCACCGCCATCCGCCGTCCAGTCGTAGTGTCGTATCTGCACCGTGGTGCCGGCACGAGCGTCCGAGGAGGCGTCGGCCTCGGGGAGCAGGGCCCGCACCAGGGCGCTCTTGCCGGTGCTGACTTCACCGAACACGGCGATGTGAATTTTGCCGCCGTCCTTGCGTCGGCGCTGTTCGTGCAATTCCGCCAGGGCTGGGGCCACGTCCACGCCCGCGGCGGACGCGTCCTCCAGGGCCTGCTCCAGAGACTCTGGCGAAGGCGGCGGTGCGTCGCTGCTGGTGGCGGACTCCGTCCGCGGACGCAGCCAGCGCCAGGCCAGTGCGGTCAGGCCGAGGGACACCACGGACACGCCGAAAATCCAGCCATAGCGGATCCAGGCGGGGGCCGCGGCCAGCCGCTCCCACACCGACAGCGCGGTGTCGGTCACCAGCAGCAGCAGGGCTAAGGCCACCACCGCGATGATCGCCAGCGCCGCGGCGATGATCAGTCTTACGGGAATGGGCGTGCTCCCTCTCAGCTGGCCAGAGCCCTGATTCTAGGGTTGCCGGGGCCGATGGGACAACGGCCGGTGGTCATGGCCACCCGTGTTGCACGCGGGGCCGTGACTACCCGTGGAAGGCGGGACTGGTGGCGTGCACGTGCTCGACCAGTACACCCAGGTGGTCCGGGTCCACGCCTGGCGTGATGCCATGGCCCAGGTTGAACACGTGTCCGCTGCCGGGCCCGAAACTCGCCAGCACCCGCTCCGCCTGGTCCCGAATGGCCTCGGGGCCGGCCAGCAGCACGGCGGGATCCAGGTTGCCCTGAAGCGCGACCCGATCGCCCACGCGCGCCCGCGCCTCGGCCAGGGTGATGGTCCAGTCCACGCCCAGCGCATCGGCGCCGGTATCCGCCAGCGCCTCGAGCTGGGTGTTGCAGCCCTTGCTGAACAGCACCACGGGCACCCGGCGGCCGTCCCACTCGCGGTGCAGGCCATCGACCACCTGCGCCATGTAGCGCAGGGAGAACTCACCGAAAGCGTCGTGCGCCAGGGCGCCGCCCCAGGAATCGAAAATCTGCACGGCCTGGGCACCGGCCTCGATCTGGGCGTTGAGGTAGGCGGTTACCGACCGGGCCAGCGTGTCGAGCAGCGTGTGCGCGGCCCCGGGCTGGTCGTAGAGCAGCGCTTTCACTCGGGAGAACTGCCGGCTGGAACCGCCCTCGACCATGTAGGTGGCCAGCGTCCAGGGACTGCCACTGAAACCGATCAGGGGTACGGCGCCCGCCAGTTCAGCGCGGATGGTGCGGACCGCGTCCATCACGTAGCCCAACTCCTCGGTCGGGTCCGGAACGCCAAGGCGCGTGATGGCCGCGGCATCGCGTACCGGGTGTTCGAATTTCGGGCCTTCCCCCTGCACGAAGTACAGGCCCAGGCCCATGGCGTCCGGAATGGTCAGGATGTCGCTGAACAGGATGGCCGCGTCAAGCTCGAAGCGCCGCAGGGGCTGTAGCGTGACCTCGCAGGCCAGGTCCGGGTCGGTGGCAAGTCCCATGAAACTGCCTGCCTGGGCGCGGATTTCACGGTATTCGGGCAGGTAGCGGCCGGCCTGGCGCATGATCCAGATGGGTGTGCGGTCCACATCCTGGCGCAGCAATGCGCGTAGCAGACGGTCGTTTTTCAGTGCAGTCAAGGTTTCACTCCGTGGGGGTGCGGCTCGCCTCGATGGCTTCGCGCACCTGTTCCGGCCGGCTGTCGGCATGGATGACGGCCTGGCCGGCATCGCGCAGAAGCACCAGTCGGCGACTGGAAGCCGTGTTCTTCTTGTCCAGCGACATGAGTGACATCAGGTCGTCGGCCGTCATGTCGTCGGGAATACTGACCGGAAGGCCCAGGCGCTGCAGGGTGGCGGACAGGCGGTCGGCCACGCCGGTAGGGCACAGGCCGCGCAGCTCGCTGAGGCGCGTCGCGGTCACCATGCCGATGGCCACGGCCTCGCCATGCAGGAACCGCGTGTAGCCGCTGAGCGCCTCGATGGCGTGGCCAAAGGTGTGACCGAAATTCAGCGTGGCGCGGACGCCGGTCTCGTGTTCGTCCTCGGCCACGACCGCGGCCTTGTGCGCCACGCTGCGACCCACCACGTCGACCACGCATTCGACATCGCGCGCCAGCAGCGCCTCGCAGCGGGCCTCGATGCCGTCGAGGAAATCGGCGTCGCGGATGGCCCCGCACTTGACGATCTCGGCCAGCCCGGCCCGGTACTCGCGCGGGTCGAGCGTGTCGAGGGTGGCGGTGTCGGCCACCACCAGGCTGGGTTGGTGGAACGCGCCGACCAGGTTCTTGCCCTGCGGAATGTTGATGGCGGTCTTGCCGCCCACCGAGGCATCCACCTGGGCCAGCAGGGTGGTGGGAAACTGCACGAAGCGGATCCCGCGCATCCAGGTGGCGGCCACGAACCCGCACAGGTCTCCGATCACGCCGCCGCCCAGCGCCAGCAGACAGGCGTCGCGCCGGATACCGCGTTCGGCCAGGAAGTCGACGGCCCGGCGAAAGTTGTCGAACGACTTTTCCGCTTCGCCGTCCGGCAGCACCAGCGGGTGGAGTTCGTGATCAGGCAAGACCCTGGCCAGGGCGTCCAGGTACAGCGGCGCCACCTTTTCGTTGCTGAACACGACCAGGGGGGTGTCGGGCAGCCAGCGGTTCCAGGCCGACGGTTCGTTCATCAGGCCGTGTCCGACCAGCACGGGGTAGCTGCGCTCTCCCAGCGCGATGTCGATGCGGGTCATGAAGTGGGTGCCTCGCTCCAGGTCTGTTCAATCCGCGTGGCGAGCGATTGCGCCACGCGGGCCACGCTGCCGCGCCGGCTGCAAAAGGCCAGGTCGGCCACCTCCTCGTACAGGGGATCGCGTTCACTGGCCAGTTGCTCCAGCCGCGCGCGGCGATCCGGGGCTTGCAGCAGGGGACGTTTGCGATCGAGTTCCAGGCGGCGAAGTTGCTGCTCGACCGGTGTCTGCAACCACACCACCAGGCCGGCACCACGTAACAGTTCCCGGTTGCTCCGGCGCGTGACCACGCCGCCGCCGGTGGCCACCAGGACCCTGTCCCGCTCGCCGAGTTCCGCCAGCATCTCGGACTCGCGTTTGCGAAAACCCTCTTCGCCCTCGATGTCAAATATCAGGTTCACGCTGGCGCCCGTGCGGTGCTCGATCTCTTCGTCACAATCGAGAAACTCGAGCCCCAGGATTCTGGCCGCGCGTCGCCCCAGGGTGGTTTTGCCCGATCCCATGGGCCCGACCAGGAACACGCGCCGGGCGGTGTCATGGCTCATCCGGACACCGGCCGGCCGCATTCGCGGGTGCGCCGCAGGGATGCCTCGGGTACCATAGGCGCGCCTGAATTCTGTGAGCCTCGTGCCTGTCCCATGTTGCGGTTTTTCGTCATTTTTTCGGTACTTCTGATCGGCCTGTTCACCCTCGAAATTCTACAGCCGACGGAAAAGTACGTCATCCTGCCGTTCACCGCGTTGATCGCGGACATCAGCGTGTGGCTGGTGTTGCTGTTCGACGACAACGTGGTGGCCACCGGCAACGTGATCCGCGACTCGGTCAACGGCTTCGGTGTGCGCATCGAGCGCGGCTGCAACGGCCTGGAGGCGGTGATCATCCTGTTCGCGGCCATTTTTGCTTTTCCCGCCCCGCTCAAGCACAAGCTGATCGGTTTCGTGATCGGTTTTTTCGCCATCCAGTTGCTCAACCTGGTGCGCATCATCAGCCTGTTCTACCTGGGACAGTGGAACTACACCGCCTTCGAGTGGTTTCACCTGTACCTGTGGCAGGCATTGATCATCCTGGACGCGCTGGTGGTGTGGCTGGTGTGGCTGCGACGCCTGCCCCGCCCCGAACGCGGCGATGGAGACGGCGGCGGTCCGGCCGCACCCGCGCCGGCCTGAGCCCGTGGGCCTTCCCGACGAGGCCACCGAACGCTTCGGCGCCTGCATGGCGGCCGCAGAGGCCGCCGGTGAGGCCGAGCCCACCGCGATGTGCCTGTCCACGGTCAACACCGAAGGCGGCGTGTCCTCGCGCATGGTGCTCCTGAAGGAGTGGGACGAGGCGGGCTTCGTGTTTTACACCAACCTGGAAAGCCACAAGGGTCGCCAGCTGGCGGCCAATCCTCGTGCAGCGCTGGTGTTTCACTGGAAAACCACCGAGCAACAGGTGCGGGTGGAAGGGGTCGCCGAGCCGGTCAGCGACGCGGCCGCCGACGCGTACTTCGCCACACGGCCGCGTGGCAGCCAGCTGGGCGCCTGGGCCTCGTCACAGTCCCGCCCGATGAAAGGCAACGCCGAGTTGCTCAAGCGCGTCGCGGTGGTGGAGGCGCGCCACCTGGGGAACAAGGTGCCGCGGCCGCCTCACTGGTCCGGGTTCCGGGTGCTGCCGACGATGATCGAGTTCTGGTACGGACGCCCCAGCCGCCTGCACGAACGATACCGGTTCACCCGCGGCGACGCCGGCTGGGATCGCCAGCGCCTGTTTCCCTGAACGCCGAAGCGCGGCGGGCTACTCGGTGTAGAACTGTTGGCGGAACATCACCTCCAGCGGCTCGGCCCGGCCCGTCACGCGCGCCGTGACCTTGAAATCGAAAGTTTCCATGTTGTTCACGCCGAATTCGCCGATGTAATACACGGCTTCGTCCGCTTCGTTGATTTCACGCATGTCGATGGTGCGCGTCTGCCCGGTGAGATTGCGTGCGCTGGCGCTGACCTCGGCGCGCACGGCGACGGGTTCGTCGCCCGAACTGTCGAGGATCGTGATATTGAGCAGGGCGCGGCTGGACGAGCGCCGGATACCGTAGGCCTGGGTCACCTGGGCCGGTAATTCACTGGTCTTCAGCGCGTTGTAGTGCACCGTGTAGTCGCCGATATCGACGGATTGCTGGGCCAGGGCCGGCGCGCCGGTGGTCAGCAATAGCGCGGTGAGCAGGGCCGTCAGTCGCATGGCTGTTCTCCTTTTCCATGGGGTTCGACCGGGCGGACGTTCCGCAGGTTCCCTGAGCCTCGGGAGCCGGTCGACGTTTTGGTGTCGCTTTCTGAATCTAGCAGGAAAGCGGGGCGCGTGAACACCGGGGCTGCGAGGTCAGTGAAAACTGGTCGGCAGCAACACGATCAGAAATCGAATGGCGATCAGCGCCACCAGCGGCGCCAGGTCGAAGCCGCCCATGACCGGGATCACGCGCCGGATGGGCGCCAATACCGGGTCGGTCAGCTGTACGATCAACGGCACGATGGGGTGACGGGCGCGCTGCCCCACCCAGCTGAGAATCACCAGGACAATGATCAGGAAGAAGTAGGTCCACAGCAGGGTGAGGATCAGCTTGACCACCGCGAAAAGCAACATGGCCTGCGTGGTCATGGGCGAAGTCAGGAGCTGGTTGATCAGCCACACGCCGAGGATCTCCAGGCCCAGCATCAGCACCACCGAGGCGGTATCGAGCCGGCCAATGGCCGGAATGACGCGACGCAGAGGGACCAGCAGGGGATTGGTGATCAGCACCAGGAACTGGCACACCGGGTTGTAGAAGTCGGCCCGGACCCACTGTAACAGCAGGCGCAGCATCACCGCGGTGATGTACAGGTCGATCAGTGTTCCGACCAGGTAGCTGAAGGCGCCGCTGGTGTTCATCGCTCACCGTCCTTGTCCGCGGCCTGGCCGGCCAGTTCGCGTCCCCGGTCCGTGGCGGCCTTCACGGCCTGATCGACCAGGGCCCGCAGGCCGCCCGTCTCCAGCGTTTCGATGGCGGCCTGGGTGGTGCCGCCCGGGGAGGTCACCCGTCGTCGCAGTTCCGCGGCCCCGGCATGGTCGCGCAGCAGCATGGCGCCGGCGCCGTGGGCGGTGTGCACCGCCAGCGTCTCGGCGGTCGCCTGCGGCAGGCCCAAGCGTTCGCCGGCGTCAGCGAGGGCTTCGGTAAACAGGTAGAAGTAAGCCGGGCCGCTGCCGGACACGCCGGTGACCACGTTGACCAGATCCTCGTCGTCGACCCAGACCGTCAGGCCTGCGGCGCCCATGACCCGCTCAGCAGCCTCGCGATCATCCGCCGAGCACGCCGGATCCGCATAAAGACCGGTGGCGCCCAGACCGAGCAGGGAGGGCGTATTGGGCATGGCGCGCACCAGTGAAACACCGCCGGGAAACGCGCGCCGCAGCGTCGCGAGCGTGATACCCGCCACCACCGATATCACGCATTGCCCTGGCGCCAGGTGCTCGCCGATCTGCGCCAGTACGCCTGGCAGAATCTGCGGTTTGACCGCGAGAACGATCACGTCCGCGCCGACGATTGCGCCGTGCCCGGGTTCAAAGCCACGCACGCCGTGGTCGCGGGCCAGCCGTTCCCGGGTCTCGGCGCTGGGCGCGGCGACGCGGATCTCCGTGGCGTCGCCGGCCTCCGCCAGTCCGCCGATCAGGGCCGTGGCCATGTTGCCGCCGCCGATGAAGCTGATGATCATGGGTGGTCAATCACTCCTGACTCTGTGATTCGTGCCGCGCCTTCAGGCGCGCGCCTGGCGCGGTCCGAACAGGTCGGTGCCGACGCGCACCAGGGTGCTGCCGCAGGCCACGGCCAGTTCCAGGTCGCCAGACATGCCCATGGATAGGGTGTCCAGGCGATGCCCGTCCTTGCGCAAACTGCGGGCCAGCGCTACCAGCGCATCGAAACTCCCCCGCGTGCGGGCCTCATCCTCCGTCAGGGCCGGTATGCACATCAAGCCCCGCAAGCGAAGTCGCGGGCATTCGGACGCGCTGCGCGCCAGCGCGGCCACCTGGCGGACCGGCGCCCCGGCTTTCTGCGGCTCGTGGTCGATATTGACCTGCAGGCAGATATTCAGCGGCGGCAAGTGGGCCGGTCGTTGCTCGTTCAGTCGGCGGAGAATCTTTTCCCGGTCCACGGACTGGACCCAGTCGAAGTGCGCCGCGATGTCACGGGTCTTGTTCGACTGGACGGGGCCAATGAAGTGCCAGAACAGATCCAGGTCTTTCAGAATCGATTGTTTTTCAACGGCTTCCTGTAGTCGATTCTCGCCGAAGTCGACCTGGCCCAGGGCGTGCAACGCGCGAATTGCGTTCGCATCCTGCTGCTTGCTGACCGCCAGCAGCTGCACGGAAGCCGGGTCGCGACCACGCTCCCGGCAAGCCGAATCAATGCGGGAGCGGACTTTTTGCAGGCGTTCGAGGTGCATGTTCATATTGGCATTTACCCTGCAATGTTCTAAGGTTACGAGAACAAATTAACAGTCATGCCAAGGGATCGGCGGGTTTGGGCCACATTGGGGAGGTCCGGATCATTGTATCCCGACAAGGGTCCTGTTCAGGAGGGGTATATGGACATCGCGGAACTTCTGGCTTATTCAGTGAAGAATAAGGCCTCGGACCTTCACCTTTCTGCGGGCCTTCCGCCCCTGATCCGGGTGGACGGCGAACTGAAGCGGCTCAATGTGCCTGCAGTCGACAACACGCAGTTGCAGGAGTTGCTCTACAGCACGATGAACGACTTCCAGCGCCGGGATTTCGAGGCGAACCTGGAGGTCGACTTTTCCTATGCGGTGCCGGGACTGGCCCGTTTTCGTGTCAACTGCTTCCACATGGACCGCGGCGTGGGCGGCGCGTTCCGCACCATTCCCGAGGCGGTCTGGACGCTGGAAGACATCGGCGCGCCGCCCAGCTTCCGTGAAATCATCAATGTCCCGCGCGGGCTGGTGCTGGTGACCGGTCCCACGGGTTCTGGTAAGTCCACCACCCTGGCCGCCATGATCGATCACCTGAACGAAACGGTCGCCGGGCACATCCTGACCATCGAGGACCCGATCGAATTCGTGCACAACTCGCGCAAATGCCTGATCAACCAGCGCGAGGTGCACCGTGACACCCATGGCTTCAACCAGGCCCTGCGCGCCGCGCTGCGCGAGGACCCGGACATCATTCTGGTGGGTGAGATGCGTGACATCGAAACCATCCGCCTGGCCCTGACCGCCGCCGAGACCGGCCACCTGGTGTTTGCCACGCTGCACACCAGTTCCGCCGCCAAGACCATCGATCGCATCATCGACGTGTTCCCCGCCGGGGAGAAGTCCATGGTCCGGTCCATGCTGTCGGAGTCACTGCGCGCGGTGATCGCCCAGACACTGATCAAGCGGTACGGCGGCGGGCGTGTCGCGGCCCACGAGGTCATGCTCGCCACACCGGCCATTCGCAACCTGATTCGCGAGGACAAGGTGGCGCAGATGTACTCCGCCATCCAGACCGGCCAGGCACAGGGCATGCACACCCTGGACCAGTACCTGGAGATGCTGGTCGGTCGCGGAATCATTTCCAAGCACGATGCCGCCAGGAAGGCGGTGGACAAGAAGCTCTTCATGTAGGGAGGTGGAGTGATGCTGAGTTCGGTGGAAGGCTGGCTGCGCCAGTTACACGACGAAAGGGGATCGGACCTGTTCATCACCGCGGACGCGCCGCCGTGCGTCAAGGTCAACGGCAAGATCCGCGGCATCACCACCGAGGTGCTGCTGCCCGAAGAGGTGTCGGAGATCATCGAGAGCTGCATGAACGAGCGGCAGCGCGAGGAGTACGAGACCACGCAGGAATGCCAGTTCGCCATCTCGCTCGAAGGTGACGTGCGTTTCCGCGTCAGTGCCTTCTACCAGCAGGGCCTGCCCGGTATGGTCTGCCGGCGCATCGAAACCACCATTCCCACCACCGAGCAACTGGACCTGCCGGAGATTCTCAACGACCTGTCGCTGGAGAAACGCGGCATCATCCTGTTCGTGGGCGCCACGGGGACGGGCAAGTCCACGTCGCTTGCGGCCATGATGGGGTACCGCAACCGGCGTATGAGCGGGCACATCGTGACCATCGAGGACCCGATCGAGTACGTGCATTTCCACGACAAGAGCCTCATCACCCAGCGCGAGGTCGGCGTCGACACCGAGTCTTTCGAGGTGGCGTTGCGCAACACCCTGCGCCAGGCGCCGGACGTGATCATGATTGGCGAGGTGCGCACCCGCGAGACCATGGAGCACGCCATCACCTTCTCGGAAACAGGGCACCTGGTGTTGTGTACCCTGCACGCCAATAACGCCAACCAGGCCCTGGATCGCATCCTTCACTTTTTCCCGGAAGAAATGCAGGAACAGGTGCTGCTGGACCTGAGCTTCAACATGAAGGCCATCGTGGCGCAGCAGCTGGTGCCTTCCGTGGACGGCACCCGGCGCTGGGCGGCGGTGGAAGTCCTGCTGGCCACCCCGCTGGTCAAGGACACGATCCGCAAGGGTGACATTGCGGAACTGAAGAACATCATGAAACAGTCCGGGCATCACGGCATGATCACCTTCGACCAGTGCCTGTACAACCTCTACAAGGACGGCAAGATCAGCTACGACGACGCCCTGCGCTACGCGGACTCGTCCAACGAAGTCCGCCTGGCGGTGAAGCTCTCCGAGGGTGGCGACGCCAATTCGCTGTCGTCCAACCTTTCCGACGTCGAACTCATCGACTGAGCCGGCCGCGGTTAACGGAATTCCCGGCCGACGTTAACCGGCGCTTAACGGAACGGGCCTTAGACTGCACGAGCAGGTCGCCCTCACTCCGGCGGCCCATTGCGGCGCACGTCGCGAGAACGGCAACCACGGGGCAGTACAGGGGCCCAAGCGAGGTGAGAATCTGCTTGGGCCTTTTCTTTTGCCCGCGTCCCAGCCGGTTTTGCCGACATGGCCGGCAAAGACATGGCCGGCAAAGAAGGCAAGCGAGACTCTGATTTTGACGCCGGTTGGCGCAAGTGCGAAGCACTGGAGCCAGAGGCGGAACGTAACAGTTGTTGAGCGCAGACGGTTTTGCCGACATGGCCGGCAAAGAAGGCAAGCGAGACTCTAATTTTGACGCCGGTTGGCGCAAGTGCGAAGCACTGGAGCCAGAGGCGGAACGTAACAGCTGTTGAGCGCAGACGGTTTTGCCGACATGGCCGGCAAAGAAGGCAAGCGAGACTCTTTCGATGCATGTATTGATTATTGAAGACAATCCCGACATCGCCGCCAACATCGGCGATTTCCTGGAGGAAAAGGGTCACACGGTGGATTTTGCCGGTGACGGTGTGACCGGACTGCACCTGGCGGTGGTCAACGAATTCGATGCCATCGTCCTGGACCTGCAATTGCCGGGCATGGATGGGCTGGACGTCTGCCGGAAGCTGCGCGAGGAGGCGGGCAAGGACACCCCGGTGCTGATGCTCACTGCGCGGGATCGGCTCGAAGACAAGCTGGCGGGCTTCGACACCGGCGCCGATGACTACCTGGTCAAGCCATTCGCGCTGCAGGAGGTGGAGGCCCGCCTTGACGTGCTGTCGCGCCGCGGCCGGCCCCGCTCACGGCGCATGCTGCAGGTCGGTGACCTCAAGTTCGACCAGGACACGCTGACCGTGCACCGCGCGGGGCGGGAAATCGAACTCAACCCCATCGGCCTGAAGCTGCTGCGATGCCTGATGGAGTCCTCGCCCAGCGTCGTCACCCGGGCCGAACTGGAAAAAGAGGTCTGGGGAGAAGAAATGCCGGACAGCGATAGCCTGCGTGTGCACATCCACTCGCTGCGCTCGCAGCTGGACAAGCCGTTTGGCAGCAAGATGATCCAGACCCGGCATGGTATCGGGTACCGGATCATGGAGTCAGATGCGGTTTCGACGTAGGCTTCGCAGCCGCATCATTCTTTCCTTTCTGCTGCTGGGCACCGTGCTCAGCGGCCTGTTCGCGGTCAGCGTCCTGTCCCTGCAGAGCTATCTCGAGGATCAGCTGATCGGCGCCACCCTGGCGGAGGAACTCGACACCTACGTCACCCAGTTGCGCGAAGACCCCTCGGTGGTCGAGCCCTTCTACACCCGCATCCAGGGTTACGTGACCCGTCCGGGTGATCCCAATCGCAGCGTGTCCGCGCAGGTGCGGGCGCTGGAAACCGGCGTGCACGACGTGGCCATCGGCGGCGTGGACTTCAAGGCCGCGGTCCGCAAGGACGACGACCTGTGGGCGTTCCTGATCTACGACGTGTCCGAGAACCGCCGCCTGACCCGGCAGCTGGTGCTGTACCTGGTGGGCGTGGTGGTGTTGTTCTCGTTGCTGTCGCTGGCCATTGGCCTGTGGTCTTCCACGCGCGTCATGAAACCGGTGACCGAACTGGCCGACCAGCTGGAAGAAGCGGACCGGATGACGGGTGTGCCGCAACTGGCGGAGGGCTTCGAAGACGACGAGGTTGGCCAGTTGGCGGCCGCGCTGGATTCCTACGCCGAACGCATGGTCCAGATGGTCGAGCGGGACCGCGAATTCAACGCCGACGTCAGTCACGAGCTGCGCACGCCGCTGGCGGTGATCTCGGGGGCCACCGAGTTGCTGCTGGCCCAGGAGGACCTGCCGCCACGTTCACGCAATCGACTGCTGCGCATCGCCCGCGCCGCGCGCCAGTCCACGGACATCACCACCGCGCTGCTGCACCTGGTGCGCGCCGAACGTGGCACCGACGAAGACAGCCAGTCGCACAACGTGGCCGACGTCGCGGGCGACGTGATGGATCTGCACCGTCCCCTGATGGAAAACCGCCCGGTGGATCTGCGCCTGGAGGTCGAGGAGCGGGTCAGTGTCATCGCGCCGGAATCGGTGCTGGCGGTGACCATCGGCAACCTGGTCAGTAACGGGGTTCGCTACACGTCCGAAGGTGAGGTCGTGGTGCGCATCGGCGCCGGCCGCCTCACGGTGGAGGACACCGGGCCGGGCATTCCCGAAGAAGAACTCACGCACATCATGGAGCGGCACTATCGCGGGGAGGGGGTTCAGGGCAAAGGCTCCGGCCTCGGCCTGGCCATCGTCAAGCGGCTGTGTGACCTCTACGGCTGGCGCATGGAGTTTGAGAACCGTGAATCCGGCGGTCTGAGCGCCACGCTGGTGTTTTTCGGGCAGGGCCAGGCGTGAGACCGAACCGTCGTCCTGTCGGGCTGAAAGCCGCCCCCGGGCGTGGTATTTTTGCGGCTTTTCGCCCCGGAGCGTCCCCGTGATCGTGAAATGCCCCAATTGCCGCAAGCCCATGTCCAGCAAGGCGCCGCTGTGCCCCAACTGCGGAGTCGAACGTGGTGAGGTTTCCGACGAGCAGATCGAGGAGTTCCACCGTCGTCGACTGCGGGACAGGATTTATCGACTGAAGATGTTCAGTTACGCCGCGATCACCCTGTTGCTGGCCGCTGCCGGCTGGTATTTCTACGAGGCATCCGACATGGACATCACCCCTTCCGCCGGACCGGTCGCACTGGTCGCGGTGGGCGCGGTGGCCTATGTCGTCGTGAGGGGGTTGCTGTTCCGCGCGCGTCGGGAGCTGAAAAACCTTTGATTGCCGAAAACTGACGGCTACTCCACCCGCTCCACGCGCACCGTCTTGTTGTAGCCCTGTACCTTCAGGCGCCATGCACTGAACAGCCCCTTGTCGATGATGGCCACGGCGGTGTCGGTCGGCGGAATGTAAAAGGTGCCGGTTTCCACCTGCTTCCATACCATGCCGTTTTCCAGTTCGAACAACGTGTCGCCGGTCCAGCCGCTGAACGTTCCCTTGATGGTCGAAACCACGTCGCTGTCATCCAGCCCGGCCATGGCCTGGTTTTCGAAGCCGCGGGTGTCGGAGTAATCCTCGTTCACGTTGTCCAGCGTGGCCACGGAATGTGAGCGCAGCCACTCATTGAGCGCCACGAGTTCCTCGTTGCTGAGTTTGTCCAGCCCCGTGTCGGTGAATTCCTTGCCGGTCATGCGTTCTTCGATGGAAGAGAAGCCTTGCTGCGCCAGCGCGGCGCCCGAGGCGATCAGGGCCGCCAGGGCCAGGAGAAAACGGAGTTTGATCATAAATCTGTTCGTGTTCGTTCAAGGGCCGGTGACGACCGGCGTGGGTGAATACATCCAGACATTATCTCACGGGCGCTGCATAAGGCGAACCGTTCAGGTCAGGGAGTCGGACCCGGCGTAGCCCAGGCGCTCGACCCAGGGCTCGAGCCAGTCGTTCACACTGCTCAGCGGGCCAGCGTAGTTCGCCCAGCGACCCACCGAGCGCCGGTACAGGGGTTCACTGACCTGCTGGTAGCTGGGCGTGTTGATGTCACGCTTCGGCTGCCGGCTGCGGTAGTCCAGCACTTCGCCACGCCAGGGAAGGCCGAGAAAGTCGATCAGGCGCCTCGCCTCGCCCTCGAAGTCGCTGACGAGTCGCTCGTAGCGCACGGTGGTTGCGACCAGCGGCAGGGCCTCCCGGGCCTCGGTGGCCAGGCGCATCACCGCGTCGTAGTAACGGGCCGTGCTGTCGAGTTCCAGGAAATAGGGCATGGCACCGACCAGCGTGAACGTCTGGAAAAAACAGCTCAGGCACACGTCGCGCGGGTCGCGCAGGGCGAACAGGATGCGCGCCTCGGGAAACAGCCGGTGAATCAGCTGCAGGTACATCGAATTGAGCGGCAGCTTGTCCACCACCGTCGTGGCGTCCGGATTTCTGCGGGCTGCGGCCAGGGCGCTGCGGTACAGTCGGCGCGCCTCGCGAACCTCGTCCTCGTTCATGTCCTGCAGGCGCTCGAAATGCTCCGGGGAGATCCATTTTCGGCGAACCTCGAGCAGAAGTTCCTGCTCCTCGATCACCTCGATGCGGGGATGGGCGGACAGAACCTGGTCGAGGAGGGTGGTGCCCGAACGTGGGAAACCCAGCAGGAACACCGGCGGGTCGCGGTCGTCGGGAGGCGTGGACGACCATTCCGTCACGGGGTGATCGCGTAACCATCCCGCCAGGAAGTTCGCCACTTCGATCCCATAGCTGGCGTGGTCGTCCACGCCGGCCTCTGGGTCGCTGGCCTGCTGCAACTGATTGGCCTCGGTGAACCGGGCGAAGGCCTCGTCATGACGGCCCAGTCGGTCCAGGCACTGCGCCAGCTGGTTGCAGGCGATGACCCGGCTCATCGGTGGCAGATTGAGTGATAGCAGGGACTCGAACCCCCGTGCGGCTTCCTCGAAGCGACCCAGGCGTCTCTGCACCCGCGCGCGGGTCAGCTGCGCCACGGTGTTGCCCGGCGCCAGGACGGTGGCGCGTTCAGCCCAGTTCAGGGCGTCCTCAAGGCGGCTGGTCTTTTCCAGCAGCACCGCCAGGTTGGCGGCCGCATCCGCATGGTCGGGTACCTCGGCGAGCAATCGTTGATAGTGATCGATCGCCTTGTTGAAACGGCCCAGCCCGCGCAGGCAGCGCGCTGTTTCGAACAGGGCGTGCGGACGCAGGGCTGGATCGTCCAGGGCCGGTTTCAGGCGCGCCAGGGCCGGATCGAACTGCCCGTTCTTGCGCAGGGCCTGGCCCAGGTGAAAGCCGGCCAGACGATTTTGCGGCTGGCGCTCCAGCACGAACAGCAGGTCGGTGATCGCGCGGTCGAGCTGGCCCAGCTGGTTACTCGCTACACCGCGCAGCAGGTGGGCCGGTAAGTTGACCGTATCCCGGACCAGCACCTCGTCCGCCAGGCCCGCGCAGGTCACGAAGTCGCCTCGCACCAGCGCTTTCTCGGCATCGGCCAGTTGCCCGCCGTGTTTCTCGTTTCGTGTGTTCAGCATGGTGTCGTGGGCGTCGGGCCGGAAACACGGCCGGGGCGCGTCCGTCGGGACGGTGCTCGCATTCTTGCCGACATGGAATCGCTGAGCCGCCGGGCTCAGAGGTCTTGCTTGTACCGCACGTAGGGAATGCGGCCGTAGATGGATTCGAACGGGTCGGCCAGGTTGTTCTCCACGGCCGGTGCGTCACCGGCCCCGGCGCCGAGCACGTTGCTGGCGCCCACGCTCAGGCTGGCGTTCCAGGGTGCGCGCCAGGTGAAGTGAACGTCGAAAGTGGCCTGGCTGTCCAGGGGGTCGCGGTCCAGGAAGCTGACCGGTGATCGGTAGTAACTGTCGAGACCACCGCTGAACGCACCCCGGTTCCAGTCCAGGCTCAGGCGAGCGGAGTCATAGGGCCGCGCGATGGTCCAGTTGTGCCCGCCCGGCGTGGCATAGAACACGCCCTCGGTGCCGCTGTCGAGCACCCGTGTGAGTTGCAGTCCCAGCACCAGGTCGCCGGCCTGGTCAGTGGAAAAACCCACCTGGAATTCGAGGTCCACGCCGGTGCGTTCGCTTTCCCCGGCCTGGTAACCGGCCAGCACGGGGTCCAGCCCACCGCGAAGCGCGGCGCCGGGCAGGTAGCCGTCGCCCAGCGGATCGAGCAGGCTGGCGGCGCCTGCCGAATCGATGCCCGGGCGAAACACCTGGTTGAAACGGGTCGTCTCGCGGAACAGGTTCATGCGGGCGCTGGCCCGTGCGCCCAGGTCGTAGCTGGCGCCCAGCATCACGCTGCGGGCGGTGGCGCCGGACGCGTCGTCCACGAAGAAACAGTCGGAGGCGCGGTACGAGACCGCGTCCAGCACGCCGTTCTGGCAATGAATGCTGCCGAGGGCGAGAAAATCGCCGGATTGCTGGCCGATGGCCATGCCGCCGCTGAGGCTCAGGCTGTCGTCGAGGCGGTAGTTCAGGGCGGTTCCCATGGTCCGATTCGAGCGTCCCTGGCCCAGGATGGCCTGCCCGATCTGTTCCAGTGTCAGGGGTTGATCGAGTTGCAGGCGGACCGCGGACGGGTTGTCCGAATCGGGCTCCAGGGTGCGGTCACTGGCCAGGGAAAACGGGGAGAACGCCACGCCCGGTTCGAGCGCGCGGGGTTGGGCGACGGCCGGTTCCTGGGCGATCGCCGGCGCGGAGAGCAACAGGAATGCCAGGCACGGCAAAACGGCGGCGGTGAAAACACCACCGGCTCGCATCCATGTCGGTTTGCGAAGCTGCTTGCTCATGCGCCCTTTCAGGTCTGTTCTCCACTCGGAACCTGTGACGCCGGTGCGGGCGTAAGGTTCCAGGCTCAGTTTAGCAAATCTCGCCCGGTTTTGCTGTGCCAAAGGTCCCTGCGAGGCGCGCTGCAGGCGGTTTTCGGCCCGCTTTACGACGTCCAGCCCCCGGTCGCGACGATTCCGCTAGACTATGCCGCAAAATTTCACGAGGAAATTCCCGATGGAAACGGTTTACCTGGTGGGCGTCGATGGCAGCAACTGCAGTTCGCGCGCGGTGGAATACGTGACCGAGCGCGCCCTGGAAAACAACGGCAAGGTACTGGTTGCGCACGTCATCGAGTGGTCGCCGTTTACGTTCAGTACGCCGGAAGAAAACGAACAGCGGCACAAACGTCGCGAGGAAGAGCTCGAGCGCGCCCGGGAGCAGGTGGTCGGCCCGGTGGTGGCGGCGCTTCAGGAAGCCGGTGTCGCCGCCGAGGGCATGGTGTCCCATGGCCACGTCGCGCAGACACTCAATCGCCTGGCGCGTAAGCACGAGGTCACCAGCATCGTGATCGGGCGCAAAGGGGTCAGCCGCCTGGCGCAGATTTTCGGCAGCGTGGCGAGCCAGGTGGTGCAGACGGTGGACCGGCCCGTTACCGTGGTGCCCTGACGCCGACCGCTCGATTCGCCGGCCCCTCCGGCCCGGCGCCGCACCGCGAGCCCCCACAACAAGAGAGTCAACAACACCATGCACAGAATTCGACTTCCCCGCCTTGCGGCGTTCCTGATTGCCCCCCTGCTGCTGAGCGCCAACGCGCAGGCCCAGCAAAGCCTCGACGAGAAGATCAACCAGGCCGTACAGCCGGCGGCGGACTGGGTCACCGGCATCATCTTCTCCACCATTCCACTGGGTTCGATTGATGTTCCCTTCGTCCTGGTGTGGCTGGTGCTGGCCGCGACCATCTTCACGTTCTACTTCAAGTTCATCAACATCCGGGCATTCCGCCACGGTTTCCAGCTGGTACGGGGGGACTACAGTGACCCCAACGCCGCCGGAGAGGTCACCCACTTCCAGGCCCTGTCGACGGCCCTTTCGGGCACTGTCGGGCTCGGCAACATCGCGGGCGTCGCCGTGGCCGTGTCGCTCGGTGGCCCGGGCGCGACATTCTGGATGATTCTCGCCGGTCTGCTGGGCATGTCGTCAAAGTTCGCCGAGTGCACCCTGGGAGTGAAATACCGCAACGAGAATCCCGATGGCACCGTATCGGGCGGCCCCATGTACTACCTGGCCAAGGGCCTGGCAGAAAAGGGCCCCGGTTTTGCCGTGGTCGGCAAGGTGCTGGCGGTGATGTTCGCCGTGTTCTGCATCGGCGGCGCCTTTGGCGGGGGCAACATGTTCCAGGCCAACCAGAGCTTCTCCCAGCTGGTCAACGTGACCGGCGGCGAAGCCAGCTGGCTGGCGGACAAGGGCTGGCTGTTCGGCCTGGTGGTCGCCAGCCTGGTCGGCCTGGTGATCATCGGCGGTATCCGCGGCATTGCCCGGGTGACATCCAAGATCGTTCCGTTCATGGGCATCGTCTACGTGATCGCCGGATTGATCATCATCTTCGCCAACATCTCCGCCGTGCCCGAGGCCTTCTCAGCCATCATTTCCGGCGCATTCAGCCCGGAAGGCGTCGCCGGGGGCTTCGTCGGCGTGCTGATCGTCGGCTTTCAGCGTGCGGCGTTTTCCAACGAGGCCGGCGTGGGCTCGGCGGCCATCGCGCACAGCGCCGTGCAGACCAACCGCCCGGTCACGGAAGGCTTCGTGGCGCTGTACGAACCCTTCGTGGACACCGTCGTGGTGTGCACCATCACCGCGCTGGTCATCATCATCACCGGTTCGCTCGATCCCTCCGTGGACGGCGTCCAGCTGACCTCGAATGCCTTCGAATCGGCCATCTCCTGGTTTCCCTGGGTGTTGACCCTGGCGGTGGTGCTGTTTGCCTTTTCCACCATGATTTCCTGGTCGTACTATGGTCTGAAGTCCTGGACCTTCCTGTTCGGTGAAAGCAAGGCGGCGGACATCACGTTCAAACTGCTGTTCCTGGTGTTCGTGATCCTCGGCTCAAGCATGCAATTGGGCGCGGTGATCGGATTCTCCGACGCCATGATTTTCGCCATGGCCTTCCCCAACCTGCTCGGGGTGTACCTGCTGCTGCCGGTGGTCAAACGGGAACTGGACGAGTACTGGGCGGACCTGAAGGCAGGACGGCTGAAGAAGGCGGAGGAATACGGGGACCCGGAACCCGCCGAATAGGGTTTTCAGCCGCACCGTTGCTCCGCGCTTCCCATCATCCGGCGGCGCCGGAAGGTTCCTCCTTCCGGCGGCAGACCATGACCGAAACATGACAGCGCAGGGTCCCCCCTTGTAACCACCCCGCCGCTGCGGCGAGAATTGAGCCCCTTTTCCGTCCGATACCGGCGCAACCGAACCCACTAGGGAGTCCACCCCCATGCCCACCCGCAGAGATCTCGCCAACGCCATTCGTGCGCTGTCCATGGATGCCGTGCAGCGCGCGAATTCCGGTCACCCCGGCATGCCGATGGGCATGGCCGATATCGCGGAAGTTCTCTGGAACGACTATCACAAACACAACCCCGGCAATCCCGACTGGTGGGACCGGGACCGCTTCGTGCTGTCCAACGGACATGGCTCCATGCTGCTGTATTCCCTGCTGCACCTGACCGGCTATGACCTGAACCTGGATGAGCTGAAAAATTTTCGCCAACTGCATTCCAAGACGCCGGGCCACCCGGAGCGACGCGACGCCCCTGGCGTGGAGACCACCACGGGGCCACTGGGGCAAGGCCTGGCCAATGCGGTGGGGATGGCGCTGGCGGAAAAGGTACTGGCGCAGCGATTCAACCGCGACGGCCACGACATCGTCGACCACCACACCTGGGTGTTCCTGGGTGACGGCTGCCTGATGGAGGGCGTTTCGCACGAGGCCTGCTCGCTGGCCGGCACCCAGGGTCTGGGCAAACTGATCGCGTTCTGGGACGACAACGGCATCTCCATCGACGGCAGGGTCGAGGGCTGGTTCACCGACGATACACCGGCGCGGTTTGAGGCCTACGGTTGGCAGGTCATTCGCCACGTGGACGGCCACGACCCGGAAGAGATTCGTCGCGCGATCGACACGGCGCGGGCCGAGACCGCCAAACCCACGCTGGTGTGTTGCCGCACCGTCATCGGCTTCGGCGCACCCAACAAGGCCGGCACCGCGTCCGCCCACGGCTCGCCGCTGGGCGACGAAGAGATCGCCGGCGCGCGCGAGCAGCTGGGCTGGAGCCATCCGCCCTTCGAGGTGCCGGACGACATCCGGGCCGGTTGGGATGCGCGCGATCGCGGGGCCGCCGCCGAGCAGGACTGGCAGGCCACGTTCGAGACCTACCGCGCCGCCTTTCCCGCGGAGGCTGACGAACTGGAACGCCGCATGCGCGGTGACATGCCGGAAGGCTGGGCGGACGCCACGCGTGAGATCGTGCTCGATTTGCAGGCCGGGGCCGCCGACGTGGCCACGCGCAAGTCATCCGAGATCGCGCTGGACGCCTTCGGACCCCTGCTGCCGGAACTGGTTGGCGGCTCGGCCGACCTGGCCGGCTCCAACAACACGATCTGGAAAGGCAGCGTCGACGTGATGGACGGCACGCCCGAGGGCAACTACGTCTATTACGGTGTGCGCGAGTTCGGCATGACCGCGATTTCCAGCGGCATCGGCCTGCATGGCGGCTTCGTGCCGTACAACGCCACGTTCCTGGTGTTCTCGGACTACGCGCGCAACGCGGTGCGCATGTCAGCCCTGATCCCGGCCCACAACATTCATGTGTACACGCACGATTCCATCGGCCTGGGTGAAGACGGCCCGACCCACCAGCCGGTGGAGCACGTGGCCAGTCTGCGCATGATTCCCAACCTGTCCGTATGGCGGCCCTGCGACACGGTGGAGACCGCCGTGGCCTGGCGTGTCGCCATGGAAGAGCGCAAGGCGCCACACGTGCTGGTGCTGACCCGCCAGGGTCTGCCGAAACAGGAGCGCAATGACGCCACGGTGGCGGAGATCGAGCGGGGCGCCTACATTTTGCGTGGAACCGACGAGGCGCCGGACGCGGTCATTATCGCCACGGGTTCGGAGGTCAAGCTGGCCGTGGAAGCCGCCGAGCGACTCGAGGAGGAGGGCGTCGCCGCGCGCGTCGTTTCCATGCCCAACACGGGCCGTTTCCTGGCGCAGGACGAGGAGTACCGCCACTACGTGCTGCCCCCGGGGCTGACCGCGAGGGTCGCCGTGGAAGCCGGCGTGACCGCCGGGTGGCACCGATTCGTCGGGGACCGGGGATGTGTGCTGGGCATCGACACATTTGGCGCATCGGCGCCCGGGCCGGCGCTGTACGAACATTTTGGGCTGACCGTCGACGCCGTGTGCGGGGCGGTCCGCGAGTCCATGAATTCAGACTGAAACGAGGAGCAACACCATGGCAGTTAAAGTCGCCATCAACGGCTATGGCCGCATCGGCCGCAACATTCTCCGCGCCGTCTACGAGTACGGCCGCACCGATGAGATCAAGATCGTCGCCATCAACGACCTGGGCGATGCCGAGACCAACGCCCACCTGACCCAGTACGACACGGCCCATGGCAAATTCCCGGGCGAGGTGAGCGTCCGTGACGGCGATCTGGTGGTCAACGGCGACCGCATCGAGGTGCTGGCCGAGCGCGATCCTTCGAAGCTGCCCTGGGCCGACCTCGGCGTGGACGTGGTGCACGAGTGCACCGGCTTCTTCCGCAGCAAGGAAGCCGCCGGCGCGCACCTGGCCGCGGGCGCCAAGAAGGTGATCATTTCGGCGCCCGGCCAGGACGTGGACAACACCATCGTCTACGGCGTCAATCACGACACGCTCTCCGAGACCGACGAGGTCATCTCCAACGCCTCGTGTACCACCAACTGCCTGGCGCCGCTGGCCAAGGTGCTGAACGATGGTATCGGCATCGAGAAAGGCCTGATGACCACGATCCACGCCTACACCAACGACCAGGTGCTGACCGACGTGTTCCACAAGGATCTGCGCCGTGCGCGCTCGGCCACCATGAGCCAGATTCCCACCAAGACCGGCGCCGCTGCCGCCGTGGGCCTGGTGCTGCCGGAACTCAACGGCAAGCTCGACGGCTTCTCCATGCGTGTGCCCACGATCAACGTGTCGGTGGTGGACCTGAGTTTCCTGGCCTCGCGCGACACCAGCGTGGAAGAGGTCAACCGCATCGTGAAGGCGGCCGCCGAGGGCCCGCTCAAGGGCGTGCTGGGGTATAACAGCAAGCCGCTGGTGTCGATCGACTTCAACCACGATCCACATTCGTCCGTGTTCGACGCGGGGCTGACCCGGGTCATGGACGGCAACCTGGTGAAGGTGCTGAGCTGGTATGACAACGAGTGGGGCTTCAGCAACCGGATGCTCGACACGACGCTTGCCCTCATCAACGCCTGACGATTATGTACTGCCTGCACATGACCGACCTGGACCTGGCTGGCAAGCGCGTGCTCATGCGCGAGGACCTGAATGTGCCGGTGAGGGACGGGGTGATCACCTCCGATACGCGCATCCGCGCCGCAGTGCCGTCCATCATCGAGGTGCTGGGCACGGAGGGCACCTCCGTGCTGCTCATGTCCCACCTGGGCCGTCCGACGGAAGGTCAGTTCGAGGAGCAGTTCTCGCTGGCGCCCGTGGCGGAGCGGCTGGCCGAACTGCTCGGACGGCCGGTGCGCCTCGAGCGTGACTGGCTGGACGGCGTCGACCTGTCGCCTGGCGAGGTGGTGCTGTGCGAAAACGTGCGTTTCAATCCAGGCGAGAAGGCCAACGACGAGGCCCTGGCCCGCAGGATGGCGGCGCTGTGCGACGTGTTCGTGATGGACGCATTCGGCACGGCCCACCGTGCCCAGGCCTCGACCGAGGGCGTGGCCCGATATGCGCCCGTGGCCTGCGCCGGTCCGCTGCTGGTGCGCGAGGTGATGACCCTGCGTGACACGCTGGAGGATCCGGAGCGCCCCCTGCTGGCGATCGTCGGCGGCGCCAAGGTTTCGTCGAAGCTGACGGTGATCGAGGCGCTGCTGGAGCGTTGCGACCAGTTGATCGTCGGCGGCGGCATCGCCAATACCTTCATTGCCGCCACCGGCCACGAGGTCGGCCAGTCGCTGCATGAACCCGACCTGATTCCCGAGGCGCAGCGTCTGATCCGCCTGGCCCACGAGAAAGGTGGCAACATTCCGATTCCCAAGGACGTGAAGGTCGCGAAAGCCTTCGACGCATCCGAGGAAGCCGTGGTGCGCCGTCTCGACGAGGTGGCCGATGACGAGATGATCCTGGATATCGGGCCGCTGACGGCGGCCGACTACAGCGATATCGTCTGGAGCGCCGGCACGGTGATCTGGAACGGTCCTGTCGGCGTGTTCGAGTTCGAAAATTTCCGCCACGGCACCCAGGCGGTGGCCGAGGCGGTGGCCGATTCGAACTGCACGTCCATCGCCGGCGGCGGCGACACGCTGGCCGCCATCGGCCTGTTCGACATCGCCGACCGCATCAGCTACATCTCCACCGGCGGCGGCGCGTTCCTGGAATACGTCGAGGGCAAGACCCTGCCGGCCATCGCGGTGCTCGAGGAACGGGCGAAGGACTAGGGCCGGATCGCGGCCGGCCAGGCGGGCGCTAGCGCCGCCCCAGGCTCTCCGCGCCGATGATCGCGCCCAGGCGCAGGAACACCAGGCCGCGCCGCTCCGCGTTCCAGCCCCAGCCCGCGTAGAGCGGACCCAACGGCGTGTCATAGGCGAAGTACAGGCTGCCGTTGAGCGTGCCGTCGCTGAACAGGTCCTCTTTCAATTCCGTGGCGTTGCCGTACTCCACCGTGCCCCCCACATAGCCGGGCAAAAAGCCTTCGTCGAGCACCCGGTAGCGGTAGCCCGCGCCGACCATGCCGTAGTTCTGTCCGACCAGTTCGTTGGGTTCGAATCCGGACATGTTCAGGAAGCCTCCCCCGGTGAACAGGGCGTAGACCGGCGTCGCTCCATCCAGGGTGACGTTGTAGCGGCCGGTCAGCAGCAGGTTGTGCGCGCCCCAGGTTTTACTGGCCACCGCTGAGAACAGCAACTGGGAATAGTCTTCGTCGGCGCCCAGCCAGTCGGCCGATTCGTAGTAATCCAGGCGCACCCGGGCGCCTCGGGTAGGCAGGTAAAGGTCGTCCAGGCGGTCCCAGGTGGCGTTGACGGTCAACTCTCCGCCATCGAATTCGAGGCGTGACTCCGGGTTGCCGATGTCCACCTCCACTTCGCCCGAGGAGGCGCGCAGGCCGACGGCCAGCATCGCGTAGCGGCCGAACTCGCGCCCAATGCGCACACCGCCGCCAACCTCACTGATGCGCACGCTGCCGATGGCGCGTCCGGGGTCGTCGTAGACCAGCTGGTTGCGACGCGAAATGGCCGCGTAGGGGTTCAGGTTCCAGTTCCGCGAGTCATCGAGGTACTTGAAAACGTCGGTCAGAATGCCCTGGTCGTCGCCGAACTGCACCACGGCCCGGAACTCGGAACCGCGCTCGTCCAGGTCGGTTTTCAGGTAACCCGCCTGCAGGTTGATCACGGCGCCTCGGCCGCTGGCGGCGATGGACAACCCGGTCTCGATGAAATCGGTTCCCCGCTCGTCCTGCAGCACGAGCACCTCCAGGCCCTGGCGGCCGTCTTCCTCGACGACGTTGTAACTGGCCACGCGGACGAAACCCAGTCCGTGGATCTGTCGCATGTCACGGTCGAGTCGATCCGTGTCCAGGGGCTGGCCGGGTTCGAAATGGATCATTTCCCGGATCACAGCGTCGGAGAACCGCGACTGGTTGTTCAGTCGCACGAAATGCAACACGGGGGCGCCGGACACACAGGCGTCCAGGGACGCGCGCCAGCGTACGTACTCGTCCTCCGGCAACGACAGGGGCGCCAGTTTGGCCGCCTTTTCCCGGGCGGCCTCGTAACCCAGGATGAAGGCCTCCTCGAATTGCTCGAAACTGGACGAGGTAATGTCGTTGCCCAGGTCCGGTCGGATCAGCACGTCACGCTCGCCGAGGGTCGCGATCTGCGCGGCCGAGTTGGCCGCGATCGCCAGTCCGGTCATCTGGTCCATGATGGTCAGAACGTTGCCGATGTCGTCCGCGGTCCGCAGGGGCGTGCCCACGTCAACGGCAACCACCACGTCGGCGCCGAGTTCACGTACGACGTCCAGCGGAAGGTTGCGCACCAGCCCGCCATCGACCAGCAGCCGGTCCCCGACCCGGACGGGGTCGAAAGCGCCGGGTACGGACATGCTGGCGCGCATGGCCAGGGCCAGGGGCAGGTCGTTCATGATGACCAGCTCCCCGCTGATGATGTCCGTGGCGATGGCCCGGTAGGGAACAGGCAGCTGGTCGAAATCGTGGGATTGTGTGCGCAGCGCGGCGACACCTTCGAACAGCACCAGGATCTTCTGCCCCGCAACCACCCCCGCGGGCAGCAGGGCGTCACCCTTGCCGATGCCGAATTTGGGTCCGTACAGACCGACCAGGTCGTCCTGCTTGCGCCGCTGGGGCAGGTCCTGGCGCGCGGTGGTATCGGAAAATACGTCGGTCCAGTCCGTGCGCTCGACCAGATCGGTGATCTCCACCGAGGTCATGCCGGCAGCGGCAAAACCGCCGACGATGGAACCCATGCTCGTGCCCGCGATCCGGTAGTAGGGAATGCGCTGTTCTTCCAGGTACTTCAGCACGCCCACGTGGGCGAAACCCCGGGCGCCGCCGCCGCCCAGCGCGAGACCCACCACCGGGTGGCCTGCGGGAGGTTCGGCATGGCAGCTTGCCGCCCGGGCGCCCGGCGTAAGGCCGGTCGCAGCCAGGAGCAGCACGGCAAACGCGATCAGGCGAGGGTGCGCGGCACGGAGCAGGGTCGACATGGTGCACGGATTCCGGGTCGGTTCGGCAAAGTGTACGTCATGGCGTACCCCGAATGCGGCGGCTGGTATACTCGCGCCACCCTTGGGGGTGGCGCCCGGCGCCTGAGATCCCGTTGCGGGAAACCCTTCGAACCTGATCCGGGTCATGCCGGCGCAGGGAACAGGTCTTCGCCTTCCCCGCCCGAACTGGCCTGGCCCAGACGCTGGAGCACGGCCATGTCCGACGACCCGATCATTACCTCCGAAATTTCGATGTACCCGCTCGACGGCGACGTGGAGCCGCCGATCATCACCTTCATCCATGCCTTGCGCGGCCACCCGGGCGTCGAGGTGGTCACCAACGCCATGAGTACCCAGGTTCGTGGCCGTTTCACGGACGTGCAACAGGCGTTGTCCGTCTGCATGAAAGCGGTTCTGGCGAGGGAAGAGCGCGTGGTGTTCGTGACCAAGACGCTGAATGTCGACCTGGCCATCGACCAGGTCCCTGACCTTGGCTGAAATCGGCGCCGCCCTGCAGGCGCTCTCGGCCTGGGAAGCGCTGGCCGTCGTGCTGGCCGTGGCCTACCTGCTGCTGGCCATTCGCCAGAATGCGCTCTGCTGGCCAGCCGCGCTGGCGAGCGCGGCGATCTACCTCGTGCTCATGTTCCAGTCCCGGCTGTACATGCAGTCGGTGTTGCAGGTCTTCTACATGGCCATGGCCGTGTACGGCTGGTGGCATTGGCGCCACGGCGGAGACGGTGGCGAACTGCCGGTCCGCCGCTGGCGTCTCGCGGACCATGCGATGCCGCTGGCGCTGATTGCGCTGCCCGGCCTGGGCGTGGGCTGGGTCCTGGCGCAGTACAGCGACGCGGCGTTCCCCTACCTGGACGCCCTGGCAGCCTGTGGCGCGGTGGTGACCACCTGGATGGTGGCGCGCAAGGTACTGCAGAACTGGCATTACTGGTTCGTGATCGACGCGGTATCGGCGTGGCTGTATGCCCGTCAGGGCCTGTGGCTCACCGCGGTGCTGTTCGTGGTCTACCTGTTTCTCGTCGTGGTCGGCTACCGTGAATGGCGACGAAGCATGACTGCCCGTGCCTGATCTCATGGCCGGATTGACTGGCGTGCCGGCACTGGCCGGTTCACGACCGGTGCGTCGGCTGGTCAGCGGTCCGGTCGCCGACGCCTGGCTCCTGGACCGTGACGGCGAGAAACTGGTTCTGCGCCGCGATCGCCCACTGGCGCGCCGCATGGGCTTGGACCGGGCCGCTGAGTGGCGTCATCTGCACCTGGCCTGGCGTGCCCGCCTCGGCCCGGAGCCGCTGTATCACGAGACGGACGCCGGCGTTCTGCTGACCGGCTACCTGCCTGGCGCGGACTGGTCCGATGCGTCCGTGCGCGGCCCGGAGCAAGTGCAGGCACTCGGCGCCCTGCTGCGCCGGGTTCACCAGGCGCGGTGCGTGGGTGGCAAACGATTCGATCTGCCGGCCATCGCGGCCGGGTATGCGCGCGCCGCCGGGTCGCGCGAGGCGGCGGACCTGGCCCGTCGGGTGACCCACCTGGCCGGGCCGTTGTATGAATCGGCCCCATGGTGCCTGTGTCATCACGACGCGCACCTGGCCAACGTGATCGGTCAGGCTGCCCCGCGCCTGCTCGACTGGGAGTACGCGGCCCTTGGGCATCCTCTGTTCGACCTGGCAGTGGTGATTCGTTTCCACGACCTGGATGACGCCGCCGCGGGCGACCTGCTGGCGGGCTGGGGGGGTGACGCCACGTCGCTGGACGCGTTCTGCACCCTGTACGACGTGGTCGCACAGCTGTGGCGCCTGGCGGTGACATCGGGTACCGGGGACTGACAGCGCGACGCACTGGCCGTATGATGGCCGGCCTGCTGTCCAAGCCACCTGTCGATCGCCCATGAAATCACGCCTGGCCCCGGCTGCCCTCAGCCTGTTCCTGATGACCGGCATCGCGCATGTCGATTCCACGATTGCCGCGGACGCCCCCCGTTCCGAAACGCCCGACGGCTATGCGCTGCACGCACATCACCCGGTGATCGACCATTGGGTGGAATACACCGAGGTCGAAGGGTGGATTCCGGTCGAGGTGAGCGGCCCGGACGGCGCGCAATGGGTGGGGGCCGTGCGCGCCCGTGCCGACACCGTCATCGATCTTGAACGCCGGCTGGTGACGCTGGACGGTCAACGGGTGGTGGATGTGCGCTTCTCCGATCCCGACACGCCCGAAGTCGTGCTGGAACTGGCCCGGCAGGCCGTGGGCGACACCCCGCGAACGGTGGCGCTGGACGAGATGGTGCAGGCGCTGGCGGAAGATTTCGAGCCGCCCGGTCAGCCCAGGCCCGATCCGGGGTTCAATTTGCGGCCCCCACGCATCGTGGTCAGCGAAACGCCCCTGCAACTGCTGCTGATCGACCAGGAACCGGTTCGCGCACCCATCGACGGCACCGAGCTGACGGTGGTGGTCAACACCGACTGGGACCTGTTCCACCACGAGCCCAGCGGCCTGTGGTACGTCATCAACCAGGGCATCTGGCAAACGCGTTCCCTGCTCTCCGGCGGCGCGTGGGACACGACCGGCGAACTGCCCGACGATTTCAGGGTGCTGGCGGTCGGGGAACGCTGGGACGGCGTGCGTGCGGCCTTGCCGCCACGGGTACCGGTGACGCCGCCGGTGCCGTTCCTGGTCAGCCTGGAGCCGACGGAGCTGATCGTCATCGATGGTGCGCCTCGCCTGCAGACGGTGACCGGAGCCCCTGGACTTCAGGTGGTGGCCAATACCGAGCGCGACCTGTTCGAGCTGGACGGCGCCTGGTACTTCCTGGCCGCCGGTCGCTGGTTCACCAGTGGCGCCCTCGACGGTGATTGGGGCGCCGTGGACACGTTACCGGAGGCCTTTTCCCGGATTCCCCCGGACCACGGTCACGCCCATGTACGCCGCGCCGTACCCGGTACTGGGGAAGCCGCCGTGGCCTACATCGAGGCCACCCTGCCGCAACGCCATGCCGTCACCATGGGCAGTGCGCCAGGGCAGGCCGTGAGCTACGTGGGCGAGCCGCGTTTCGAACCCATCGCCGGTACACGACTCGAGCGCGCGGTCAACACCCCTTTCGCGGTGATCCGGCACAACAACCGGTACTACCTGGCGCAGGACGCCGCCTGGTACGGCTCGGGTTCGCCGACTGGCCCCTGGAAAGCCACCCCGGACGTGCCCGAAGCCATTTACGACATTCCACCCAGCGACCCGCTGTACCCGGTGACCTACCTGCACGTCGCGGATGGCGCCGCCGGCGACGAGGCACGTTTTTCCTACACGGAAGGTTACAACGGGATGTACACCATTGGCCGGCGCGCGGTGCGTGGCACCGGTTACCGCTACCGCCCGTGGATCGGCTATCCGCCGGGCGGCCCCGTGTACTGGGGTTATCCTTTTACCTACGGAGGCCCCTGGGGCTACTGGGGCGTGCCGCCGTACTGGGCCGGCTATGCGCCCATGCAGACCCTGGAAGTCGACGGCCCGACGCGAAGCCTCGGCGGCCCAGGGGACGTTCCGGAGCAGGACCCCGCCACCGCGCGGCGCGGTTACGACTACACGACCATCGACCAGCAGCGTGCGGTACGGGCGGCCGGTGCGGACCGCGCGGCGCAGGACCTGTACGCCGCGCCTGACGGGGCCGTCTACCGCCGCGGTGAGGACGGCTGGTCACGCCATGAAGACGGTGAGTGGGACACCATGGGCGAGTTGCAGCGCCAGTACGGCGTGGAATCCCCAGGCGTCGGTCAGCCCGAGAGTCGGCAGCGCCAGGCCTACCGCCAGAATCCGCAGGACATCGAGCGCATGGAGCGCTACTACCAACGGCGCGCCAACAGCTACAACCTATACTCGGAGGTCTGGGTTCCGCGCTAGACTGGTCACCGTGTACCCACCGTGGAGGTGACGATTGAACGGCAACGGGCGACTTGGCGGCGCCGTCTGCCTGGCCGTCCTGCTGGCCATGTTGCGGGCGGGCCCGGCGCAGGCCCAGGGCGCCGGCGCCAACGTCAACTTCCTGACGCCGGAAGGCGTACAGCTGCTGTCCGTGTCGTACCTGGAGAGCAACAGCAATTTTCGCTTCGGCCAGACAGCCTTCGACGAGTTCTCGGTTGAAACCAATACCGGCAATTTCGGCTGGTCCTGGCGTTTTGGCCTGCTCGACCGGCTCGCGGTGGTGGGCGCCGGACTCAACTACATCGACATCAGCGCCGTCGCACGAGTCGACCTTGGCGACGAATCACGCACCCTGGCGGCCCGTCGCCGGGGCCTGGGCGATCCGCGCGTGGTCTTTCGCCTGGGACTGGTGGGCACGCCGTCCCTGCCGCCCGAGGAGTGGCGCAGCTACGACAAGGGTTTCCAGTTGTCGATCGAGACGGGCCTGCGCATGCCCCTGGGCGACTACGACCCCCGCTTCGTACTCAACCCGGGATACAACCGCACCGCCGTGGACCTGTCTCTGCCGACGGTGATTCCCCTGGACGGCGCCCGGCGCGCCACCTTCATCGAACTCACGCCGCAGGTGGTGTGGTTCGGCGACAACACCGACGCGCCGCTGAGCGCGACCCGCCTCGCGCAGGATCCGCTCTACCTGGCCGAGGCGCATGCCTCGCATCACCTGGGCGGTCGCTGGTGGTTTTCCATGGGCGTGCAGTACCAGCATGGAGGCGGTACGACGCTGGATGGCATTCCCCGCGACAACACCGTGGACCAGTGGTTCGCCGAGGCGGGCGTTGGCATGGCCCTGGGTCGCCATGCCACCCTGTCACTGGGCTATGGCCGAATTTTCGCGGCCGGGAACGACGCCCGCGGCGAAGCCTGGCGAGTTCGCCTGGGCATCCTTCCCTGAAGCGAAGCGAACCGCCCCGCGGGCCGGGTGCCGCCGGTCTGCGCCCGGGGTATGCTTGTCGCCCGAGTCCAAACCGACCTGGAGAACGCCTTGCAACGATGGCTCAAGGAACCGCTGCTGCACTTCATCGTGCTCGGCGCACTGATCTTTCTCGCGTACGGTCTGCTCGGCGACGACGTCCCGGGGGATGACGAGATCGTCGTCACGCGCGGACAACAGGCCCACCTGGTGACCACGTTCACCCGAACCTGGCAACGACCGCCCACGCCGCAGGAATTCGACGGCCTGGTGCGCGACTGGATTCGCCAGGAGATCGCCTACCGGGAAGGCCAGGCCATGGGCCTGGACACGGACGATACGGTGATCCGGCGCCGCTTGCGCCAGAAACTCGAGTTGCTGGCCGAGGACGTGGTCAGCCTGGACGAGCCCACCGAGGCGGAGCTGCAGGCGTTTCTCGAGGCGCACCCGGAAGACTACGTCCGCGAGCCGGTGATTACCCTGCGGCAGGTCTATTTCAGCCCAGATCACCGTGGGGACGCCGTGGAGCGGGACGCCCAACAGGCGCTGGTCCTGTTGTCCACCGATGATCCGGCGCTGGACCCTGCCGGTCTGGGCGATCCCCTGTCGCTGCCGCATCGTCTCGACGGGCAGCACCACAGCGCCGTGGTCCGGCTGTTCGGCGGCGACTTCGCCGAGGCCGTGTTTGCGCTGGCGCCCGGCGCCTGGCGCGGTCCGGTCCGGTCGGGCTACGGTCTGCACCTGGTGCAGGTGGAGTCGCACCGCCCCGGTGGCCCCCTGACGCTGGAACAGGCCCGCGCCGAGGTTCTTCGTGACCTGGAGTACCGACGCCAGCAGGCCGCGATCGACGAGCTGTACGATCGGCTGGCCGAGACCTACACCATCACGGTCGAAGCGCCGGCCGATGTTTCCGCCGGGCCGTGAATCGCGTCGTGCGATTGGCCGCTGCCGCCGTCCTGCTGGTTGCGATGGCGTGGCACCTTCCCGCTGATGCCCACGAAGTGCGCCCGGGGTTCCTGCGCGTGCAGCAAGTGGCGCCGGAACGGTTTGAACTCACCTGGCGCGTGCCCGCCCGGGGCGAGTTGCGCCTGGGCATTTACGTGCACCTGCCCGAACACTGTGAGTCACTGGGGCAGCCCCGCGCCTGGCGGCGCAACGCGACCTTCATCGAGCACTGGACCGCCGAGTGCCCTGGCGGGCTATCCGGAAGCGAGGTGACCATCGACGGATTGAGCGCCACCATGACCGACGTGCTGGCCCGGGTCGAGCGCCTTGACGGCACCACCCAGGTGGCGCGCCTCACCCCTGCTGATCCGCGGTTCACGTTGACCGACTCGAAAAGCACGCTGGAAGTCGCCTGGACCTACGGCGTGCTGGGCGTGGAGCACATCTTGCTGGGCATCGATCACCTGCTGTTCGTGCTGGCCCTGCTGATGATCGTGCCCGGATGGCGGGCCCTCGTGGCCACGGTCACGTCTTTCACCGTGGCGCACAGCATGACGCTGGGCGCGGCCACCCTGGGCTGGGTGCACCTGCCTGGACCGCCGGTGGAAGCGGTGATCGCGCTGAGTATCCTGTTCGTGGCCGTGGAAATCGTGCACTGGCGACAGGGCAGACCCGGCATCACGCGGTCCCGACCCTGGCTGGTGGCGTTCGTGTTCGGGCTGCTGCACGGTTTCGGTTTTGCCGGTGCCCTGAGTGACATCGGCCTGCCGGAACACGCCATTCCGCTGGCGTTGCTGTTTTTCAACCTGGGCGTCGAGACGGGCCAGCTGCTGTTCATCGGCGCGGTGTCGCTGGCCTGGGCGTTGCTGCGCCGCGTGCCGTGGCCGCGCTGGGCCTGGCGCATTCCGGTCTACGGTATTGGCGCCATGGCCGGGTTCTGGACCATCGAGCGCATTGCCGGGTTCTGAACCGATTCAACTGCGACGGGGATTTTCGTATAGTGAGCGTCACACGCACCGATTCGAGGTTGACCATGCAACGTTTTCGCACCCTGCTCGTCCTGCTCGCGGCCCTGCTGGCCGCCGCCTGTGCTTCCGGTCCGAACATCAAGGCGGACTACGACCACTCGATCGATTTTTCCCAGTACAAGACCTTCAATTTTTTCAATCCCATGGGCATCGAGAATCCCAACTATTCGAGCATTATGGGGCAGGTGTTCCGTGACGCGATCACCCGCGAGATGGAACAGCGCGGTTACACCCTGGCCGACAACCCGGACCTGATGATGAACGTTTCCGCCAGCCTGCAGGACAAGACCCAGGTGACCACTTACAACGATCCCATGTACGGCGGTTACTACGGCTATCGCGCCGGGTTCTACGATCCCTGGTACGGCTACGGCTACGGTACCCAGACCCACGTCAGCCAGTACACCGAAGGCACGGTGAACATCGACATGGTGGACGCCAACGCCAAGCGCATGATCTGGGAAGGGGTCGCCGTCGGTCGGGTCAAGGAAGGCCAGTCCAACGAGGAAGTGCGCGCCGCCATCAACGCCGGCGTCGCCGAAATGTTTTCCCAGTACCCGTTCCGGGCAGGGCAGTGACCCCGATTCTGACTATTCTGACCCCGGATTCTCCGTGCTGGCTTCGCTCAGTTCGGACAGCAGACGGCCAGCCTGTTCATCGGCCGGATTGAGCCGCAGCAGCTCGCGGGCCCAGGCCTCGGCCTGGTCGCGGTTGCCCCGGTCGCGTTCGATGGTGGCCAGGGCGAAGAGCAGGTCCCGGTCGTTGGGGTGGTGTTCCCGCGCCGTGTCCAGAACCTGCACGGCCTCGTCCACCTGGCCAACTGAATTCAGCGCCACGCCGAGCACGTAGGCATAGCGCGTGACCTCGGGCGCCAGCGCCAGCGCCCGGCGCAGTTCATCCAGCGCCGATGCCGTGTCGCCGCTGCGCACCATCGCCAGTCCAAGTGCGTGGTGCAGCGCGGGATCGTCCGGGCGGCGCGCCAGCCCCTGGTGCAGCAAGGCGGTCGATTCCCGCGCCATTCCCTCATTGCGGTACAACTCCGCCAGGTTCAGCACGGCGGGCGTGAACGCCGGGTCTCGCGACAGCGCCTGCCGGTAGAAGCGCTCGGCCTGGGTGGGGCTGCCGGCGGCCAGCGACAGGTTGCCCAGGTTGAGGCCCGATTCGGGCCGGTCCGAATTCAGCATCTGCCAGTCGTAGTAGTCCTTCATGGCGCGTTGCAGGGCCCCACGGGCGGCCACGTCCAGCTGATTGCGGGGGGTGCCCGCCAGCACGGCCGCGGCCTCGCCGCGCACCGACCGCAGGGGGTCGTTCAGCAGGTGCCCGGCCACGGCGAACCGGTTGGCCGGTGGCACCGCATCGAGGGTCTGCAGGGCCGCCAGGCGGACCAGGCCGCTGTCGTCGCGCGCGGCGCGTTCCAGCACCTGGCCCGACAGCGGGCTGAGGTAGGCGGCCAGTTCCCGCACGGCCGTGGCGCGCGCAATGTCCGGCGTGCCGGCCTTGCCGTACACGGTGGCCAGGGACACCTCCGCCTGGGGCCGGCCGGCACGGGCCTGGTGAAAGGCGGTGGTCCAGTGCTGAAAGGGTTCGGCGGGATCCGGCCACAGCCGGGCAAAGGCCTCGGCGGCCCAGGCGTCGTCCCGGTCGGCGTGGCATTGCGTACAGGCATTGGGCGTACCGAATTCAAGGCTCAGGTCCGGGCGAGGGACGCGCAGGGAGTGGTCGCGCCGGTCGTCCACACCCATGTAGGTGGTGGCCGGCATGTGGCAGCCCAGGCAGTCGACGCCATCGGCATCTTCCGGGTGGCCGGTGTGTTCGGCCACGGCGAATGTCGTCGGCAGGTGGCAGCGCGCGCAGACGTCGGCGCCCTCGGCGCGCAGGTCCAGGCTGTGCGGGTCGTGGCAGTCGCTGCAGGTCACTCCGGCGGCATGCATCCGGCTCTGGGTATAGGAGCCCCAGACGTAGACCTCGTCCTGGATCTGGCCATCAGCGTGATACAGGCCCTCGGTGAGCAGGGCCGGCAAATGGTGGTCCAGGAACACGGGGTCGCGTTCGCGGCCCTCGGCGATCAGTCCGCGGCGCGAGTGGCAGGCGGCGCAGACCCCGATCTCGATGCGCGTGATGGCATCGCCCTGGCGGTGCGCCATGCCGGTGGCCGGGTCCAGGGGCCAGCTGACGCCCTGGCGGTCGTCGAAGCGCACCGCCAGGCCCAGGCGGACATCGGCCTCGCGCAGGGACGGTTCCTGTCGGGCCCAGGCCACGTGGGCCTGGCCGGGGCCGTGACAGGCCTCGCAGGCCACGTCGATCTCCGCCCAGTCGGTGGCGAAGCGGTCCGTGGCCGGGTCGTAATTCTTGCGCAGGTTGGTCGAGTGGCAGTCGGCGCACATGTAGTTCCAGTTCTGCTGCAGGCCGGTCCAGTGCAACTCGTCGTCGGCGTCGATGGGCTCATCGGGGTAGAGGTGGTACCAGCGCTGACCGCCCTGGTCCGCCGGGCGCGTGTCCCAGGCCAGGGGCAGGGCCTGCACCCGCCCGTCGGGAAACGCCACCAGGTACTGCTGCAGCGGTTCGACGCCGAAGGTGTAGGCGATCTCGAAGTCCGCCAGTTCGCCGTCCGGGCCGTCGGTGGTGACGAAATAACGACCGTCCCGGAGAAAGAACCGCGAGGTCACCCCGTGCGCGGTGAACTCGGCGCCGTCGAAATCGCCCAGTACCGTGTCGGTGTTTGCGTGGTCCATGGCCAGGTCGTGGTGGGAACCGCGCCAGGCCGACAACTGCTCTGCGTGGCAGTTGCCGCAGCTGGCCGCGCCGACGTAGTCGGGGTCGTTGGCCGCGCCTGCGGGGCCTGCAGGCGTCAAAGCCAGCACGGCCGCCAGGGCCGATGGCAGGAATGCTCGGAGCCGCATCAGTGGGTATCGCCGGGATTCAGGTCACTCAATAATGCCCGAGGCGCCGGCAGGATGCGACGACCCCAGCGGTGCAGCGTGGCGCGGAAGCGCCAGGCCAGGACCAGCAGGGCCGCGGCGAGCAGCGTGCCCAGTCCCCAGGCGGCCAGTTGTCCGGGGGCCGCCGATTCCGACGCCGGTGTGTCGGTCGCCGGCTGTCCGGGCGCGGGCGCGGCCTCGAAGGATACACCTGGTACGGTGATGTCCTGCAAACGCTCGTCGTCCGGGTTCCACCATTGCATGCGGATGTCCGGAATGCGGTAGCTGCCCGCCCGCTCCACCACCCACGTGATGCGGTCCACCCGTTCCCCGACCAGGGCGCCGCGGTTCGAGCGGTCGTTCACTTCCGGGTTTTTCGGGTACGCGGCCAGTCCCCCGACCTCGTACACCGGCAGGGGAGGCAGCAGCATGGCCGAGATGGCGTCGGCGCTGCGCCGCACCTGCAGGGTGAACGCATCGCCGGCCTGCACCGGGTCCGGCGGCGTGGTCCAGTCCGGTTGCACATCCAGGCGCGTGGTGGTCACCACCAGCGCGTCATCCGCCACGCCCGGCGGGCGCCTGACGGTCACCGTCACGGGTCGGGTGCTCAATTCGTGGGCGTCGGGTTCGCTGCCGTAGCCCTGGGTGGTGTCGAAGCGTACCGTGATGGCCGGCACCGTCAGTTCCCCGTCAGACTGGGGGAACAGCGCCAGGGGATAGCGCAGCACCTGCCACATCACGCCATCACGCCGCTCGGTGAGTTTCAGGGTGGTGGTGTCGGGACGCATCAGGAAGCCGCCCTCGACTTCGGGCAGGTCGAAAAAGACGTTGGCGAAGGACAGGCCGTCGGTTTTCAGATCCAGGTGGACGATGACCTGCTCGCCGATCCACGGCGTGTCGGTCCGTGCCAGTCCGGCGTCGACCTCCGCCTGGTCGGCATGGGCCGGCAGGGTGATCCCTGCCGCCAGGCCAGCCGTCGCCGCCAGGGTTGCGAATCTGCCGCAGATCGGCCCGTTCAACGCCCCGGACAGCGACCTGGTCAAGGCGCCGATCACGGGTCCGTCTCCGGCTGTTCCTGCGCCCGGAGCTGGGCGGCGAACTTGGCCTGCAGAAAGTCCGACGGGTTGGTCTGTACCCGGCGCAGCCACAGCGCGCGCATCGAAGCCTCGTCCTTGCCCTGTTCCTGGGCCTGCAGTTCGACGTCCTGTCCCTTACCCGCGTTATCCTGGCTGTCGTCCATCACGATCTCGTCGGCGCCGAGCTGGCCCTCGGTGCCTTCGGAGCCGTCGTTGGGGACCTCCATGGCCGCCTTGCGCGCCACGGCGATGGCCCGGTTTTCCTGCGCCTCGGTCCAGTCGGGACGCGCCTCCAGCGCCGCGTCATAGGCGGCAATGGCATCGTCGTACTGGCCCAGGAAGATCAGCGCGTTGCCCCGGTTGTAGGCGCCCTCCGGGCCTCGTTGACGCCCAAACACCGTTGCGGCGTCCTTGAAGTTGCCGGCGGTGTACAGGGCCGCGCCGATCCGGTCGGGCGTGGTGAAATGCTCCGCCGCCTCGGCATAGTGTTCCTGGTCGGCCAGGCGCTGGCCCTGCTGATCCGGCGTCAGCCACCAGTCGAGGAAGTCGGCCCGGACGGTCGTGGCCGTCAGCAGGCCCACCAACAGGGTCCCCGTCGTGAAGCGCCGATTCATTCGACCACCACCGCGCCGCCGTGGCGGAAAAACGGCAACAGCAGGATCGCCAGCAGGGGCAGCAGCCACCAGCCCATGTCGCGCCAGGCCTCGCCTTTGCCGGCCGGGGCGTCGCGGATGCCGCGCGCCACGCCGGCGGCCAGGCTGCGCACGTCACTGTCGTCGGGTGTGACCACCACCAGGTCCCCTCCCCCGGCATGCGCCGCCTCGCGCATGCGGTCCTCATCCAGCGGTGGCGCCGGCGGGCTGCCCGGCGGCGGCACCACGTCGGCGCCGCCGGCCAGCGCCAGGATGTGCACCGGTGCGCCGCCATCGGCGTGCAACTGGCGCAGGGCGTCCACCTGGTCCGGGTCCACGTCGTCGGCCAGCAGCACGATGGAACCGGGAACGGCCGCGCGTTGCAGCCGCTGGTTGGCCAGGCGCACCGCGGCGACCACGTCGGCGCCTGCCTCGGGCATCGCGTCGGGCGTCAGGGCGCTGGCGAAGTCGAGAATCACATCGGGGTCCGAGGTCAGGGGCATGGCCAGGTGGGCGGTGCCGGCGTAGGCGATGAGTCCGGCGCGCTGGCCCGCCTTGAGCTGCAGAAAATCACCGATCTTCTGCACGCCGCGCTCCAGGCGGCTGGGCTGGATGTCCTGCGCCAGCATGGACGGCGTCACTTTCACCACCAGGAACACCGCGGCCTGGTCCTGGGCGAACGGCGTGGGCTGTCGCTCCCAGGTGGGGCCCGCCAGCGCCACGCTGCCGACGACCAGCGCCCCGAACAGCAGGTGCGGCGGCCGCAGGCGTCCGCGTTGCGTACCGGCTTCCACGGACAGGGCGTCCAGCAGTTGCGGCGCCATCAGGCCGCGCCAGCCGCCACTGGGATCGGCGCGGCGCAGGGCCAGCCAGGTCAGCCAGGCAGCCGGCAACAGCAGCAACAGCCAGGCCGGGCGCAGGAAATGAAAGGCCGTGAGCCAGCTCACGGGGCGGTCTCCGCGGTGGCCCTGCTCCGCGCGGGCAAAGCCGTGCGGTGCGGCCGGCGTCGTGGCGCCAGGGCAAAGAAGGCCAGGGTGAAGGCCATGGCGGCGCCCAGCGGCCAGGGATAGAGGTCCCGCCGGGGCCGGTAACTGACCGTCTGCACCTGGCGTGGGTTCAGGGCGTCCAGTTCGGTGTAGATGGAAGCCATCTCCTCGCGGTTGCCGGCGTGGTAGTAGCCGCCGCCGGTGATGGACGCCACCTCGCGCAGGGTGGCCTCGTCCAGGGCCTGCTCGCCGGCGGCCTCCGGGTCACCGATGGCCACGGTGTGCACCGTCACGCCCTCGTCGGCCGCGATCTTCGCGGCGCGCGCCGGCGGCACCAGGCTGCCGGTGTCGTTACCGTCGGTCAGAACGATCATCACGCGCTCGTCGACCTCGCTGCGTTCGAACAGGTTCAGGGCCAGGCCCATGGCGTCGCCGAGCATGGTGCGCGGACCCAGCATGCGCACCTGGGCTTCGTCCAGGAGCTCCTGCACCACCTCGAGGTCGGCGGTGAACGGTGCCTGGACGAACGGCGCGGAGCCAAAGAACACCAGCGCCACGCGATCGCCGTCGCGCTCGGCCAGGAAGTCCGCCAGCACCTGCTTCACGGCCGTGAGACGGTCGGTGGTGTTGCCCGTCGCATCGGTGAAATCCTCGGTTTCCATGGAGCCCGACAGGTCCACCGCCAGCAGCATGTCGCGCATGGGCAGGTTGTCGACCACCGGGTCCTCCAGCCATTGCGGACGCGCCAGGCCCGCCACCAGCAGGAGCCAGCAACTGGCGAGCAATACCCACTGCATCCGTTTACGGCGCAGTACCGCCGCGCCATCCGCCGGCGCCTGGCCGGTCAGGTCCGCCAGCCGGTCGGTGAAGGGGGCGCGGACGGCCACGCGGGGTTCGCGGTGTGCCGGCAGCAATGCCCGCAGCAGCAGGGGCAGGGGCAGCAGCAGCAACAGCCAGGGATGGGCCAGGGTCAGCATGTCAGGCCGGCCTCCGGTGATCGCGCAGCCAGTCCCGGGTCGCGGCGCGCAGGGTGTCGCCCTCGGTGTCCGTCAGGGGTGTGCCGCCGTAGGCGACGCGGTCGAGCAACGGACCACAGTCGCCCTGGAACCGTTCGAGGCCGGCGCTCTGGTCCAGGAAACGGTGCCAGGCCTCGCCCTCCAGGGCGGCGACCTGCTCGCGTGGCCAGGCGCTCAGGGCGGCCCGGCGCAGCAGGGCGGGCAGGGCGCGGGTGTCCTGCATCGCGCGCAGCTCGCGCAGGGCCTGGCGCCGGTAGCGGTCGTCGCGCCAGGCCAGCCAGGCCCGCCAGGCCAGCGCCAGGGACACGATCGCGGCCACCACCAGCAGCACGATCCAGCCGGGCGCCAGCGGCAGCCAGCCCACCGGTTCGGGGGTGACGATCGGGTGCAGGCGCTCGAGACTGGTCGCGTCGTTCATCAGTGTCGCGGGGCGGCGCGGCGCCGGCCGATCAGGTCACGGATCTGTTCCGCGGCGCCGGCGCCGGTGTGCAGGGGCAGAACGGGTATTTCGTAACGCAGCGAGGCCTGGCGCAGACGTTCGACCCGCTGCTCGAAACGCTCCCGGTAGCGCTCACGCAGGCTGCCGGAACCGGTGTCGACCTCCAGCTGGCCGGCGCCGTCACTGAAGGCCAGACGGCCCGCGTCGCTGAGTTCGCGTTCCATCTCGTCGTACACCAGGGCGAACAGGACGTCATTGTGCCGGGTCAGGCGCGACACGTGACGCCGGGTGGCGTCGTCGGCGCCGAAACCGTCGGTGATCAGCACCACCAGTGCGTCGTGGAGGGCGAAGCGCGCCACCGTGGCCAGCGCCTCGTTCAGGGCGGCCGCGCGGGGCGGCCCCGCCTGGGCGGAAAGGGACCGGTTGCGTGCGACCACGCGGCCCAGCAACTCCATGACCCGGCCTTCGCTGCGGTGCGGCTGAACCAGGTCCTGACCCTGGTCGCCGAACACGATGCCGCCGGGCCGATCGCCCGCGGCCAGGGTGCGCCAGCCGGCCAGGGCGGCGGCTTCCGCGGCCAGGACCGACTTCATTTTGACCTGGCTGCCAAAGAACATCGAGACGCGTTGGTCCACCAGGATCCACACCGGACGGTCCTTTTCCTCGGTGTACACGCGCACGTGCGGCTCCCGCGTGCGGGCGGTGACTTTCCAGTCCATGTTGCGGATGTCGTCGCCCGGCAGATAGGTGCGCAATTCTTCGAAATTCAGGCCGCGCCCGCGCAGGCGCGAGGCGTGTCGCCCGGCGAGTATGCTGTGCACCGGTTGTCGCGGAAGAAAGCTGAAACCGCGCGCCTTGAACTGCAGCCTTACGAGGTCGTCCAGGGCGGCATGAACGCCGTCACCGGCGGCCTGGCCTGGCGTGCGTTCCGATACCCGGGGAAAGTCCATGAGGTCGACGTGTGCGCGGACGGACCGCTCAGGCCACGGCCACGACCTCGAGCAGCCGGTCGATCACGTCGTTGGCGGAGACCCCGTCGGCGCTGGCTTCGTAGCTGAGTTTGAGGCGGTGGCGCAGGACGCCGTGGGCCACGCCCTTCACGTCCTCGGGCAACACGTGATCGCGCCCGTCCAGCCACGCCCTGACCCGGGCACAACGGTCCAGGCCGATGCTGGCGCGCGGGCTGCCGCCGACCTGGATCCAGCCGGCCAGCGGGTCGCCGTAGCGGTCCGGAAAACGGGAGGCGTAGATCAGGTCGACCATGTATTTTTCCACTGCCTCGCCGACGCGCACCGCGCCGATCTCCTTGCGCGCGTCCAGCACGGCGGACTGCGCGATGGGTGCTTTGGTCTCGACAGCGGCGGGGTGTTCCTCGCCGCGCACCAGCCGGATGATCTCCGCCTCGGCCTCCTCGGTGCCGTAGTCCACGTACACGTGCAACAGGAAGCGGTCCATCTGCGCCTCGGGCAGGGGGTAGGTGCCTTCCTGCTCGATCGGGTTCTGGGTGGCCATGACCATGAACAGTTCAGGCAGCGCGTGGGTGGTGCCGGCCACGGTGACCTGGCGTTCCTCCATGGCTTCGAGCAGGGCGGCCTGCACCTTGGCCGGGGCGCGGTTCACCTCGTCGGCCAGCACGATGTTGGCGAAGATGGGGCCCTGGTCGAAGCGGAACACGTTCTCACCGCCTTCGGTGTAGAGCATCTCCGTGCCGGTCACGTCCGCCGGCAACAGGTCGGGCGTGAACTGGACGCGGGAGAAATCCGCTTCCAGGTTTTTCGCCAGGGCTTTCACGGCGCGGGTCTTGGCCAGGCCGGGCAGGCCTTCGAGCAGCACGTTGCCGTTGGCCAGCAGGCCGATCAGCAGCTGCTCGATGACGGTTTCCTGGCCGATAATGGCCTCGCCCATGCGGGCCTGGAGATCCTGGATGGTGGTCAGTTGGGACATGGGTGGTCTCGAAAGGCGGTGTCGAAATAACATTTGGCTCGCCTGCCGACCAGCGAAACGGGTCGGTTTAATGACTGGCGAACTGCCGCCCGCGCGAGACGCGGGCGGCATTGGGTCATCAACCCGCTGGATGTGCCCGTATCGTCGGGCGGCACAAGGTTTAGCGGGTCTTGATCGACTCGAGTTCCTTCAGGCGTTTGAGTGCGTCCTGTTGCCGCAACAGGCCGTAATTGATACCGGCGGCATTGAGTGACGACCCTGTCTGGTACGGGTAATCCGTGAAATCGGAAAAAAAGTCCTTGATGACGGATTGGATGGGCACCAATAACCACATATTCCGTGCGTACCAGTCCATGTAGCTCCCTCCGTGGTGCGCGGCTTTCTCATAGGGATCCATCCGCAAATTCGTAATCCCTGCCCAGGACGTGATTTTGCGGCTACCCATTGCGATGTTGCCGTCCTGCACCGCGAAGCTCAGTTTCCAGTCCTGCCAGCGAATCGCGTTCAGATTGCCGCCCTGGTCGAAGTACAGGATGTGGTTGCGCGGGCCTTTGTCGACTTCACCCCTGAGGTACGGAAGGAAATTGTGGCCATCGTTTTTTACTTTGAACTGCTTGCCATTCAGGCGGGTGCCCTTGGCCAGGTCTTCCTTGATATTTGGCGCGCCGCCAGCGGCGGCCAACGTGTTGTACCAGTCGATGTTGGAGATAATTTCATTGGAGACCGAACCCGCTTCGATCACCCCTGGCCAGCGAACCATCATTGGAACGCGCAGTCCGCCTTCCCAGGTGGTGCCCTTCTCACTGTGGAACATGGTCATCGCGCCGTCCGGCCAGAGGGCCAATTCGGCGCCATTGTCCGTGCTGTAAATCACGATGGTGTCGTCGGCGATGTCCAACTCGTCCAGCAGATCGAGCAGTTCGCCGACGTGGCCGTCGTGCTCCACCATGCCATCGGCGTGGATTCCCTTGCCCGTCACGCCGAGAGACTCTTCCTTAAGGTGTGTGAACACGTGCATGCGAGTGGAGTTGAACCACACGAAAAAGGGGTTGTCAGCCTTGGCCTGTCGCTCGATGTAATCCTTGGCAGCGGCCAGAAACTCTTCGTCGATGGTTTCCATTCGCTTGGTGTTCAGCGGGCCGGTGTCCTGGACCTCCCCGTCGACTGAGGACTTGATGACGCCGCGTGGGCCAAACTTCTCGAGAAACTCAGGGTCTTTCGGATAAAAGTAACCCTCCGGTTCCTCCTCGGCGTTGAGGTGATACAGGTTGCCGAAAAACTCGTCGAAACCGTGATTGGTCGGCAGGTGTTCGTCATGGTCGCCCAGGTGGTTTTTGCCAAATTGCCCCGTGGCGTAGCCCTGCTCTTTGAGCACATCGGCCAAAGTGGGCATCCACTCGGTGATGCCGTGTGGATCCCCGGGCATGCCGATGGTCAGCAGTCCGGTGCGGAACGGCTCCATGCCCAGGATGAAGCTGGCGCGGCCCGCGGTGCAACTTTGCTGGCCGTAGGCATCGGTGAACAGCATGCCCTCGTTGGCGATACGGTCGATGTTGGGCGTGTGATATCCCATCATGCCGCGCGTGTAAGCGCTGATCTGTGACTCGCCGATATCGTCACCCCAGATAACGAGGATATTGGGTTTGTCCTGGGCCAGCGCCTGGGAGCTTGCGAGCGCCGTGCACAGGACGGCAGCAAAAAGGTGTCTTAGGTGCATGATTCCCCCCAAGGGTAAAGGTTGAGAAATGAGTCTCTGAGTGTAGTCGAAAACACGGTTTTCTTAATAGACTGCGCGAACGGCGGGGCCGCCCGGCCCCGCCGGCATGATGCGCGGCCTACTGGTGCGCCCCGGGTTGCTGCAGCGATTCCATGACCTTGTCCAGGGAGAAACTGGCGGCCTTCTGGCGCGGCGGATATTCCTGGAACGTCTCCATGAACTGCGCGACGTAGGTCTGGGCGGGAACCAGCATGAAGGCCCGGTCCAGCATCCAGTCGTAGTACGTGTTGGAGGTCAGGGAAGCGCGCTCGAACGGGTCGCGGCGCAGGTTGAAGATCATCGGCGTGCGCAGCGGCGTCAGCGGCTCCATCCACGCCCGCAGGGTGGTGTAGACCTCCTGCTCCAGGAACACGATCTTCCAGTCGGCGTAGCGCAGCGAGGACAGGTCGCCGTCGTCCGTGAAATAGAAGATCTCCTTGCGCGGCGAGGCATCCGTCTCGCCCGTCAGCAGGGGGAGAATGTTGTAGCCGTCGAGATGGATCTTGTAGCGGCGTCCCAGGGACGACGAACGGTAGCCGTCCAGCAGGTCTTCCTTGATGTCGTCCTTGCCGGCGGCCGCGGCGAAGGTCGGCAGCCAGTCCATGTGGTGAATGATCTCGTTGGTGTAGCTGCCGGCCTCGATCTTGCCGGGCCAGCGCACGAAGGCCGGCACGCGCCAGCCGCCTTCCCAATTGGTGTTCTTTTCGCCCCGAAACGGCGTCATCGCCGCATCGGGCCAGGTGTTCATGTGCGGGCCGTTGTCCGTCGAATAGAACACGATGGTGTTGTCGGCGATGCCCAGTTCGTCCAGCTTGTCCAGGAACAGGCCGATGTGTGCGTCGTGCTCGACCATGCCGCAGGAGTACTCGTCGGCGCGCGGATACTGCGCCTTGCACCATGTCATCTTCTCTTCGCTCACGTGGGTGCGAAAGTGCATGCGCGTGCCGGACCACCAGACGAACCAGGGCTTGCCCGCGGCATGCTGGCGATCGATGAAGTCCAGGGCGGCATTGGCGGTTTCGTCGTCCACCGTTTCCATGCGCTTTCTGGTCAGGGGGCCCGTGTCCTCGATGCGCCCGTCGGCAAAGGAGTGGATGACGCCACGCGGGCCGAAGCGCTGCCGGAAGCTCTGCCCGTTGGGCATCTGCATGTCGCCGGGGTAGTCTTCGTTTTCCGGCTCCTCTTCCGCGTTCAGGTGATACAGGTTGCCCAGGAACTCGTCGAAACCGTGGTTGGTGGGCAGATGTTCGTCCCGGTCACCCAGGTGATTCTTGCCGAATTGGCCGGTGGCGTAGCCCAGGTCCTTGAGGATGACGGCGATGGTGGGGTCTTCTTCCTGCATGCCCTCCTCGGCGCCGGGCAGTCCGACCTTCGACAGGCCGGTGCGGAACACGCTCTGGCCCATGATGAACGACGAGCGGCCGGCGGTGCAGGACTGTTCACCGTAGTAGTCGGAGAAGCCCATGCCTTCTTCGGCGATGCGGTCGATGTTGGGCGTTTCGTAGCCCATCATGCCGCGGCTGTTGTAGGAGATGTTCCAGGTGCCGACGTCGTCACCCCAGATGACCAGGATGTTCGGCTGGTCCTGCGCCTGGGCGGCTGCGGACAGGGCAGTCGCCACCAGGGCGACGAACAACAGGTGCATGATTCGCATGGCTTCCCCCCGGAAGGCAAGTGAGCTGGACCGCAAAGTGTACGCCAACCGCGGGACAAGTCCATCAACGCGCATTTAACGATCCGGTCACGCGGCGCTGGCAGGATGGTGGGGTGGGGCTTGGCCCCGATCGGCGGTCAGCGCCTTCTAACCGGGCCGCTCCTGCGGGATAATGCCACGCTGAAATCGTTTACAGACGAAATGCCGACGTGACCCAACAACTTCGACAGACCAAGATCATCGCCACCCTCGGCCCCTCCACGGACGATCCTGACGTGCTGCGTCGGATGTTCGTGGCCGGCGTGGACGTGGTGCGCATCAACATGTCCCACGGCAGTCCGGATGACCAGATGAACCGGGCAAAAACCGTGCGCGAAATCTCGGCGGACATCGGCAAGGAGGTGGCCATCCTGGTCGACCTGCAGGGACCGAAGATTCGCCTGGAGACCTTCCACAACGACCGCATTCACCTGGATCACGGTGACCCGTTCATTCTCGACGCCAGCCCCGACCCCGCGCTGGGCGACCAGCAGCGCTGCGGCGTGACGTACAAGGGCCTGGCCAGGGACGTGAAGCCCGGCAACCTGCTGCTGCTCGACGACGGCATGGTCACCATGACCGTGAAAGAGATCGCCGGCGACATGATTCACTGCATCACCGAGAACGGCGGTGAGTTGTCCAGCCGCAAGGGCATCAACCTCAAAGGCGGCGGCCTGTCGATTCCCGGGCTGGCCGAGCGTGATCGCGCCGACATCCGCCGCGCTGCCGAGATGGACGCGGACTATGTGGCGGTGTCCTTTCCGCGCAACGCCGACGACATGCGCAAGGCCCGCGTGCTGTTGCGCGAGGCCGGCAGCCAGGCCCGGCTGGTGTCCAAGATCGAACGCACCGAGGCGATCGAGAATCTCGAGGAAATCATCGAGGCCTCGCACGCGGCGCTGGTCGCGCGCGGTGACCTGGGCGTGGAAATCGGCGACGCCGAACTGCCGTTCCTGCAGAAAGAGATCATCCGCAAGTCCCTGCACCAGAACCGGGTGGCCATCACCGCCACGCAGATGATGCAGTCCATGGTGGACAATCCCATTCCCACCCGGGCCGAGGTGCTCGACGTGGCCAACGCAGTGATCGACGGCTCCGACGCGGTGATGCTGTCGGCCGAGACCGCGGTGGGCCAGCACCCGGTCGAAGTCGTGCAGGCCATGGACCGGGTCTGCCTCGGCGCGGAACGTCACCTGGAAGCCAAGAAGCAGAACCAGAAACTCAACGTACGCTTTCACCGCATCGATCAGGCCATCGCCTCGGCGGCCATGTTCCTGGTCAAGCACGTTCGTGTCGACGCCATCGTGGCGTTGACCGAGTCCGGCTCCACCGCCCAGTGGCTGTCACGGGTGCGCACCTCCGCGCCGATTTACGCGCTGTCGCCGCAGGCCTCCAGTCGGCGGCGCATGGCCCTCTACCGGGGCGTGTATCCAATGGCGTTCATGTCGTCGACGAAAAAGACGGAGAAGGCCCTGCAGCAGGCCATCGCCATGGTGCTCGACCGAGGCCTGATCCGGGTCGGCGACCGCGTGCTGCTGACCATGGGCGACCGCCTGGGCAACCAGGGCGGCACCAATTCCATGCGCCTGATCCAGGTCAGCGAGGAAGGCTTCGCGGACAGCCAGACGGAACTGGACCTCCACTGAGTCCCGCTGACCAACCGGGTCGTCTGGTCTCACCCCGCGACGGCGCTTAAAATGCCCGGTTCCCCGGGCCTTCGCCGGCGCGGCCCGGAAACGAACCCGAACGCGGCCCGCCGGCTGCAGGAACCGCATCCACGATGAGTGACAACATCAAAGAACGCGCCTTGGACTACCACCGGCGACCGACGCCGGGCAAGGTCAAGGTCGTGCCCACCAAGGCGCTGACCACGGCCAAGGACCTCGCGCTGGCCTATTCCCCGGGTGTGGCCGCAGCCAGCGAAGCGATCCACCAGGACCCGGCGGAGGCGCGCAACCTCACCGTGCGCGGCAACCTGGTGGGCGTGATCACCAACGGTACCGCCGTGCTGGGCCTGGGCGACATCGGTCCGCTGGCCGCCAAGCCGGTCATGGAAGGCAAGGGCGTGCTGTTCAAGAAATTCGCCGACATCGACGTGTTCGACATCGAAATCGACGAGGACGATCCGGACCGCCTGGTCGACGTGATCGCCGCGCTGGAGCCCACCTTCGGCGGCATCAACCTGGAAGACATCAAGGCGCCGGAATGTTTCGAGGTCGAACGCCGCCTGCGCGAGCGCATGAACATCCCGGTGTTCCACGACGACCAGCACGGCACCGCCATCATCTGCGCCGCCGCGGTGATCAATGCCCTGGAACTGGTCGGCAAGGACATCGGCGAGGTGCGCCTGGCGGCCTCGGGCGCCGGCGCCGCCGGCATGGCCTGCCTGGACCTGCTGGTCAGCCTGGGCATGCAGCGCGAGCACATTTTCGTCAGTGACCGCGAGGGCGTGGTGCACGCCGGCCGCACCACCGACATGGACGAGCGCAAGGCGCAGTACGCGCACGCCACCGACAAGCGCAGCCTGGCGGAGATCATGCGGGGCGCCGACGTGTTCCTGGGCGTGTCCGTGGGCGGCCTGGTCAGTCGCGAGATGGTCAAGTCCATGGCCGACAAACCGGTACTGCTGGCCCTGGCCAACCCCGAGCCGGAGATCATGCCGGACGAGGCCCTGGCCGTGCGTCCCGACGCCATCATCGCTACCGGGCGCTCCGACTTTCCCAACCAGGTCAACAACGTCCTGTGTTTTCCCTACATTTTCCGCGGCGCGCTGGACGTGGGGGCCACCGCGATCAACGACGAGATGAAGATGGCCTGCGTCGAGGCCCTGGCCGAACTGGCGCGCAAGGAGGTCCCGGCGGACGCCGTGGCGGCCTACGGCGACGAGACCCTGCGTTTCGGCCCCGGTTACCTGATTCCCAAGCCTTTCGACCCGCGCCTGCTGCCGCAGCTGGCGCCGGCCGTGGCCCGCGCGGCCATGGACAGCGGCGTGGCGACCCGGCCCATCGAAGACATGGCCGCCTACCGCGAAGGCCTGGAACAGTTCCTGTGGCGCACCGGCCTGCTGATGAAGCCGATCTACGACGCCGCGCGCCGCAACCCCCAGCGGATCTGTTTTTCGGAGGGTGAGGAGGAAATCATCCTGCGGGCCGTGCAGGTCATCTGTGACGATCAGCTGGCGCGGCCCATCCTGGTGGGCCGCCCCTCCGTGATCGAGAGCCGCATCGAGAAACTGGGACTGCGCATACGCCCGGGGGTGGATTTTGAGGTCACCAACCCGGAATCCGATCCGCGCTACTACGATTACTGGACGACCTACCACGCCATCATGGAGCGCAAGGGGGTGTCGCCCGACGCGGCCAAGGCCATCGTGCGCAACAACGACGCCGTGATCGGGTCGCTGATGGTGCGCCGGGGTGAAGCGGACGGCCTGATCACCGGTGTGGTCGGCGGCTTCCAGCAGAAGCTGCGGATCGCCCTGGACGTGATCGGCAAGCGCCACCCCGATGGCGTGGTCGCCACCATGGCCGCGGCCGCCACCGAGGGCGGTTCATATTTCGTTTGCGACACGCACGTGAACCCCGACCCGACCGCGGAGCAGCTGGCGGAGATCACCCTGATGGCCGCCCAGGCCGTGCGTGTATTCGGCATCGAGCCGCGCATCGCCCTCCTGTCACATTCCAATTTCGGCAGTCACCAGGACACCGGCGCCACTAAGATGAAGCAGGCGGTCGAGCTGATTGACGCGCGCGCACCGGAACTCAAGGTGGACGGCGAAATGACCGCGGACGCCGCCCTGGACGCCAACTACCGGCAGCGCGTGTTCCCCAACGCGCGCTTCCAGGTGCCGGCGAACCTGCTGATCATGCCGTCCATCGAGGCGGCGCACATCGCCTTCAACCTTTCGCGGCTGGCGGGCAACTCGGTCACCGTGGGGCCCATTCTTTTGGGGATGGCGCGCCCAGTCCATATACTGACGCCTTCCGCTTCCGTGCGCCGGGTGGTCAACATGACGGCCATGGCGGCGGTGGACGCGCAACTGAACCAGATGAGCCGACAGGCATGAAACGACAGGACACCCCATCATGACGGGAAGCATCAAGCCGATCGGCCGCCACGGCGTGCCGGACACGGATCCCCAGGAGACCACCGAGTGGCTGGAGTCGCTGCAGGCGGTCATCGAGCGCGAGGGGCCCGAACGCGCCCACCAGTTGCTCGAGCTCCTGGTGGACTACACGCGTCGCTCCGGCGGGTACCTGCCCTATGACGCCACCACCGCCTACATCAACACCATTCCGCCGCACCAGGAGGAAAAGAGCCCCGGTGACCACGACCTGGAATGGCGCATCCGCTCCATCATTCGCTGGAACGCCATGGCCACGGTGCTGCGTGCCGGCAAGCGCGGCGGCGATCTGGGTGGCCACATTGCCAGCTTCGCGTCGGCGGCCACGCTCTACGACGTGGGTTTCAACCACTTCTTCAAGGGCAACGACCACCCGGACGGCGGCGACCTGGTCTACATCCAGGGGCACTCCTCGCCGGGCATTTACGCGCGGGCGTTTCTCGAAGGGCGCCTGTCCGGTGAGCAGCTGGACCGCTTCCGCCAGGAAGTGGACGGCGACGGCCTGAGCTCCTACCCGCACCCCTGGCTGATGCCGGACTTCTGGCAGCTGCCGACGGTGTCCATGGGTCTGGGTCCCATCATGGCCATCTACCAGGCGCGGTTCCTGAAGTACCTGCACAACCGCGGCATCGCCGACACCGCGGAGCGCAAGGTCTGGTGTTTCCTCGGTGACGGTGAAACCGACGAACCCGAATCCCTCGGCGCGATCTCGCTGGCGGGTCGTGAAGGCTTGGACAACCTGATTTTCGTGATCAACTGCAACCTGCAGCGCCTGGATGGCCCGGTGCGCGGCAACGGCAAGATCATCCAGGAACTCGAAGGCGTGTTCCGCGGCGCCGGCTGGCGGGTCATCAAGCTGATCTGGGGTTCCTACTGGGACCCGCTGCTGGCGAAGGACAGGGACGGCCTGCTGCGCAAGCGGATGGAAGAGGCCGTGGACGGCGAGTACCAGGCCTACAAGGCAAAGGGTGGCGCCTACACCCGGGAGCACTTTTTCGGCAAATACCCCGAACTGAAGGAGATGGTCAGCAGCATGTCCGACAAGGACATCTGGCGCCTGAACCGCGGTGGACACGACCCGCACAAGATTTACGCCGCCTACCACCTGGCCACCCAGAATTCGCGTGGCCGGCCCACCGTGGTGCTGGCCAAGACGGTCAAGGGCTACGGCATGGGCGCCAGCGGTGAGGCGCAGAACATTACCCACCAGCAGAAGAAGATGGACGTGGACTCCATTCGCCAGTTCCGGGACCGCTTCAACGTCCCCGTGCCGGACGAGGAACTGGATGACGTCCCCTACTACCATCCCGGCGCCGACAGCGAGGAGGTCAGGTACCTGCTCGAGCGCCGCGATCAGCTGGGCGGCCCCCTGCCGGAGCGCCGCCACGCGGTGCAGCCGCTGGAGGTGCCCGGCCTGGATGCCTTCGAGTCCCTGCTTACCGGCACCGGTGACCGCGAGATTTCCAGCACCATGGCCTTCGTGCGGGCCCTGGCGATCGTCCTCAGACAAAAGGCGCTGAAGGAGCGCGTGGTGCCCATCGTGGCCGACGAGGCGCGCACCTTCGGCATGGAGGGCATGTTCCGGCAGCTGGGCATCTACGCGGCCAAGGGCCAGCTCTACGATCCGGTCGATGCCGACCAGCTGATGTTTTACAAGGAAAGCAAGGAAGGGCAGATTCTGCAGGAGGGCATCACCGAGGCCGGCGCCATGTCGTCCTGGATCGCCGCGGCGACCAGCTACAGCGCCAGCGGTGAGCCGATGATTCCTTTCTACATCTACTACTCGATGTTCGGTTTCCAGCGCATCGGCGACCTGGCCTGGGCCGCCGGCGATCTGCGCGCGCGCGGGTTCCTGCTGGGCGGCACGGCGGGGCGCACCACCCTGAACGGCGAGGGCCTGCAGCACGAGGACGGCCACAGCCACATCCTGTCGGGCACCATTCCCAACTGCATCAGCTACGACCCCACCTTCAACTACGAGGTGGCGGTGATCCTGCAGGACGGCCTGCGGCGCATGTACGCCGAGTGCGAGGACGTCTACTACTACATCACGCTGATGAACGAGAACTACGAGCATCCGCCGATGCCCGAAGGCGTGGAGGAAGGCATTCGCAAGGGCCTGTACCTGCTCAGCGACGGCGGCGAGGCTGAGCGCAAGGTGCAGTTGCTGGGCAGCGGCACCATCCTGCGCGAGGTGATGGCCGCGGCGGAGATCCTCGCCGAGCGCTACGGCGTGGCGGCGGACGTGTGGAGCGCCACCAGTTTCAACGAGTTGCGCCGCGACGGTGAGACCGTGGAACGGGACAATCGCCTGAACCCGGACGAGGACGACCGGCAAAGCTGGGTGGAGCAGTGCCTGGACGGACGCCCCGGCCCGGCCGTGGCGGCCACCGACTACGTGCGCGCCTTCGCCGAGCAGATCCGTCCCTGGGTGCCGCAGTCACGCTACCTGGTGCTGGGCACGGACGGCTACGGTCGTTCGGACACGCGCGCCAACCTGCGGCGGCATTTCGAGGTCGACCGCAACTACGTCGCCTACTCGGCGCTCTACGCGCTGCACGAGGAAGGCGCGTTTTCGCTGGAAGACCTGCTGGCGGCCCGTGACGACCTGGGCATCGACCCGGACCGCGACTATCCCCTGAGGGCCTGAGCATGGCAGAACGTATCGAGATCCGCGTGCCGGACATCGGCGACTTCGAGGACGTGCCGGTCATCGAGGTGCTGGTGGCCGAGGGCGACGCGGTCACCACCGAGCAGTCGCTGGTCACGCTGGAAAGCGACAAGGCCACCATGGAAGTACCGGCCCCGGCCGACGGCGTGATCGTCAGCCTGTCGGTGGCGCTCAATGACACGGTCAGTGAAGGCGACCTGGTGGGCGTGCTCGAAGTGGCCGGCGATGAAGCCGTCGCCGCAACCGATTCCGCGGATGACGAAGCGTCGCCCGACGACGATTCGTCTGCCGGCGACGGCGCTGACGGCGAAGATGAGGGGGGCGAAAAGGATCTCGAGGTCCGTGTACCGGACATCGGCGACTTCGAAGGCGTGCCGGTCATCGAGGTGCTGGTGGCCGAGGGTGACACGGTCACCGCCGAACAGTCGCTGGTCACGCTGGAAAGCGACAAGGCCACCATGGAAGTGCCCGCGCCCACGGACGGGGTGATCGGCAGCCTGGCGGTGGCCGTGAACGACACTGTTTCCGAAGGCGACGTGGTGGCGGTCATGCGCGTCAGGGCCGGCGCCGTGGCCGGTGAACGCGCCGGCACGGAATCGGACGATGGTGATTCGGCCACGCCGCCCCCCGCGCCGGCACCAGCGCCCGCACCCGCACCCGCACCCGCCCCTGCGCCGGCCTCCGCCGGCGAACGCGGCTCGCCCCCCGTGCCCCTGGGCGCGGAGCGCGTCATGCCGGGCAAGGTGCCGTACGCCAGCCCGGCCATTCGCGCTTTCGCCCGCGAACTGGGCGTGGACCTGAGTCGAGTGGGCGGTTCCGGCCGCAAGGGCCGAATCCTGCGCGAAGACGTCACCGGCTTCGTGAAAACCGCCATGCAGGGCGGCGCCGCACCGGCCGCGACGCCGGGTTTCGAGGTCGCGCCGCCGCCAAAAGTCGATTTTTCGAAGTTCGGCGAGACCGAGTTGGTCGAGCTCTCGCGCATCAAGAAGATCTCCGGCAAGAACCTGCACCGCAACTGGGTGACCATTCCCCACGTCACGCACAACGACCTGGCGGATTCGACGGAGATGGAAGCCTTCCGCAGCGCGAACAAGGGCAAGGCCAAGGAGCAGGGCTTCAACCTCACGCCCCTGGCCTTCATCATGAAGTCCGCGGTGGCGGCCCTGCAGGCGTTTCCCAACTTCAACGCCTCGCTGGACGCCGGTGGTGAAAACCTGGTGCTGAAAAAGTACTACCACCTGGGCATCGCGGTGGACACGCCGGAGGGCCTGGTGGTGCCGGTCATTCGTGACTGCGATCAGAAGAGCGTGATGGAACTGGCGCGGGAGTTGGGCGAGGTCAGCCAGCGCGCCCGCGACGGCAAGCTCAAACCGGCGGACTGGCAGGGCGCGAGTTTTTCCATTTCCAGCCTGGGCGGCATCGGCGGCACTTCGTTCTCGCCCATCATCAATGCACCGGAAGTGGCCATCCTCGGCGTGTCCCGGGCGCGCATGGAGCCGGTCTGGGACGGTGAGGCCTTCCAGCCGCGCCTGATGCTGCCGCTGTCGCTGAGCTATGACCACCGGGTGATCGACGGCGCCCAGGCGGCGCGTTTCTGCCGCCACATGGCGCAGCACATCGAAGACACCGGGCAGCTGGCCCTGTGAATGGACGGTCCCTCCGCACAGGCTGACGCCAGGGTGGGCCGTGGCATGTTGTGGTTGGCCGCCCTGGTGGTGCTGGGCGGGCTGACGCTGCTGTTCGGCATGCTGGGCGACGACCGCGCCGGGATGAGCCGCGGCACGGGCCCCGACGGGCGCGCCCTGGTGATCCTGGACCCGGGCCGTGGCGGCCACTATTTCGCCCCGGGGGCAATCAACGGCCAGGCGGTGAATTTCCTGGTGGACACCGGGGCCACCGACATCGCGGTTTCCGAGCGCGCGGCACGCCAGATGGGCCTGGAATTTGGGCCGCGCATGACGGTCATGACCGCCGCCGGACCCGCACCGGCCTGGGTGACCCGCCTGGACACGGTGCAGGTCGGTGACCTGAGGGTGGACGACGTGCGCGCCAGCATCACTCCGGGACTCGGCGAGGACGCCCTGCTGGGCATGGGCTTTCTCAGGCATTTTTCGATCCGCCAGGAAGGCGGCCAACTGATCATCGCCAGCACCGGCGCGTCCGGCGGCTGAGCCAGCGACCACGAGTCGAAAACCATGAGCGAAACCATGAACGTCCGGGTGCCGGACATCGGAGAATTCGAGGACGTGCCGGTCATCGAGGTGCTGGTCGCGCCCGGCGATACCGTCGAGGCCGAGCAGTCGCTGGTCACGCTGGAGAGCGACAAGGCCACGATGGAGGTGCCGGCGCCGGCCGCGGGCACCATCGACGCGCTCGAGGTGGCGGTCGGCGACAGTGTGTCGGAAGGTGACCTGATCGCGGTCATGACCGTCGAAGCGACCACCGCCGATGCCGCCGCGACGGCGGATGATGCGGCGCCCGTCGACTCCGCGTCGACGAGCAAGGACCTGGCCGAATCGACCCCGGGGCGATCCACGGCGCCCGGCGCCGCGCCGGCAGCGGCCGTCACGCAGGACATGCCCGCGCCGCCGCGAGGGGATTTCGACTTCGAGGTGCTGGTGCTGGGTTCCGGGCCCGGCGGCTACACGGCCGCGTTTCGCGCCGCGGACCTGGGGCTCAAGGTGGCCCTGGTGGAACGCTACCCGGTGCTGGGCGGGGTGTGCCTGAACGTGGGCTGCATTCCCTCCAAGGCGCTGCTGCATGCCGCCGCCGTGATCGACGAGGCGGCGCACCTGTCGGAGCACGGCGTGGTGTTCGGTGAACCCGAAATCCAGGTGGGTCCCCTGCGCGCCTGGAAGGACAAGGTCGTGGGCCAGCTGACCGGCGGCATCGGCGGCATGGCCAAGCGCCGCGGCGTCACCGTGCTCACCGGCACCGGGACCTTTTCAGGACCGCACGAGATGCAGGTGGCAGGCGACGATGGCGTACGCACCGTCAGCTTCCGCCAGGCGATCATCGCCGCCGGTTCACAGGCCATCAAGCTGCCGGGCTTGCCCTGGGGCGATCCGCGCATGATGGACTCCACCGACGCGCTCGAACTGCGCGACGTACCCGAACGCCTGCTGGTGGTGGGCGGCGGCATCATCGGCATGGAAATGGCCAGCGTCTACCAGGCCCTGGGCAGCCGGGTCACCGTGGTGGAACTGACCGACCAGCTGATGCCGGGCGCCGACCCGGATCTTGTCAGACCCCTGCAAAAACGCATCGAATCACGCTATGACGGCATCTGCCTGGGCACGAAAGTGACCGGTATCGAGGCACAGGGTGATGGCCTGCACGCCAGTTTCGAGGGTGAGCAGTTGCCCGAACACACGGTATTCGACCGTGTTCTGGTCAGCATCGGGCGCTCGCCGAACGGTGGCAAGATCGGCGCCGCCGCGGCCGGCGTGGAGGTGACCGATCGCGGGTTCATCCCGGTCGACCGCCAGATGCGCACCAACGTGCCGCACATTTTCGCCATCGGCGACATCGTGGGCCAGCCGATGCTGGCGCACAAGGCGACCCACGAGGCCAGGGTGGCCGCCGAGGTTTGCGCGGGGGAGAAGAGCCAGTTCGATGCGCGGGTGATCCCCTCCGTGGCCTACACCGACCCGGAAGTGGCCTGGGTGGGCCTGACCGAAGCCGAGGCCAGGGCCCAGGGCGTGGATTACGGCGTGGGCAAGTTCCCCTGGGCCGCCAGCGGGCGTGCGCTCGGCATTGGGCGGTCAGAGGGTTTCACCAAGCTGCTGTTCGATAACGACAGCCATCGCATCATCGGCGCCGGCATTGTCGGCACCCATGCCGGCGACCTGATTTCAGAGGCCGCGCTCGCCATCGAGATGGGCGCCGAGGTGGCCGACATCGGCCTCACGGTGCATCCGCACCCGACCCTGTCGGAAACGGTGGCCATGGCGGCGGAAGTGTTCGAGGGGACGGTGACCGACCTGTACATCCCCCGAAAGAAGCGTTGAACCGTGCCGGCGGGCGGCCGGCTTCAGTCGATCGCGGGCTCGGACGGCGGGCCATCGGGCTCGTGCGTAACGGGCGGCACGATGCCGTCGACGTGACCGCTGGCCTGGGGCGTGGGCTCCACCCCGGCGGTGGTTTCCACCACCGTCCGCACCGGATCGGTCCCGGCCGCGGACACGGCCTCGCCACCGCCGTCGAGGTCGTCACAGGGGGTCAGCAGAAAAATGCTCAGCAGTGCCTTGGTGCAGGCCATGATGCGCTCCCGTCGTCTGGACGCGACATTATAGGGAGCGCCGGACTGGCGTCCATGCCCGATCCGTCCACCGGAGGAGGGGAAGCGACAAAACGAATCGTGCGTCGCGTTCAGCTCAGCAGCACGTAGCACACGGCGCTGATCACGACGGCGCCCACCAGGTTCAGCGCCAGGCCGGCGCGCGCCATGTCCGCCACGCGCACCCGGCCACTGCCGTAGATGACCGCGTTGGGCGCCGTGGCCACGGGCAACATGAAGGCACAGCTGGCGCTCATTGCGGCCGGCACCATCAGCAGCATCGGATCGACCTCCATCACGACCGAGGCCGACGCCAGCAGGGGCATCAGCAGGCTGGAGGTCGCCGTGTTGCTGGTGACCTCGGTCATGAAGGTCACCACCAGGCAGATCAGCAACAGCATCAGCCAGGTGGGCACGTGGGTCAGCACCTGCAACTGGGTGGCGATCTGATCCGCCAGCCCACTCTGGATGAAGGCGCTGGCGATGGTGATGCCGGCGCCGAACAGCACCAGAACCTCCCAGGGTGTTTTCTTCGCAGCCTCCCAGCGCAGCAGCCGGCCGCCGTCACCCGAGGGCAGCATGGCCATCAGCACCGCGGCCAGCAGGGCCACGGTGGCGTCACTCGCCGCCGGCAGGCCGAGCCACGAGCTCCATCCACCGAACGGGGCGGTGCGGAATACCCAGGCAAACGCGGTCAGCGCGAACACCGCCAACACCCGCTTTTCCCAGGAGGTCCAGGCGCCGACGGCTGGCAGCACGACCTTGCGCTCCAGGCGCAGACCCCGGGTCAGCCACAGCCCGGCCAGCGGTACCAGCAGGACAACCACCGGCAGGCCGAACCCCATCCAGGCGGGGAAACTCGGTGGCGGACCGAACTGGTCGGCGTAGACCTGCATGAAGACCAGGTTGGGCGGTGTGCCGATGGGCGTGCCGATGCCCCCGATGCTGGCCGCGTAGGCGATGCCCAGCAGCAGGGGTACGGCGAGCCGCTGCTCGGCGTGGGCCAGCACCGCCAGCGCCACGGGCAGCAGCATCAGGGTGGTGGCGGTGTTGGAGATCCACATGCTCAGCACGGCCGCCGCCGCCATGAAGCCCAGCACCAGGGAGCGCGCGCTGGTGCCGCCGAAGCGATTCACCATCAGCAGCGCCACGCGGCGATGGGCGCCGGAGTCCGCCATGGCCTCGGAAATCAGGAAGCCGCCGAGCAGCAGCAGGATCAGCGGACTGCCGTAGGCCTGGCCGACCTGTGCCGGCGTCAGGATCTCCAGCAGCGGAAACAGCGCCAGCGGCAGCAGCGAGGTGAACGGAATCGGGACCGGCTCGAAAATCCACCACACCGCGCACAGGGTGGTAATGCCGGCGGTGGCCGCGGGCGCAAAACCCCATCCGGATGCGGTCAGGCTGACGTGCAGGCCGACCGCCAACGCGGGGCCGAGCAGCATCAGCCAGTAACGAAAGTGGGTGTGCATGAGCGATTTCCGGTTGGTGTTGGTCTTCTCTTTTCACCGGGGGCCGGGCCGGTTGGTCAAAACACCATACCTTGGCGTATAGTGTGCCGACGGACGCGGGCCTGGCCACAGGGGTCGCACGTCACCGTTTCGGCAGTCGACGAAAGACCGCGACCGCCCGGCCGGTGGTGCTTCCCGGCTTGCAAAGGCGCGAACAACGTCCCTATTATACGTGCGCCGCGCACCCTTCTAACGGCTCGTCACGAAAGGCTCAGGGCCAGGGCAGCGGACACACAACGAGATGATAACGGGGAACTCACCGCATGAGATTGAGAACCTTCTTGCCCCTGTTGCTGGCCGTGTCGTCAGTAGCATGGGCCGATCCGCACCCGGGTGACGGCGGCGGCGCCAGGAACAAGGACGGCAGCATCGTCACCGGGGTCCTGACCGCACGCTTCGATCCCACCGCCGGCCTGGACGGTGTGCCGATACCCAACAACCTGTTCTACCTGGGCACCACGGACCTGACCCTGAACGCGCCCACCGACGGGCTCGACGGAACGGCCGCGGCCCTGGTGTCGCAGATCAATTCGCTGGACGGTTTCAGCACCACCGAGCGCTGGACCACCACCTTCGTCGACAACGACGGCGCGCCGGGCAACATCGATCCGACCTCGGTGGTTCCGGGCCAGTCGGTGCGGGTCTTCCAGGTCACCACGCAGCAGTTCGTGGCGGTGACCGGCATCATTCGCGAGCTGACCCCCGGCGTGGACTACACCGCGGTGGCCAGCAATAACGTGCTGGCGATCATCCCGCTGCAACCCCTGGCGGAATACTCCAGCTACATGGCCGTGCTGACCAATGACATCAATGATGCCAACGGCAACGACGCCACGCCGGACCAGACCTACTTCCTGACCAAGAACCGGCAGTCGTGGGTCGACGAAAATGGCCAGAGCACCTACCCGCTGCTCGACGACGCCACGGCCCAGAGCCTGGCGCAGCTACAGCCCATCACCTGGTCCATGGAAGCCGCTGCAGAAGCCGCCGGCATCCATGCCGAGGACATCGTGCTGGCCTGGACCGTGCAGACTCAGTCCATCACGCCGGTGCTTGGCCTGTTGCGCTCCACGGTGCAGGCGGCCCCGGTGACGCTGGGCCCCGCGTCCGGCACCACGGCCGACCTGGGCCTGGGTTTGCCGGGCATCGCCGATTTCCACGTCGGCGTGATCACGCTGCCGTACTACAGCGGCATTCCCAGCGCTGAGAACCCGGTCGCGCCGCTGACCGATTTCTGGACGGCCGAGCCGGGCGGCTATATTCCGCCTTTTGACCAGCTGGGCCTGGATCCCACCTCGACCGCCATCACGGTGGCCAACCCCTTCCCGGTGGTGACCGGTATGCAGACGGTGCCGGTGATCGTCACCGTGCCCAACGCCAATTCGGGCATGACCCGTCCCGCCGGCGGCTGGCCCGTGGTGATCTACGGGCATGGTCTCGGTTCCAATCGCAACACGCTGCTGCTGCTGGGCGACACCCTGGCCGCGGCCGGCTACGTGGGCGTGGCCATCGACTTTCCGCTGCACGGCGTGACGCCCGACGACCCGCTGTTCGGGCCCTTCTATATCGGCAATACACCCTTTGCCGGCATCGCCAACGAGCGGACCTTCGACGTCGACTACGTGAACAACGAAACCGGCGCACCCGGTCCGGACGGCGTGGTTGACGCATCCGGCACCCACGCGCTGAATTTCCAGGAATTCCGGGCCTCCCGGGACAACGTGCGCCAGGGCATCATCGACCTGAGCGTGCTGGCCTCCTCCCTGTCGAATTTCGACCTGGACGGTGACGGCGCCGGCGACCTGCAGCCCTTCGACGTGGGCTACACCGGCATTTCCTGGGGCGGCATCAACGGCACCGGCTTCAGCGCCATCGAGCCACTGGTCTCGCGCAGCCACCTGAATGCGCCGGCCGGAGGCCTGGTGCGCGCCGGGGAAGCGTCGCCGGTGTTCGGCCCGCGCATCCGTGCCGGGCTGGCCGCCGTGGGCATCGTGCCGGGAGACCCCCTGTTCGAGTTGTACCTGACGGTGGGCCAGTCGGTGGCCGACGCGGCTGATCCCATCAACTGGGTCGCCAGTATCGGCATGGCCAAACCGGTGCTGCTGCAGGAAGTGATCGGCGACACGGTACTGCCCAACGGCGTACCCGGTGCGCCGCTGTCCGGCACCGAACCGATGATCCGCACCGGCGGGCTCGAGGCGTTCAGCACCACCCAGGTCGATCCGGACGGCCTGCGCTCGGCGTCGCGCTTCTTGCCGCCAGCGTCGCACGGCTCCTATCTGAGTCCGGAGACCTCTCCGGCGGCCACGGCCGAGATGCGGGGCCAGATGCTGAGCTTCTTCGCTTCCGGCGGCACCCTGGTCCAGGTCAATGACGAGTCCACCCTGGTGCCGGTCATGGCGCCGGTGATGAAGGAGATTCGCCAACCGAAAGACAATTTCGTCGCACCTCGTAAACCCATCTTCGGCGACCCGGTCACGGGTCCCCGGAAAAAGAACAGAATCGACTGACAAGGCGGGGGCTCTAAGACATGAATCAACACGAACAACGGACCACCCGCGCTTCGGGCCTGTTGCGGTCCGCCATCGGCATCGCCGTGGCCGGGCTGATCAGTTCGCCCGCCCTCGCGCTGGACTTCGAAAGCGACGACGGCGAGTTTTACGGCAGCTTCGACACCACCCTCAGTTATGGCGCCTCCTGGCGCGTCGACGACGCCGATGCCGAGGAATTGGGCAAAGCGGCGAACAACCCGCTGACCTTCACCCTGCCGTACGCCGAGCAGGTGGCGACCCCGGGGCGCTGGTCGAACAATGACGACGATCCGAACCGCAACTATCCCGACCAGGGCGACCTGATCACCCACGTGGCCAAGGTCACGGCGGAGCTGGATGTTCGCTGGCGCAACTACGGCGCCTTCGTACGCGCCTCGGCATTCTACGACTTCGAGAACTCGGGCAAGAGCTTCCTCTCGGATGAGGCCGAACGCCGCGTCGGCAAGGACATCCGCTTCCTGGACGCCTACGTGTACGGTGATCACTTCCTGGGCGAATCCGAGCGACTGTTCAACTGGCGATTGGGCCGGCAGGTGGTCTCCTGGGGCGAATCGACCTTCATCCAGGGCGGCTTGAACGTGATCAACCCGGTGGACGTTTCCAAGCTGCGGCTGGCCGGCTCCGAACTGAAGGAAGCCTTCGAGGGCGTCAACATGATCTACGGCTCCCTGGAGCTGACCGACGCCCTGTCCATGGAGGCCCTGTACATGTTCGAGTGGGACCCGATCATTCCGGACCCCGCCGGCACGTATTTCTCCGCCAGCGATATCGCGACCCCGGGCGCCAGTTACGCCATGCTGGGCTTCGGCACCTATCCGCAGCCGGTGATCAACCCGGACCTGTACGACCCGGTCTGCCTGCAGGGCAACTACGGCGCCTCGGACACCGGGCTGCCGCTGAACCTGGTGGCCACGGGCTGCAACCTGGCGGTGCCGCGTTCCGAGTCTGAATTCGCCGATGACGAAGGGCAGTTCGGCGTGGCGCTGCGCTACTTCGCCGAGAACCTGAACTTTACCGAGTTCGGCTTCTACTACCTGCGCTACCACAGCCGCCTGCCGCTGATCAGCGGCTACGCGCTGACCGAAGTGCCGCCGCCGTTCACCAGCGCCAGCTACTACACCGAGTACCCGGAAGACATCGACCTGTTCGGCGCCAGCTTCAACACCTCCATCGGTACCTGGTCCCTGTCCGGCGAAGTCAGCTACCGGCCGGACGCCCCGCTGCAGATCGACGACGTGGAGATCCTGTTCGCGGCGCTGACGCCGCTGAACCCGCTGATTCCGGCGCCGGTCAACCGCTACAAGAGCCAGCTGGGCGATTTCGCGCCCGGTGAGCCGATCCAGGGTTACCACGAGTTCGGTTCCTGGCAGGCCCAGGCGACCACCACCAAGCTGTTCGGACCCGGCAATTTCCTCAAGGCCAACCAGATTGCGTTCGTGACGGAAGTGGGCTTCAACTCGGTGCCGGACCTGCACGACAAGAGCGAGCTGCGCTTCAACGGACCGGGGACCGACACTGGCGGTGGCGCCGACGTGTTCACGGGCGATCTGAACAACCCGGTGACGGAATCCGACGGCTTTGCCGACGATTTCTCCTGGGGCTACCGCATGCTGGCCAAAGCCGACTACAACAACGCGCTCGGCGCGTGGACCGTGAGCCCACGGGTCGCCTGGAGCCACGACGTGGACGGCACGACTCCGGGACCGGGCGGATCCTTCGTCGATGGCCGCAAGCAATTGACCCTGGGCGTGGGCTTCAATCTGCTCAACCGCTGGGTCATCGACGTGGCCTATACCGACTACTCCGGTGGCGGACGCTATAACCTGCTGCAATCACGCGACTTCTTCGCAGCCAGCGTCAGCTACTCCTTCTGATTTCCGGAGCGATTTTCATGCACAAAACGAACCGATACGCACGATTCGCGGCCATGGGTCTCGCCCTGGGGCTGGCCCAGGCCCACGCCGGCCCCAAGCCGGACGAGATCGGCCGCCTGAGTGACGACCTGACCCCGATGGGGTCCGAGCGCGCCGGCAACGCCGACGGCACCATTCCCGCGTGGACCGGTGGCATCACCCAGCCGCCGGCGAACTACGAGCCGGGCATGCACCACCCCGATCCCTTCGCGGATGACGAGGTGCTGTTCCGCATCGACGCCAGCAATTACCAGGAGTACGCCGACAAGCTGGGCGTGGGCCAGAAGGCCATGTTTGAGCGCTACCCGGAGACGTACTACATGAACGTCTACCCCACGCGCCGTTCCGCGTCTTTCCCGCAGCGTTCCCTGGACATGACCATCGAGAACGGCAAGACCGCCGAACTCACGGCCAACGGCGAGGGCGTGATCAACGCCGCCGAGGGCTTTCCCTTTCCTTTCCCCGAGAACGCCTACGAGCTGATCTGGAACCACAAGCTCAAGCCCAAGGGCACGGGCGGGGTGCGCTACAACAACCAGGTGGCGCCTACCGCGGACGGCAGCTACAGCTTCGTGACCATTCGCGAGGAACTGCTGGGCCTGTACTACAAGGAAGGCGTGACGGTGGAGGAGATCAACAACATTCTCCTGTACTTCTTCCAGGAAGTGGAATCCCCGGCGCGCCTGGCCGGGAACATCCTGCTGGTCCATGAAACCCTGGACCAGACCGAACAGGTCCGCCAGGCGTGGATCTACAACCCGGGGCAGCGCCGCGTCCGCCGCGCGCCCAACGTGGCCTACGACAACCCGGGCACCGCCTCCGACGGCCTGCGCACGAATGACATGACGGACATGTTCAACGGCGCCATGGACCGCTTCGACTGGAGCATCGTCGGCAAGCAGGAAATGTACGTGCCGTACAACAGCTACAAGGCGCACCAGGGCGACGTGACCACCGACGACCTGGTCAATCCGGGACACATGAACCCCGAGTACATGCGCTACGAACTGCACCGTGTGTGGGTGGTGGACGCCACCCTGAAGGACGGCATGCGCCACATCAATTCGCGCCGTACCTTCTATCTCGACGAGGACAGCTACCAGATCGTGCTGATCGATCACTACGACAACCGTGACCAGTTGTGGCGGTTCTCCGAGGGGCACTGCATCAATTTCTACGACATGCCCACGTTCTGGAGCACGTTCGAAGCGCACTACGATCTGCAATCCGGGCGCTACGTGGCGCAGGGCTTCGACAATCAGCATCCGGCGCAGACCTTCAACCAGGACATGTCACCCTCCCAGTTCACGCCGCAGGCCCTGCGCACGCGCGGTCGCCGTTGAGGCTAGAATGGGGGTATGGCCCCGTCGCGCCGCGGCGGGGTGTCACCCGACCTTGAACGGGGGGTTACGGGACGACGGTGTTGCATAACGTCCTCCAATCCGCAGTCGCTCACGCCACGGCCCTGGCCGTGGCGTGTTGTCTCGCGGTCCCCATCCCCGCATTCGCCCAGGACGCCAACGACGACGCGCCACCCCCGGCCGAGCACCAGCCGCTGGCGCCCGACTCCCTGCTGCTCGACATTCTGCGCAATGCCGAGGGGCGGCTCGTGGCGGTCGGCGAGCGCGGGCACGTG
>JAUIJU010000060.1 GCA_030431095.1 Gammaproteobacteria bacterium | reverse complement strand
GGAGATCGGGGACACATCGACCAGGGACTGAATGGCGCCGTTACTGCGCATCTCGTAGAGTTCCGCCCCCGCCTCGATGAAATCGTCACGCCAGGGGCTGTAGTGGCTGTTCACCGCCGGCACGTCGTGCGAAGACAGGGAGTTGGTCAGAATGCGGACCCGCACGCCGCGCTCGGTCAGCGCACGCACGAAGTCGATCGAGGGTTGCTCGGGAATAATGTACGCGTTGGTGACCAGCAATTCTTCGCGGGCGCGCCCCATCGCCGGCAGCAGGGTCTGGGCCACTTCCTGCTCGATGCCGTCCTTGCTCAACACGTCGTACACCAGCAGGCTGCGACCCGGGTGCAGCGCAGCAGCCAGTGTCTCCAGCTCCTGCGACCAGTCTCGGGGCAGGCGGGGAAAAGCCTCCAACTCCCTGGCGGTGGCGAGCCTCGCGCGTACCTTTTCCAGCGCCTCCCGGGCAAACTCCGGGTTGGGCTCGAGATCGATATTGCTGGCCGAAACCACCCAGTCGCTGTTCCAGTAGCTGTCGAACAGCGCCTCGGTCGGCTGCGTCACGGGCCCGATGCCGATCACGTCCAGGTCGTGAAAGTTGTAGTCTTCGCTCAGCCCGAAATAGTGGTCACCGATGTTGCGCCCACCCAGCACGGCGGCGCGACCGTCCACCGTCATGAGCTTTACGTGCATGCGCTGGTTGAGCCGTTCCAGCTGCTGGAGCATCTCGCCGGCCCGCGGCAGCAAACCGCGTTCTTTCCAGGGGTTGAACAAACGGAATTCGATGTTGGGGTGGCGCTCGAGTTCGAACAGCGCCTGGTCCATCCCGATGGTCAGCAGGTCGTCTACGATCAGGCGCACCTTTACGCCGCGGTCTGCCGCACGGATGGCCCGGTCGATCAGCAACAGGCCGGACGCATCGGCATACCAGAGGTAGGTCTGCATGTTCAGCGAGGTCACCGCCGAGTCGATCAGCGCAAGCCGCCAGGTAAGACTTTCCTCGCTGCCATCCAGCAGGTGAAATCCGGACACCTCCTCGCCGTGTTCATAGGCGATGGCCTGCGCGATTTCGTACAGCGGCCCCGACTCGGCGGCAGGCGGCGCGAAACCGGGCGGGTCCCGCACGATGTCGTCGCGCAGGGCCGGGCCGCCACAGGCGCCGAGCAACAGGGCGACCGCCACCAGCAGCCAGGCGGGCGACGCCGGACGGGCAAAGCTTCGCGAAACCTGGCGCTTCATCATCATGATCACCCCAACAATACGTTCATTCTGTTCGCCGGGGAAGCCGCGGCAAAGCGGTCGTTTCTGACTTGGCCTAGTCAGCGGGTCGTCGTTCCACCAGGTTGGTACCGTCCATGTGGAAGATCAGGGCTCCTTCCTGGTTGACCATGGTATAGCGGTAGACGACCACTCCCCTTCCAGGGTCTCTGCCGGACTCCCGCTTCGACAGGCAAGTCGCGGTCACGTGCACGGTGTCACCGGCGCGCAGGGCGCGCTTCCAGCGAAAGTCGTCCCAGCCAACGCCGCAGATCCAACGGATGTCGCCGGTAATCTCGTGGTCCAGCTGCCGCCAGATGGCCAGGTTGTGCACCCCGGAGGCCACGACCTCGCCGAACACGCTGCGCCTGGCCCGCTCCGGATCCATGTGAAAATACTGCGGATCGTAGCGCGTGGCGAAGTCGACGATTTCGGCCTCCGAAACGGTGCGTTTCGACGACATGAAGTGCTCCCCAACTTCGAGGTCTTCCCAATAGCGGGTCGGTTGGTTCACGGCGACCCCGGGCGCCGCCGGTCTTCGGACTTCCGTGTCCTGTCCACCCCGTCTCCCAACCCATGGCGCACGCCAAGACCCCCACGCACCACTATTCCCCGGGGCCCAGGGCCAGCAAGACGTTCCCCGGCATGTGCTCGTAGATTCCGTAACCGGAATTCACGTAGATCATGCCGTCGGCGACCAGGGCGCCGCCGCCACTGAAGGAACCGCCGCGCGCCACCGCACCGGAGACGGTTTCGAAGTCGCGCAGGGTGTCCAGCGCCCAGATCACCCGGCCATCGCGGCTGTCGTGCACGCGCAGCATGCCGTCCAGGTAGCCGGCGATAACGGCGCCGGGGACCGCGGTGACAGCCTGCGAGATACCCGGATCGCAGCCGGCCATGTCGCCGCAGCGGTCTTCGGCCGGCGCGGACCAGGTGACTTCGCCGGTGGTGACATCCAGCGCGTACAACCCTGGCCTCGGTTCGATTCTGAACTTGTACCGCGTGGTGTCCTCGGGGTACCGCATGTCGTTGATCGGGATGAAGGCCGTCGTGCCCTCCGCCGCCATGCCGAAATGGACGCCGCCCTGGACGCCGCCACGACCGACCCGGGTCCGCCAGGCCACGGAGCCGTCGTCCGGGTCCAAGGCGGCCACCCAGCCGGATTTCTGGCCGGCCAGCAGCACGTCGCCGCCGTCCGACAGGCTGATGAGCACGGGTGACGCGGCGAAGTCGTAGTCGGGACCGTCCTCTTCGGGACAGTTCGAATCGTCGTCCGTGTACAGCACCAGGCAACCGGCATTCCAGGCATCGCCCGCGGTCTGCTGACTGATCCAGGCTTTCTTGCCGGTGGCCAACTCCATGGCCATGATCGCGTCCGAGTTGCCGTCGGAAGGCGACGAGTAGTTTTCGCCGGTGCCGACATACAGCAGGCCACGCGCCGGGTCGATGGTGGGCGTATTCCAGACCGGCGCGCCGGAAGGCGCAAGAATATCCGTCCCTGCCCGGGTCTGGCCGGCCACGGCCGCCTCTTTCTCGATGGTGTGGGTTCGCCAGACTTCTTCGCCGGTCGCCGCGTTCAGGGCCACCACGGCGCCGCGGAAGGTGCAACAGGCATAACCCGGGTCACCGGCCACCGCCACCTCCAGGGACGAAATGGGCACGTAAACCAGGCCGCCATGCAACGCCAATCCCGCGGTCACGGTGGCGAAGGGGTGGTCGGCTGCCTTCAGCGACCAGCGCAGCTCGCCGGTGCGGGCATCGACCGCGTACACGCGCGCGACGATGTCGGCGAAATACAGGGTGGGCGTCGCGTCCAGCGCGTCGGGCTCCCAGGGGGTGATCACGAGGGCGTTGCGGACTTCGCCACCGGCTTTGAAGGTCCAGCGCTGGCAGCCGGTTTTGGCATCGAGGGCATACACCGTGCCGTCCTGGCTTCCAAAATACACGGCGCCGCCACCGCTTGCGGGTTGCGAGCGCGCCTTGATCGCATTGGGAAAGGCGAAGGCCCATTTGACTTCCAGGCTGTCCATGTCATCACGGGTCAGGCCACCACCGTCCGCGGGCTGGAAACGGCTGTTCGCCCGGTCCACGCCCCAGCCCAGAGACGCCGGCGTCCGCGCGGGATCGAAAGGACTGCTGTCGCCACAAAGCGGCGGTGTGGGCGGCTCCGCCATGTCGGCCAGCGACTGACCCGTGATGTACTCCGCGACGGCTTTTTTCTGCGCAATGCTCAACCCGGCCGCCTGCGCCCGCATCAGGCCACCGTTCATGGCCTCGAAGACGTTGCGCGGCCCCAGCATGGCCAGGAACAGCCTGCCAGGCGCCTTGTACACGGCCTGGTCGTGGCAATTCGCACACTTGGCCTGGTAGACCGCCTCACCGGGGTGCGCGTCGTTCTGCGCGGGTGCGGCCACGTCCGCCCCGGAATCGACAATCGCCACCGACTCCGACGGCGTTTCGCCGCCGCAGGCGCCCAGGCCGAGGCACAACAAGGCCCCCAGGGAATAGGACAGTATCCAGGCGTGCAGCTTCATGGGCGGACCTCCTCGTCCGATCTCAGAGTGCGTCGAGCGCCTCCTGCAGGGCCTGCAGAAAACGCGCACCCTCGGCGCCGTCGACGGCGCGGTGGTCACAGGACAGCGTGACCGTCATGGCCGGCACCGTGCCCCGGCCCTCCTCGAGTTCCAGGGGGCGCAGTTTGCCGGTCGCCAGGATTGCGACCTGCGGCGGATTGATGATGGCGGTAAATTCGGTGATGCCAAACATGCCCAGGTTGCTGAGGGTGATTCCTCCGGGCGCCAGGTCGGCAGCGGACAGCTGCTTGTCCCTGGCCCTGGCGGCCAGGGCCTTGAGGCGCGCGGACAGTTCATCGATTCCGGTGCTGTCGATGGCGTCAAGGCGAGGCGCGACGAGGCCCTCGGGCGTGTCGACTGCCACGTTGATCGCCGCGCCTTGCTGGGGCCGAAGGAATTCTCCGTCCAGGTGCGCGTTCAGGCGCGGACGCGCCTGCAGGGCCGCGGCCAGGGCCTTGAGCAGGATGGCGGTCAACGGCACCCCTTCGCGGTCCTTGGCCGCCAGGGCGGCGCGCAGGTCCAGGTCACGCTGCAGGTAGAAATGCGGAATTTCCTGCTTGGAGGCCACCAGGCGGCGGGCGGCGGCCAGTTCGCGGCTGCTCAGCGCCACCGTGTCCGCGGCGACTGCCTCGCTACCGGCGCCCCGCCGCTCGGCGGCGGCTTCGACGTCGCCGGTGGAAATGCGCCCGTTGCGTCCCGTTCCGGTCACGGTAGACAGGTCGACGCCGAGCTTCCGGGCCAACCGCCGAGCCACGGGGCTGGCCTTGCCCTCGCCGCCGTGACCGGCATCTGGTTCTGGCGTGGCTGCGGGTGGTGAAGGGGGCGCACCCGCGTCCATTGACGCCGCCGCCTCTTCGTCGTCACCGATACCGAACCCGGCGTCGGCCGGCACGAAACCCGCCACGAAGCCATCGACGTCGCTGTCTGGAACGTCGGCCGCCGCGATGACGCCCAGCAGCTGGCCGACCTTCAGGGTACTGTCCACCTCGGCCAGCACCCGGCGCAGCACACCGCCGGCCGGGGCCTCCATGGTGTTGACGATCTTGTCGGACTCGATGTCGACCAGTTCATCCCCCTTGCTCACGGCATCGCCGACGCCGAGCCGCCATGCGGTCACGGTGCCTTCCTGCATCTCGATGCCCCACTTGGGGATGGTCACGGGATGAATGTCGCTCATGTCAGCCGCCCTTCACGCAGTCGAGGATGCCGGCCGCGATCTTGTCGGGACCGGGCACGTAGGCCCGTTCGAGCCCCGGGCTGAACGGCACGGGCGCGTGGGGTGCGGTGATCATTTTCACCGGGGCGCGCAAACTCCCGAAGGCCTCCTGCGCCACGACCCCGGCGATGTCCGAAGCCAGGCTGCAGCGCGGCGGCGACTCGTCCACCACCACCAGGCGGCCGGTGTGCTCCAGGGATTCGAAAATCATGTCCCAGTCCATGGGTGACACCGTGCGCGGATCGACCAGGTCGGCGCTGATGCCCTGCTCCGCCAGGCTGTCGATGGCCTTTTCGCTGAACGGCACCATGCGGCCCATGGCGACCACCGTGACATCGTCACCCTCGCGGGTCATGTCGGCCTCGCCGAAAGGCACCGTGTAATCTCCCTCGGGCACCTCGGATTTCTTGTTGTACAACGCCTTGTGCTCGAAGAAGACCACCGGGTCGTTGTCACGGATCGCCGTTTTCAGCAGCCCCTTGGCGTCCGCGGCGTTGCTGGGTATGGCGATCTTGAGCCCCGGCACGGCGGTCAGCAGGGGGTAGATGGTCTGCGAATGCTGGGCGCCCATGTTCATGCCCGCGCCCATCGCGGTGCGGATCACCAGCGGGCATTCCATCTTGCCGCCGAACATGTAGCGAAACTTGGCCGCCTGGTTGTACACCTGGTCCATGCACACCCCGATGAAGTCGGCGAACATCAGCTCGGCCACCGGGCGCAGGCCGGCCAGCGCCGCGCCGTTGGCGGCGCCGGCGATCGCGGACTCGGAAATGGGCGTGTCGATCACCCGCTGGCGGCCGAACTTACGCGCCAGGCCGGCGGTGACGCCGAATATACCGCCCGCGGCCTCCACCGTATCGCCGGTGCCGCCGGCGCCACCGGCCACGTCCTCGCCGAGCACGATGACCGTGTCGTCACGCTCCATTTCCTCGTGCAGGGCCTCGTTCAGGGCGTCGCGAAAGGTCTTGATGTTGTCGCTCATGTCGTGGGTTTCCCGGGGCGTTCAGTAGATGGCATAGACATCAGTGGTGATTTCCGACACGTCCGGCAGGGGTGAGGCCTTGGCCTCGTCCACGGAGCGATCGATCAGCGCCAGCACCTCCTCGTCGATGGCGTCCAGGGTCGCCGCGTCCAGCCTGTCTTCATCGGCGAGGCGCGCGCGAAACAACTTCAGGCAGTCCAGGTTTTCCCGGTGCCGGGCCACTTCGTCTTTCGCGCGGTACTTCTGTGGGTCACCGACGAAATGCCCGAAGAAACGGGTGGTCTCGCATTCGATGGCCGAGGGTCCGCCACCGTCGCGCGCCCGCGCCACGGCGCGGCCCATCGCCTCGTAGACGGCGAAAAAGTCGTTGCCGTCGACTTTCTCGACCGGCATGCCGAAGGCCTCGCAGCGCCCGGCGATGTCTTTCGAGCCCACCGCGTAGTCGGCCCCGGTGTGCTCGCTGTAGCCGTTGTCTTCGAAAATGAAGAGGGTCGGCGCCTGTAGCACCACGGCCAGGTTCAGGGCTTCGAAGACGGTGCCCTGGTTGCAGGAGCCGTCGCCGGAGAACGAGGCCGTCACCCTGCCCTGCCCCTGCAGGCCGGTGGCGATGGCCGCGCCGACTGCGATCGGCGGCCCACCACCCACGATCGCGTTGGCGCCCAGCATGCCCACGTCGCGGTCGGCGATGTGCATGGAGCCGCCCTTGCCTTTGCACAGCCCGTCGTGCCGGCCGTAGATCTCCTTCATCATGCCGCCAACGTCGCAGCCCTTGGCGATGCAATGACCGTGGCCGCGGTGCGTGCTGACGATGTAGTCGTCTTCATCCAGCTGTTCACAAACACCCACCGCCACCGCTTCCTGGCCGGCGTACAGGTGCGTGAACCCCGGGATTTCTCCTTTCTGGATCTCGACGTTCAGCCGCTCCTCGAACTCGCGGATGGTTTTCATGCGCCGGTAAACGTGGGTCAGGAAATCGTCCGGGTAGTCGCTCATGTTCGTTGCTCCGCGAGGCGGGTCACAGGGCGCCGTCGGGCTTGCCGCCGGGGCCGTAAAGGTAGTCGTCCAGGACCTTGTGGAAATGACGGATGCGCAATTCCTGGTCGCCGATCCACAGGCCGCGGAAGCCCTTCGAGTTCATGCCTTTCTGCACACCGGGCAGGTTGGCCGCGTCCTGGTCGAGCACCAGGCCGATGCTGCGGTCGCCGTGCCTGAACTGTTTGAACTCCGGCGGGTCCGGCCATTCCTCGCCTTCCGGGACGAGATTGAAGGTCCAGATATCGAAATAACACTTGTTCGGATCGCTGGCATGCGGACGCTGGCGAAAAATCCAGTAATCGTCCGCGTGCACGTTCATCGTCACGTTGGGAAAAATCAGGTAGTGGAAGTCGTCCGTCAGCTGGGCGTCGTGCAGGCGCGAGTAGTCCTTGCCCTGCTCCGGCGCGTGCTCGCGCTTGTGCGCCTGCAGGTCCGCGCGCACGTCTTTCACCCGGCCATAGTAGTCCGCCGGGTCCATGCCGCCCTCCTTCATGAGGTGCTTGATGCCCATGGGAATTTCCGGCGGCTGATTCACGCGTGGCGACAGCGTGGCGAACTCGATGATGTAGCGGTTGTGCCGCTCGTAGCAGTCGATCTGGATGTTCAGGTCGTCGAGGTGCCACAGCAGCTGCGGGTGGATGCCCTGCACGTGGTAGGACTCGTTGAACGCGTCGACGGAGGTCTTCCAGTTGCAGTCCCACTCCACCGTGACGTGGCGGTCACGCGCCATCTTGTGGAATTGGTAGGGGTCGAGATGCGCCGGAATCATGTCGAGGAAATCGGCCAGCGGCTCGACGTCCGGATCGAGGCTGAACCAGACCATGCTGCCCCAGGTGTCACAGGGGATTTCTTCGAGGCCGGTGCACGGCGTGCCCTGGGGAAAGGTCTCGCTGTCCGGGATGCGCTTGAAGGTTCCGTCGAGGTGGTACTCCCAGTGGTGGTACGCGCACTGAAACGATTCGGCGTGTCCGGCGCCTTCGGGCCGCAACTGGTTGCCACGATGCTGACAGACGTTGTAGAAGGCGCGCACGGCGCCGTCGGCCTGGCGCACCAGCAGGATGGATTCGTGCCCGATTTCGGTGGCCACGTAGTCGCCCGCTTCGGGAATGTCCTGCTCCATGCAGCCCAGCAACCAGATTTTCGACCACATGCGCTCCCATTCCAGGCGCATGAAGTCCGCGTCAGTGTAGCGTTCCTTGGCAATGATGTCGTTCGGCAGCTCGGGGGCCGGCGCCTTGTCCAGCGGCGTCATGTCGACGGTGCCGGTCGGCGGGTTCGTGGCGTTTGCTTCAGGCATGATGCTCGTCCAGTTCCCCCAGTGACCAGCGGATGCCGCGGCGCAGCAATTCGTAGAAAGCCGGCTGCTTCCAGCTGCCGCGCTCCACGTCGTCGTACCAGTCCACGAGGGGTTGCATGTCGTAGTGGCCCCGGGCATGGCCCAGGTTCAGGTAGAGGACCTCGTTGTCCTCCCAGGGGTGCAGGTACATGATCGGCACCTGCTCGATATCGGTCCAGTTGGACTCGTCGAAGCCGGGCGCTTCACCGGTGAACTCCGTGACCATCAGGGGTCGGCAGTCACCGAAAAACCGGCACAGGTAGATCTCATCGTCCGCCTCGAACGGTTCGATGCCCGCCACGAGCGGGTGGTCCGCGCTGGGCGACACGGTGAACGGCTGGATGGGCGGGTGCGCCACGAACTGGCTGCCCACCATCTCGAAGAAGCGCCGTGCCTTTCTCGGCGCCACCCAGCCCCGGCCCTTCTCGTACCGTAGCAGGGCATTGGTGCCGTGCAGCGCGAACCAACGCTTGTCGGCGCGGAGAAAGGCCTCCAGCGTGTCGGTCTGATCGGCGTCGGGAATGACGTCGCTGGTGAAGGTCACCAGGGCATCGGCGGCGGCGATGGATGCGGTGTCACCGTAGTCCTGCGACACCGTGACCCGCACATGGTCGTGCTCAGCGAACAGTTTAAGCAGCTCCAGGCGCGCGAAGTCGAAATCGTGGTAGCGGCCGGAACAGACCAGGTGCAGGTTCTTGCGTGCGATCGCCAATGGCGTCCCCTTACAGCTGGACGCGCTTGGTGAAGCCGTTGTCGGCGACCAGGTTGACACCCGTCACCAGGCTGGCCGCGGGGCTGGCCAGAAACGCGACCACGTTGGCCACTTCCTCCGGCGTTCCCATACGCCCGGCGGGAATTTGCTTGAGCACGCCTTCGTACATCTTCGGCATGGTGCCCTTGATCATTTCCCAGGCCCCACCTTCGAAGTAGATCGGGCCGGGCGAGACTGTGTTCACACGCACCCCCTTGCCCGCCACGAACTGGGAGAGCTGCTTGGAATAGGTGACCAGGGCCGCTTTCATCGCGTTGTAGGCCATGGGGCCCATGAACGTTTCCACCGCGTTGGTGGAGCCGATGATGACGATCGCCCCGGCGCCGGATTCCTTCAGTGCGGGCAGGCAGGTCTCGGCGCCGCGCACGGTGTGCAGCACGTCGATTTCGAAATTTCGCCACCAGTTCTTCTCCGAGTCCATACCGCCACCGCCGCTGACGTTGGGCACGAACACGTCGAGACCCCCGAGGTCCTCGATGGCCGCTTCCAGCCAGGCCTTGTAGGCCTCAGCGTCCTTGACGTTGCAGGGTTTGGCGAACACCTTGACACCGTGTGCCTCGGCAATTTCCTTGCCGGCGGCCGCGGTGGCTTCATCGTCACGGGCGCCAATGGCCACGTTCATGCCTTCGCTGGCCAGTCGCTCGGCGATCGCACGACCGATGCCGCGGGTGGAGCCGGTAATGATGGCGTTCTTGCCCTTGAGTCCTAGGTCCATGAATGTCTCCCGGGTTTCAACCCATGATTTCCTGGTAAGTCGGTAGTCGTTGCAGTGGCGCCCCGCCGCTGACCGCGAGGGTTTCCCCGGTCAGAAAGCAGGCCGGATCGGCCAGCCACAGGGCGGCGGAGGCCACGTCTTCGGCCGTTCCCATGCGGCCCAGCGGAATCTCCCGCTTCACGGCCTGCTCGAGATTCGGATTGGCGAACATGGCCTCGGTCATGTCGGTGCGCGTCATCCCGGGGGCGATGCCGTTGACCCGTATGCCGCGCCCGGCGTACTCCAGGGCGGCGACGCGCGTGACCTGTTCCATGCCGGCCTTGGTGCCGGCGTACACGGCGAGGCCGACTGCCGGCCGGGTGGCGGTCAGCGACGACAGGAGAATGATCGAGCCGCCTTCGCCCATCAGGCGTGCGCTCTCGCGAATGAAGGTCAGTCCGCCCAGGAACTGGACTTCGATGCAGGCCCTCGCCTTGTCGATGTCCAGGTCTCCGATCGGTGAAAAATGATTCATGCCACTGGCGTTCACGGCGATATCGAGGCCGCCCAGGCGTTCCTTGACCTGGTCGAACAGCGCGGTCACGCTGTCGGCATCGGTGATATCGCAGACATGGTGCACGACACCCAGGTCGCCGGCCACGCAGGACAGGGAAGCCTCGGTGCGTGCGGCAATGATGACCTCCGCGCCGGCCGCGGCCAGCGCGCGCGCGATGGCGGCGCCGATTCCCACGGGGGAACTGGCGCCCATCACCAAAGCCTTCTTGTCGGTGAGCCTGGTCATCGTGATTTGGCCTGAGCGTGCCGGGGCCGCAGTATACTTCAAGGGAACGGGTAAAATAAACAGTCCTGACTGTTTTTTTATTGGCGATAATAGGACATGGAACAACGCGGAGAATCACAGTTTTGAGCCACACAGTCGTGATCGTCGGCGCCGGCCAGGCCGGCCTGCAAACTGCGGTGTCGCTGCGCCAG
>JAUIJU010000153.1 GCA_030431095.1 Gammaproteobacteria bacterium | reverse complement strand
TCCGCAATCTGTTGCATGTGCGCGGCCCTAGTACAGCACGACGGAGCGAATGCTCTCGCCCGCGTGCATCAGGTCGAAGGCGTTGTTGATGTCGTCCAGCGGCATGGTGTGCGTGATCAGGTCGTCGATATTGATGCGCCCGTCCATGTACCAGTCGACGATCCGTGGCACATCCGTGCGGCCGCGGGCGCCGCCGAAGGCGGTGCCGCGCCAGGAGCGCCCGGTGACCAGTTGGAACGGGCGTGTGGAAATTTCCTGCCCGGCGCCGGCCACCCCGATGATGCAGCTCTCCCCCCAGCCCTTGTGGCAGGCTTCCAGCGCCTGTCGCATGGTGTTCACGTTGCCGATGCACTCGAACGTGTAATCCAGGCCGCCGCCGGTGATCTCGACCAGGTGGCCGACGATATCGTCCACGTCGTTCGGATTGACGAAGTCGGTCATGCCGAACTGCTTCGCCAGTTCTACCTTGGCCGGGTTGATATCGACGCCGATAATCCGCGAGGCGCCGACCATCCTGGCGCCCTGTATGACGTTCAGGCCGATACCGCCCAGGCCCCACACGGCCACGGTTGAACCGGGTTCGACCTTCATGGTGAAGGCGACTGCGCCGATGCCGGTAGTGACTCCGCAGCCGATGTAGCAGATCTTGTCGAAGGGCGCGTCCTCGCGCACTTTCGCCAGGGCGATCTCCGGCAGCACGGTGTAGTTGGAAAACGTGGAACAGCCCATGTAGTGGAGGATGGGTTTGCCGTCCAGGGAAAAGCGGCTGCTGCCGTCGGGCATGACGCCCTGGCCCTGGGTGGCGCGGATGGACTGGCACATGTTGGTTTTCGGGTGCAGGCAGAAATCACACTCGCGGCACTCCGGGGTGTACAGCGGTATCACGTGGTCACCCGGCTTGAGGGAGGTGACGCCTTCGCCCACCTCGACAACGACGCCCGCGCCCTCGTGGCCCAGGATTGCCGGGAAGGCGCCCTCGGGGTCGTCGCCGGAAAGGGTGAAGGCGTCAGTGTGGCATACCCCTGTCGCCTTGATCTCGACCAGCACTTCTCCGGCGCGTGGACCCTCGAGGTCCACCTCGACGATCTCAAGCGGTTTACCGGCCTCGAAGGCCACTGCGGCACGTGTTTTCATGATGCTGTCCCTGTGGTTGTTCGTGTTGATGAGTGGGATGGGTGCAAGACGGCGGTAATCTTACATAGCCAAGACTATAAAATAAACAGCCGGGCCGGGGCATGTCGGTCGACCCGACGCGCCGTTGTCATGCAAACTCATCTTGGCACAGAGCGTACCATTCCTCGAGAGCGGCGCTGCGAAATTTTTCCCGGTGCGCGACCAGGAACCATTCCCTGCGAAAGTCCCGGTGTCGGACCGGCAGCTCCACCAGCGTGCGGCGCTGCAGGCCGCCCGCGACACTGATGCGCGACAGGCAGCCCACGCCCAGCCCGGATTCCACGGCGCGTTTTATCGCCCTGGGTTGCTGCAGTTCCATGCCGATAGTCAGGTCGGGCAGAATGCCGTGCATGGCGCGGTCGAATGCCTGGCGCGTGCCCGAGCCGCGTTCCCTGACAATCCATTCCAGCCCGACGAGGTCAGAGTCCGTCAGCGCCTGCCTGTCCGCCAGAGGGTGGTCAGGCGCCGCGAAGACCACGAGTTCATCCTCTCGCCAGTGGCGCGTATCCAGGTCCGGGTGATAGTACTCGCCCTCGATCAGTCCCATGTCCAGGTCGAAGCCGGCAACCCGGGCCGCGATGCTTTCGGTGTTGGCGATACTGAGACTGACCTCGGCACCCGGGTGGCGCCGGCGATACGCCGCGATGATGTCGAGGGCCAGGTAGTTACCGATGGTCAGGGTGGCGCCGATATGCAGCCGGCCGCGCTGCTCGCTACCGGCCAGCGCCTGCTCCAGGGCGACGGCCTGGTCCAGCAGGTGTTGCGCCATGGGGCGCAGTTCCCGCCCGAAAGTATTCAGTTGCAGCCGTTTCCCCAGGCGGTCGAACAGCCGGGTGTCGAACTGCGCTTCCAGTTCCTTCAGGGCAC
>JAUIJU010000016.1 GCA_030431095.1 Gammaproteobacteria bacterium | reverse complement strand
CAGCGAATCGTTGTTGGCGTCGGTTGGGTGGGCCACCGGTTTTCTCTCTTGCGCTTGCGGCCTCGCATTCTAGCGCGAATCGCGTCGTTCAGGCAGGCCCCTACAGCCCAAAGCGGGCGCAGATCGTCCGGCTGGCCGTGGTGTCCGGGGCCGCGCCGCAGCCATCCCGGCAGAGTGCCGTCAGGTGACGGGCACGGGTCAGTTCGCGGTGCGTCGAGACCAGCGTGGCGGCGTCGTCAGTGCCGAGCCAGCCGATTTCACCCAGGAGGGTGAGCTGCGTTCGGGTGTCGGTGGCCTCGCGCAACGTCGCGTCTTCCGGCGCCCGCTGCAGCACGCCCAGCTGGGCCACGAAGTCGATGTCGAGGAGGCCGCCGGGGCCGTGTTTGAAGGCGTCGTCACTAACGATCTGCCCGCGCATGCGCGAGCGCATCGCCGGCACTTCTTCCGCCAGGTGTGCGTCCTCGCGTGAGCGGGCCAGTACCTCGTCGCGGATCTTCCGGAATTGCCGGCCCAGGTCGGCGTTGCCGGCCACCGGTCGCGCCCGGGTCAGCGCCTGCCATTCCCATACCCAGGCGTGGTCGTGCTGGTAGCGCTCGAAGGCGGACAGCGGCGACACCAGCAGTCCGGCGCGGCCATTGGGCCGCAGGCGCGTGTCTACCTCATACAGGCGTCCGGCCGGTGAAACCGTGGTGGCGAGCGCCAGCAGGCGGCGAACCAGCCGGGTGTACCAGGTTTCCGACGTCAGCGGTCGCGCACCGTCCGACTCGCCGGCGCCGGCGGGATAGAGAAAGACCAGGTCCAGGTCGGACCCGTAGGAGATGTCGCCGGCGCCGAGGCTGCCGTAACCGATGATGGCCAGGCCGTCGCCCGGGGGGCGGCCATGGCGCCGGGCCAGGGCGTTTTCAGCCAGTTCGAGGCACTGCTGCAGCAGCACTTCGGCGAGCTCGGTCAGGTAGCACTCCGCTTGTGTGGAAGGAATGACGTCTTCCAGCTCCGCCACCGCCACGCGCAGGCTCTGGGCCCGTTTGAGGTAATTGAGCGCGTCGACGGCGGCCTCGGTGTCATCGTGCCGGCCGGCCAGGCGGCGGGCGGTGGCTTCCAGTTCGTCTCGCCCGGGGAGATCGCGTCCCAGGGCAGGGTCGATCAACTCGTCCAGCAGCGCGGGGTATCGCACCACCGTGGCGGACACCCAGTCGCTGGCGATGAACAGGTCGACCATGCGCGCCAGGGCGGGCGGGTTCTGCACCAGCAGGGACAGGTAAGCGCTGCGGCGGCAGATCGCCAGCACCAGCGCTTGCACGTCTTTCAGCGCGGCCTCTGGCAGGTTGCGCTGATCCAGGCAGTCCTGCAGCAGTGGCATGAACTGGTCCAGGCGGCGCTCGGCGCGATGACTGAGCGCCAGGCGGCCAAGTTGCTGCCGGAAGCCGTGCCAGGGGGACTCCGTCGCGATGCCGAGCGCCTTGCGCCAGGCGCCGGCGGGCGCCGGTTCGGACGCGCGGCGCGGAAAACTCTCGTCCAGCGCGGTGCTGACCGCCGTGCGGGTCTCGTCGACGCGGGCCAGCAGTTCGTCTTCGCCGACCTCGTCCATGATGCGCACGATCCGCTTGAGGTCCTCACCCTCCGGCAGGCGATGGGTCTGCTGGTCGTGCTGGGCCTGGATGGCGTTCTCCAGGCGCCGCAGAAATGAATAGCTTTCACGCAGCGATTTCACGCGTTCAGCGGGGAACAGCTCCAGCGCGTGCAGGGCGTCCAGCGCGGTGTCCAGGGACGGGGTACGCAACGCCGGCTCGCGACCGCCGCGCAGCAGTTGTACGCATTGCACCAGGAACTCGACCTCGCGAATCCCACCGGGGCCGCGCTTGACGTCATTCCCGCGGTCGCGGCGCCGGGCGTCGGCGCGGATCGCGTCGAGCATGTCGCGCAGGGCCTCCACCGCCCCGAAATCGATGTAGCGGCGATAGATGAAGGGCGACAGTTCAGCCAACAGCCGGTCACCAGATGCCCGGTCGCCAGCCACGGGCCTCGCCTTGACCAGGGCATAGCGTTCCCAGTCGCGGCCCTCCCGCTGGTAGTACTGCTCCAGCGCGCCAAAACTGCACACCAGGGGGCCCGCTTCGCCGAAGGGCCGCAGCCGGGTGTCCACGCGAAAACAGAAGCCGTCCTCGGTCAGATCCGCGAGGCTGCCGACCACCGCGCGAACCAGGCGCGTGAAATACTGTTCGCAGGACAGCTCGCGGGCGCCATCGCACTGGCCGGCGGCGGGATAGCACAGCACCAGGTCGATGTCGGAGGAAAGGTTCAGCTCGCCACCGCCGAGCTTGCCCAGTCCCAGCACCACCAGGGACATGGGTCGGCCCTGTGCATCACGCGGGGTGCCGTGGCGTTCACTCAGTCGAGCGTGATGTTCACCGAGCGCCGCTTCCAGGCAAACCTCGGCGAGCCCGGTCAGGTCGGCCAGGGTGTGCTTCAGTGGCGCGATGCCGGAAATTTCGCGCCAGGTGATGCGCATCATCTCGTGATTGCGAAAGCGCCGGAGTCCAGCTTCCAGGCCGTGCTTGGTGATGGCCGTCTCCAGCGCCGCCGCTTGCGGGGGAGAATCCTTGTCCAATCGACCAGAGGCCGCCAGGTCAGGCAACCAGTCGGGGTGGCGCTGGTCCAGGCGGGTCAGAAACGGGCTGAGTTCGAGGACCGACTGTGGATTGCTGGGCGGCATTCGGGAAAGGCCTGGGGTCAGAGTAGGGGGTCAGAGTAAAGGGACAGGGTAAAAGCGCCTTCAACACGGTTCCAGTGCGGAAGTTCTCGCCAGCGCGCATTTACCCTGTCCCTTTACTCTGACCCCCTACTCTGACCCCGCAGTTTCGCGGTGCGCAGACAAAAAAAAGCCCCGGGGGGGCCGGGGCTGAATGTTCAGGCCAGCTCAGTCGACCGGGGGCTCAATCCGGTCATGGCCTGTTGGAGAACGCTGTTTACAGATCGAACGACTTGCTCAATGTCAGCACCAGGTTGGTGTCGGAGTCCCCGCCCAGGAGCGTGGAGTCGCTGTAGATCACCGCCAGTGCGTAATCGAGAAGGTCCGTATCGTTTACGCTGAGCGTGCCGCCATAGCCGCCCTCGTAGTAATTCCCGTCAAAGTCATCTTCGAACGTGCCGAAGACACCATAAAATCCGTTGTACTCGGCGGTCAGGGAATAGAACTGGTAGTCCAGGGTTCCCATGCCGAAGTTGTCGTACTCGCCGATCGCCGCATCGAAGGTCAGCCATTCCCAACCTGCGGACAGGTTCACTTCCTTGTAGGTGTCGTCGAAGTCACCGGTGTAGGTGTACACGGTGAACCCGGCGCCCAGTGAGAAATCTCCCACGTCGATACCGTAGCCCGCGTAGTAGTCGATCTCGAGCCCGTCGCCGACGTCGGCTGCCCATGTTCCGGCGTAGAATCCACCCGCTTCGAGATCCAGGCCGCCAAAGGCCGATGAATTCTTCTGCGGAATACCGCGGAAGATGTACTCGCTGTTCCAGCCGAGGTTGGCCGAGAAATCCACGGCCATCGCAGCCGGGGCCGCGGTCAGTGTCGCCAGGGTCAAAATGCCTGCGATCGTTTTCTTCATCATGCCTGTCACTCCTTATCTACGTAGGGGCCTTGGTTATGGGCAAATTCAGTCAGCCTCTTGCCCCCTTACAAGCAGGAAACGTGCCAGCCTGGAAAGGTCTGAAAAAACAAAGGGATAAGTACTTGGCGTCGTATCGTGCACGATATCGGCGCATGCATTTGGGGCGTCGATGCACCGAAATGAACCATGCGGTTCGTAATGAGGCGCCCAGGGCGCCCGTGACTACTTGGTCAGGATCAATTTCCGGTTGCGGGTGATGCGCAGGCGGTAGATCTGGCCGTCGTGATCGAGCTCGAGGACGGGGCCGTGGCGCATCAGGTCACTGACCTTCATCCGCTCACGGGGCGGTGTGCCTTCATTGGGGCGGGGCGTGCGTTCGGTTTCCATTAATGAATGATAATCATTCACATTTAGGGCTTCAAGTCCCCCGTTTCGGGGTGGCTCGCACCGGTGATCGCGGAGTCTGAGATCAGGCCGGAGTGAGACCTCGTTGCGTTTCGGCTCGGCAGATCACGCGGCAGGCCGCGTCGGCGGCCCGACCCAGGGGCGTCAGCGAACCGGGGGCTCGGCGGACAGGAAGGCCTCGCACAGCGAAACGTTGTCCGGAGAGACGCGCTCGATCGGGATGGTGCCGGTCAGTCCCAGAAAGTCATAGCTCAGCTCGGCCGCATTGCAGCCGGACCACACGATGGTGATCGTACCGACCGGTTCCTCGTCGGTGATGGCCGGTGGCTCTTCCGCGTCGAATACGCCGCCCTGGGTCAGGTACACATCGAGTACGGCGGTGTCGCCGTTAATGGGCCCCAGCGCCGTGACCCAGCGATGCCCCGGTTCGCCCAGGATGGCGGTCACGTCTTCCGGCGGGCGCTCGGTGTCGTAGGTGAACCAGGCCAGGAACATGCTTCCGTTGATGGGAAACACGTTCACGAAAAACCCCTGCCCGGCGGTTGGCGGGTAGAACCAGGCGTCGTTCAGCCCGGGGTTGATCATGAAAGCTCCGTTGTCCAGGGCCACCAGGGCCTGGGCCACCGGGTAGCCCAGGTTGGTCAACATGCCGCTGGCCTCGACGTACAGCACGGATTCCGAACCGGCGGCCTGCGCCAGGGGAATCGCCACGTTGTCCATGTAGGGATCACCGGTGGGTGTACCGTACTGGTCGGCGGTGCGGTAAAAGCCCTGGCCGCTCATGGCCACGCGATCCGGCTGGGTAACGCCCAGGATGGTGTAGGAGAAGCTCGCATCGAGCATGAACTCACCGGTGCCGGGGTCGTAACTGCCGCTGTGCACCTGGGTGATGCTGGAGGTGTAGGCACCGTGGCCCGGAAACGGCTCCGTGCCGGCGGTGATGTCCAGGGCCGTGATCAGCGCACCCCCACCGTTGGCTGCGACGTCTTCGTCAATCGTGACCGTGCCTTCCACGAACGTGATGCCATTGGTGCCGTCCGGCATCGCCGGGTCCGCCACGTCGGAAAACGCAAAGGCGTTGTAGCCGAAACTGCCGGCGGCGTTTGGCTCCGATCCCCGCACGCTGGAATTGTCGGCAGACACCACGTCGTCCGCCGTGCCGATCAGCCCGTCAGGTCCCGGGAAGTGGTTCACCGCCGCCGCGTCGGTGGCGATGGTCAGGGTCCTGTCCTGCGCGAACGCGGGGGCCATGCCCAGCACGAGTCCGGCGATGATGCCGAGCAGGCGGGTCGGAAGGGTGTTACTGGCGAATGAATTCACGGGATGATGGCCTGTCATGTGATGCAGTGATTGATAAGGGGCGGGCATGCCCAGCCTGGGGTCCGCAATTATAGACGAGGATGCCGGGATCAGGTTGTCGATGGGCGCAACGGCAGGTTCATGAACCGGGTGTAAGATGATTCTTGCGCACCGAACACCGACCAGGCCCATGGAACTCATCGTATTTGACCTCGACGGCACCCTGCTGGATGCCGAGGGCAGTCTTTCCACCTACACCCGCGAGACGCTGGCTGCATTGTCGCGCGAGGGCGTGGCCTACACCGTGGCCACCGGACGCACGTTGCATGCGGCGCGACATTTGCTAGAGCCACACGGTTTTGCGCTGCCCCAGGTGTACAAGAACGGCGTCATGATCTGGGACCCGCGTGACGACGCCTACTCCCACCAGAACCATCTCACCCTGGCCGAGGTGGAACATGTGCTCAGCGCGGTGCTGGCCCAGGAAGTGACACCGTTCGTATTCACCCTGGAGCCGGGCAATCACCACGCCATCTATCACCCGCCACTGCAGAACGACACGGAGGCGCGCCTGGCCCGGGCCTTCGTGGATCGCCGCGAGGTCCAGGTATTCCCGGCTTCCAGGCTTCCCGCCGACGCCGAGATCACGAACATCAGCGCCCTTGGCCCCGGCTCGGCCATTGACCGAATTGCGACCCTGGTCGCAGGCGAACCACACCTGGTGGCATACAGCGGGACCGCCTGGGAAGGCGACGGGTGGCGCTGGATCGACATTCACCACACTGACGCCAGTAAAGGCGGTGCGGTGGACCTGCTGCGTGACCAGCTGGGCATCGAACGCGTGGTGTGCTTCGGCGACAGCGACAACGACCTGAGCATGTTCGCCACCGCGGACGAGAGCTACGCCCCCGACAACGCCGACGAGGAGGTCAAGGCCGCCGCCACCGCGGTGATCGGCCGCCATGACGAAGACGGCATCGCCCGCTTCCTGCGCGAACGGTTCAACATTGCCGGGCGCTGATCGGTTGAGGCGCGGTGGCGCGCCCTAGCGCACGACCCTGGATTTCAGAAACTCGATCACGCGCGCCTGGTCACGACCCGACATCGAGAAGAACCGTTCGCGCGAGTTCCGCGCAGCGCCACCGTGAAACCAGACCGCTTCGGTCAGGGTCGTCAGGTCGCCGCGGTGGCCATAAGGCGCCGAGTTGCCGGCATCCCAGAGTTTTCGGGTCAGGAAGTCGCCCGTTGGCCTGGGCCTTGGTGGAACAGTGAATTCGGCCGGGTCAGCGAAACCCGTGAGCATGCCCTGGGGCAACTGTTCGTTGTCGAAATGGTCCAGTTGTTCATCATTGAGGTTATGACGTTTCAGGTCGGTCATGGCGAAGACGGCGACCTTTTCCTTGCCGACAGGGCGAACCAGCGTGCTGGCCGAACGTGCGACCAGGTCGAATTCCACCGAGGCCGACACCTCGTCGGGGTGTAGATTTCCCGGGGGATTGAATGGATTGGGCTCGACAAACCGGCGCGACTCGAGCACCAGCACTGGGCGGTGGCAACCCCCGCAGCCGATTTCACTGAACAGCCTGGCGCCGGCCCGGATCGCGCGTCGGCGTGTCGGGTTTCCCCCGAGTCGTGGCCGGGGCGCGGGAAGGGCCGCCTGGTGCAGGGTCACGGCCGTGATGTCGCCCACCGTCAGCTCGCCCGCCAGGCCGTCGTTGTCCGCGTCGACGCCGATTCCGAACCGCTCCTCGGACTGCATGCCATGGTGGTGATTCATGGCGTTGTTGGTGAACTCCCGGAGTGAAACCACCGCGCCTTTCTGGTGAAAAGGCTTGACGATCAGGTCCCAGTCGACGCCTTCGATGGCCCGTGGATCGACCCGCCCGTCCGGAAGCACCGTGATGCGGCCAAAGCTGACGCCCTTGGCCACCAGGTCGCGCGTCTGGTCGTGACCGGTGCGACGCGCCTCCCGGCGGGCGGCTTCGCGGATGGCGATGAGCTCGGATGACATTTCCCGCGCGAGCATTTCGATCGCGCCCGCGCCGAACATGCCGAGCGTGTTGCGCTCATTGCTGAATGCACCGCTCACCGATTCGGTGACCGGGTCCAGCGTCTGCGCGAGGACAAACACGTTGGCGACGATCTCTCCGGCACCGCCGCTGCGTGGCTGATTGTGGCAGCCGGCACAGGCATTCGCGTCAGGGCCGGAGGTCCGGATGAAGCGCGGCTGGCCCGGTGCTCGTGGCGCACCGGTCCCCGTCGAGGCCGGGCGCCCTTGCCCGTCCAGGATATTGAACTGGGCGTTGAACAGCCGTTCACCGGCACTCAGCAATTCGCGCAGTGTGACGTCTCCTGCCTCGATCTCCGCCTGTTGCACATGGTTCGCGATGGCAGGGCGCTCCCCGATCAGAACGACATCCCTGCCCGGGTCCGCTGTTGCCGGCGGCACGGCAACGGACAGTGACAGGAGCAGCATGGCCGCCGTGAAAGACGGAAAACCGAAAAGAACGGGATATTTCATTCGAACCTCGCGACGATCGAAATGCGGTTGGGATCAAACCTGTACAGAGGTTGACCCAGTCGCCGGCAAGGGATCGATGGCCAACTGTCGGGCCAAGCTGTGGGAAATCGCCGCATATCACCGTTCCGCTTCCTTCGTACAATAGGCGCATGGCCAACGCCCTGATCTACCTGGACCCCGACAGCCCGCTCAGCCTGCAGAGCCAGATCCGCCAGCGGGTCGTCGAGGGCATCATCGGCGGCGCGTTTCCCGCCGGCAGCCGGCTGCCCTCGTCGCGCAAGCTGGCGCAGCAGCTGGGCGTGGCGCGCAACACCGTGGTTCTGGCCTACGAACAGCTCACCGGGGAAGGTTTTATCGAGACCCGTGAGCGCAGTGGCGTTTACGTCCGCGACAACATCCTGCGTGACCGCGTGGGGGCCACCGACCGTCCGCAAGGCGCCGCCGCCCCGGACGCGGGCTGGCGACGTAAGCTTCGCCTTCGCACACAATCGGCGCCCGGTTTCCACGTACCGCGGAACTGGCAGCTGCACCCGTTCCCGTTCATCGAGGGCTACTTCGACGCCTCGCTCTACCCCACCGCGCAATGGCGCGAGGCCAGTCGCCTGGCGCTGGGTACGCGTATCGTGGAAGACGGCGCCATGAACGAAGGCAGTGCGGACGACCCCGCGCTGATCGAGGAAATCCGCACGAAGATGCTGCCGCGGCGCGGAATCGCCGCCTCCGCCGACGAAATCCTCATCACGGCGGGGGAACAGAACGCCCTGTACCTGCTGACCCGTCTCCTGGCTGACGCGTCCACCCTGGTCGCGGTGGAGGAACCTGGTAACCCGCGCCTGCGACAGTTGCTGCGCCAGGCCGGTGCCGAACTGCACTACCAGAGCGTGGACGCCGGGGGCATGGTGATCGACGAAGATCTGGCCCAGGCCCAGGTGGTGTGCGTCACTCCCAGCCACCAGGTGCCCACCGCGGTGACCATGAACAAGGCGCGCCGGGAGGCGCTGCTGGCCGTGGCCGCACGTCATGACCAGGTGATCATCGAGGACGATTTCGACACCGAACACAATTACCTGGGCTCACCACACCCGGCGTTGCGTGGCATGGATCGCGAAAACCGCGTGGCGTACGTCTCCGGTCTGCCCCGCATGCTGTCCCCGGGTCTCAGAATCGGCTTCATCGTGGCCGCCCCGGCGTTGATCCACGAGGCACGGAAGCTGCGGCAGATGGTGGTCGGTCGGCCCAGCCTGCTGACCCAGCGCACCGCGGCGCTGTTCCTGTCGCTGGGGCACTACGATGCGGCCCTGACCCGACTGCACAAGGTGCTCGGCAAGCGCTGGGACGCCCTGCGCCAGGCGCTGAACCACTACCACCGCGAAACCGAAATCACCCTGCCCACGCGTGGTGGTACGTCCCTGTGGGTGCGCGCCCCCGATCATGTTTCCGTCGACCAGCTGGTGGACCAGGCGGCGCGCCGCGGCATCCTGATCGAGCCGGATTCTCATTACTATGGCAGGGGTGGCGGCTCGCGCAACTTTTACCGCCTGGGGGTTACCTCGCTTCGCGAGGAGCGCATACGCGAGGGTGTCAACCAGCTCGAGCGACTCGTGCGCGAGCTCACCGGCGACCAGCTGGTGCGGATCGACCCCGCGGATCCCGGCCTGCTCGACAGCGACGACCTGCGCCAGGCCCTGGCCGGGTCACTGATCCACTACCGCACCTTCTACACCGACCCCTGCACCATCGAGCTGCACCCCGACGGCCGCATGGTGGGGCGATCCGGTCACGCCGACGAGGACTGTGACGAGGGCCGCTGGTGGGTGGAGGACGGTCTCTACTGCCGCCAGTGGTCGCGCTGGTCCTACGGCGAGGAAGGGCGCTATCAGGTGACCGTGCATGACAACGTGATTCGCTGGTGGCGCCCGGGCGGGCGCCTGGTGGATTCGGCCGTTCTCGAGCGCAGCTCCTGAATCTGGACCCACGCCGGGCCCGAAACTGGTTCTATGAGGCCGACAGCGGCCACGGCTAAGGTGATTCGGCCCGCGGATGGCGGGTGGTGATCACGGAGAACCCGCATGGCGCATCTGGCCATCGGCGGCCTGCAACTGGAACTGCCGGCCGGCGACAATCTCGAGCGGATCGGGCAGGAAATCGACCTGGCCATGGCGCGGTTTCCCTGGCTGCAGATGGTCGTGCTGCCGGAACTGTGCAGCTTCGGCCCGGGCATCGATTGCGCGGTTGATGCGCCGGATCATGTCGAGGGCTTCTACGCGGATCTGGCCCGCCGCCACGGCGTCTGGCTGGTGCCGGGTTCCTACTTCGTGCGCGATGGCGGGTCCGTGTACAACGCCGCACCGGTGTTTGACCCGAGCGGTGCGGTCGTCGCCCGATACCGAAAACGCTACCCCTTTCTGCCCTACGAACGCGGCGTGGCCGGTGGCGACGACTTCACCGTGTTCGACGTGCCCGGAGTCGGCCGCCTGGGCCTCATGATCTGCTACGACATGTGGTACCCGGAAATGGCCCGGCAGCTCGCCTGGATGGGCGCGGAGGCCATCATCGTGCCGACCCTGACCAATACCATCGACCGGGATCTCGAGCTGGCCATCGCGCGGACCAATGCCGCGGTGAACCAGTGCTGGTTCGTGAACATCAACAATGCCGGGCGGCTCGGTTACGGGCAGTCCATCGTGGTCGGTCCCGACGGCACCGTGATTCACAACGCCGGTGTGGGCCGCGAGGTGATTACCGTGGAACTGGATTTCGAGCACGCCCGTCGCGTGCGTCGGCGCGGCATGCACGGCCTTGGTCAGACCCTGAAGAGTTTCCGCGAAGCCGCGGTGAACTATCCGGTCTACCAGGAAGGCGCCGGACCTGGCGCGCTGGCCGATCTGGGTCCGCTGGAACTCCCGCAACGCGGCAAATGACCGGCGTGACATCAACTGGACTCAAGAATGGGGCCCAACTGGCCCTATTGGCGTCCTCGCTCGCAGAGTACCGTGACGCAGGGGTTAAAAATTTGTTTAGACGCGCCCGGCCGGGCGCGTCGAGGAACGGAGCACAACGATGAAACGCAGTTTCGAACGCAAGGCACTGTCAACCGCCATCACAACCTCCCTGTTGGCCTCCCTGGCCGTACCCGCTCTGGCGCAGAACAGCGCAGACCAGGACGGCGACCTGCTGGTGGAGGAAATCGTGGTGACCGCGACGCGGCGGGAGACCACCATGGTGGAAATCCCCTACAACATTTCCGCGATCAGCGGCGATTTCATCGACAAGGGCCGCATCCAGGACACCGGGGAGCTGCTGCAGGGGGTGCCCGGCGCGGCCACCATCGATTTCGGCGCGCGTAACTCCGGCGCGGTGAACGCGATCCGCATTCGCGGCCTGGCCATCGACTCCAACGTGAACATGGACGTGCGCCTGTCCGCCGTACCGCCGGTGTCCACCTATCTCAACGAATCCCCGCTCTACGCCCCCATGGTGCTCAAGGACCTGGAGCGCGTGGAGGTCCTGCGCGGTCCGCAGGGCACCCTGTATGGTTCCGGCTCGCTGGGCGGCACCGTGCGCTACATCACCCGCAAACCGGTGCTGGGTGAGTTCGAGGGCCGCCTGGAGGCGTCCTACAGCCAGACCGACGGCTCCGACGGCAGCAACTGGGACGGCGATGCCGTGCTCAACTTCCCGATCGGCGACACATTCGCGGTCCGTGCCCTGGTGGGCACCATCGACTACGACGGCATCGTGGACGCCCCGAACCTCTACGTGCTGGATGGACAGGGGCTCCCCGTGGCGCCGGACGGCGTGCTGGCCGGGACCGCGCAGTACGAGAGCGTCAAGGACCTGGACACGGTGGAAATCGACTATGCCCGCGTGTCCGCGCTGTGGCAGCCCAGCGATACCTTCGAAGCCCTGCTGTGGTACGCCCACCAGGAAGACGACGTGGGTGGCCGCATGCAGCCCACCGAGGGCGTCGACGGCTGGGGCGATCCGTACGGCGAATACGAGATCGGTTCCGTCCAGCGCGAACCGTCCGAACGCGAGGTGGACGCCGCGGCCCTGGAACTGAACGTGGACTTCGGTTTCGCGACCCTGACCAGCAGCACTTCGGCTTACGACCACAGCGGATCCAGCGTCAGCGAGAACACCGGCTTCTACGCGCAGAACGGTTGGCTCGGCGCGTTCTACTACAATTACCCGCGTCCCTTGGCCAGCGCCGATCGCAGCTTCGAGGACGAGGCCTTCATCCAGGAACTGCGCCTGGTGTCCAACGATGACATCGATTTCCCGTGGATCGTGGGCGTGTTTTACCGCGACCAGGACGCGCTCTCCACACAGTACAGCTACCTGCACGGTTTCCAGCGCTGGGCGGACACCGCCTGGGGCCCGGGATTCGTGGTGGACGACAACGACTTCCGATACGAGCGGCAGGAAAATTTCGAAGACCTGGCCGTTTTCGGCGAGGTCACCTGGCGATTGAGCGACACGTTTCGCCTGACCGGCGGGTTCCGCACCTTCGACAACGACTATGAAAACGACACCCTCATGGGTGTCGGGCTTTACACGTCGTTTGCCATTACCGACGAGGCCCGGTTCAGCGGCAGCGACAAGGACACCCTGTGGAAGCTGAATGCTTCCTGGGACGTAGGTGAGGACAAACTGCTGTACGCCACGTACTCGGAAGGCTTCCGCCGCGGCGGCGCCAATGCCGTGCCCCTGTCCGGCGTGTTCGCGGAAGACCCGGCCTGGCAGACCTACGGTCCCGATTTCACCAAGAACTACGAGCTGGGCCTGAAGGGTGGCGGCAGCGGTAATTTCTGGAGCGTGGCGCTGTACTACGTGGACTGGCGTGACATCCAGCTCAACACATCGACCACCAACTGGGGCTTCTACGCGGCCCAGAACGGCGGGGACGCCCATACGCAGGGCGTGGAGTTCGAGTGGGACACTTTCTTCGGCGACAGCTGGCACGCCAACCTGGGGTACAGCTACAACCAGGGCGAGTTGGACGACACCTTCCTGTCCGCCGACGGCGTTTACGTCGCCGGCGTGGAAGGCTGGGAGCTGCCCGGCCTGGCGGAGCATACGCTCAACGCAATGATCGAGCACACCGCCACCTTCGACAACGGTTGGGAGTGGAACAACCGCCTGACCGGCTACTACCAGGACGACACCAAGAATATCGTCAGCGAAACCAGCGTATTGACGGCCACGTTGCCGAGCTTCTCGATCTTCAACTTCAACTCCACGGTGTTCCTGGGTGACCAGTGGTCGCTGGGCCTGTTCGTGAAAAACCTGACCAATGAGCGGGGTCGCGTGGGCGTGTTCACCGAGGGATACATGGGCACCGACCCCTCTCAGAACTACTACGGCAACGGCGCCAAGACGGTGATCGCGCGACCGCGCACCGTCGGTGTGGCCGTGACCTACGATTTCTGATCACGGGCAGGAAGCCCGCGAAAGGGCACAGGCGTTCCGCCTCCCCCCGGGGGCGCCTGTGCCCGCATTGACGGCGATGATACGCTCCTCCGGCATCGTAACCGGCCCGGCTGGAGCGCCCCCGCGATCATGACGCACGACCCCACCGAGGAATCCCTGCAGGCGGCCCGCGAGGCCGTGTCGCGGGCAGGGAACGGTCCGCAGCGATTCGACGCCGGGCTGCGCCTGGCCGAGTGTCTGCTGCAGGCCGGCGAGGTCGCACAGGCGCGTGAGGCGGGCGATGAACTCGAGGCCCAGGCCGGCCAGGACCCCCTGTCCCTGGCCCGCGTCGGTGGTTTTCACACGGCCTGCAGCCGTTTCGAGGCTGCCCATCGCTGCCACCTGGCGGCCCTGGCCCTGCGGCCGGGCGACTCGCGGCTGGCCTACAACGCCGCCTCCAGCGCGGTGGCGGTGGGCGATATCGACGAAGCCGAACGGCTGTTCGAGCGCGTGATTGCACTCGATCCCGACGACCACGACGCCTGGCAGAACCGCTCGACCCTGCGGACCTGGAGCGAGGAGCGCAACCACGTGGACGAGCTGGGCCGTCTGGCCGCCAGCCTGCCGTCGGATCATCCCGGTCGCGCACCGGTGTGTTACGCGCTGGCGAAGGAACTGGAAGATCTGGGGCGTCACGAGGCCGCCTTCGCCTGGCTGCAACGCGGCGCCGCGGCTCGCCGCCGTCGCCTGGACTACGATGTCGGCGCCGACGTGGCCACCCTGGCCCGACTGGCCGACGTGTTCGACGCCGACTGGCTGGCCGGCTCGGCCGCACCGGCTGAATCGGGGCCGCTGTTCATCCTGGGGCTGCCTCGCAGCGGCACCACGCTGACCGACCGCATGCTGTCCGGCCACGATTCGGTGGCCAGCCTGGGTGAAGTCAGCACACTGGCGATGGCCGTCACCCGCCTGGCGGGCGAGGGCGACAGGACGACCCTGGTAACCCGGGCCGCACACATCGACCCGGTCACGCTGGGCGCGGCCTATCTGCGCGGTACCCGTGCCCACGGTGTGGATGCGCCCTGGCTGATCGACAAGACGCCGCTGAACTTTCTCTACCTTGGCCTGCTGCGGCGCGCCTTGCCGGGCGCGAAGGTCGTTCACCTGCGCCGCCATCCGCTGGACAGTTGTTACGCCATCTACAAAACCCTGTTTCGCATGGGCTATCCCTTCAGCTACAGCCTGCAGGACGTGGGCCGCTACTACCTGGCCTACCACCGACTGATGGGGCACTGGCGGCGAAACCTGGGCGGCTTTTTCCTGGACGTGGACTACGAGGCCCTGGTGGACGACCCGGAAACCCAGGTGCGCCGCATGCTGGATTTCACCGGCCTGGACTGGGACCCGGCCTGCCTGGCGCCCGAGCGCCGCGACACCCCGGCCGCCACCGCCAGCGCGGCCCAGGTGCGTCGGCCGGTGTACCGAAGCTCGGTGGGTCGCTGGCGTTGCTACGAACGGCAATTGGCGCCGCTGGCCGGTAAATTACGGGAAGGCGGCGTACCACTGTGATGGCGCGCGTGATCCTGGCGACTGCGTTTGGCGTGCTGGCGGCCTGTACCCGTCCCGTCCCGGTGGCGACGCCGGTCCCGTCGCCGGCCACCGACGGTCCGTGGCCGACAGCCCGTTTCGCACCCCCGACCGATTGGGCTCCGCCACCGTTTCCGCTCGAGGGCCGCCTGACCATCGAGGGTGGACCGGCGGCCGGTTTCGAGACACGGGTGGACCATTTCGCGCTGAGCGGTGATACGCGTTGGGCGATATCGTCCCTGCCGCCGCTGACTCTGGACCTGGTCAGTGACGGGTCCTGGGTGGTGCCGGCACGCCGGGGTCCACGCGCGGTGGATCACCCCTACTGGGAAGTGCTTGTCGAGCCCGGTCGCGTCTGGGCTGATCCGGCCCGCCCCGAATGGACGCGCGTGTCGCTGCCCTTCTCGCTCAAGGAGTCGAACCAGAACTGCCTGCACAATGGTCTGTTGCGGTTCGGCCTTTCGGCGCAGGGCATAGTCTCCGGCCTGGAATGGCAAGTGGCCAGTGAAACCTGCCAGTACCTGAAGTTCGACGCCTGGGGTCGAAGCAGCGCGCGTTTCGAGCGTCGGCCGCTCGAGTCGGCCCGGCGCCTGGTGGCGGATCATGTCGCCGAGCGTGCGGCGCGCCTGCCGGTGCGACCCCTGGAGGCCCTGCTGGAGATCGATCCGGACCTGGACCTGGCCGCCCTGGCCCCGCCCGCATCGGACGACGCCACCGCCTGGGGCGTGGTTCTGGATGGTGTGCACTACCGCAGCGATTGTCCCACGCGGCAGGGACCACACCCCTACTGTGAACTGGTCGCGTTGCCGTCCTATTCCACGGCCAAGAGCCTTTTTGCCGGGCTGGTTTTCCTCAACATGGTGAAACGCTGGCCTGAACTGGAGGCCGTCGAGGTGCCTGACCTGGTGCCCGAGTGCGACCTGCCTGACGGACGCTGGAAGGGCGTACGCCTGCGTCACCTGGTGGACATGACCACGGGAAACTTCGATTCCACCGAGTTTCACGCCGACGAATCGGCGGAGAAGATGCAGCCGTTCTTCCTGGCCACGGGCAATGCCGGGAAACTCCGTTTTGCCTGCGAAGCCTGGCCCCGGCACGCCGCGCCCGGGACGGCGCCGGTTTATCACAGCACCGACGACTACCTGTTGGGCGTGGCGCTGAATCGATTCCTGAAGGACCTCCTGGGCGCTTCAGCCGACATTCACCGCGACATCCTGGCCCGGGACATCCTGGGTCCCGTGAATCCAGGTCCGCTGCTGGACCATACCCAGCGCACTTACGACGAAGCCGCTCAGCCCTTCGTGGCCTATGGCCTGTACTACCACCCCGACGACGTGGCGCGCATCGGCGCCTGGTTGCAGAACGACGCCGCACTGGGGGCGCTGGTGGCGAAAGATGACCTGGCCGGCCTGCGTTTTCGTGACCGCTCGGGCATGCAGCAATGGGCCCTGTCGCGCGGCGAGGGATACTACGCCGGATTCTGGGGCTTCGACATTGCGCCCCATGCAGGCTGTGAAGCGCCGGCCTGGGTCCCGTTCATGTCCGGCTACGGCGGTATTCGCTGGGCGCTGCCGCCCGGTGGGGCGGTTTACTGGTTTTTCACCGACGGCGGTCACGGCAGCTGGATGGACGCCGTCATCGAACTGGGCCGCGTCAGCGACCTGTGCGGCACAAGAGGATCCTCATGACAACCGTTTCTCCCGGCGGCATGACCGCCCGCGTCTTCCTCGCCTTCCTGGCGACGGCGGGCCTGTTCTACGTCAACATCATGCCGGCCATCGTGGACGGATTGATCCAGGCGCTGGGCTTCAGCAATCGACAGGCCGGTGCGGTGGCCAGCGCCAACATGTACGGTGCTGCATTCGGCGCCCTGCTGATCGTGTTCCTGGTGCGTCACCTGGCCTGGCGCAGGGCGGCATTGGGATTCCTGTTGGCCCTGATCGCTGTGGACCTGGCCTCGCTGTCGATTTCCAGCCCCTCGGTGCTGACGGCGGTTCGTTTCGGTCACGGATTCGTCGGCGGCATGCTGGTCGGTACGGCCTTCTCCGTGATCGCACGCACCGTGGAACCGGACCGCACCTTTGGCGTATTGCTGTTCGTGCAGTTCGGCCTGGGCGGGCTGGGCGTGATGCTCATTCCGGGCCTGGTGCCCACGCTGGGCACTTCAGTCCTGTTTCTGTCGCTGGTGGCATTCAGTCTCGTGACGCTGGCCATGCTGGCGTTCATTCCCGACTATGCCGTCAGGGGCGGGCGGCCGCCCTCGTTGTTCAGCGCCGCTTGCTGGAGCGCACCGCTGGTGCTGGTGCTGCTGGCGATTTTCCTGTTTCAGGGCGCCAACATGGGACTCTACGCCTTTATTATCGGGCTGGGCGAGCACTACGGCCTGCAGCCGTCCTTCATCACCCGCACCCTGGGCATCGCCGCCTGGATCGGCCTGGCCGGCGCGGGCCTGGTCATCGTGGTTTCCGACCGCATGGGCTACACGCGCCCCTTGGTTCTGGGCATCGGGGTGACGGCGGTGGGCTGTTGGGCCTACCTGTTCAGCGATCTGCCCTGGGTTTGGATCGCGGCCAATTTTGCGATCGGCGTGACCTGGGCATTCACCATTCCTTACCTGCTGGGCCTGGCCTCGCGTTTCGACCGCCATGGCCAGATGGCAGCCATGGCCGGGTTCGCGTCCAAGATGGGCCTGGCTTCGGGACCGGCGGTATTCGCCGTCTTGCTGGGCGAGGACCAGTACGCGCTGATCATCTGGGCCTCGGTGCTCGCGCTGGTGCTGTGCCTGGCGGCCACGCTGGTGCCGGCCCGGCGGCAGGATGCCGCGCGGATGAAAACGGGGGTGGCGGCGCTGGCAGGTGAGGATGCGGTACCGTAAGGCCATGAACCGCTACACCATCATGATGTGCCTGTTGCTCCTGGCGCGGGGCGGGACCGGCGGCTCCGTCCTGGCCGATGACGTGACCTTTTCCGGCGCCTTCGCCGGTGACGAACCGACCGTGGCGGCCCTGCCGGGCGCCTGTGTCGACAGTGGTGCGCTGGCCTGGCAATCCGCCGGGGCGTTCACTGTGACCGCGGCGGGCGACTATGCCCTTGCCGACGCCGGCGAGCTGCTCGCGGTCGACGTACAGATGGCGATCCACGAGGGCGAGTTCTCACCGGCTGCGCCGGCCGCCGGCCGGCTCGTGGTGATCGATGGCGGCGGCACCGTACGCCTGCAGGGTGGGCCGAGCTATGAGCTGGTGGTGCAGCGTCAGTGCGCCGGTGATCCCGGCGCCTGGGCGGTCACCCTGTCGGGGCCGGGCGCGATCGGCTCCGACGCGGCGTTCCCCGCGCCACCCTGGAGCGTTGGGACCCTGGGCGGGAACGCGCCCCAGGCCGATTTTGGCGACGGCGACGAGCGTTACCGCAACCTGGGCGTCCTACAGGTGGCGCGCAGCGGCAATTGGGCCCTGGCCGACGTGTCGTTATATACCGGCCTGGATGCGGAGGTTCGGCTCTATGCCGACGCTTTCAACCCGGCGGATGCCGCGCGGAATCTCGTTGCCACCCTGGATGACGCCGGCCGCGTATTCCTGCAGGCCGGCACCGACTACCGCGTGGTGGCCACCGCCTTTCACCCCGGCGATACCGGCGACGTCCGCCTGACCCTGCTTTCGCCCGGCGACATGGCGATCAACGCCGGGCTCAGCGGCGCCTGGTACGAGCCGGCTACGGCCGGCCAGGGCCTGCTGCTGGAGGTCTATCCCGAGCAGGGATTGGTGTTCGTGGCCTGGTTCACCTTCGACGTGACGGCGCCGTTCGATCCCGACGAGGCGACCCTGGGTGACGCCAGCCAGCGCTGGGTCACCGCCCTGGGCGCTTTTGCAGCGGGCGCGGCCAGCGTGGAACTGGCGGTCTCGAACACCGGTCGGGGACGTTTCGACATGCGGGACCCTGGCCAGGTGCAGGACGACGACTATGGCAGTCTCACACTGACGTTCCACGATTGTGCCAGCGCCACGCTGGACTACGATTTGCCCCCGGCCCAGGCCGTCGGTTCGATCCCCCTGTCACGGGTGGTGAACGACAACGTTTCCTTGTGCGCGGAGCAACTGCCCGGACCCGGTCCGGTGGTCGACTGAGCGCGGCTCATGAACAGAAATCGCGCTGGCGATTGGCCTCGGCGGCCGCCTCGGACCACTGGAACTGGCCGGAGTCGGCGAACACGTAGTACGTCATGCCGTTGGGCAGCAGCGCGATGGTGATGCCGCCGAAGCCCGACATGTGGGGAATCCAGGTATCGTTTTCGCAGCCGGCCCAGACGTGGCCGGGCGCCCCCCAGAACCCGTTGCTGTAGGCGAACAGCGCCGTGGCCTTGTGCTCCGGTGTGGCGCCGGCGCCGCGGAACAAAGCCTGGTCGAGCATTTCGGCGTCGAACATGGCCTGGCCGTCGATGCGCCCGCCCGCCACGCCGAGGAACTGGCCGATGCGGGCCACGTCGTCGGGCAGGAAGGTCAGGCCCAGCCCACCGAATCCCTGGGCGACTGCGTCAAAGGTGCGCAGGGTGGTGTGGGTCACCGGGCTCAGGCCCAGTGGGCGCCACAGATCGTCCACCAGCAGGTCGCGGTAGGCATCCTGGCCGACGCCGCGCCGAGCCTGCAGAAAGGCGTTCATGGCCGTGGCGACCAGGTAGGTGTCAGAGGTGTGGTAGACCCAGGTGTTGCCCGGCGTGGCGGCGCGCGGGTATTCCCCGCAAGCCACCGACGCCTTGTCGGCGTGCGATTCGGCGCGCAGGAAATTCCAGACCAGGTCGTCTTCGTCCGCCATGTAGGTGGACGAAACGAAATTGCCCGTCGTCATGTCCAGCGCGTCGTCCACGCTCACGTCGCTCCACCGCCCGTCGCCCAGGCCGCAGGCCGTCACCTGCGACGCGATTGCCTGGCCAGGAAATTCCGGCCACAGGCGCGCCATGCGCATCACGCCCAGGCCGGCATACACTGACTTGGCGGTGGAATAGGACGGCAGGTGCAGCTCGTCGCACAGGGGATAGGGACCGTGGCGGGTCTCGCAGCCGGCCCGGTAGTGAACGCCGTCCGCCACCAGGCCGTAGACCGTCACGTCGTCGACGGAGGGGGGCGTGAAAGCGGCTGGGTCGGCGCCCGGAAAATCCGAGGCCAGTTGCGCCATGGGGCGGACTGGAAGCCGCCGGCCCCGTTCGCGCCGAAAGGCGGCTACCGTCGCGCCCGCCACGGGTTCTGTGGCGAAGGACGTGCTGGCTGGCGCCATGCCCCACAGGTCCACCCTCAGGTAGGTGCAGGTCTCGCTGCCCACCTGGTAGTACACCTGGGACACGCGCCCATCGGATCGGTACAGGAAGCTCAACAGGCCGTTGTGGGTGCAGTTCTGGTTGCGCTCCTGCAGGGCGAATGGCAGCACGGCACGGGTCCAGCCGGCGTCGCCGGGTTCATCCCAGGCCTTGCCCGGGCCGACGAACCATTCCCAGTATGGATGGGTGCCCGACACCAGCCCCCGCTGCAGGGGGACCAGATCATCGCCACTCTGCACCAGGTCGAAGGCCATGGGCGGCAATTGATCAACGCGGTTCGCGGGCAGGTCGGTGCGATCGCGGCCGTCACGCAGCACGTCGATGCGACCGCCATCGGCATGCGGGGCCAGCACCAGGCGTCCGGGAAACTTGTTGCCTGGCTTGGTCGCGGCGACGGGTGTGAACACCGCGGTGTTCAGTGGCGCCGCCGGCACCTGACCACCGGCAAGGTCGATGGCCTTCAGGCCGCCGCGGTCCTCCGCGGCCAGGCCAGGAGCGAAGCAAACAGCCGCCAGGACCGACAGCCAACAGAACAGGTTCAAGCGCATCGCGAGACGATAGGAGTTGGGGGGGTCAGAGTAAAGGGTCAGAGTAAAAACGCCCTGTACCGCGTACAACATCCTGGTTGGGATCAACAGGCGTTTTTACTCTGACCCTTTACTCTGACCCCCCCGACTCTGAACGCTCTGTGGGTTCCTGGAATTCCCGGACCGGGTCGGCGCTGTTGTTCCACTCCAGGAACTCGATGTGGTGAAGCGGAGTGGTGGTGGCGCCGGTCAGGCGCGCCAGCAGGCGCAGGCCATCGGTGAAATAGGGGTCGTCCGTGAGGTTGGTGTACGGCGCCTCCTCGGTGGTGGGCGCCTGGCCCCGGATGAAGCCGAAGCGGTCGATGGCGCCCTTGACCATCAGGGTTTGCAGCAAGTGCTCGCGGGCCTCGTCGATGTTGGGGTCGATCACGTGGGTGGTCAGCGAGGTGCTCTTGCTGGTCAGCTTGATGTCGATGTCGCGGCTCACCTGGCCGACCCACACCGCCCGCCCTTCGATGCGGAAAGGGGCCAGCCACAGGCGCAGGTGATTGCGCTGGACGATGGTGTTGCGCGCGTGCTGCAGGGCGATGTCCTGGGGCCGCCCGAACAGGTAAAGATTGCTGACCGGCGCGACGCTGTAAGCGGCGCCTGACAGCGTGGCCCCGATCAGGCGCTTGATCGATTCGGGCCCGATGCGGTGTGTGAAAGACCAGCTGCTGCGCGACAGGGAAGCCAGCACGGTATCAATGTCGCCGACCAGCACCAGGTTCAGCGGGTCGCCGGCGCCGCTGCCGTCCTTTCTGTGGGTGCAGCAGGGCAGGTCACGCAAAACCGCCCGGGCCTGGTCGAGGTCCAGGTCCGGGTGGGTGGCCCCGGCATAGATCAGGTCCGGATGCAGCCGCTCGAAGTCGAAATCGCCATCCGGCAGGGTGACGGCAAAGCCGAAGTCGCGGACGCCGTCGCCGCCGGCCAGCTGAACGGACACGTAGCGACCGCCCTCGTGGCGCGGCGCCAGCACGTAGCCTTCGCTGATGCCGCCCGCCGTGGTCTTCAGCGGCACGGCCAGTTCCCGGAAACGGTGCGTGATCCGTTCCTCGTCCTCGCTTGAGAACCCGGCGTGAAACAGCACCGCGGCCTCGTCGGGGGCGAAGTAGCGTTCGTCCAGGGCCGAGACCAGCAACCACAGCGCGCGGTCCGAACGGTTGTCCACTTGCACCCAGATGGCCTGGAGCCCGACGTCTGCCAGTGGGACGCCATACAGGCGCCGAGCGTCTTCGTCCGCAAGCAGGGTGGTGGCGACGGTCACGCCATCGATCGTGTCCCGGTAGATCCCCGCGGCGCTGTCGGACGGGTCTACCGGCTCCGGTACGAAGGTGGCGCAGGACGCCAGCAACAGCGTCAGCGCCAGCCCGGCCAGCGCGCGCCGGGCGACGGGCGTGACTCGACACCGGGCCGAACGCTTGTCGTGGTCGCTGTGAATGTCAGGGCGCATCATTCAGAACCATAGGCCAGATGGTCAGCCGGGAAAAGAACCAAATGGCTCCTGGCGGGTCCATGAACTGCAAATTTTCTATACTCAGGGCCTTCGGAATCGATGGTGACGCCATGAAAACCCGCTTTGTACGATCCGTGTCCGGGCGCGAACCGCGACCGTTGGTCGCAGCCGCGCCCGCGCGCTGGGTCCGGCGCCTGGCCGCCTGCCTGGCGCTGGGCCCCGTCACGGGCTTTTCGATCACCGTCGATGGTGAGGTCACCGAGTACCCCGGGCCAGGCGGAATCGTGGAGCGCTGTGTCCAGATCGCCGATTTCCCCGGCGCGGCCTATTCCCACAAAGACCGGGAAACCGAGGCGAACTACTGCGCCATCGACCTCGAACAGGCGGGGCTGTGTCCCAAGTTGTGGAGCACCAGTCCGGGCACGGTTATTTTCACGATGAAGGCCGGTGTCTCACCGGCCGAATTCGAGCGCGAGCACTGCGACGACGGCCACCACGCGAAAGACTACGCGTCGGACAAGCCCGCGGTGCTTAAAGTCTCCGTAAACGGCAAGGCGACCAGCGCCACCTTTGCTCCGGCGTCCTGGGTCTATTATCACCTGTCGCGTTATTTCCGCACCCATGCCTACGTGCCGCCGGCGGTGTACCGCAGTCTGTCGCTGCAGTCCCACCACGAGCGCGTGGTGGAACCGGCGCTGCGCCTCGTCAAGGGTCGCCACGCACGTATGCTCAGCGCCGGCTGGGCGTACATGCAGGCCCTGGAATCCGGCGAGCTGGGCGGCACCGCCGCCCGCCAGGCGCTGACCGACGACGGCCGGCAGGTATTCGGTGTACTGATCGACAACAAGGGCGACCGCTACGGCGCCGAGGTGAACGGCACCCGCGAATCCGGCTGGGGTTCGGGCCAGAACGAGGACTTTCAGCAAACCGCGCCCTTCCTGGCGTTGCGCGACCCGGCGGCGATCCCGCAAGCGGCCGCCGCCGGCATCCGCGCCGCGCGCCGCAATCCGAAAATGGCCAAGGACCTGCCCGCGGACACCCCGGTGGAGCAGGTCTATTCCTGGATGCAGGCGGTGATGGAGATCGTGTTGCTGGACAGCGTGCTGGGCCAGCAGGACCGCATCGGCAACATCGACTACCGCTGGCGCTGGTACTGGGTGGAGGACGGCGTGCTGCGCGATCGCGCCGCCCATGGCCAGGAGGCGCCCGGCGAACTCCAGGGCCAGACCGCCTGGCGCCTGCGCCAGAGTGCGATCAATGACAACGACGCCGGCGTGCGTGCCGGTTACGCCAATTTCGCCCAGCGCACCGGCATGCTGGAGGAGCTGGCCCACTTCGACCCTGCACTGTACCGCCGCCTGGGCGAGCTGGTCGCGGACCTGCAAGCCAGGGGCCCGGCCTGGCGCTGGATGCGCGAGTCCGCCGGACTCAGCGAGAACGAAGCCGGCAGAATCACCGAACGCGCCACCGCGGCGTTCGAAGGGCTCAAGGCCCAATGCGAGGCCGGCTCGCTCAAACTGGACTTCGACCTGGTGGCGCTGCTTGGCGGCACGGCGCCCACCATGGTGGCCGATTGCCAGGTGGCAACCCAATGATCAATCGTGGCCTGCTGGCGGCGACCTGTGTGCTCTGCCTGGCGGCGCCCGCGCCCGCGCTCCAGGCCACCGGGCCGACCGCGGAACCGGTGCCGATGGAGCGCCTGGCGCTGGTGTCGGATCTGAACGGGCGTTACGGCAGCACCGACTACAGCCAGCGGGTGACCGGCGCGGCCGAAGCCATCATCGCGCTGACGCCGGACCTGGTGGTGGGTGCGGGCGACATGGTCGCGGGACAGGCGCCCCGCGGACTGGACGACGCCACCCGAACAGCGATGTGGAAAGGGTTTCACGACGCATTTGTCGCCCCCCTGACAACCGCCGGCATCCCCCTGGCGATTACCGTGGGCAATCACGACGGCTCGGCGTTTCCGGGTTTCGAAGCGGACCGGGATGCCTTCGAGGCCTACTGGCTGGAACAGGGCGAACCCCCCGGCCTGCTGGCGGGCAGCCAGTGGCCCTGGCGTTACGCCCTGGAGCGCGACGGCCTGCTGCTCATTGCCTTCGACGGCACCCTGCCGGGCAAGGTGGCCGGCGCTGAGCAAGAATTCGTGGCGCGAATGCTCGCCGAGCACGGCGCAGAGGCCGACTGGACCGTGGTGTTTTCCCACTTGCCGTTCTGGCCACTTGCGCAGCGACGGGAGTCGGAGATTATCGACGACCCGGGATTTCTGGAGCTGCTGCACGGGGCAGGCGTGGACTGCTACGCCAGCGGACACCACCACCTGTACTACGCTGGCGTGGACAGCGACGGCATGCTGCACCTCTCGGTGGGCGCCCTGGGCGGCAACGCCAGGGGTTTCGCGGGAGGCGGGGCGCGCCAGCCGCACAGTTTCGCGGTACTGGAGCGCGACGGATCCGCGCTGCGGGTGCACGCCATGGCGGCGCCCGGCTTCACGGGCGAGGTGCCCGAAGCCGGTCTGCCGGCCCGGGTGAGCGGTCCCGCCGGTGAACTCCGGCGGGTCGAAGGGCCGGTGCCGTTACGGGACTGAGCGCCTTCGGGTAAATCGCGCGCGGTCGGCGCCTCAGCGGCAATTCACCTGGATGGATGAAACGCTGTCATTGCCGATGCGCGTATCGCCCAGGTAGCGTTCGTCCCGGTCCAGGGCGAGTGAATGGCCCCGAAATTCGGAATCGGCGTAGAGCCAGGCGCGGCATCCCGAAGACACCCGGACCGAGGAGACCTCGTCGTTGCCGATGCGCGTGTCGCCCAGGTAGCGCTCGTCGCCGTACAGGGTAATGCTGGTGCCGCGGAATTCCGAGTCGCTGTAGAGTGTGACGCCACGGTCATGGCCGTATCCATCGTCGTCGTCATCGTCATAGCCATGGCCGCCACCCCGACACTCCACCTCCATCGAGGAGGCCTCATCGTTGCCCATGGCAGTGCGGCCCAGTTCACGCTCGTCACTGTCGAGTTCCACCGAACGGCCCTCGTAGTTCGCATCGCGGAACAGCCACACCCGGCAGCCGGAGGGGATGCGGATGGAGGACAATTCGTCGTTGCCGATGCGCGTATCGCCCAGGTAGGACACGTTGTCCCTGAAGGTTTCGCTGGTGCCGCGGAACTCGGTGTCACGGTACAGGGTCACACCCGCACCGTCGCCGCCCGGATAGCGGTCGTGATCATCGTCGTCCCAGTCGCCGCCATCGTCGTCGTCCCGGTCATAACCGTGTCCCCCGGAACTTCCCTGGGCATCGATGTCCCAGACGTCGCCCCGGTCGTCGGCGATGCAGGTCCAGCGCTCGCCGTCGGCTTCGACGACCACCTGGGTGCCCGCCTGGGCCCACTCCGAGCTGACCACGCGCAGGCGGCCGCGTGGACGATAGTCGTCTTCCACGGTGTCGAGGCAGTCGCGCTCGGCGGCACGGGTGTCCTGGGCATGAACGGCGTCCAGGGCGGCAAGGGGGGCCAGAATGGCCACGAACAGGGCAGTGCGGGCGTGTTTCAACGTCATGGGCGAAAGTTTCCTGGGCGGTTGTGAATCAGGGGAATTGCAGGAGCCGGTTTTCAGAGCATAGCCCAGGAGGGAATAATTGCCGACATTGAAGAGTGAGGAATCAGCATGGGAGCACTGACCTGGCTGCCGCGATGCGCACTGATTTGCCTGCTGGCATGGGCGCTGTTCGCGGTGTCCACCGCAGCGGTACCGCCACCACCGGCCGACCTGGCGCGCGAGGGCGCAGGTCCGGTGCAGGACGTGCTGGACGCCACCGTGGCCGACCTGGGCCTGCAGCGCGCCGTGGCCGACGGGCGCCTGGGCATTGCCCTGGTTCGCCTGGGCGACGACGGCAGCCTGGGCTTGGGCCTGGCCAACGGTCACCGCATGTACTACGCGGCCAGCCTGCCCAAGATCGCCATCCTGTACGGCGCCGCCGTGTCGCTGGACCAGGGGCGGTTCGAGCTCGACCCCTACCTGCACGACGATCTTGTGGCCATGATCCGTCGTTCCTGCAATCCCTGCGCCACGCGCGTGCTGGGGCTGGTGGGCCGTGATTGGCTGCTGGACCTGCTGGAAAACGGCCGCTACAAGCTGTACGACGAAGCCCTGGGCGGCGGATTGTGGGTGGGTAAGGCTTACGCGAAAGAAGCGGCCTACCGCCGCGATCCGCTGGCCGGCGTGTCGCACGGGGCGACGCCGTGGCAGGCGGCGCGGTTCTACTATCTGCTGATCCAGGGTGAGCTCGCCAGCCCCGAACGGACCGACCTGATGCTGGAGGCGTTGTCCGAACCGGCCATTCCGCACAAGTTCGTCAAGGGCCTGCACGGCAAGGGCGTGAAACGCCTGTACCGCAAGTCAGGCACATGGCGGCGCTATCACGCCGACAGTGTACTGGTGGAGGCGGAGGGCGGCAGCTACATCCTGGTCGGCCTGGCGAACGATGCCCGCGGCGGCGAGTGGCTGGAGCGGCTGTCAGCCGCGGTATACGACCGCATGGTGGCGCTGCCGCGCTGAGCTGCACTGTGCTGCGGCGATACCGGCCGGATGGCGGTGCGGCCGGACCTTTGGCAATCGTCGTGGACGGGCGTCAGGGCGCGGTGAGCGCTTCATCCCCACCGGCGTGTCGCGCCAGCACCAGTTCGTGCACCCGCCCGCCCAGCGACTGGTGGGCAACGGCCGCGTTTTCGCGCAGCTTGTTGGAGATCAGCGCCGCGACGTAGTGAATCCGCTGGCCGTCCTGTTCCTGCTCGACGATCGCCAGCGAGTTCATGTAGTTGCGCACATTGCCCTTGTAACGCCCGCAGCTGAAGCCGGGCTCTTCCTTGCACGAATACAGCGATCCGCTCTTGAACCACACCGCGGCGTCGTTCAGCTTCGGCGAACTGGCATAGCGGATGCGTCGCTCCGTCAGGTACAGCAGGCGCTTGAACTGGCGGCTGGACCATTCGTCCACCAGCCGGCCCTGCTCCATGCGCAGGGCGAACAGCGCCAGGCTGTGCACGGTGGCATAGCTGTTGCCGCCGCCGTTTACACGGGCCTTGCCGCCCCGGGTGAAGAAGCTGCCCTGGCGGAACTGCTCCAGGTCGAAGCCGTTGCGCGTCAACGGCGCCCAGAAGGTCTCCTGGAACAGGGCGGTGCGCCCGGAGCTGCCCAGTGCGTCGAGGATGCCGGTGATGGCCCCGTTGTCGGGCGGATAGGCCGTGCCCAGTTCGCGCAGCAGCATGGCTTCGCGCATGACCATGGCTGCGGCCGAGTTGGAGCTGACCGACAGGGTCCAGTCCAGGAACTCGAACAGGCTGGCGCGGTCGCCGTCGTGAATGGCGCGGCGTTCGCCGCTGCGCGTCTCCGGGTCATAGAAGCGCACCGTGTGGTGGTCGCTGCGCGAAAAATCGTCCGCCACCACCTCGGTGGTCTTCAGCACCTCCCAGCGCTTCGTGGTGTCGTCCGGCCAGGCGTCGGCCAGCCCCTGGAACAGGCCCAGGCCGGCCACCAGCTTGCCCACGCTGCCCACGTTCTGGCGGTAGTCGCCGCGCCACTCGGCGTAGGAGATGTCGTCGGGGTCGGTCAGGTCGAGCACGGCCAGGGCGTAGGCTTCGGTGTCCTCGCCCAGCAATTCGTGGATCTGCGCGGTGAAGGCCGCGTCGGGTTCGGGCAGGTCGAGGTGGGCATGAGCGGTCAGGCGCAGATCGATGGCGGAGGTCGCCGCGCGCGCGCCGGGCGGCGGCGGCGTGCCCTCGAGTTCGCCGGCGACCACCAGGCGGTCGTGCTCCAGGCGGCGAATGCCGGTGTCGGGGTAACCGTCCAGCGGCCAGGCGCCGGCGGGTCCGGCGGCGCCCACGCCCAGCAGGGCGGCCACGCTGCTGACGGACAGCAGCCGGCTGCAAATGTTTCTGGCGTAGCGCCAGCGTTGGGTGTGCAGCATGGTCGGGGTCCTCATGATTCCGGCGCCTGGTCCAGCGCCACCCGCACACCGCGGGTGTCGGCCAGGCCCTCGTCCATTTCCGCCAGGTGCGCGGCGCCGGTGGCGTAGCGGCTTTCCAGGAATGGCCGCAGCTGGAACAGGCGCAGTTCGCCGTCCACGAAGCCGAATTCCACGTCCGCCGCCGCGGGCTGGCCCGCGTCGTCCACGATGGGCGGAAAGCGTTCGGGCAGGCTGTCGGTGAACTCGATCAGCTGGCGGATCTCTTCCGCCTGCAGCACCGTGTCGCTACCCGAAGCCGGCACCTCGCGCAGGCCGCCGGCCGGGTCCGGTACACGCCGGGTGGGCGCGGTCGCGGTGGCCAGCACGCGCACCGCGCCGCTTTGCCGGTCGATACGCAGGTTTTCCGCGGCCTGGCCGTCCACGGCTCCGCCGATGCCCTCGTTGACGGCCACGGACAGCTCACCGGGATTGCCGGTGTCGATATTGCGTGTGACCAGCACCCCGGACTTGTCCGAGGCGGTGGATTCGAGCAGCAGGATGGAGGTGTAGACATGCTCCGGGTCGCTCATCAGCGACTGGCGCCAGGCGAAGGCGCGCGCGGTGAAGGGCGAGGCCCACACACGCTGAATACCGGCCATCAGCGCCTCCTCGCCCACCACGTTGGGCAGGGTGAGGTTCAGGCCCGCGCCGGTAAAGCCGGCCAGGTCTTCCACGTTGGTGTCGGAGCGGATGAACAGGCCGGGCAACCGGTCGCCGAACACGCCGTGCAGGTCGTTGAGCAGTTGCTCGCGGAAGGCGCCGTCCACCGGGGTCTGCAGCAGTTGCCGGTACAGCTCGGCACGGAAGGTCTCGTAGGCGCCGGCCTGCCCGGGGTCGCCCGGGTCCACGGGGCCCAGTTCCTCGAACCGGGACACCATCCAGTCGCGCAGCGTGCCGTCGCCGTAAGGCTGCTCCAGGGCCTGGGCCTTGAACAGGCCGAAGGGAATGGCCAGGCCGTTGGACACCGCCTCGGGGTAGGCCGCGCGCAGGCCGCCCAGTTTGGCCGCCTTGGGCCCCACGGTGCGGCCCGAGTCGTCGGCGCGCAGGTCGTCCAGGGGCAAAAATCGGTCCACGTCCAGCTGCAGCTTGTCCAGGTCGGGCCGGATCAGGGCGGTCTCGGTGGCGGCCCCGTCCTCGAACACGGCGTCCCACTCGGGGCCGTCGGCAACAAGCTCCACCAGCCCGGCGCGGCTGACCGCCAGCACCACCGGTTTGCCGTCGTGACCGGCCAGGGTTTCCAGCCACTGTTCGCCCACCGTCGCATTGGGGATGCCCAGGTTGCGCGCCAGCAGCTGCACGTGGCTCAGGGGGTTGCCCTCGCCGGCGGTCAGTATGCCGCGCACCGGTGGCAGGTCGGAGACCGTCTCGGGCAGCACGTAGATGCCGTCCGGGGCCAGCTCTTCGACGTCGGCCAGGTCGGGCTTGACCCGCAGCACGCCGCGAGCCACGCCCGGATTCAGCGCGTTGAAGGCGGTGCCGGCCTCGGTGTCGAAAATGCGGTGGCGCACCCCGGCCAGGCGCCCGGCGTCCGCGGACAGCACCTTCAGCGTGTCGGCGAACAGCAGCAGCGGGCTGGCGCGCAGCTGGTCCTGGATGAAACGCATGGCCATGGGCTCGAGCTCGCCCAGCTGCTGCATGGCGCCGAAAAAGTGCATGCGCAGGCGCTGGGTGCCCCAGCCGGGCACGCGGTTCAGGGTGCCCAGCACTTCGCGGTAGGTGGCCAGGTCGACGCGGTCACCGTCCAGGCGGGCCAGGGCGCCGGCCAGTTCGCCGTGCAGCCGCGGGTTGATCAGCCCGGCGCCGTAGGCGGCCTGCCCGGCGGCGGCCAGTATGGCCAGGTGCTCGCGCCGGCTCAGCGTGCCCAGCGAAGGACGCAGTTCCGCGGCGCGGGCGAAAAAGTCGGTTTCCACCGCCAGGCCCAGGTCCAGGGCGGCCAGGCGCCAACGCGTGGATTCGGTGGCCGGCATGGCCTCGAACAGGCCGGCCAGCAGAGCGGCGGAGGCCTGCAGCCTGGCCACCGGCGTGGTCGCGGTCGGCAACGCCTGGTTGGCCTTTGCCACGGCGTCGTGCAGCGGCGCGGGCGGGTTGCCGGCGAGGAAGGCGTCCAGCTGATCGGTCAGCGGCGGCGCGGCGTAGACGGCGTCGATTTCATCGGCCAACGCCAGGTAGGGCGCGCGCTGGTCCCCGGCCAGGCCGGCGGCGTAGTCGCGCACGCGGGCGGCGTCGCCGGCGTCGGGCGCGCCGTGGATCTTGGCGCGCAGGCCACGAAAGCCCGCGTCGCGGTCGGACAGGCTGGCGGACTGTTGCCGCACCCGGTCCACCGAGGCGCTGTCACCGCCGTGGGGCAACAGTCTGGCGCCGATGCGCCAGGCCGGAAAGCCGGCGCCCGACCACCAGGGGTCGGTGGCCATGGCGGTCAGCAGCGTACGCGCGCCTTCACGCTCGTCCTCTTCCTGGATGGCGCCGCGATAAAACAGGGCGCGGCGGAAGATCCAGCCGTCATCGGCGCCGACCAGGAAGCGCTCCACCAGCAGCTGCCCGTAGCGCTCGCGAGCCGCGTCACCGTCCAGCCAGCGGTCGGGTTCCAGCCCGGCCAGCAGGTTGGCCACGTAGTAGCCGTTCTGGCGCAGCAACAGCGTGTGTTCGCTCCACTGGCCGTGCTGCACGCCGCCGCCGTGATCGGCGCAGGCGTAAGCCCTGGGCGGCAGAACCTGGCCGTCGTTGCAGAACCAGCGCAGGCGCTGGAAGGGACCGCGTTCGGCGGTCTTCATGTCGGCGATCCAGCCGCGCCAGGTGGCCACGTCGTCGGCCAGGGCCGGGGCTGCCACCAGGCAGGCCAGCAGGATGAACATGCGCGATAAATGCATGATATGACCGCAATTCGCGGTGTACCGCCCTGAAATTTCTCTCATCATTCCCCCGGGAGCGCGTGGAGCCAGTGCAGTATAGGCCAATCGGTGACGGCCACCCTGCCGGCGCAACGTGGCTGTGCTATTTTTAGGGCGCGATGGTCGCGCTCCGGGCTATCCTGCCTGCAAGCCCTGATCGCTGTTTCCTGCCGGAGGAGAAACTAATGAATCGACTGATGGTGACATTGACCACGGGGCTGCTGGGCCTGGCGGTGGTCGCGGAAGACGCTTCCGCGTCCCGGGCGTCACGCGACGCCCAGTACGAATGCGAAGACGCCCTGGAGCGTCGCTACGACGCCGAGGGCTTTCACGGCGTGACCGTGTCCTACCGCGGTGGCGACTACAAGGTCACCGGCTACGCCGAGCAGGACCGCGAGGATGCCTGGTTCGAGTGCTGGGTGGACAACGGCCGTGTCGAGGACCTGGACTTCGACGGCTGGTCACATCGCGACGACGACGATGATGACGACAAGGCCAAGAAGGTCGCCGCCGGCGTCGCCGCGGTGGCGATTATCGCCGCCATCGCCTCGGCCAAGAAGAGCCACGACAACGACCACGACTACGAGCACGGCCGCTACGATGACGACGACGACCGCCCCGTCACCTGGTCGCCGGCGCGCAACGTCAACTGCTACCGCAACACACGCCAGTGCTACGAAACCGGCAAGGGCTACAGCGCCTACTGGACCAACCGGGAATTTCACTGATGGAGGCCAGAACCATGCAACGACGCACAAGGCAATTCCTGGCGGCGGCCGCACTGAGTGCCGGCCTGGCCGTGCAGGCCCTGGCCCAGGACGAGGCCGAGGTCACCGCTGAGATCGAGTCTCACGCGAAAGGCGCCTGGGACCAGGTCCATGCCATCGCCGAGCCCTACATGTCGGCGCAGGCCGTGTCCAAACTGCAGCTGATCGCCTATCACCTGGCCGCCGAGCAGGTCTGCGAGGGCGTGCATTCCGACCCGGAGAAGGTCGGCGCCGCCATGCTGGAACTGCGCCCGGCCAACTGGGACGAACTCGACGAGGACAAGCAGAAGCACTGGAACCTGGCCCTGGCCACCAACTTCGGCATCGTGCTGGGCGTGATGCTCGCCGAGCACGCCGACAGCGCCACCCCGTTCTGCGCCGAGGTCGGAGCGCTGATGGCCAACGAGGAAGTGGACTGGCACCTTTTCGACCAGGACCCGGAACCGGAGACGGAATCTTCCTGAGCCGGCACCCGACATGCTGACATCCCCCTGGCGCGCCTGGTCGCGCCTGAGCCTGTCGGTCCAGATCCTGGTCGGCCTGGGCCTGGGCGTCGCTGTCGGCCTGTTTCTGGGCGAACCCGCCGAGCAACTCAGCCCACTGGGCGACATCTACATCCGCCTGATGCAGATGACCGTGCTGCCCTACCTGGTCACCGCCCTGGTGGTGGCCTTCGGGCAGCTGGCGCCGGGTGAGGCCCGTCGCCTGGCGCTGCGTGGTGGCCTGCTGCTGCTGGTGGTGTGGGCGGTGATGATCGTGGTGCTCACCGTCATCCCGTTTTCCTTTCCGCAGATCATCAGCGCCTCCTTCTACAGCTCGGCGCTGGTGGAGCCGCCGCAGGAATTCTCGCTGGCGGAGATCTATTTCACCTCCAACCCCTTCGAGTCGCTGTCGCGCAACGTGGTGCCCGCCGTGGTGTTGTTCAGTTGCCTGCTGGGCATCGCCCTGATGGGCCTCAAGGACAAGGCGCAGCTGCTGGACCCGCTGCGGGTGTGGAACGAAGCCATTGTGCGCATCACGCACATGGTGATCGCCCTGACGCCCTATGGCGTGTTCTGCATCGTGGCGTCCACCGCCGGCACCATGGACCTGGACACCTTCGTGCGCCTGGAGGCCTACTTCGTGGCCTTCGCGGCGGTGTCGGTGTTGCTGGGTTTCGTGATCCTGCCGTTGCTGGTCACCGCCATGACGCCGTTCAGTTACCGCGAGGTGGTGGGCGTGGCCAGGGACGCGCTGCTGACCGCCTTCGTGGCGCACAACGCCTTCATCGTCATGCCGATTCTGATCGAGCGATCCAAGCAACTGTTCGAGAAGCACGGCCTGTTGGACGAACGCAGCGACTCGGCCGCCGACGTGATGATCCCGGTGCTGTTCAACTTTCCCAACGCGGGCAAGCTGCTGACCCTGCTGTTCATCCCCTTCGCGGCCTGGCTGGCGGGGAACACGCTGGGGCTGGGGGATTACCCGGCGCTGTTCGCGGCGGGCATTCCCAGCTATTTCGCCAAGGCGCAGATCGCGCTGCCGTTTCTGCTGGACCTGTTCAGCCTGCCGCACGACCTGTTTTTGCTGTACATCCCCACCACCATCGTGACCGGCAAATTCGACTCCATGGTCACCGCCATGAATCTGCTGGTCTTCGCGTTGCTGGGCGCCGGCGCCATGGCGGGCTTTTTGCAGCTCAACGCGGCCCGCCTGCTGCGCGCTGGCGCCATCATGGCGGCCGCCACGGTGGCCACCGTGGTGGGGGTGCGCCTGTTGCTGGCGCTGACCATCGACACTGAGTACGACCTGGATCAGCGGGCGCTGGGCATGCAGTTGCCCCCGGCGCTGGGCGCGTACACGGTGCTGGAATCGCCGCCGCCCGGCGACGCCGCCGGCGCGGGTGGCGGCGCCATCATGCAGCGCATCCTGGCGCGCGGCAGACTGCGCATCGGCTTTGAGCCGAACAACCTGCCGTTCTCGTTCCACAACGCCGACGGGGAGCTGGTGGGACTGGACGTGGAGTTCGGCCTGCGCCTGGCACGCGCCCTGGGCGTGGAAGCGGTGTTCGTGCCGATCGAGTGGCCGCGCCTGCCCGAGATGCTCGATTCCGGCGAGGTCGACGTCATGCCCGGCGTCTGGTACCGGCCCAACTGGTTCGGCCGCCTGCACTTCAGCGAGCCGTACATGAAGGCCACGGTGGGCTTCGCGGTGCGCGACGAGCGGCGTCACGATTTCGCGCGCATCGGGGACCTGCACCGCAGCGAGGGCCTGGTGATCGGTGTACCGCTGGACGTGCGCCAGCTTGGCGCCAGCCTGGATCGCTACCTGGGAGACGCGGATTACGAGACCCGGGTGGTGCCATACTGGAAGGAATACTTCGAAGGGGAGCACCCGGAGCTCGACGCCTTCCTGATGCCGGTGGAGCACGCCTCGGGCTGGAGCCTGCTGCACCCCGAGTACACCGCCGTGGTGCCCCAGCCCAACCCGGTGCAGATTTCCATCGCCTTCGGCGTGGCCAGCGGTTCCGAAGCGCTGGCCCTGACCATCAACGAATGGATCACCGTGGCTCGCGACACCGGTGCGGTCGACGTCGCCTACCGCAACTGGGTGCTCGGCCAGGGCGCCGCCACCCGCGAACGCCGCTGGTCCGTCATGCAGGATGTGCTGGGCTGGGAGTGGGGGCGATAGCGCCACAGGCAGCGACGAAACCCGCGAACAGCCGCCGCTGGTCTTCCCGCTGCAACAGGTATTCCGGGTGCCATTGCACGCCCACGCGCAGGGGTGGCTGGTCGGCCTCGATGGCCTGGGCAATGCCGTCCCGATCGCGCGCGACGATGGCCAGTCCCTGGCCGCACAGGTCCACCGCCTGGTGGTGCAGGCTGTTCACGCGCGTGGTGGTGGCGCCCAGCAGTTGCGCCAGCCGCGTGCCGGCAATCACGTCCACGTGCTTTCGGGGTAACAGCGTGCCGCGGTTGGACGTGTGCACCCGTTGCGCCCGCAGGTCGCTGAACAGGGTGCCACCGGCGTGAACATTGAGCAGCTGGGCGCCGCGGCAGATGCCCAGCACGGGCAGGCCGTGCCGCGCCGCGTGGTCCAGCACGCCCAGCTCGAACCGGTCACGTTCGGGATCGGCGTTGGGCGACAGGGAGACGTCTCCGCCGTAGGCCGCCGGGTCGATGTCGTTCCCGCCCCCGATCACGAATCCGGCACACGCACGCAGGTCGCGGTCGCGGCGCGGTGTCAATTGCAGGGCGCGTACGCCGTGACGCCGCAGCTGCCAACGCGTCGCCCACCAGGCCCAGGGCAGTCGCCGGTCGGGACCGGTGACGCCGATGGTCAGACGTGCAACCATCGCCCCGCTTCGCGCCGCCAGTCGGCATTCATCGCGTGCAGCCATTGCTTGCGGTGTTTTCGGAACGCCGCGCAACACTCACGCAGCGCGTCACTGTCGGCGGCGAGCCGCTCCAGGGCTACCCATTCGACCCAGGGCTGTCTGATGCTCCAGTCCGGCTCGTCCACGCTGCTGTTCGCCAGGCGGTAGTGCAAGGCAGGGCGGGCCTGGACCAATGGGTCATCCACCGCCCGCTGCACGCGTGCCGGGTCAACCTGGCTGAACATGGGCAGCATGTCCAGGGCGCGGTTGCGCGTGGGACTGTGCGCCAGGTAGTCATCGATCAGCAGGGTCATGTCGGCGGTGTAGTTCGGCTTCGTGATCAGCAGGTCGTAGTCTCTTGGGAAGGCGTCGATATAGGGTGTGATGCGGCGCGCCAGGTCCACCTTGCCGTGCCATACCAGCCAGTCGTAGGCGCAGACGAAGGCCTGCAGGTAGGTCAGCAGGGTGGCCGCCGAGGCGTCAGGGACGTCCACGTTCAGGTGTACGCCGAAGGCATACCAGGGCGTGTGCCGCGTGCCCCGTGCGCCGGCCTTGTACAGGGCCTGGACCAGCTCGTCGAGCACCGGACCCATGGTGTCCATCGGCAGTGGTGGGCTGACGATCTCGCAGGGCACGACCAGCGAGGTAGTGGCTTCGACCACATCGGCCAGCAACGCCTTGAAGCTGTCTCCCGACTGCGCCTCTCGCGCCAGTTCCTTGAGCAGCAGCAGGTCCACTTCCACCCGCCATTCACCCTGGCCGGCGACGTCGATGGTGAACATTGCCGCCGAGTCCTGGATAAGGGCTCCACCCAGCACCTCCGCAGTCAGCCGGGCCAGCTGGGCGACCTCGATGCCCTGCAGTTCGATCTCAACACCGACGCGGCGCATGGCGCCGTCGGCCTTCGCCGGGCGCGGGGGCAGGGGCCAGGGCGTTGAGTTCACACCGGTCCTTCGCAGGGTGGATTTCGGAGCATCATGGGCCAAACTGATTGACGGAATTGATGGGGTCAGAGTAAGGGGTCAGAGTAAGGGGTCAGGGTAAAAATGCCGTGTATGTAACATCAACGCCAGTTATTGAGTGGGCATTTTTACTCTGACCCCTTACTCTGACCCCTTACTCTGACCCCTTACTCTGACCCCCAATTGTTGCGAATTTCTTGTCACGTGAGGAAACTATCCCCGCGATTAAGAGTCATTCTCATTAAGTCGCCGGCCCGTTTCACGGGATCATAGGCGGTTTCCAGTACCATTGAGCATGCTTCAGACAGGGAGGGGCATGAAGCCCGTGACGGATTCCCAGGAACATCACAACCCACAGGTGGGCGGCCTCGGACGCACGCTGATCGTCTGCGCCGTACTGCTGGCGGCGGGCGCGGCGGCGCTGTGGGTGATTTTCAACACCGAGCCAGGCGCTGAGCGCGAGGACGCGGTGCGCCAGTCAGCCATGGGGGTGGACGTGACCACGCCGGAAGCCGGCACCTTCCGCCCCGTGATCCAGGCGCTGGGCAGTGTGCGCCCGGCGCAGGACGTGGAGTTGCGTCCGCGCGTCAGCGGCGAGGTGGTGGAACTCTCGCCGCACCTTGCGCCCGGCGGTTTCGTCAAGGCGGGCGAGGTGCTGCTGCGCATCGACGCGGCCGACTACCGCAACACCCTGCTGCAGCGCCAGAGCGAACTGGAGCAGGCCATCGCCGCGCTGGAGCAGGAGAATGGCCGCGCCCTGCAGGCCGAGCGCGAGTACCGTGACCTGAAAGCGGACCGCGGCGAAAACCTCGACCCGGCAAACCTGTCCCTGATGTTGCGCGAGCCACAACGCCGTGCCGCCGAAGCGCAGGTGAACGCCGCCCGCGCCGCAGAAGCCCAGGCCCGACTGGACCTGGAACGCACCGAGGTCCGTGCGCCCTTCGACGCCCAGGTGGTCAGCCGCACCGTAAACCTGGGCTCGCAGGTCTCCAGCGGCGAGACGCTGGCTGAACTGGTAGGCCTGGAAGCGTACTGGGTGGAGGCCACCGTGCCCCTGGACCAGCTGCGCTGGCTGGTGTTCTCCGACCGCGACGACGAGACCCTCGGCGAGGGCGGCTCGCCCGTGCTGATCCGCCACCGCACCGCCTGGCCAGAGGGCCAGGTCCGTGAAGGCACCCTGGATCAGCTGGTAGGGCGCCTGGAAGCCGGCACCCGCCTGGCGCGCGTTCTGGTCGTGGTCAGTGACCCGCTGGCCCGGCAACCCGAGAACCGCGACAAGCCTTCGCTGATCATCGGCGCGTTCGTCGAAACCCGCATCGAGGGCCGCGAGATTACCGGTGCACTGAAGCTGCCTCGCGAGTTGATCCGCCAGGGCGACACCGTGTGGCTGGTGCGCGAAGGTGCGCTGGCCATCCAGCCCGTGGAAGTGGTGTTCCAGGATGCCACCCATGCCTACATTGGAGAGGGCCTGGCGGCCGGCGATCAGGTCATCACCACCAACCTGGCCACCGTGAAGGACGGTATCCGTCTGCGCCTGCGCACCGCCGGCGGTGATATCGACAACGAGCTGGTGTCCCAGCCGTGAACGCGTTCGGCCGCGACAGCGACGGCCGTTCGCGCGGCCCGATCGCGTGGATGGCCCACAATGCGATTGCCGCCAACCTGTTGATGTTCATTCTGCTGGGCGGGGGTATCTATACCGCCATCACCATGCAGAAGGAAGTCGATCCGGATTTTGCGCTGGACATCGTCGAGGTGTCGGTCAGCTATCCCGGGGCCGCGCCCGAAGAGGTGGAGCAGGGCATCATCCTGCCGATCGAAGAGGCGGTTCGTGGTGTCCCAGGTGTTCGCGAGCTCAGTTCGTGGGCGTGGGAAGGTCGCGGCGCGGTCAGCCTTGAACTGGTGGCCGGTGTGGACCGCATGAAGGCCTACCAGGACATCGACCAGGCCGTGACCCAGATTCGCACCTTCCCGGACGACGCCGAGGAGCCCGAAGTGCGGCTGCAGGACCGCATTCGCGACGTCATGGAGATCGCGCTGTTCGGCGATGCCGACGTGTGGACCATGCGCCAGCTGGCCGAGCGCGTGCGTGACCAGCTGCTCAACCAGCCGGCCATTTCCATGGTGGAGATTGGCGGCGCGCTGGATTACATCACCCACGTGGAAATTTCCGCCAATCGCCTGCGCGAGTACGGCCTGACCCTTGGGGAAGTGGCCAACCTGATCGAACAATCCAGCCGCGACGTTCCCGCGGGCTCCATCGACACCAGCGGCGGGCAGATCCTGCTGCGCGTGGAAGAGCGCAAACAATGGGCCGACCAGCTGGGCGAGATCGTGATCCGCAGCGCCGCCACCGGTTCACCGGTCACGCTGGCGGACATTGCCGAGATCAGCGACGGATTCGAGGAAGTGGGCTTCCAGAGCCAGTTCAACCGCCGGCCCTCGATCGACCTGGAGGTATTCCGCATCGGCGAGCAGTCGCCGCTGGAGGTGGCCGAGGCGGTCGAGACCGTGCTGGCCGACCTGGACCACTCCCTGCCGGAGGGCATCGAGTACCGCATCGACTCCAACGCGGCCAAGGATTTCGCAGACCGCATGAACCTGCTGCTGGAGAACGGGGTCACGGCGATCCTCATCATCGTGCTGATCCTGAGCCTGTTCCTGGAGTACCGCCTGGCCTTCTGGATCATGATGGGTATGACCATCTCCTTCATCGGCTCGGTCACCGTGCTGCCCGCGCTGGGCGTGAGCATCAACATGGTCAGCATGTTCGGCTTCCTGGTGGCGCTGGGCATCGTGGTGGACGACGCCATCGTGGTGGGGGAAAACGTCTACGAGTACCGCGAGCGCGGCATGGGCAACATGGAGGCGGCAATCCGCGGCGCGCGCGAGATGGCCTGGCCCGTGACCTTCTCCATTCTGACCAACATCGTGGCCTTCCTGCCGGTGATGTTCATTCCCGGCACCATGGGCAACTACTGGTTCGCCCTGCCGGTGGTGGTCGTGGCGGTGCTGCTGTTCAGCCTGCTCGAGGCGCTCTTCATCCTGCCCGCCCACCTGGCCCACGTGAAGGACCGCACCCACAATCCCCTGACCGATTCGCTGCACCAGGCGCAGCGGCGGTTTGCGCGCGGGGTGAGCGACTGGATCGATACGCGCTACCGCCCCTTTTTGAGCATGTGCCTGCGCCACCGCTTCATCTCGCTGACCGCCGCGGTGACGTTGCTGGCGGTGACCGGTGGCTACGCATTGAGCGACCACATGGGCATGGTACTGATGCCCGAACTGGCCGCGGACGAGATCGAGGCAGGCGTGCGCCTGCCCACCGGCACCACCCGCGACCAGGCGGCGGCGATCGCGGTGGAAGTCACCGATGCCACCATGCGCATGTTCGACGAGCAGAACCTGTACCGTGCCGCCGAGGGCGTCAAGACCAACGTGCGCGGAGGCTCGAGCTTCGTGGACGTGGAGATCGTGATGAAGCCGCCGGACGAACGCGACATGAGCGCCCGCGAAGTCATCCAGCTGTGGCGCGAGGAGATCGGCGACATCGACGGCGTGGACCAGATCACCTTCGAGGCCGAGCGCGGGCCGGGCAGCTGGCGCAAGGACATCGAGATCGACCTCAGCCACGCCAACGTGGACACGCTGGCGCGCGCCGGCGCAGCGCTGGTGGAGCGCCTGGAGGCTTTCCAGGCGGCCGATGGGGTGAACATCAACTACCAGCCGGGCAAGGCGCAGATGAGTTTCACGCTGCTGCCCGAGGGCCGGGCGCTGGGGCTGACCCCCAACGACGTGGGCCGCCAGGTGCGCGACGCCTTTTACGGGGCGGTGGCGCTGCGCTTCTTGCGCGGCACCAACGAGGTGGAGGTGCGCGTCAAGCTGCCCGAGGCCGAGCGCGAGGACCGGCGCACGCTGGAAAACTTCGTGGTGCTGGCCCCCGACGGCACCGAGGTGCCGCTGCTGGACGTGGTCACCGTGAGCCACGACACGGCCTTTCGCAACATCGACCGCCGTGACGGGCGCCGCGTGATCACCGTGAGTACCGACGTGGTGCCGGCCAGCGCCACCGGTCGCGTGCTGAACGCGGTGCGCAGCGACGTGCTGCCGCAGTTGCGCGCTGACTTCCCGGGCCTGACCTGGACCTTCGAGGGTAACGAGGCGGAGATGCGCGAATCCACCGCCAGCCTGTGGGGCGGCTTCGGCCTGGCGCTGTTCGCCATCTACGCCCTGCTGGCCATCGCCTTCGGCAGCTACACCCAGCCGCTGATCGTGATGGTGTCGATTCCCTTCGGCGTGGTGGGCGCCATCATGGGCCACATCATCCTGGGCTACGACCTGTCGCTGGTGAGCATGATGGGGGTGGTGGCCGTCTCGGGCGTGGTGGTCAACGGCGCGCTGATCATGGTGCACTACGCCAACGGCAAGCGCGAGGAACTGGGCGCCTTCGAGGCCGTCCTGGAAGCCGGCACCCGCCGCTTCCGTCCCATCGTTCTGACCACCCTGACCACCTTCGGCGGCGTGGCCCCGATCATCCTCGAGACCAGCCTGCAGGCCTACCACCTGGTGCCCATGGCCATATCGCTGGGCTTCGGCATCCTGTTCTCCACCTCGATCATGCTGGTGGTGGTGCCATGCCTGTACATGGTGCTGGAAGACGCCCGGCGCCTGACCAACCAGAAACGGGGTCGGATCCAGTTAAATGAACCCGGCGGGGTCGGATCCAGTTAAAAATCCGTAATCGGGGTCGGATCCAGTTAAGCGGATTTAACTGGATCCGACCCCGATTTGGTTTTTACGTGCCATACTTGGGGGGCACCATCCGCCCCTGGGGGGGACAGCCATGAACCGCGCCAACATCCTGCTTTTCACCACGCTCCTGCTCGCCGCGACCGCCGTCCAGGCACAGGATTCCAACTTCACCGAACTCGACACCGGCGCCGGCCCCACGCAGGGCGGTGAATTGGGCGCCATTCCCGACGGCGCCCAGAATGGCGCAGGTTTTTTGCTGTCCGAGGCCGGCTACGTGATCGGTCCGGCGGACGAACTGGAAATCGAAATCTTCCAGGTGGAAGAACTCTCGGGCGTGGAAAAGGTGAACTCCCGCGGCTTCATCCGCATGCCGCTGATCGGCAACGTGCAGGTGGCCGGCCTGAGCCCTGAGCAGGCCGAGGACCTGATCGCGCAACTCTACGAGGTCGATTACCTGCAGGACCCGCAGGTCAATATCGACATCACCGACTACGCCAGCCAGCAGGTCACCCTGATGGGCGCAGTGGAAAAACCGGGCATCTACCCCCTCAAGGGCCACACCACCCTGCTGGAAGCCCTGGCCATGGCCGGCGGCACCAACCGCCTGGCGGACGAAGAGGAGATCATCGTGTTCCGCACCCTGGGCCCCGGCGAAGTGGTGGGCTACGTGGTGAACCTGGAGGAAATCATCGCCGGTGAAAAACGCGACCCGGAAGTGATCGGCAACGACCGCATCGTGATCGCCGAATCCGGCGCCAAGTCGTTCATCAAGGGGATAACGGATACCTTGCGCGGGTTCGTGGGGTTTCGGCCTTACTGACTTCCAGACCAACCGGGCCGAAAACGGCCAGCCCCCAGTGATCCTGACCGATCCGGGCGCACTCAGCGGGAATCGGCCCCGCGGGTGGTGACCCGGAGACTGTGGGGGTCCTCCAGGAACGTTTCGCGATAGGCGTCCCGCCAGCCCTCCCGGGAGATGGGTGTCACGGCCCGGGACAGGCGTTCGCGGGTGTCGAAATTCACGTTACCCGCCATGAGGTCGGTCCACAGGGCATCCACCCGGGCGGACAAATTGTCGTAGGGCGTCTCGAGGCGCATCTGCAAACTGGTCTTGCGCCGGTCGAATTCGGCGCGGCTAACGCGCCTGTCGAGATTCTCCACCTGCTCCTGGAGCGCACCCAACACCTCATCGGCCGTGTGGCTCGGCGACTGCACCAGCAAGACAACGCCCGGAATATCCCCCTGCGGCCAGGAAAAGGCATCCAACAGGTAGCCGATTTGCTGATCATCACGCAGTTTGGCAAACAGGCGCGCGCGCAGTAATTCGGCGGCAAGCGCCAGGTGGGCGCGATGGCGCCAGCCGGAGCCGGGCCCTTGCACGTACCAGGCTGCGGCAGTATCGCCCGCATTCGCGGCGGGTGACGGGATGTCCACGGTGCGCGTGTCTCCGGGCAGCCTCAGAATCGCGGGTGCCGGCGGCGCTGCGGCACCTGGGTCTAACAGCGCTTCAAGTCTGGCGGCGGCCAGGTCGAAGCCTTCCCGGGTCAAATTGCCGACTACCAGCATCCGTGCATTGGCGCCGGACCAGAATGCCAGGTGAAAGGCGGTCAGCGATTCAGCGTTGACGCCGGCGAGCGCGCTGGCCATCTCGTCGAGAGGGAACCGGTCGGCGCGAACGCGGGTAGCCAGATTGTCGAGCACGCGGCGGCCGGCCGGACTGGCGATATCGCGGTTGTGCAGATTGTTCGCCAGCACTGACTTGACGCGTTCGAGGTTGGCCGGTGTGGCTTCCCAGGCTCCCAGGTGGTCAAGCAACTGTGCGAAAAATGCCGGCAGATGCTGGCTGAAACCACTTACCTGGATGGCCAGCCCGTCCTGTTCCTTGCCCATGCGCCAGTCGAGCCCCGCCAGGCGTGCCGCATAGGCTGGCGCCGTGATCTCGTCTTCCAGGACTTTGGCGTATACGGCCAGCAATGCGGCCTGTTGCACCGTACCCGTGTTCTCCTGCGAGCGTACATGGGCGAGGATGGCGCCACGGGGTTCGGCAAAGCTGGCGTCGGGCGCGAACCAGGCCTGCATGAGGTCACCCGTCAGCACTGCTTCCGGCGCTGCTGACGTGTCGGGGGCGACCAGGGCAAAGTCGTCCGGGAGCCAGGGGTTGGATTCAGGCAGGGACAGCCGAGGGTCCGGGGTGGCGTCTTGCCAGGTGCTCAAGCGCTCTTTGTTCACCGGAAACTGTGTAAAGGGGACGCGATGTTGCCCGGAGACCTCGTCGGTGGCCAACCCGGGTGCAGTCAGCAGAAGCAGCACGTTCTCGGGGCGCAGGCGTCCCAGCGTGGCGGCGATCCGGGCTTGATCGAAGCGCGTCATGGTGTAAGGGCCGGAGAGCACGTCTTCGGGCTCATGGTCATGCAGCGCTGCCGCCAGGGCGGCAGCGCGCACCCGAGGTGACGCGCGCTCGGCGAAACGGAACCGCAGTTCGCCGAGGCGGGCCATTTCCTGGTAGCGCAGCCGTTCCGCACCGGAATCGCGCAGGAGCGCCAGGTAGCCGAAAACGGCGTGAAGAACCGAGTCCACGTCATTCGCGCCATCGGCGGTCAGGTCCAGGGTGATGCCGTACAGGGCACCGGCCTCGTTCGGGTCGGCTGCTCTCCAGGTCAGCGTGGTGCCGGCCGCCAGCGCCGAGGCCAGGCCCTCGGCCTCGAGCAGCGCCAGCAGGCTGCCCGGACCTTCGTGGCCGATCAGCTCGCTCAGGTAAACGGCGGGCCTGACCTCATAGGCCGGACGTGGATCGGGAATGGGAAACAACAGCTGCAGCTGACGCTGCACGCCGCCGGGGTGCAGATTGACCTGTAGAGGCAGGCGTCCGGCGGCGAACAGGGGTGGGCTGATGACCGGCGGGGCATTGCCCGCGGGCAACCCGTCGAAGGCGCTGGCCACCCAATCCGCCAGCCGCTCCAGCGGTTCCGGCCCCACAACCGCCAGCGTCATGCGCCTGGCCGAGTAGTGACGTCGGTAGAAAGCCTGCAATGCAGCGGTGGTTTCCCCGACACTTCGCCCCCCCAGGGTGGCCGCGTTGCCGGAAGAGAAACGACTGTAAGGGTGCGCTGGATTGGCCACGGATTGCAGTACTTCCAGGGTCCGGCGTCCCTCGTGCCCATAGCCCAGGCGAAATTCCGCCTCCACCGCTTCGAGTTCCGCGTCGACCCGTTTCGCGGTAAACGTGGGATCACCGATCCAATCGGCAAAACGCCGTAGTCCGGAGCGTAGCGAACCTGACGGCAGTTCCACCTGGTAGTTCGTGTGTTCGAAGGTGGTGTAAGCGTTGCGACTGCCGCCACGCCGGGCCAGCCAGCCGCCAAAGGAATCCCGATCCGACGGCCCTACGGTGAACACGTGCTCCAGGTAGTGGGCCAGGCCCGGCCAGTCGGGCGGGTTATCGCCGTTACCGACGGCGATGTCCAGGGAAATAGCGGCGGTAAGGACGGTGGGATCGGAGACCACGATGGCCTGCAGGCCGTTCGGCAGCGCCAGGGTTTGATATCGTGCCGGATCGCCTGCGCTTTTTCGTGGTTCGACAGCAAGCGTGCTCGTGGCGATCAGCATGCAGAGCATCAGCGCGGCGCATCGTCGGCCGGGCGACAGGTTCAGAAAGTTGTTGGCGCCACGACCGATGATTCAGTGCCCCAGGCGACAAATCAGGCAAGTTGGTACTAGAATACCCAATAGGCGACTGAGCGGCATCCCGCCCACTACGGGATGCCCTCCGACGCCCGCTGGAGGAAACGCCAACCAATAAGGCACCGGGCTCGTCCACGCCTGCATGGTGTCAATAACGAAGTTTTTGGGCTCACGGGAATTTGCACGGGGGGTGCAGGCCTTATGCCGAAAAATGGATTGATACGACAGCATGATCACAGCCTGGGAATATTGATCCGGGTGCTGGACGCCGTGATCATCGTCGGCGTGCTCTTTGCCGTCAAACAGGCGTACCTGGGCGGTGGCTGGGGGCCACGCTGGTCGGTGGTCGCATTCAGTGCCGTGGCCGTGTTCTACCTGGCGGCGAACATCAATCATCTGTACCAGTCCTATCGCCTCGGCGGCATTGTCGAGGAAATGCCGCGATTGATCATGACCTGGTTGATGACCCTGGCGGGGTTGCTGTTGCTTGGCTACCTGCTCAAAGTGGCGCACACGGTTTCTCGCGTGACGCTGACCTTCTGGGCCGTCATCACCCCGGTCGCCTTGCTCGTGGTGCGGCAGCTCATCCGCAGTTTTCTCTATCAACTGAGAAAAGAGGGCCGCAACACCCGATCCGTGGTGATCATCGGCGCCAACGAGAATGCGAAGCGGCTGGCTGCGGAAATTTCAAGGATGCCCTGGGCAGGCCTCCGGCTGCTTGGGTTCGTGACCCAGGAGCACGAAGGGTCCGTATGCGTCCAGGATGAATCAAGCTCCGGCCTCAGCGTGCCGGTGCTGGGCACGCTCGAAGATCTCTTTGCCCGGGCGCGCGACGGTGGCGTGGACATGGTGTACATCGCCACGCCGACCTCGGAGCGGGAAGTCATTGAGTCGGTTATCCATGAACTGGGTGACAGCACGGTTTCCATCTTCGTCGTGCCGGACTTTCATACCGCCGCGGTGATGCAGGGAAACTGGGTGTCGCTGGGCGGCATTCCCACGGTGTCGATCATCGACGACCCGGCCCAGGGGCTGGATGCGGTGGCAAAACGCCTGGAGGACCTGTTGCTGGCCGGAGCGGCCCTGGCCTTCTTCGCCTTACCCATGCTGTTGATCGCCCTTGGCGTCAAGCTGAGTTCGCCGGGCCCCGTGTTTTACAAGCAACGGCGTTATGGCCTGAGCGGGCGGTCGTTCAACATGTTGAAGTTTCGCAGCATGTCGGTGACCGAAAAAGACGAGGAGTTTGTTCAGGCCAGCAGAAACGATACCCGCGTCACGCCGTTCGGTGCGTTCCTGCGGAGAACGTCGCTGGATGAACTGCCGCAGTTTCTGAACGTGTTGAATGGCGAAATGTCGGTCGTTGGCCCAAGGCCCCACGCGGCGGCGCACAACGAGGAATTCCGTAGTCGGATCAGCGGGTACATGTTGCGGCACAAGGCGAAGCCGGGCATCACGGGCTTGGCCCAGGTGAACGGTTTCCGAGGAGAAACCGACACCGACGAAAAGATGAGGGAGCGTGTCCGATTCGACGTGGAGTACATCAACAACTGGTCCATCTGGATGGACCTGGCCATCGTCCTGAAGACGCCGTGGGTGCTGTTCACCGCGAAAAATGCGTACTGAGACGCATATGGGCTTGCCAGCGCATCAGGCGCTGGCGTACTGCGACCTGAAATCTTCGTAGGCCAGCCTGATGCCTTCGCTCAAGCCGATCCTGGGGGCCCAACCCAGGGCCCGTAGCCGGGAAGAATCCATCAGTTTGCGCGGTGTGCCGTCTGGGCGACGGGTATCCCAACTGATTTGACCACTATAGCCGACGCCGTCGGCCACCCTTTCGGCCAGTTCCCTGATCGACACCTCGGTGCCTGAGCCGATATTGATGTGAGACTGGACCGTGCCGCTGTCGTCTTCGAAAGCGATGTCCGGGTAGTCCACGTGGTTTAACAGGTAGACGCACGCGTCGGCAAGGTCGTCACTGTAAAGAAACTCGCGCAAGGGCGCGCCGGTGCCCCAGCACACCACTTCCTCCAGCCCCTGGGCTTGCGCCTCGTGGAAACGACGAATCAGGGCCGGCAGCACGTGCGAGCCTTCCGGATCGTAGTTGTCGCCGGGTCCGTACAGATTGGTCGGCATCGCGCTGATAAAGTTGGTTCCATACTGACGGTTGAAGGCATCGCAGGCGCGGATCCCGGCGATCTTGGCGATCGCATACGGCTCGTTGGTGGGCTCCAGGGGTCCGGTGAGCAGGTGTTCTTCGCGCATGGGTTGGGGCGCCAGGCGTGGGTAGATACAACTTGAACCCAGGAACAGGAGCTTGCGCACACCGTGCTGCCAGGCCGCGTGGATGACATTCAGCTCCATCATGAGATTTTCGTAGATGAAGTCAGCGCGATAGGCGTCGTTGGCGGCGATTCCGCCGACCCTCGCTGCCGCCAGCACCACGTACTCGGGCTGCTCGGCGGCAAAAAAGGCGTTGGTTGCGGCCTGGTTCACCAGGTCCAGGCGTGCGCTGCGCCGGCCCAGCAGGTTGTTGTAGCCGGCGCGTGACAGGGCGCGCCAGATGGCGGAGCCGACGAGGCCGTGGTGGCCGGCAATGTAGATTTTCGAGTCCGGTTTCATGGCGGCGAGGTGGGGCGTTTTCCTGGAAGACGTTGCAGTTCGGTCATCGATACCTGTCGCAGCCTAGTCAGCTTGCGCGGTCGATGCCACCTGTTCGGCCAGTTCGGTCTCGAATCGTGCGAGTACGCGGCGGCGATCCCAGCGTTCCAGGGCCCGTTCCCTGGCCGCCGAGGCGGTGGCCTGGTAGAAGGACGTGTCGTCCAGCAGACGCTCGAGGGCACTGGCCATCGCCTGCGCGCTTTCCGGCGGGACGGCCAGGCCGCAGTGTTCGACTTCGCGGGCCAACCCGGTGCCGTGATGGGCCGTGGCCACGACCGGGCGGCCCGATGCCAGGATGTTGGTCAGCTTGGAGGGAAGCACCAGGTCGGCGGCGTCGGCCCGCTGTGGCAACAGGTGCACGGTGGCCAACCCCATGAGCTCGTTCAGGCGCGCTTTGGGTTGCAGGTCGTGGAACTGGATGTTGGTCAGTCCACCGGCCAGCTGCTCCAGGCTTCCGCGGTTGGGTCCCTGACCGCAGATCACGAACGTGAGGTCCTGGCGGTGGGCGAGTCGGCGAGCGACCTCGACGATGATCTCGATGCCCTGCTTGTTGGCGATGTTGCCGGAATAGAGTGCGACGTGAGGTGTCGTGATCTTCCATCGCCCGCGGTAGGCAGAAGGCCGCTCGAGGGGCTGGATGGATTCGATATCGGCGCTGTTGCGGAACAGGTAGGCGTTGCCGGTGCGGGCGGCCGCGCCCGCCCGGTCGCACATTTCCAGCGAAATGCTGCTGATCCTGTCGAAGCGGCCCAGGGCGAAGCGTTCGAAGCGTTTTGCCAGCCGCGCAAGCCACCCGTCCGAAGCCACCAGGCCGGTGGCGAATGCGGCGTCGACCTCGAAGTCCTGCAGGTGCAGCCACGAGGCGGCGCCGGCAAGGCGGGCGGCCAGCACGGCCACCGGGGCGGCAACCAGGGACGGCGCCACGGTCACCACGAGATCGGGCTTGAGTCGCCGTGCCTCGCGCAGCATGGGCGCCAGGGCGCGCAAGGCGAAAGTGGCGTGGTGCAGCAGGCGCTTTTTGCCCGAGGGCTCGGCGGGTACGTAGTGAGGAACCCGAATGAGTTCCACCCCGTTCTGGGCATCCCGCCGCGAGCCGCCACCCCGGTACCCGTCGTACACGCACCATTCAGGGTAGTAGGGTTTGCCGGTCACGGCCCGGACCTGGTGCCCCCGGGCAGCCAGGAATTCGCACAGGTCGGTCGAGTAGACCGCGATGCCGATCTGCTCGGGGGCATAGTTCAGTCCCAGGAACAGGATGCGCATCCGGATCGTGCTGACAGGCCCTAGAAGCCGATTTCGTAGCCGGGGCGGTCGAGCAGCCTGAGGTCTCCCTGGACCATCAGCTGCACGAGTTGTGGAAATCGGACCCTGGGCGTCCAGCCCAGCTGTTGCCTGGCCCGGCAAGCGTCACCCAGCAACTGGTCGACTTCGGCCGGCCGGTAGTAGCGCGGGTCGATTTTCACGACGGCTTCGCCGCTTGCGGAATTCCGCCCGACTTCGTCCCTGCCCGCGCCCTGCCAGTCGATGTCGATGTCCACTTCGAAAAAGGCGCGCTCGATGAATTCGCGCACGGTATGCATTTCCCCGGTGGCGGCCACGTAGTCGTCCGGCCTTTCCTGCTGCAGCATCCGCCACATCATTTCGACATATTCCGGGGCGTAACCCCAGTCACGCCTGGCGTCCAGGTTGCCCATGTAGAGACACGGCTGCAGGCCACGCGAGATGCGCGCCACGGCCATGGTGATCTTGCGCGTGACGAAGGTTTCACCCCGGCGGGGCGATTCGTGATTGAACAGGATGCCGTTGCTGGCGTGCAGTCCATAGGACTCGCGGTAGTTTCTCACGATCCAGTAGGCGTAGAGCTTGGCCACGCCATAGGGCGAGCGTGGATAAAACGGCGTGGTCTCGGTCTGGGGCACTTCCTGCACCTTGCCGTAGAGCTCGGAGGTCGAAGCCTGGTAGAAACGCGCCGGTGATCCCGTCTCGCGAATGGCGTCCAGAAAGCGCAGGGTGCCCACGGCGTCCACCTCCGCGGTGTATTCCGGGACCTCGAAAGACACCTGGACGTGGGATTGCGCGCCCAGGTTGTAAATCTCGTCAGGGTCGATCTTCTCGATCAGGCGGTTGAGGTTGCTCGAATCGGTCAGGTCGCCATGGTGCAGAAACATCCGCGTGTCGAACATCAGCGGATCCTTGTAGAGATGATCGATCCGGTCGGTGTTGAACGTGCTGGCCCGGCGCACGATGCCATGGACTTCGTAGCCCTTTTCGAGCAACAGCTCGGTGAGGTAGGAGCCGTCCTGGCCGGTGATGCCGGAAATCAGGGCCTTCTTCATCGGGATCCTCCGTGGTGTTCAATAGACCACTGATCATTTGCACTGGCCCGCAATCCGAAAGACACTGTCCCAACCACAAACTGAATGCCGACGATGGGGGAGCATCTCGATGACGCGCACGACTGTTTATCTTGCCGTAGTTCTGACCCTTTCAGGGTCTGCCTTTGCAGACACGATCACGCCGATTCCGGATGGTTCCGCGACACCGGGCGTGGTGACCCACAGCGTAGGCGCACCGACGCCTGTCGGCAAGAAGGAAACGATCCGTTCCCGGGTGTCGCCGGGAATTCGCGTCCTGTACGACGAGTACCAGGCCTGGCTCGACGCGGTGGCTGCCGGTGAGCCGGTCGGTGGGTTCAGTTCGGACGGGACCATGGCCAATCTCGTCGGCGAATCGGTGATCGTCGACGCCACGGCGAGCGGTGACGCCAATGCGCTGGCGGCGGACATGGAAGCGCTTGGCATGACCAACGTGTATGTCTTCGGACGCATGGTTTCGGGAACCATTCCCGTCAATGCGCTGCCGGATGCGGAAACCCTGACCTCCCTGCACTTCGTGCGGCTTGCCGTGGCGCACCGCAACGTGGGCCTGGTCACCAGCCAGGGGGATGCCGCCATGCGGACCGACCTGGTTCGCAGTGATTTCGGTGTGGACGGCACGGGCGTGACCGTTGGCGTGCTGTCCGACAGCTACGACTGCCTCGGCACCGCGCCGGATGCCGCGGACGACGTGGCCAGCGGCGACCTGCCGTCCGGCGTCAACGTCCTGCTGGATCTCTCGCCGGGCAGTGGCTGCATCGACGAAGGGCGCGCGATGCTGCAGTTGATTCACGACGTGGCGCCCGGCGCGGGCCTCGCCTTCAGTTCCGCGTTCGTCGGCGGCCAGGCCGGGTTCGCCACCGAGATCCTGAACCTTGCCGATCCCCTGCTGGGGGATTCGGACGTGATCGTGGATGACATCATCTACTTCGCCGAGCCCATGTTCCAGGACGGGGTCATCGCGCAGGCGGCGGATACCGTCGTCAAATCCGGGATTCCCTACTTTTCGTCGGCCGGCAACGGCAACCGCGAAGGCTACCAGGGCATGTTCACCAGTTCCGGCACCCCCGGGCCCACCGGCGGCGACATGCACGATTTCGATCCGGGCGCCGGTGTCGACACCCGGCTGACCGTCACCCAGAGCAGCGACACGATCTACGTGTTGCAGTGGCAGGATCCGACCTTCTCGGTCAGTGGCGCGCCGGGCGCGGCCAACGACTTCGACATCTGCTTCTACTTTCCGGTCGGTGCAGCGGCGCCCTTCACCTGCGCTGCCGTGACCAACACGGGAAGCGATCCCATCGAGATCGCTTCGCTGACCGGCGGGGGTGACCTCGAGATTTCCATCGAGCATTTTTCCGGCCCTTCACCGGGTCTGCTGAAGTTCGTCACCTTCGGCAGCATTTCCTTCCCGGAAGCGCATCCGGGTATCGAGGCCAGTACCAGCTACGGACACGCCAACGCTGCCGGCGCGGTCGCGGTTGGTGCGGCCGCCTATTTCGAGACGCCGGCGTTCGGCGTTTCGCCGCCGCTGCTCGAGCCCTTTTCGTCGGCGGGTCCCGTGCCCATCCTGTTCGATGTGGGTGGGGGTCCGGTCAACGTGACCCGCCACAAGCCGGAGATCACGGCGCCGGACGGTACCGACACGACCTTCTTCGGGTCCGATATCGATTCCAGCGGATTTCCGAATTTCTTCGGCACCTCGGCAGCGGCGCCCCATGCCGCAGCCATGGCGGCATTGATGCTCGAGGTGGATCCTGCGCTCACCCCGCAACAGATTCTGGGCGCGATGAAGCGTTCCGCGGTCGACATCGTCGGGAATTACCTGGGAGACGTGTTCGATGCCGGATTCGACAGTGACAGTGGCTCCGGCCTGATCGAGGGCCTGGAGGCGGTCCGCTCGGCGGGCGGCACGTTCGACCGGATCGTGGTCATCGAGGACCAGAACACCAACGGCTTCCCGGAACTCGTCACCATGGTTCAGCGGATGGATGCCGACCGGACCCGGCTGTACGCCAAGGACAGCGAATCCGACGCGACCATCTGGTCGACATTGCTGCCGCCCGGTTTCTCTCTGCGGGGAATTACGAACCTGGGCACCGACCACCTGCTGGCGCAGCTGCAGCGGGACAGTGATGGCCGGGTCAGGCTGCTGACACTCTCGGTGGTGGACGGCTCCATCGTGAACAGCCGGACGCTGCCTGTCGGGTATTCCACCGGCGCGCTTGCGGGCCTCGACACGACGCTGGCGGTCACCTTGCGCAAGGAAGATGCAACCCGGGCCCAATCGCTGGAAGTCAGGGACGCGTTCACGGGTGCGGTGCTCAAAAACACACCGCTGGCTGCCGGCCAGGTGTTGCGCGGCGTGGTGGCCATGAGTGCCACCGAGGTCGCCTTGCTCTCCTGGTGGGACGGCGCCGGCGTCGCGACCCTCGACGTGATGGATGTGCTCACCGGCGCCTTTACCGGCACGACGGTGACGTATCCCTCGGGCCTGGTTCCCCTGGCCCTGGAAGCCGTGGACGCGCTGGATGTCTGCGCGGTGTTTTTCCAGATATCCAACGAGCGCCTGCGTCTGCGCTGCAACGATGCGTACGCCGGAACGTCCTTCGCGAACAAGCTGTTGCCGGACGGGATGAGGTTTATAGACCTCGCGTCCTCGGGAACGGGGCACGTTTCGGTCAGCCTGTATCGCCTGGTGGATGCACGTACGCAAATCCAGGTTCGCGATCCGACGACCGGCACTTTGCTCAACAACCTGTTCTCGTCCTCCAATTTCGCGGTGTCGCAACACACGACATTGCCGGACGCCAACACCAACGGCAGCACGGAAGAGGCGTTTTTCAGGATGAGCAACGCGAATCGGGGGATTTCCATCCAGGTGATGGACTCGTCCACGCGTTCGACCCTGAACGTGGTGCCCAACGGGGGCAGCCTGTTCGCCGTACCAGAGCAGTGAGCCGGGATCGTCGAAGACGGTAGGGCTGGGCGTCAGCGCAGCCCGTCGGTCGCGTCGCTGCCCAGGATGAAGCGGCGCGCCGGGCCCCGCGTTCGGCCGTTGGATTCCCTGCGCCTGATGGCCGGCGGCATACCGGGAGTGTGGTTTTGGCCGTTTGCGATTTCCTGATCATCGGCGCCATGAAGGCCGGCACGACTTCGCTGTATCGTGACCTCCGGCGGCACCCGGACCTGTTCCTGCCTGAGCAGAAGGAGCCCGAGCTGCTGTGTCGCGGACTGGATGAAACGGCGTTGAAACGCGCGTACGCCAGGCTGTTTCGGAAAGCCGGACCGGGCAGTCTTCGTGGTGAAGCATCGACGGCATACACCAAGCGGCCCGACCACCCGGTGGTGGCGCAGACGGCGAGAGCGCTGTTCGGACCGGGCCTGAAGGTCGTCTACATGGAGCGCGAGCCCGTGTCGCGCGCCATCAGCCACTACCGACACAATTTCCTCGAGGGAACCCAGGATCTCGACATCGACCAGGCGTTGACGCGCTGCAGCAAGTATGTCGACTATGGCCGCTACGAGTGGCAGCTCCAGCCGTGGCTCGAAGCCTTCGGGCCCGGGGCCATCCTTCGGGTCCGGTTCGAAGACTTCATCGCGGACCGTGACCTGCACGTGCGTCGTGTTTGCCGATACCTGGGCGCCGACCCGGCGCGGCTTCCCGCCCTGGAGGCGCGCCGGATCTACAACTCGTCCAGCGACAAACGCGTGGCCACCGGACCCAGCAGGGCATTGCTGCACAGCCGGTGGTACCGGGACGTCATCAAACCGTGGCTGCCGCATTCCGTGAGGGCGTGGTTGAAGCGGCGGGTGCTGCCACGCGCCGCCGATTCACCCGAGATCATTTCCGAGGCCACCCGGTCCTACTTGCTCGAACAGTTCGGTCAGCCGGCGGGAAGCGGCGAGGCCTAGGATGCGCGCCATCAGTGCCCGATATGTTCGCGTCGTCATAGCCGCGGTCCCCGGAAAGCTCGCCGCGCTGGCCATGGCGGTTCTACTGGCCAGGAAGCTGGGGCCGGCGGAGTTCGGATTTTTCGTGTTCGCTCAGGGCCTGGCCACCATCGTCGCGCACTTTGCCGCGCTGGGGTGGCCGACCCTGATGCTCAGGATGGTGCCCGCCCTCGCGGCGGAGAACAAAGGGGGAGAACTGGCGGCGTTCCTGCGGTTCGCCGACTATCTGCTGCTGGCGTCGTCGCTGGCGCTGGCGGGCGTATTGCTGGTGGGCGGCTGGTTGGGCGCCGGCGTCGGCGCGGGCGGCGAGCTGCTGGAGTCTTCCCTGTACGCCGCCGTGCTGGTGCCGACCCTGGCTTTTCGCAGCCTGTATCGTCAGCGCCTCGCCGCCAACGGCAGGCCGGCGCTGGCGGTGACGGTCGATGAGCTGCTGCCCGCGCTCGGGGTCATTGCGCTGATCCTCCTGCTGCCGGGCGCTTCCGCGACCGATTGCCTGATCGCCTCGGCCCTGGCGGGCATGGTGGCGCTGCTCGTGAACCGGAGCGCCTTCGATCACGGGGCGCAAAGCGGGCGCCCGGCCTTTTCGGAGGCGCCGCTGAAGTCCTGGATGCTGATGGGATGGTTCATTCTCCTGGCGACAGCGTGCAAGGTGCTGCTCAACCGCGTGGACGTCGTCATGCTGGGGCCCCTGTCCACGCTGGAGGCGACAGGCCTGTACGGCGCCTGTGTCCGGCTGTCCTACGTGCTGACGTTTCCGCAGGTGGCGCTTTCCATGGTCCTGAGCCCGGTTTTCTCGTCAGCTTACGCCAGCGGGAACCAGGCGGAACTGAGACAGGCCGTGCGACAGGCGACCCGCCTGTCACTGGTTACCCTGGTACCCCTCGCGCTGCCCTTCGTGCTCGTGCCGGAATCAGTGCTGAAGATCGTCTATGGTGACAGCTACGCGGGGGGAGGTGACGTGTTGACGCTGGTGATCGTTTCCCAGTTTTTCGCATCATTGAGCATCCCCCTCTCGTCCCTGTTGATGATGACTGGAAGAGAGAAACCCTACGGCGTGCTGATTGCCGGTGTGCTCGCCCTCAACGTGGCGCTGAACCTGTTGCTGATTCCTCCCTACGGCGCGCTCGGCGCCGCGGCGTCCTCGGCTGTCGGCATGGGTTTTCTGCTCGTCGCCCAGCACTGGCTGGTCAGGCGATCCCGCTTCCGGCTGGTTTGAACGACGTGTCGAAACATTTTGTACAAAGCGCCTGGCTGAGATCCATGGCGCTCGCCTTGCTTCGGGCCAGGGCAAGGTGGCGAAACACCAGCGGTCCCCGGGTGCTCGTCAACAGCTTGCCAAAGGCCGGCACGCACCTGGTGACCCGGCTGTTCGACGAGCATCCTGGCATCGACAACGCGTACGTTCACCTCAGGAACGAGCGATTTGGCGGTGGCTTGGCCGGTGGTGAATTCAGGCCTGACCTGGCCCGCCTGTCGGCCCTGGTCAGCACGGTGCCGGAGGGGCATTTTTTCACGGCGCACATGCCGTATTCGACCGGGGTCTCAGGATTGTTGGCGGAACAGGGCATTCGCATCATCAACGTGATCAGGGATCCGCGCGATCTGCTCCTGTCCCGGTTGCGTTACGTGGTGGGTCTCAAGCGCCATTACCTGCACCCGTTCATCACCCGGGTCGAGGGCGGCGACAGGGCGCGTTTGCTTGCCCTGCTGGCAGGCTGCGAAGATGCTGACGCGGAAGCCCGGTTCACGCCGTACCCCGTGTTGCTGGACAGGTTCGCCGGGTGGCGTACCGACACGAACGTCATGACGGTGAAGTTCGAGCAGTTGGTGGGTGAGCGTGGGGGCGGGAGCGCGCAGACGCAAACAGACGTCCTGCAGGCCATGTTCGGATTCGCCGGCCTCGAAGCCGACCTTCCGGTGTGCGAAGGCATCGTTCGGAATGCCAGTGGCAGCACCGGCCCCACGTTTCGCCGGGGACAGACGGGCGCATGGAAAGACGAGCTAGGCGCCGAACTGGGCGCCGAAATCACGGAGCGGCTGAAGCAACCGATCGAGGCGATGGGTTACTCGGCGGAATCGTGCTGACGGGATCATGGTGAGGGTCAAATCCTTGCACAGTCATGGCATCGGAACGGGATACCGCAACGCGTATCTGCTGGCCGTTGTCGCGTTCATGATCCAGTCCCTGGTCGGCCTGGTCATGTTGCTGGGTGGTGAAATCGGTGGGGCGTTCCTGGCCCTGGCCGGTATCTGCATGGCCATCATGCTGGCGCCCTATTGCCTGAACCTGGTGCGACCGGATCCCTTCGATCCCCTCACGCTGGCCTCGGTCGCCGTGCTGTTGGGAACCGGGCTGCGTATTCCGTACATCCTGTTCTCCGATCACGAGCGGGCACGGTTTCTGTTGTTCGATCAGAACCTGGAGGACCTGGTGGGATCGAGCGCCATCATCCTGCTGGGAATTCTGTGCTTCACGGTCGGCTATTGCTGCACGACCAGGAAGTTCGTGATCGGCCGTTTGTCGCGGCGTCGGGACTTCACCGTGTCGAAGAAGAAGCTGGTCTATTCGACCCTGATCTTCGGTGGCCTGGGCATGCTCGCCTTCTTTTTGTTCCTCTCTTCGGCGGGGATCGACCTGAGTGGGGGGCTGGCGTCCAGTTCGCGAAAGGTCTTCCTGAGGCACGAGACGGCGTCAGGCGATGTCGTGGCGGGCGCCGGTGCGCTCAGGTTCCTGATGAAGGCGGCGGAAGTGTGCTTCGTCGCGCTCGTATGTTTCGTGATCGCGCGCAAGATCCGCCCCCGGAGCATCGTGCTGGTGACGCTGGCGGCGCTCAGCGTTCCGGTCTTCCTGGCGCCGTTCATCACCTCCTCGCGCTCATCGATCGCCCTGGTCATCATCGCGATTGCGGCATTTGCGCATTACTACGGGAAATTGCGGCGGGGGCACATTCTCGCCGTGGTGCTGGTCCTGGTCGCCGTGGTGACGGTCATGGGCGGGCTCAGGGCGCAAAACATGTCCGGAACGCAGATCGACGAATCCCCCATCGATTCGATCATCGGGTCGGGAAACGGTCTCGATTTCGTTCGCACAGCGGCGATCGTCGACAAGGTTCCCGCGGAAACGGACTACCTGCTGGGCCGGTCGTACGTTTCGGTTTTCACGTTTTTCATTCCCCGGTCGATCTGGCCGGGTAAGCCGGACGTCGCGCTTGGCCCGTTCGTGAAAGAGGAAATTTTCGGCTACCCCGTACCCGGCAACAACGGCTGGCCAGCAGGAACCATCGCGGAAGCCTACCTGAATTTTGGCATCATCGGAGTGCCGGCGATCATGTTTCTGTACGGTCTGTGCTGCAGGATTTTCTACAACTCCTTCCGCGAGCACCTGGGAAAAAACGTCGCCCTGACACTGCTGTATTCGTACATCGCCTGGCGCCTGGGGGTAAGCATGTTCGGTCTGAACCTGGCCCACGGGGTGAGCCAGGTTCTGATCCTGGCGATTCCGATGGTGTTGTTCCTGTACAGCGTTCGCGGAAAACCCGCCCGGCGCATCCCGATTCCTTCCCGGCTCGGCGCCAACCAGGTCCTGGGCAATTAGCCGGTGTACAGGCTGCCGTGGACGATCAGGAAGGCGGTTCATTCACGGCCGCAGTTGTTTCGGTGCCTGGCGAGACTGACACGGTCGCGGGGGCAGGGGCGAAGGGTGGCGGGGCCGGATTGCGATCTGGTCATCGAGGGTTACCCCAGGTCCGCCAATACGTTCGCCGTCATGGCGTTGCGCGTCATGGGGAATGAAGGCCTGGTGGTGGGCAATCACTACCATTCCCCGATGCAGGTCGCACTGGCCGAGAAGCACCGGATTCCGGCGATTGTCCTGTTCCGCGCCCCGGTGCCCGCGGTGGCGTCGTTTCTCGCCTACCATGGGGGCCAGGTCTCAGCACGGGAAGCCCTGGCCAGGTACGTGCATTTTTACCGATCGAGCCTGGCGCACTCCCGGTCGTTTGTCGCCGCGCCCTTCGAGGAGGTGACGTCGCATTTCGATCTCACCCTACGAAGGTGCAACCAGCGTTTCGGATGCCGGCTTCAATGGCTTCCCCACTCGGAAGCGTTGGAGCGACGTGTCAGATCTGCAATCGAAGAGCGGCGGGCGCGTTTCTGGGGCGAGCGCCTGGACTCGGAACAGGGCGTGGCCAGTTCGACCGTGCCTTCGTCCCGGAAAAGCGCGCTGGCCAGGGCTTTCGTCGCTTCGGTCGAGAGCGCCGAGCATGCCGGGGTCCTGGCGGAGGCGAAGGGTATCTACCGGCATATGCAGTCATTGCATGGAGAACAGATGCGGGATTTTGCCGGTGGCGAGACGAGCTAGGCGAATGCCGGGCGCCGCGGGCAGGGTAGTCGTCATGGTGGGGCCGTTCCCTCCGCCTACCCACGGGATGTCGCTGGTGACGCAACGCCTGGCGGACCTGTTCTCGCGGCGCCACGAAGTCGCCCGCGTGGATGTTGCCGCGCCCGGGCTGGAGCGCACCTTCGGCTACCATGCCCGGCGCCTGGTTCGGAACCTTGCCAGCATCGCGAAGACCATCCGGGAACGCCTCCGTGGGGCGAAAAAGGTATACATCGCCTGCAACGGGGGAAAACTCGGCCAGGTGTATCACTGCCTGCACCTCTTGGTGTGCCGCCTGCTGGGACTCGAGGTATACCTGCACCTGCATTCCTACGCCTACATCAACACCCCCTACGCGACCATGAGCTGGATTCTGCGGCTCGGTGGGTCCCGCCTCTTTCCCATTTTCCTGAGTCGGACGATGCGCACCGATTTTGCGCGGTCCTACCGTTGCGGGGTGTCGTTCGTGGTCGACAACAGCGTGTGCATCGAGCCACAGGCGCGTGTCCTGGAACGCCCGGAGCGCGTGCTGACGCTGGGTTTGCTGGGCAATCTCGATGAACAGAAGGGACTGCTGGAATTCCTGGCGGTGATGGACACGGCACGTAAGCGGGGGCTCCCGGTTCACGGCATCCTCGCGGGTCCGGCCAGCGATGAATACCGGGCGTTGATCGACCAGCATGTCGAAAGGATGGGGCACGCGCTACGCTACCTGGGACCGGTTCACGGGGAGGCCAAGGCGGATTTCTTCCGGGCGATCGATGTGTTCGTTTTCGCGACCCGGTACCGCAACGAGGCCCAGCCCCTGGTGGTCTTCGAAGCGCATTCGCAGGGTGTTCCGGTCATCGTGCGTGACCGCGGCTGCATCAGCGATCAGCTCGGGCCGGGTGACCTGTTGGTGCCGAATGACGTCGATTTCGTCGAGCAAACGCTGATGCAACTCGAATCACGACTCGAACGCGGCGGCCTGGAGCAACTTCGCCGCCGTGTCACCGCGCACTATACGGAACGTTACGCGAACAGCCTGCAGGGCGCCGAGGCGCTCGAGCAGTCGTTGTTCCCGGTGGAACGCCAGGAGACGGACTGTCCATGAAGTCGATCAGAACGTATCTCGAAGCGACGGATTCCGTCGTGGTCTTCGATCCGGCCATCACCACCCGGAATTGTGGGGACCAGGTGATTTCCGATGCCGTATTCCGCGAGCTAATACGCCTGTTTCCCGACCTGTTTCACGTGTCCGTGCCGACGCACGAGCGCATCGGTCTGCGGTCCTATCGCTTCTGCGCGGGCGCACGGGTGCGGTTGGTGGGTGGCAGCAACATCCTCGCGCCGAATTTCGGTTTCGACAGCCAGTGGCGAATCCGGCCCTGGGATCTCGCGTTCGTGAAAGACCTCGTGCTGCTGGGTGTGGGTTGGCGGAACTACAAGCAACGGTCACATTCCCTGTCCGACCTGCTGCTCCGACGCGCGCTGCATCGCACCGCCGTGCATTCCGCCAGGGATGGATTCACCCGGTCGATGCTGGAGCAACGGGGCGTGGGAAACGTCGTCAACACCAGTTGCGTGACCATGTGGGACCTGGACGTGGAGGGGCTCTCCCGGTTACCCGCCAGGAAAGCCGGCACGGTCGTCACCACCGTGAACGCCGACCACCACCGTCATCCGTTCGACCGACAGCTGCTGGGCGTACTGTGTGATCTGTATGAGTCGGTCTATCTGTGGCCGCAGGGCATTGCCGACCAGACCTACATCAGCGAACTGCTCCAGGCGTTTCCGCGGGCCAGTGCGCTCGGCGCCAACCTGGCTTCCTATGACCAGCTCCTCAGCCACGCCGAAGACCTCGAATTCGTGGGCAACCGACTGCACGGCGGTGTCCGGGCCCTGCAACACGGGCACCGGGCCATGATCGTCTCGATCGACAACCGCGCGTCGGAAATCGCGCGGGATACGAATCTGCCGGTCCTGGACCTCTCTGCAGGTGAAAGCGTGCTGCGGCAACGGCTCACCCGACCCGAGCCCATCGAAATTCGCTTGCCGACCGAGGCCATTGCGACCTGGCGCGCACAGTTCGAGACCTGAATACCTTGTCATTACTTGCATATCCCGTATGCTTTCCTGGCAAGGCTGGTGTTATTGGTGATGCGGCGCGAGTTGACCAGGAATGCGCACGCTTCAGTCACTCACCCACTCGGCCGCGTCGAGAGAACCGTTGCGCGCCAGGCCGAATTGACCCCATTCGTTGGTAGCGATGAACTCTGATGATCGACACCCGGATCCGATCCCCCAGGATCATCAGCTGACGATTGCCGAGCTGAAGAAGCAGCTCGTCCAGTACGAGCAGGCCTTCCAGTCGGCGGCCGCCGAGTCCGAGGACGACCACGCCATCGACCTGCGCCAGTATTGGCAGGTGCTGGTACGGCGCAAGTGGACGATCATTTCCACCACGCTCCTGTTGCTGCTCATCGTCATCGTCGCAACCACCATGATGACCCCGGTGTTCCGGGCCAGCACCGTGCTGCAGATCGAACGGGAGTCGGGCAAGGTTCTCGAGTTCGAATCCGTCACCGCGGAAGAGGCCGCCAACGCCCGCGATTTCTACCAGACCCAGTATGAACTCCTGAAGAGCCGCACGCTGGCGCGACGGGTGATCGACACGCTGGGAATCCGTCCCGGTGTGGCGGACCCGTCGAACCCCGATGGCGCGACCGGTCCGTCACTGCTCGGTCGCGTCCGGAACCTGTTCGGCGGCTCCGGTGACGACACCGCGCCCGCTGTTTCGGCGGACGTGGAATCCCTGTTCCTCAATCGTCTCACGGTGACACCGGTGCGCAATTCCCGGCTCGTTCGGATTCACTATGACAGCACCGACCCGGAAGAAGCGGCCATGGTGGTCAACACGCTGGCCGACGAGTACGTGGCGATGAGTCTCGAGCGCCGTTTCGATGCCTCGACCTATGCCAAGGAGTTTCTCGAAGACCGCATCAAGCAGGTGCGCGCAGACCTCGAGGATTCCGAGCGGGAACTCGTTAATTATTCGCAGCAGCGCGGCATCATCAACCAGGAGGATCGCCTCGGCATTCTCACGGACAAGCTGCGTGAAATGAATGTCGCGCTCGTCGAGGTGGAGGCGGAGCGCCTGGAGGCCGAGTCCCATTACCAGGAAATGCTCGGCGCCAGCACCAGCAATCTTTCCCAGATGCTCAACAGCCCGGTGATCCAGAACCTCAAGAGCCAGAAGAACGAGCTGGAGTCCGAGTACAAGGAGCTGCTGAAGGTCTTCAAGCCGGCCTATCCCCGGATGCAGCGACTGCAGGAACGCATCACGCAGGTTGACTCGGACATCGAGTCCGAGATTGGACAGATCCGTGGCGGCATCCAGGTGCAGTACCAGGCCAAGTTGCGGGAGGAGGCCAAACTGCAGGAGAGCATCGCCAATACCCAGCAGCAGATTCTCGACCTGCAGGCGCGCAGCACCGATTTCCAGACCCTGAAGCGCGAGGTGGACACCAATCGCGAGCTGTATGACGGGCTGCTGCAGCGCATGAAGGAGGTGGGCGTTGCCGCCGGTGTCAGCACCAACAATATTTCCGTGGTCGACCGGGCGCAGGTTCCACGCAGCAAGTACAAGCCCAACCTGATGCTCAACGTGGCCATCGCCCTGGCACTGGGCCTGTTCCTTGGCGTTCTGCTCGCGTTTTTGTTCGAAAGCCTCGACGACACCATCAAGACCGCCGACGAACTCGAGAAACTGGTCGGCAAGCCCGTGCTTGGCGTGGTGCCCAGGGTGCGTGAACAAAAGGAGCGGCGCAGCAGCCTGGCCCTGCACGCGCACGAAGACCCCACCTCCGCCTTCGCCGAAGCCTACCGTTCATTGCGCACCGCGCTGATGTTTTCCACGGAGCACGGTGCGCCAAAGGTGCTGCACGTCACCAGTGTCAGCCCGGAAGAGGGCAAGACCACGACCGCGGTCAGTACGGCCATCAACCTGGCGCAGAATGGCGCCAGCGTGTTGTTGGTCGATGCCGACTTGCGCAACCCCTCCCTGCACCGGGTGTTCAAGCTGGGGAACCAGCACGGCCTTTCCGACCTGCTGGTCAGTGAGCAGCAACCGGCCCAGGTCACCCGGCCGACCGAAGTCGACAACCTGTTCGTCATCACCAGCGGACGCTTGCCGCCCAGTCCGGCGGAATTGCTTTCCAGCGGCAAGATGGTGGACCTGGCGGCCCTGGCCTCCAAACGTTTCGATTACGTCATCATCGACAGTCCACCGTTGCTGGGCCTGGCGGATGCCGTCATCCTCGCCGACCTCGCCGATGCCACGATGCTGGTCGCGGCGGCCAAGAGCACCCGTTCCGGCGCCCTGGAAGCGGGCATCAAGCGCCTGCGGCAGCATTCGCGGGCCCACATCCTGGGCTCGGTGCTGACCAAGTTCGACCTGGAACGCGCCGGCTTTGGCTACGGCTACGAATACCAGTACAGCTACGGGCCCTCCAACCGCAGGCAAGGGCGTCAGCCCGCCTGAGGCGGCGTTGCCGTGATTCCCGAACTCCTCGGTCCGGCCATCGATTTTTACCGCGCGCCGCGGCGCTTCGGACGCTTTACCGATCGCGGCAGACCGCTGCCGGCGGGCATATCCGACCTGCTGGCCGCGCCATTTCACGCACTGTCCGACGAGCACATCGAACGCACGGCCGAGCGACTGGGCGCGTCACCGGAAGAGTGCAGGGCGGCGGTGACGTTTTTCATCAAGCAGGCCATGCTCGAATCCGACGGTGATCACTACCGCACCCTGGGCGTACGACGTGATGCCGACCGCGCCCAGATTCGTCGGCACTATCACTACCTGATGAAATTGTTCCATCCGGACAATGACGCGGGTGGTACGCACTGGGGCGATGTCTACGCGCCCAGGATCAACGAGGCCTACAACACCTTGCGGGATGCCGCGCGCCGCGCGGCGTACGACGCCGATCTGCCGGCGGAGCGTGACGGATTCGACCCGACCACCCTGCGGACCCGGGCCACGGAACGCCGGCGCCCTCCGCCGCCGGCACCGGAGAGGGCCGGTGGCATGACGCCGCTTGCCTGGAAGGTGGTCCTCGGTCTCGTTGCGGGCGTGGCGTTGCTGTTCGTGCTCGCGCTTGCGATGCAGGCGCGACAACCGCAGTTGCACCTCAAACCCCGTGCGCAGGAAGCAGCGGTGGGCAAGGCGGTGACGCCGAACGAAACCGGGCCGACCGGGCGGGACGAGCCCACGCGTTCCACAGGCGTGACGGGTGGCCCCCATGGCACCCCTTCTGCAGACCAGCGGATCGAGGACATGGTCAAGGCCCGCGTGGCCCAGGCGACCCGGGCAGTGCTCGGACCCGAAGCGGCGCGACGGGAGCCACCGGCCGGGTCAAGCGCGAACGACAGGAGCCGGAATTCCGCATCCGCACCCGAGCCGTCATCGGCCGGCGGCCCGGTCGTCGGGCAGGCCACCACGCAGCCGGGCGCAAACATCGCCACGGCCCAACCGGAGCACGCGACGGCCATGCCGATCATTTCCGCGCCTGTGCCGAACGAGTCAGCGGCTGTCGAGCCGGCACCACGCGGCGCCGCTTCGGAAGCCTTCCCTGCTGCGGTGGAACCCGGTGCGCACAGCGATGGGGTGAGCGCAGACACGTCGTTACCCGCCGTCGCCATCGCTCCCCGGACAACCGAGCCGCAGATCACGACCCTGGAATTGGGTGAGTTGCTCGAGGCTTTCGAGGCCTCGTACGAGCAGGGCGACGCCGCCGCCTTCACGGCCCTGTTCAGTGAGAACGCCCGCACCACCGACGCCTACGGGCGTAATGCGATCTTTGACACCTACTCGGAGTTCTTTGCCCGGCCGGAGCGGCGCGAGTTCGAACTGAAACACTTCAAATGGAATCGCATCACGTCCGGGCTCGGCGCCGGCGACGGCGTGGCCAGCATCACCACGGTACCGCTGAAGGGCGGGCGCACCCGCGAGGGTGAATTGCGCATCGACCTGGTGGTCGAACGCCTGGCCTCCGGCCTGCGCATCACCCGATTACACTACGAGTCACGTTGACCGGATCATGGGGGGCACCGTGTTCAACACTTTGAAGGGCGCTGTCGCGGCACTCCTGGCCCTGCTTTGCGCCTGGCCGCTGATCACCTTGAGCCTGTCGGATCATTTCGTGGCGAAAGCGGTTCGCGATGGCGCACGGGACGACAATGCCGTCCAGCGAGCCCTGTACTGGGACCCGTCCAACCCCCTGGCGCATCGCCGGCTGGCGGAACGCATGCTGGCCAAAGGAGACGCGGATTCGGCGGCCCGTCACCTGCGTGAGGCCATCCGCGGAAATCCGGCGGACGGGATGGCCCTGGCCCAGTTGGCCGGGATCGAGGCGCAAGCCGACAATTTCGGCGTCAGCGATGCCCTGGCCGAAACCGCCAATCGCCTGTCCCCGGTCAGCCCCTCCGTGCAGCGACAGCTGGGCTATTACTGGCTGGGCCGCCAGAAGCCAGAGCAGGGCCTGTCGCACCTGGCGCGCGCCCTGTACGGGGATCGGCGTGAGTATCACGATGAAATTTTTTCCCTGTTACTGCGTGTGGCCGAGGATCCGGACGCACGTGGCCTTCTGGCGCCTTACGTGAGCGAACCGCCATCGTGGTGGGACGATTTCTTCCGCCACCTGGCTCAGGAGGCGCAGGACCTGGAGACCGTGCGCTCCGTATACGCTGCCCGGCGCGCTTCCAGTAACTTTCCGACATCGGCGGCCGAAGACCGCCGGTTCACCGATCGCCTGGCCCGCGACGGCCAGGTGGCGGAAGCCTACCTGGCCTGGGTCAATGCGCTGCCGCCTGAAGCGTTGGCGCAGCTGGGTTACCTGTATAACGGCGGCTTCGAGCGCCCGCCCGCCAATCACGGGTTTGACTGGGTGGCGCGTCCGCCACGGAATCACGGCATCGAGATCGGGACCGCGCGCACACCGGGCATGGGTGGCCAGGCGGCCTTGAAGCTGAGTTTTCGTGGCGATCGCCAGCGCTTTTCGCATCTCCACCAGCGCCTGTTCCTGGCCCCGGGGTCGTACCGGGTGCGGGGGCGGGTGCGGCCGGAACGCCTGGAAGCCCGCCGTGGATTGCAGTGGCGCGTGGTCTGTACCACAGGCAGCACGGGGTGGCTGGCGGAAAGTGAGCTGTTTTCCGGCGACGGTGAATGGCGTGAATTTTCCTTCGATCTCGTCGTGCCACCGACCTGTGCAGGGCAAATATTGCGCCTGGTATCCGCCGGCAGTCGTGAAGTGGACCACGAGGTCTCCGGCGTCATCTGGTTCGATGACCTGGTCATCGAGGGACGTTCCTGATGCCTCGTCGGGGCCAGGTGGGAGATCGACTCTGCCTCGTGCTCATGCTGGCGCTGGTGATGCTCGCGCCACTGTTTCGCTCCGGCAAGCCGCCGCTGGCCATGGCCCTGCTGGGCGTGCTGGCCATCGTCGGCCTGGCCTGGGTCCTGTTGCGCGGCAGAGCGTGGGGCGTGGGGCGTGGAATGGCCGGTTTGCTGTTCGGCCTGCTGTTGCTGCCCTTGCTGCAGTGGCTTCCCGTTCCGGGCCTGGGCCGTGACCTGCTGCCCGGGCAGTCGGACTACTACACCGCCGTTGCATTGGCGGGTGCAAACGACGGGGCAGTCAGCCTGTCGGTGGTGCCGCGTGACACGCTGCTGGGCGGACTGCTGTTGTTGCTCCCCCTGGGTGTGTTCGTGATGGCGCAGGCCCTGTCACATCGCCAGCTTCGCCTGGTGGTGCGCTTCGTGTTCGGCATGGCCATCGTCCAGGCGGTGATCGGGTTGATGCAGTTCGGCGGCGGGCCGCAGAGTCCGCTGTACCTGGGCATGGAGTACAGCCATTTCGGCAGCGCGGTCGGCACGTACACCAGCCGCAACAATTACGTCGGATTCATGTACCTGGTGCTGATGCTGTCACTGGCCATGTTCATCACGACCCTGGGACGGCGCAACCGTGCATTCCCGGGTCGCAAGCCGGGATTACGCGCCCGCCTGGCCTACTGGGCGACCTCGGATGGACACCTCGCGTTCTTCTTCGGGGCGCTGTCGCTGTTGCTGCTGCTGGCCGTGGTGTTCAGCCGTTCGCGCGCGGGCATCGGCATGGCCATGATCGGTATCGTGCTGATCACGGTGCTGCTGTCGCGGCGTATCGGTGGTGGCAACGTGTTCGGACTCGTGGGGCGTGTCACCGCGATCGGCCTGGCGCTGGCCATCGCCATCGGCCTGGGGCCTGTACTGGACCGCTTCAGCGCACACGATCCCATTGCTGACGGGCGCTGGACCATCTTTGCCGGCGTGCTGGACGGGATTCGGCAGTTTTTCCCGCTGGGCTCAGGCACAGGCTCTTTCGTGAACACGTTTCCAGCGTTCCAGGACGTGTCGCAGGCGATGTTCCTGGTCAACCGGGCGCACAACAGCTACCTGGAGTGGATGTTCACCGGCGGCGTGTTCGCCATGGTGCTGATCGCCGGCTTCCTGGTGGTGTATGCCCGCCGCTGGGGCACGGTGTGGAAGCGCGGCGACTGGGGCGAGTTCCGCTACCTGCAGGTGGGCGCCGGGCTGGGCCTGCTGCTGATGGGCCTGCACGAGCTGGTGGACTACAACCTGTTCGTGCGTCATTCGGGGGGGCTTGAAAACCCCACGAAATCAGCGCTTTTCGAAGAGCGCAGCTACACGGCGTTCCGCATCGGGTGGGGCGAGGGCGGGCCGCAGGACGAGGGGTGGTATCCGTGGTGGTCGGGCACCATCCGGCTGCGCTGAGGGTCACTCGACGGTGAAGGTGTCGTGGCGCTCGATCGCGCCGAGGGTGCTGTCGAGCGCGCAGTC
>JAUIJU010000152.1 GCA_030431095.1 Gammaproteobacteria bacterium | reverse complement strand
GGCCATCCGGGCCGTCAAGGCCCGGCTGCTGCGCAAGGAAAGCTGCCTGGAAAGCCTGGCGGTGAATCTCGACCTGGACCAGATCGGCGGGCTGCGCGCACTGAAAAAGTGGATCCGCTCGCGGCATCAGTTGTTCAGTCGCAAGGCCCAGGAAGCCGGTATCCAGCCGCCTTCCGGCCTGCTGCTGATGGGGGTCAGCGGTTGTGGCAAATCGCTGGCCGCCAAGATCATCCCGTCAGCCTGGAACCTGCCACTGATCCGCCTGGACATGAACCAGGTCATGGCGGGCGTCGGCGGTTCGCCGGAAGTCGCCTGGGCACGAGCGCTGAAAACCGCCGAGGCGGCGGCGCCCGTCGTGCTGTGGATCGACGAAATCGAAAACAGTTTCGGTTATTCCAACGGCGCCGTAACCAGCGGCAACATGACCATTTTTTCGTCCTTCCTGACCTGGATGCAGGAAAAATCCACCGATGTGTTCGTGGTCGCCACGGCCAACAAGATCGAGATGCTTCCGGCGGAAATGCTGCGCAAGGGCCGTTTCGACCAACTGTTCTTTCTCGATCTGCCCAAGGCGGAAGCGCGCGCGGAAATTCTGCGCATTCACATTCGCAACCAGGGCGGCGATCCGGAAGGTTTCGACATCGATCACCTGTGTGAACTCGTCGACGGCTGGACGGCGGCGGAGATCGAGCAAATGGTGCGCGCGGCACGCCTTGACGCCTTCTACGAAGACCGGGCGTTCGAGTACGACGACCTGATGCGCAACAGCTTTCGCATGGTGCCGCTGTCCAAGACCATGTCCGAGCAGATCAACGCATTGCGAAGCTGGTCCATGAAACGGGCGACGCCCGCGGACTAGAGGTCAGTCGACCGGCCGTTCCGAGTTGCGCTGGTGCAATTGCGTGATGGCGATGTACTTGGGTCCCGATTCCGGCGGCGCCCCGCGGTGCACGTAGGTCCAGCCGACGGGACACAACAGCAGCCGGCCCTCCACGGGCTGAATCGACATCTTCTGCCACGGATACTCCGTTTCGCCACCCTTCTCCACCGTGTTGAGGTACCAAAGGGCGGTGATCACCCGGGTGGTCACGCCGCTGCCCAGGTTGTCGGAATGCCAGTCGAACTGGCCGCCGACCGGGTAGCGGGCGATTTTCAGCGGTTCGTGGGTGATGTCGCAGTTGAAGGCGCGACGCCAGGATTCCATATACTGCCGCAGGTGGCGGCCCAGGCTCTGCATCAGCACCCGTTCCTCCTGGCGCCATCCCTGGTGGGTGCCGTCCAGGTCGATCTCGGTGGTCTGCTTGATGTTGTTGTCGACGGCGCCACCACGCGTGCCGTTGCCGTAGCGTCCCGGCCCGACCTGGGGGTCCTGGTCGAACCGCCCGATCACGGCGCGACAGAACCCGGCCGGCAGGCTGTTTTCGTAGACGCCGAAAAAAGGGTTGTTGCCGCTGGGCCGCGCCTGGGCGCCGCCGGAAATGGGTCTGTCGGTGCCGGAAGGGGGAGCGAATGGGTCCATGACGCATCTGTGTACACTGTTCGGGATAGAAACGATGCGGTATCGGAACGGGGGTTGCAAGCGGGCTTCCGTCCAGCCGTGCCGATGAACCGACGGCGCGCGGCGTGGTCCCAGCGTGGAATCCATCGAGGACGCAATCATGAACCGAACCACCCCTCATGCCGGCGCAAGCGGCGCCCTCCGGCCCCGCGCCGTCCGTTGGCTGCGCGACTGGCTGCCGGTGACCGTGCTGGTGCTCGGAGTGCTGATCGCGCGCTCCACGCTGGCGGATCACTATCACGTCCCCTCGGGTTCCATGGAACCCGCCCTGGTGCCGGGAGACCATGTGCTGGTCGACAAGTCGGCCTACGGTTTTCGCGTGCCGTTCACCCACCACGTGTTGCTGCCACGGGACGTGCCCCGGCCGGGCGAGGTGGTGATCTTCGACTCGCCCGAAAACGGCGTGCGCCTGATCAAACGGGTCGTGGCCGTGGGCGGGGACGAGGTTGCCGTACGCCATGGGCGGGTGTTCATCAATGGCCGGCCGCTGGAGGCCGAGGCGCCCGGGGTCGAGCACTATG
>JAUIJU010000151.1 GCA_030431095.1 Gammaproteobacteria bacterium | reverse complement strand
CGGATCGGGTGCGACATGGGCCCTGCGTCCTCCGGGTACTGCCGGTAACGCAGGTCTCGCACGTCCTGGATGCGCTTGACCGCACGCGACTGCATGTCCGCGGAGAACTCCTCGTCGCGGAACACCGTCAGGCCTTCCTTCAGGGTCAGCTGGAACCAGTCGCGGCAGGTGACCCGGTTGCCGGTCCAGTTGTGAAAGTATTCGTGGCCGATCACGCCCTCGATGCCCTGGTAGTCGAAATCGGTGGCCGTGTCCGGGCGCGCCAGGACGTAGCGCGTATTGAAGATGTTCAGGGACTTGTTCTCCATCGCGCCCATGTTGAAATCGTTGGTGGCGACGATGTTGTAGATGTCGAGGTCGTACTCGAGCCCGAAGCGCTCTTCGTCCCAGCGCATGGCATTGACCAGGGAGTCCATCGCGTGCTCGCAATAGTCGATGTTTTCCGGCTCCACGTACACCCGCAGGGTCACATCACGCCCGCTGGCGGTGGTGAAGGTTTCCTCCACGTGCTGCAGGTCGCCGGCGACCAGGGCGAACAGGTAGGACGGTTTGGGAAACGGGTCTTCCCAGCGCACCCAGTGACGCCCTCCCCCGGCATCGCCTTCGGCCGCCAGGTTGCCGTTGGACAGCAGCACCGGGTAGGTATCGCGGTCGGCCTCGATGCGCACGGTGTAGCGGGTCATCACGTCGGGGCGGTCGGGGAACCAGGTGATCTTGCGGAAGCCCTCGGGCTCACACTGGGTCAGCAGAAAGTCACCGGACTGGTAGAGTCCTTCCAGCGCCGAATTCTCCTTTGGCCGGATGCGCACCACGATGTCCAGCCGGCAGGTCGCGGGCGCCTCGGCGATGACCAGGGATTCCCCCTCCTCGCTGTAATCTTCCGCTCCCAGCGCCTGGCCATTGACCACCAGTGACTGCAGCTCCAGGCTGCAGCCCTTGAGTTCCAGCGGCCCCGACGCGCCCGAGGTGGCACGCATGTCCATCCGCGTGGTCACCAGGGTGTGGTCGTCGTGAATGTCGACGTCCAGGCTGACCTGGTCGAGGTGCCAGGGATATGGGGTGTATTCGGCGCGGTAAATCGCCTGGCGCGGCTGGCCTTTTTTCATGTCGGAACCTGCTGGAATGGGCGCTGGAGGCGCCTGCGAAACGCCGTATTATAACGATGCCGGGGGCAAATGACGCCCACCGGCTTCATCCCGCAGCCCCAGGAAGCGACAGGCCATGACCCACGCCCAGACCGGCGACCTGCCAAACTTTGACGCCCTCGAACAGGCCCGACGGCGAATTGACGGAAAAGTCACCCGCACGCCCGTGATCAATGAACCGGCACTGGACCGCCTTCTGGGCTGCGAAACGTGGCTGAAGTGCGACCACCAGCAACCCACCGGGGCGTTCAAACTGCGCGGCGCGACCAACGCCGTGGCCTGTCTTCGTGAACAGGGCGAAACCGCGGACGTGGCGACCCATTCGAGCGGCAACCACGGCGCGGCGCTGGCCTGGGCAGCCCGCGAGGACGGGCGCCGGGCCTACGTGGTCATGCCGCGCAACGCCGTGGCCGACAAGGTGAAGGCGGTGCGCGCCTTCGGCGGCGAAGTTATTTTCTGCGATCCCGGCCAGGCGCCTCGCGAGGCGGGACTGGCCGAACAGGAAGCGCTCGGGCGGCTCCCCGTACCCCCATATGATCACCCGGACATCATCGCCGGCCAGGGCACGGTCGCCATGGAACTGCTGGAGCAGGCGCCGGCGCTCGATGCACTGGTCGCACCACTGGGCGGTGGCGGACTGCTGGCAGGTTGCGCCCTGGCCTGCGGCGCGCTGGCGCCGGGACTGGCCGTCTGGGGCGCCGAGCCGGCGGGCGCCGCCGACGCCGCCGCCAGCCTGGAACGAGGTGAACGCGTGACGCGATGGGATCCGGACACCGTCGCCGACGGGTTGCGCGCGGTCATCGGCCGGCGCAATTTCGCGCTGATCCGCGATCTCGCGGCCGGGGCGCTGCTGGCGGACGACGCGGCCATCATCCAGGGCATGCGCGACGTGCTGAAGCTCACCGGTCTGCGCATCGAACCTTCCTCGGCCGTGGCCCTGGCCGTGATTCGTGCGCACCCGGATCGATTCGC
>JAUIJU010000150.1 GCA_030431095.1 Gammaproteobacteria bacterium | reverse complement strand
GACGCCCGCCAACCTGGTGGAGCAGGACGCCGAAACGCCCGAAGGCGTGTTCAGCCATGTCACGGTGGAAGACCAGGCCGCCGTGATCCCGGACCTGGATGCGCTGGCGCTGGTGATCGAGAAGGCCGTCTACACCCACTGAACGACCCGGCGCTTCAATCCGCCGCGAAGTCTCCCCACAGCGCCTGCAGGACGGTGATGGCCGTCGGCCCCGCCGTCTCGGTGCGCAGTACCCGCGGGCCCAGCGAGACCGGCGTGCAGCCGGCCAGCACCAGCTGCTTCAGTTCCGCGTCCGACAGGCCGCCTTCCGGCCCAACCAGCACCTCGATGGATGCCGCCGGCGGCCGCGCCATACCGGCCAGGGGCCGTTCGGCGCCAGGCACCAGGGCCAGGCGGGGTCCCGCCGCCGACCCGGCCAGCCAGTCGGCCAGGCCGCGGGGTTCATGCAGCAACGGCAGGCGCGCACGACCCGACTGTTCACAGGCGGCGATGATCACGCCCCGCCAGTGCGCCATGCGCTTTTCCAGCCGACGCCCGTCCAGGCGCACTTCCGTGCGCTCGCTGAACAGCGGCTGCACGGCGGCCACGCCCAGTTCCGTGGCTTTCTGCAGGCTGGTGTCCATGCGGTCGCCCTTGCCCACCGCCTGCACCAGCGTCAGCTGCAGGCGGGATTCCGCGATGGCCGGCAGGCGCGCGTTCACGCGCACGGCCACGCGGTCACGACGGTTGTCCAGCAACTCGGCGGCGTAGTCGGAACCGTCCCCATTGAACAGCACCAGCGCGTCGCCGGCACGCAGCCTGAGTACGCGGTGCAGGTAATGGCCGGTGCGTTCGTCGAGCACCACCTCGCTGTCCGGCGCCAGCGGCTGGTCGGTGTACAGGCGCGACAGCCTCATCGGGCGCAGGCCAGGTCGATGCCCGCCATCGCCACCTCGGCCATCTGGCCGATCTCGGATTCGCTGATCACGTAAGGCGGCATGAAGTACACCACGTTGCCGATGGGACGCAGCAACACGCCGTTGGCCAGCGCGTGCTCGTACACCCGCATCCCTCGGCGCTCCGTCCAGTCCCAGGGCGTCATGGTCTCGCGATCGGCGACCATTTCCATGGCCAGGATCATGCCGGTCTGGCGAATCTCACCCACGTGCGGGTGATCCTCCAGCGGCGCCACCGCCTCACGCATCAGCCGGGCGGTGCGTCGATTCCCACCCAGCACGTCGGAGGCGTCGAACAGTTCCAGGGTGGCCAGGGCCGCGGCGCAGGCCAGGGCGTTGCCGGTGTAGCTGTGCGAATGCAGGAATCCGCGCAGGCTGGTGTATTCATCGTAGAAGGCCTGGTAGACCGGCTCGGTGGCCAGCACCGCCGACATCGGCAGGTAACCGCCGGTCAGCCCCTTCGACACGCACATGAAGTCGGGCGAAATCCCGGCCTGCTCGCAGGCGAACATCGTGCCCGTGCGGCCGAAACCGACGGCGATCTCGTCGGCGACCAGGTGCACGCGGTGGCGGTCACAGACGGCGCGCAGGCCGGCGATCCAGGAGGGCGGGTACATGCGCATGCCCCCGGCGCACTGCACCAGGGGCTCGATGATCACCGCGCAGACCTCGCCGGCATGCCGTTCCAACAGGTCGTCGAGATCCGCCAGGCGTTCCGCCGCGTGGCGGTCCCACTGCGCCGGCGGCACGCCGCGGCAGTCCGGGCTGGGCGCAAACAGGGATTCCATCAGCAGGGGTTCGTAGGCGGTCTTGAAGATTCCCGCGTCGCCCACGGCCAGGGTGCCCAGCGTTTCGCCGTGGTAGCTGTGTTCCAGGGTCACGAAACGGGTGCGACCGGTTTCACCCTGGTTGCGCCAGTAGTGAAAGCTCATTTTCAGGGCGATCTCCACCGCCCCGGAACCCGAGTCGGCGAAAAACACGCGACGCAGGGCGGGCGGGGTGATGTCCACCAGGCGCTCGGCCAGACGCACCGCCGGTTCGTGGGTCACGCCGGCCAGGATCACGTGCTCCAGTTCCCGGGCCTGTCGCGCGACCGCCTCGCTGATGTGGGCGTTGGCGTGGCCGAACAGGTTCACCCACCAGGAAGAGATGGCGTCGATGTAGCGTCCGCCCTCGAAATCCT
>JAUIJU010000059.1 GCA_030431095.1 Gammaproteobacteria bacterium | reverse complement strand
TGTACCTGCGCCAGCCGGGCTACGGCGTGGGCTACTACATGGGCAAGGTGGAGCTGGAAAAACTGCTGGCGGAGCGCTTCATGGCGCTGGGCGAGGCCTTCGATCTGCAGGCTTTTCACGACCGATTCCGCGCCTCGGGCGCGGTGCCGATCTCGCTGATTCGCTGGGAGATGACCGATGATGACAGCGAGATCGCTGCTTTTAGAGACGCGCCACCGATTCCTGCCCCCCGCCATTGAGCCGCGATTCGCAGCCCCGGAAAAGCGAAAGCCCGACCAGGAGAGATCGGGCTTTCTATTAATCACGCGGGTGGCGACGTAATTCCAAAAGTAACGCCTGCGGGGCATCCCCTGCAGGCGTTCCACGTGATTAAACCGTAAACGGTGCTGATTGTATTTCCGGCGTACTGAACACCGCAGCGCAAGGACCGGGCGGGGATGGATGCGAGGCGGTGAGCAGGGGATTCACGCCTGGCGACCGGTTCAGGTGCTGTTGCAGCCGGCTCGTCCGGCTAACGGCAAAAGTATAGACCATTCTTGGCTAAAAACCACCTGTTTTGGGGCCGGAATTTCATAAATGTTTGATTTAGAGCGCGTAAAAGCTTCATTTTACATACCTATTTAGCGTCAAAAAAATTCATGACAGCGCTTTCCCGGGATTAAACGGCGGTCAGACGTCGCTTGGGCTATCCTTGGTTCGAATTTTCCGGAGTCCGCCGTCCATGAATCCACCGAGCCTGCGCGAGGCCCCGCTGGTGTTTCGATCCTCGCTGGGGGACGGCCACGCCGAGCGGGCGCACGACACGCTGAACCTGTTGCCCTACGCCGAGGCGCTGGCCGAGTACATCCAGCAGTGCGAGACACCGATGACCATCGGCATCCAGGGTGACTGGGGCATCGGCAAGACCAGCCTGATGAACATGCTGCGCGGCACCGTCGACGAGGCGGAATCGGGCCTGCTCGACACCCGAAGTTGCCGCATCGTCAGCCTGGAGACCTGGCCTTTTTCACAGTTCCACGACCACAACGCGCTGGTGGTCGCTTGCCTGCAGGCGCTGACCAACCAGGTGGCGGCGGTGCTGGCCGGCGCCGAAGGCGTCGACCCCGAGGCGGTGGAGAAAGCCGCGCGGCGCGCCCGTAAAAAACTGGGCAAGGCCCTGAAGAAAGCCGACCGCACCGACCTCACCCGGGCCGAGGACGAGAACGAGGACATTTCCCTGCTGATGGGCGGATTCCACGAGAGCCTCGACGCGCTGGTCGGCGCCTGGGTGCGGGACGATGCGCGGCGGCGGGTGGTGGTGTTCATCGACGATCTCGACCGCGTGCCCCCGGCCGAGGCCCTGTTGCTGCTGGAGGCCTTCAAGCAGTTCGCGGAGATTCCCGGCTGCGTGTTCGTCCTGGCCATCGATTACGACGTGGTGCAGCAGGGCGTGGCCGAAAAGTTCGGGCGCGATACGCAGCGAACCAACGGCAAGGCCTTCTACGACAAGATCATCCAGCTGCCCTTCGTGATGCCCACGGCCTCCTATCAGCTCGAGCGCTACATCGTGGGCCTGTTGTTGGGCTCCGGCTTTCCGTTTTCCGAGGCGCTGGTCGAAGACGACGCCAGCCGCGATTACCTGCTCAACATCACGCTGTGCACGGTCGGGCGTAGCCCGCGCAACATCAAGCGGGTGATGAACTACGCCACCTTGCTGGACAAGGTGCGCCGCCACCAGGGCGTGGGTGAATTGGGTCGTCGCGACGCGCAGATCCTGTACGGTCTGATCTGCATGCAGATCGCCTGGCCGGAGCTGTACAACCACTTCGTCCACGACCCCACCGTGGACACCGTGACCAGTCTGCAGAACTGGACGTTTCTCGACCGTCTGCCGGAAATGCGGCGCCTGTTCGAGCGTGAAGTGGATCGGGAAAAGGTCAAGATCGATATCGGGACCTATTTCGACACCCTGTTCAGCCTGCTGGACGAGAACGGCGATGGCCAGATCGACTCGAAGGAACTCGAGCCGGTGCTGGACGTGATGTCGCTGGCCAGCATGACCGCGGTGGAGAGCCGCGAACGCCCGCGTGACGGCTTCATCCAGCGCGTTCGCGACAACAACCACCACCAGGACCCGCTGGTCGACAGTTTCCTGGACAAGGTCTTTCTGCGCTCCATCTGGTACCTGGGCAGCGAGTGCCGTTACCGCCGGTCGGGTACGCGCTACATCACCCTGGTGCACGACGGTCGGCAGATCGGCTCGCTGGTCAGCCTGCCGACCCAGCCCTTCGTATTTCGCCTGGCGCTGCCGCCGGAAAAGGTCCGCTCCGGCCTCAAGGCCTACTGGTCGGGCAAGGAGACGGTCAAGACCGAGGCCATCACCTTCACCCGCTCGGTGTTCGGCAAGGAGGCCTCGCTGACGGGATTCGGCGACACCGTGGTGGACTATTCCAAGATGACCAACATGCCTTCCGACGAGGCGGTCAGCCTGCTCAACGCCCTGTTCCGCATCGCCATCGACGACGAGTTGCCCGACTGGGAGCGGGGCAGGAAAAAGAAGAAGAAAAAATGAAGCGCGCCGCCGGCCGCCCGCCGGACTGCCGGGGCTGCTGCCGGGAGGGCGGCCCGGGAGGTTGAACCGGACCGGTCAGGAGATCGCCGGGGCGGCGCCCGGACGCAGGTGTTTTTCACTGACCTCGGTCACCGAACGGCAGCCCAGCAGGCCCAGGTTGAGGCGGATTTCCTCTTTCAGCAGTTCCAGCACGTGGGACACGCCGGCTTCGCCGCCGGCGGCCAGTCCCCACAGGTAGGGCCGCCCGGTGGAGCAGGCGGTGGCCCCGCGGGCCAGGGCCTTGAGCACGTGGGTGCCCCGGCGGATACCGCCGTCCAGGATGATCTCGCACTCGCCACCCACCTCGTCGGCGATGGGCCCCAGCGCTTCGAAAGTGGACAGGGCGCCGTCCAGCTGCCGCCCGCCGTGGTTGGAGACCATCACCGCGCTGGCGCCGATGTCCACGGCGCGGCGCGCGTCGGCCGCCGAGAGGATGCCCTTGATGGCGAACGGGCCGCCCCATTCTTCGATCATCCAGGCCATGTCGTCCCAGGTCACCGAGGGGTCGAACTGGGCGCCCACGTAGTCGATCAGCGAGGAATTGTCGCGGCTGCCCTGGTCGATACGGTGGGCGACGTTTTCCAGGACCGGGGTCGGCGTGGTCAGGTAGCGGTACAGCCAGCCCGGGCGCGCCAGGAATCCCGCCAGTGAGCGCAGGGTGAGTTTCGGCGGCATGTTGAAGCCGTAGCGGATCTCGCGCTCGCGTTTGCTGGGCACGGGTACGTCCACGGTCAGCGCCAGGGCGTCGAACTTCGCGTCCTTGCAGCGCTGGATGAATTCGCGGGTCAGGTCCCGGTCCTTCATGACGTAGATCTGGAAGCACCTGGGGCCGTCAGAGGCTGCGCCCACGTCCTCGATGGAGGTCGCGCCCAGGGTGGACAGCGAGTACAGCGTGCCCGCGGCGGCCGCGGCGCGCGCCACCGCGATCTCGCCCTGGTGATGGAAAAAACGCGTCATGCCGGTGGGCGACAGGAACAGGGGCATGGACAGCTCGCGGCCGAACACGGTGCAGCGCGTGTCGATGTCCGCCACGTCCACCAGGTACTCCGGGACCAGGCGCACGGCGTCGAAGGCGTTGGTGTTGCCGCGCACGTTGGACTCGTCCTCCGAGCCGCCGTCGATGTAGTGGAACAGCGGCGCGGGCAGGCGACGGCGGGCCAGCGCCCGCAGGTCCTGCACGTTGATGGCGCGGTCGAGGTGGCTCAAGGTGTCGGCTCCATCGCTGCACGTTAGCAGAAGCCGATTGGCCGATCAGCACCCTGCCTCTTGCCCGTGGTCGGCCCCTGGGTCGCCGGAACCCGGCGGGCATCCCTCAAATCCGCCAATGGTGCTAAGGTAGCTGAAAGGGATTCCGGGGAGTCGCCCGCTTTCATGGGCCTGTTCGAAGAGCTCAAACGCCGCAACGTGTTCCGCGTGGGCATTGCCTATGCCGTGGTCGCGTGGCTGGTGCTGCAGGTGGCCGACATCGTGGTGGATGCGCTCACTGCACCGGACTGGGTGATGAAGGGGCTGCTGGCTCTGCTGCTGCTCGGCCTGCCGGTGGCCCTGCTGTTCTCCTGGGTGTACGAGGTCACGCCCGAAGGCATCAAGCGCGAGTCCGAGGTCGATCGCAGCCATTCCATCACCCACCGTACGGGCCGCCGCCTGGACGTCGTGATCATCGCGGTGCTGGTGCTGGCACTGGGGTACTTCGTGGTCGACAAGTTCGTGCTGCAGCCCGGTGCGGACACCGGCGAAGCGGTAGTCGTCGATTCGGCGCCCGCCCCCGACCCTGCCGGTGGCGCCACGGCGAAGGACGCGCCCGGCGCCGCGCCGGAAAAATCCATCGCCGTGCTGCCCTTCGTCAACCTGTCGTCCGACCCGGAACAGGAATTTTTCTCCGACGGCATTTCCGAGGAACTGCTCAACGTCCTGGCCCAGTACCCGGACCTGCGAGTGGCGGCGCGCACCTCGTCCTTCCAGTTCAAGGGACAGAACCAGGACATCGGCGAGATCGCCCGCCTGCTCAAGGTCAAGCACGTGCTGGAAGGCTCGGTGCGCAAGGCCGGCAATCAGCTGCGCATCACCGCCCAGCTGATCGAGGCGGACAACGGCTACCACCTCTGGTCGCAGACCTACGACCGCGAGCTGAAAGACGTCTTCGCCATCCAGGACGAAATCTCCGCCGCCATCGGCGAGGCCCTGCGGGTCGAGCTGGCGCTCGGCGGTGACCTTTCCGAGCATGCGCCCAGGGTGGCGGAAAGCGACAACACCGCCGCCTACGAGGCGTTTCTGAAAGGCCGGAATCTCATCGCGCGGCGCGGGCGCAAGAGCATCACCGAGGGCGTGGAGCAACTGGAACGCGCCGTGCGCCTCGACCCGGACTACGCGCCGTCCCACGCCTGGCTGGCCATCGGCATCTCGCTGCTGCTGAACAGCCCGAGCAGCTATGGCGACTACACGCTGTCGGAAGCGCAGGAACTGGCCACCCCCCACCTGGAACGCGCGCTGGAACTGCAGCCTGACCTCGCCGCCGCCTGGGGCGCCAGGGCGCTGATGAGCGGCCAGGCGGGTGACGTCCTGGCGGCGATCGACGCGGCGGAGCGGGCGGTGGCGCTCAACCCCGTGTTCGTTGACGCCATCAACTGGGGCGCGCAGGCGGCGGGCGCGGCCGGCAACTACGAGCTCGCCCTCGCACAAACCGAAAGCCTGGTGGAAGTGGATCCCCTGTCGGTGGTGGGCCGGCTGAACTTCGTGTTCTGGAAATGCCGGCAGGAGCCGGAACTGGCCCGGCAGGTGTCCGCCGAACTCGAAGAACAGAGCCCGTGGGCCAGCTACCTGGCGCTGGGCAACATGGATCTGTGTTCGTCGACCCCCGACCTGAGCTCGGCGCTGGGCTGGACCCTGCGGTCCTATCGTGAAAGCCCCCTCGACGACTTCAGCAACCGCGTTCTCATTTTCCTGCTGACCAGCGTGGGCGAGTTCGACGAGGCGCGGCGGGTGTCGGACATGTCGGCCTACCTCGTCGATGTCTACCAGGGACAGCATGAAACCGCCCTGCAGGCCGTGCAGTCACGGTTCGAACAGGACCCGGACAACTTCGAGGCCAAGGTGCGCATGGCGGATGCCTACTACCTGGCCGGTCGTTTCGAGGAAGCACAGGGCCTGTACCTGTCATTGCGCGAGGCCACGCCGGGCGGCATCGTCATCGGGGGCGACCACCTCAGTATCAGCCACGCACGCATGATCCAGGCCCTGGTGCTCACCGGGCGCCGCGAGCTGGCCGAGGAGTCGGCCGAACGTCTCGACCACATGGTCCGCGAGATCGAGCGCCTGGATATCGCGACGCCCTACGAATACATGGCCAGGGCCATCATGGCGGCCAGCCTCGGCCAGGAGGAGCAAGCCCTGGCCGCGCTGCGCAGATCCCTGGAACTGGGCCTGTGGGAAAGGCTGTATTTCGATGATCCGGCCTTTGCCGGGCTGCGGACCAACCCGGAGTTTCTCGGCATCCGCGCGGAAGTCGTCCAGCTGCTGGAACGCGAGCACGTCGAGATGCTGCAGCTGATGTGCCTGGACAACCCCATACCCGACACCTGGGAACCCCTCGACCGCACCTGCATCGGCGTTTCGCCCCGGACCTGAGCGGGCTCAGTCCCCGTTCGTCTCCCCGGTGGCGGCCCCAGCGTCCGCTTCGTCCACCAGGCCCAGCAGGCCGAGCACCAGGTCATGGACCTCCGTGTTGTGGACCGCCTCCCGGCCCGATCCCGGCTCGATGCCCGGACCCCGCACCATGAACACACCGTGCATTTCCGGCACTTCGGGCGCCCAGCCATGGTCGCCCGCCGTGACGGTGTCGAGACGATCGTGTACCGAGACCACGGCATGGCCCGGGTCGGCCTGGAAGACCAGGTGAGGAAAGCGCTCGTTCCGGGACAGGCCCCAGGAATCGGGCGCACTGTCACGGGTGTAGGCGCGTCCGCGTGTCCAGGTCGAGTTGACCGCCGCGGCCAGGCGGGCCGCCGCGGCCGGGTCGGGTTCGTCCTGCCAGGCGTACACGGCCGGACCCTTGTCCACCAGCGTCAGGCCCTCGAGGTAGATCTGGTCTTCGAGCACGAAGGGCGCCTCGTCCCGGTACGGCATCTGGCCGTGGTCGGAGACCAGCACCAGGTAGACCGCCCGCTCTTCCGGCAGGATATCGATGCCGTCCAGCAGGCGCTCCAGGGCGCGGTCGATGGTCTCCAGGGCTTCACGAAACCCCTCCGAACCCACCCCGCTCCAGTGTGACTGGTCATCGAGCTGCTCGAAGTACAGGGTGATGAAATGGGGGCGGGTTTCCGCTGGCTCGTCCAGCCAGGCCAGCACCTGGTTGACCCGTGCCTCGGCCGGCATGGACTTGTCGTACGGGGTCCAGTGGGTGGGGCGCATGCCGCCGATGTCGGCTTCGCTGCCCACCCAGAAATAGCTGGCCGCGACCATGCCGGCCTGCTCCACGCTGTTCCACAGCGGCTCACCCCCGTAAAAGCTCCCGTCGCCGACCGATGCCCGGTCGCTGAGCCGGTACCAGCGGTCGTTCTCGCTGTCCGGGAACTCGTTGCCGACCAGGCCGTGGCGTGCCGGCGACAGGCCGGTGACCAGGCTGTAGTGGTTGGGAAAGGTCAGCGTGGGCCAGACCGGCAGCAGGCGCTCGGCGCGCATGCCTTCGGCCACCAGTCGGTCGATGGCCGGCGTGGGAAACCGTTCCGGGTAGTCCCAGCGGTAGCCATCCACGGACACCAGGATCACCACCGGCTTGTCGTGATGTCGGGGCGCGTTGACACCGCCGCTGCCCTGTCGCGCGGCAGGGGCGTTGGGCCAGGCCAGGCCGGCGATCCATAACACCAGTGTTACGCTCCGGACGAAGGGGCTCATGGCGTCAGCGCCTCGGTCACGGCGGTGACCACCTCGTCCAGGGCGGGCACCCAGCGCAACACGATCAGCAGGTCGTGTTCCTCGTCGATGTAGATGTAGTTGCCGCCGAAACCGGCCGCCCAGTACGCCGATTCGGGCGCGGCCGGAATGCGTTCGCGGTCGGTGTTGAGCCACCACAGGAAACCATAGTCGGCGCGGCCCGGCGTGGGCCTTCGCGCCTGCTCGATCCATTGGGGATCCACCAGCTGGTCCTCACCCCAGCGCCCGCCGCGCAGGAACAGCAGGCCGAATCGGGCGTGGTCATAGGTGTTGATGAACAGCCCGCCGCCGAAATGGCCGCCGCCGGACACCGACTGCACCTTGCGCCCATCCAGCGTCACCCAGGAGTTCTCGTAGCCGTGCCAGCGCCAGGTGGAGGACGCGCCGATGGGATCCATGATGCGCTCGCGCAGCACCACCGGCAGGGGTTCGCGCAGCACCTGCAGCAGCGAGTACGCCAGCAGGTTGATGCGCACGTCGTTGTATTTCCAGTGGCTGCCGGGCGGGTGCAGCTCCCGGTGCGGCCAGGCCGCCGGGTCGTCGCCCTCGGGGCGGTCGGCCCAGTCCGGTGTGTCCCACAGGGTGCCGGACCAGTCGGAGGTCTGGTTCAGCAGGTGGCGCCAGGTGATCAGCGCATTGTGGTCCGAGGAGAATTCGTCGCCGCGCACCTGGCGGGCGACGGGTTCGTCCAGGTCGGCGAGGAGGCCGTCGGCCCGCGCCACGGCGGCCACGGTGGACAGGTAACTCTTGACCACGCTGAAGGTCATCTCGACGCGCTCGAGGTCACCCCATTCCGCGGCGATGCGTCCGCCACGGATGATCAGCCCGGCGGAAGTTTCGCGGGTTCCGGTCGGTCCCAGGATCTCGAAGCCCGGTTCATCGCCGAAGGATTCACGGATGGGGACGGCCAGGTCGTTGGGTTCGACCACGGCCCGTTCTTGCGCCAGCCGAACGGCCGCGGCGAGGCCTTGCGGGTCGAATCCGGCCTGGGCCGGGTCCACCCGCTGCCAGTCCCCGCGGGGTGGCACGTAGTCGATGGCCCAGGCCGGGGCCAGCAACAGCCAGATCAGGACTCCGGTCAGCAGGCGGTGCATCGAGAGGTTCCGCGGTGACGAGCAGCGATTATAGCGGCCGCGAAGCCCGTGTCGCGAAGGCTTACTCCTGGACGCGGCGGGACAGGCGCGAGACGCGCTCCACGCGGGTGGCCACCGGCACCTGGCACACGTCCAGCACCGCTGGCGGGGTATGCACGAAGAAGTCGTGGTCGCGGTCCCGCCGGGCGGTCATCATGTCGCGAAAGCCCTGGCTGGTGGTGTCCATCACGTAAAATTCGCGCTGCTCTTCCTCGGCCAGCTGGTCGGCCAGGCGCATGCGGCCGATGCGGCTGCGCGCCATGTCGTTCTCGATGATGCCGTTTTCCTCGGTGGGGCCGCGCGCGATGCGCTGGGCCACTTCCATGCCGTCGATCACGCGGGCGAACACGGTCAGATTGCGGTCCAGGTAACGCGGCGCCTGGCCGATGACGATGTAGAAATCGTGGGCGCCGGTGTCCGGCGCCGTGCCGCGGGCCACCGCCACGGCGCCGGGGCAGTGGGTCAGCCACACGGAGCGTGCGTCGCGCGCCGCGGGAAAGCCGTCGACGAACCCCGTCTCGGGGGCGAACAAATCGTCCATCTGCACCCCGGTCCAGGCCAGCTCCTCGTCGTCGCGCAGGCGCTGGAATTCCGGTGGCAGTTGCTCGTCTTCGCCCACGGGAATGTCGCTGCCCGGGCCGGCCTGGGCCACGAAGCCCTCGATGACGCGGTAAAAGCTCAGGCCGCGATAGAAGTCATCGCGGACCTTCTGCCGGAATCGGTGTACGGTCTCCGGCGCGAAGGCCGGGTTCAGTTCCAGCACGATTTCGCCTTCGTCCATGCCGATGAAGACGAGGTTTTCCGGCGCCACGCGCCGCCAGGTCATGCCGTCCTGGGCCGCCAGGGAAACGCTGACGGCGAGCAGTGCGGCCGCCAGCAGGGTCCGGAGCAGGGTATGCAAGCGGCGCACGGCCTCAGGGCATCTGGATGCCGCCGCCGGGCATGCCGCCGGGTCCGCCGCCACCCATGGCGCCCGGGTCCATGCCGCCCTTGGGCACCACGATCTGCGAGGCGGCCTGGCGCTGCATTTCCTTCAGTTCTTCCATGGTCTGCTCCACGGCCACCTTCGCCGCATCGCCGAAGCCTTCCACGGCCGCGGCCAGCGACTCGTTGGGCAGCTCGAAGTTCAGCGGCAGGGCGCCGGCGGGGGTCATGATCTGGGTCGAGCCGAAGTATTGCACTTCACGGCTGCTGTCCACCTCGCCCTCGGCGGTTACCGGGGTCAGTCGCCGGATGGTGCCGATGCGGCTGTCGGTGAACACGTCTTCGCGCGCGAGATTGTCGGCATCCATCCGGATGTCCTGGTCCTGCATAGGGTCATTCATGGTCGGGTCCTGTGAGAAGGTGCGAATGGTTTGCTATGTTGGGGCAGGCGCCCGGCAAAGCAACGTGGCCCACCAGTGTACCGGCCCCCGGGGGGTGGTCCACAACGGCCGGCCGGACTTCACGACCACCCGACAGGAGGCACCATGGGCAATATCGTTACCGAGGAAATCACTTACAGCGCCGGCGGGGTGACGATGAAGGGACACCTCGCCCACGACACGGACCAGGCGGGGCCGCGCCCCGGCGTACTGGTGGTGCACGAGTGGTGGGGGCGCACGGAATATGCCCGCGATCGGGCCGAGCAACTGGCCGGGCTGGGCTACGTGGGCATGGCGCTGGATCTCTACGGCGAGGCCCGCGAAGCCGCCAATCCCGAAGAGGCCAGCCAGCTGATGACCGCGCTGATCGAGGACATGGACACCACCCGCCTGCGCTTCGGCGCCGCCCTCCAGGCGCTCAAGGACCACGAAGCCGTGGATGCATCACGCACCGCCGCCATCGGTTTTTGCTTCGGCGGAGGCGTGGTCACCCACATGGCCCGCGCCGGCGCGACGCTGGACGCGGTGGCGTCGTTTCATGGCAGCCTGGGCCTGGCGGTCACCGACGGCCCGGACCACGTCGACTGCCGCATTGCGGCCTACCATGGCGAGCCGGACAAGCTGGTAGCCGACGAGGACGTGGCGGCCTTCGAGGCGGAAATGCAGTCCATCGGCGCCCACTACTACCTGGTGCAACTTCCCGGCGCCCTGCACGGCTTCAGCAATCCGGCGGCCACGGGCAACGGGCAGAAGTACGGCTTGCCGCTGGCCTACAGCGAACTGGCGGAGACGACGGCCTGGTCGCACATGCGGCTGATGTTCCGGGACGTCTTCGGGGACTGACGCCTGTGTGAGGTTCGGGGAGGGGGCCACCTTCTGCCCTTGCCTTTCGGACACGCACCAGTACCTCCCTGTAGGCTCTGCGTTCGCCATCCCTGGCTCACACAGGTCCGAAAGGCAAGGGCAGAAGGTGGCCCACCCGACATCCAGTCGGCCGGCGGTCAGCGCCCCGAAACATCCCGTGGGTTGGTGGTCCGTTCCTTGCTGGCCCGGAGGACAACCACAGCGCCCTTAGCCCCAGGAAACAACGGTGCAGCCAACAACCGCCAGTCCGTGAATGGCCAGGCAACGACAAATCCGCGGTACCGCCCGAATGCGCCCGGAGAGTAAACCTCCAGATGTCGAGATCCCCAGAGGGTCGGTCAGGCCCCCCGCTTTGTTTGGGCCTGTGTGAGCCAGGGATGGCGAACGCAGAGCCTACAGGGATGATGAGATGGACACCTCTTGCACGTAACGGCGTCGCAATGCGCCAAAATTGAGCTGTGTACTTCAATTCATGGCAAGAGGTGTCCGATATGAACGTTA
>JAUIJU010000058.1 GCA_030431095.1 Gammaproteobacteria bacterium | reverse complement strand
CGCTGCCGCCCACGTGAGGCAACCCGGCCCGGCTCAGGCCTCGGTGCCGCCCACCACCAGCTGATCGAGTTTGAGTGTCGGCTGTCCCACGCCAACGGGCACGCTTTGCCCGTCCTTGCCACACACACCGATGCCCGCGTCGAGCTGCAGATCATTCCCCACCATGCTGACCCGGGTCATGGCCTCGGGACCGTTGCCGATCAGGGTGGCGCCACGCACCGGGTGCGTAACCTTGCCGTTCTCGATCAGGTACGCCTCGCTGGCGGAAAACACGAAGCGCCCGGAGGTGATGTCCACCTGTCCACCCGCGAAATTCACCGCGTACAACCCTCGCTCCACCGAGGCGATGATCTCTTCCGGTTCCCGTTCGCCGGCCAGCATGTAGGTGTTGGTCATGCGGGGCATGGGCAGGTGGGCGAAGGACTCTCGTCGACCGTTTCCGGTGGGCGCCATGCCCATCAGGCGGGCGTTCATCTTGTCCTGCATGTAGCCGCGCAGAATACCGTCTTCGATCAGCACCGTTTCACCGGTGGGCGTGCCCTCGTCGTCGATGGTCAGCGAACCCCGGCGTTTCTCGAGCGTGCCGTTGTCGACGATGGTCACGCCCTTTGCCGCCACCCGCTCGCCGATGCGACCGCTGTAGGCCGAGGTCTTCTTGCGGTTGAAGTCGCCTTCCAGGCCATGGCCCACGGCTTCGTGCAACAGGACGCCGGGCCAGCCCGGGCCGAGCACCACCGGCATGGTGCCGGCCGGCGCGTCCACCGCGTCGAGGTTGACCAGCGCCTGGCGCACGGCCTCGTCGGCGAAGCGGCGCCAGGCGCCCTGCCCCACCAGGTCTTCGAAGGTGAAGCGGCCACCGCCGCCGTCGTTGCCCTGCTCGCGGCGACCATCGCGCTCGGCGATGACCGTGACCGAAAGGCGCACCAGCGGACGCAGATCCGCCGCCAGGTCCCCGTCCACGGCCGCCACCAGGATGGTCTCGTGGGCCGCCGCCAGGTTCACCATGACCTGGCTGACCGCCGGATCCAGCGAGCGGGCGTAGGTATCGATCTGGCGCAACAGGTCGACCTTGTCCGCGGCGTCGACCGCGTCCATCGGGTCACCGGCGCCATACCGGGCCACCGGCAGGCGACGGTTCCAGGCGGCCAACGCTCCGTCCTGTCCGTGGCTGGCGATGGCGCGCGCGGCCGTCGAAGCCTCCAGCAGCGCCGGCAGAACGATCTCGTCGGCATAGGCGAAGCCCGTCTTGTCACCCGCCACGGCGCGGATACCCACGCCCTGTTCCACCGTATGCGAGGCGTTGCGCACGCGCCCGTCCTCCAGCGACCAGCCCTCGCGCGTGACATGCTGAAAATACAGGTCGCCGCCGTCGATGCTCGCACCCATCAGGTGGGACAGCACCCGCGACAGGTCTCCCTGGTCGAGTTCACCCGGCGCGAGCAGCCGGTCCGTGGCAAGTTGAATCAGGTCGCTCATGTTCCTTCCGTTGTCTGTGCCTGGGCCGTGGACGGATCGGGGTCGACCAGCGGCGCCGCCGGCAAACGCTCCACGGCCGGATCGGACCAGGGTCCGGTGATTTCGTACCGCGCCTCGGCGGCACCGCCGAGCGCGTCACGCAGCAATTCCTGCAGGGCCAGGCCGGCCGCCGCCCCGGCCGGACCCGCGGCGATCGCGCCAAGCACCGGCAGGGCCTGGCTGACGCCGGGGCGCACCGACATCAGGTAATCGAACTCCTTGGCATCGAGATCCGAGGAGCCGGTAATCACCAGCTGCGCCGCGGTGGACTCCATGACGAAATCATCGGTGTAGGCCGTGCCGCTATCAAGTCGGATCGTGCCGTTGGCCTGGTCGAAGCCGAACCCGGAATCGAACACGTCGCTGAAATCCAGCGCCAGGCGGCGGGGCAACGCGCCGACGCTCATCAGGCCCAGCACCCGTCCGGCGCCCGGGTCGGCGTTGAGGATGCGCCCGTCGATCACGCTGAAACTCATTTCGCCATTGAGACGGGCGAGTGCGAAAGCTGCCGGCGGCCCGGGCCACCAGGCGTCATAACGCACCATGGTCTGCCCACCTTCGAGCACGGACGACAGGTCGAGGGCCGTAACGATGGCGCCCAGGCTCTCGGAGGTCAATACCATGTCGAAATCGGATCGGCTGCCGCCGTCCTGCGCCACCCAGTCTCCACGAGCCTGGAAGGTCAGCTGCGACGAAGCCGCATCGACGGTCTCGATGCGCAGGCCATCGGCGATGGGGTAGGCCTCGATGCGGGTTTCGCCCAGGTCCAGACCCAGGTAGCGCAGCTCCCTGGCGAAAAAATGCAGTTCCGGCAGCGCCGTCGGGTCCGTGTCCATGGTCACGCCGGAGTCGAGCGGCGCTCCCAGGTACAGCCGGTCCATTTGCGCCGACAGGCTGTGGCTGCCGTCCTCGTTGCTGAGGTAGCGCATTTCGCCAGCGATGGCCGCTCCGTCGAAGGACCCGCTCAGCACCTGTCCGTCGTAGCCCATTTCCAGGGCCACGTCGTCAAAGGCGCGATTGAGCAGGATCAGTCGATTCGCCCGCAGCGCCGCGGTGTGCCAGGTGAGTTCCCCCGGATGGCGCATCACCGCGGCATAGTCCACGGCCAGCCGCACCCAGCCGTCCAGGTCCAGGTTGGCCACCGTTCCGCCCACGCGCAACTCGCCGGGCGGAGGCAAGGTCGCCGCTGAGCCGTCCAGGGTCAGGATGCCGCGCCGCGGCACCAGCGCGGCGCCCGTTGCGTTCGCCGGCTGCGCGACCCGATTCACCGCCACCGGGTCGTCGGCCAGGCCGGGCTCCGAGGAAGCCCTCGTCGAATCGTCCGCCGGGTCCCGCGGGCCATCAGCCGCGCCGGTCGGGGCCGCCTCACCCAGTTCCAGGGCCAGGGCCAGATCATCCAGTTCCGCGCGCACCACCGGCGCCACGGATTTGAGGGGATAGCGAACCGACAGCGGCCATTCCACCGCCGCGGGCTTGTCCAGCGGCGCCGGGAGGTCCAGGCCCACGCCCGACAGGCGGGAATCCAGGCTCAACCAGATCTCGCTCGGCGCCTCTGCTTCCGGCCGGGTGACTTCCAGGCCGATGGTCCAGTCGGTGGCGCCGTTCACGCCGGCCAGCAGCGGATCGTCGCGCACGGGTATCTTCGCAGCCAACAGGGAGGCCGGAAAATGACCCTCGAGCGTGGCGTGGAAGGGACGCGGCGTGTCCCAGGCGGCCTGCAGGCCAAGCGTGGCCGGCCAGCCGTCGAGCATGGCCTCCAACTGCTCCGCGCGCAGCCCGTCGCGAGCGTAGGCAAGGGTTCCGTCGATGGCTTCGAGCCGCAAGCCACTGAGTTGCTCCGTGAAGCGACCCCCGGTCACGCTGACGGTGCCTTCAACCGCCAGTTCACCGACGGCGTCGCCGAAGGGCACCCTGAGCGTTCCCTCGGTCAGGGCGGGGCCCTGGAGGTCATACTGCGCCGGGTCCAGTTCGCTGTCGTCCAGCATCGGCGACGCCTGCAGGAAGGCTTTCAACTCCGGCAGCGTGGCCTGGCTGCGATAGTCCAGCGACAGGATCGGGGACTGCAGGTCGTCGATACGGGCCTGGGCGAACTCGACGGTCGCACCGGCCAGATCGCCGATCTGCCCGACCACGGCAAGCGAAGGCCCCTCGAACCGTAGCCTGGCATCCAACTGCCGCGCCGCCGGCCAGTCCTCGGCATAGGCCAGCGTGGCCCCCGCGATCGTCGCCTCGGCCAGAACCACACCCGAGCCATCCCGGAAGGGAAAGCGGTCCATGTCGCCCTGCATGACGAAGCGCGCCGGGCCAGCGGTGCCACCGGTGACGCCACGCCGCAACCAGTCGGTGACCTTTTCGCTCATGACGCTGCGTGGCCAGTAGTCGTGCAGGGCGCTGAGCTCCGCGCGGTCCAGCCGGGCGTTGACGTCGACGCGGGGTTTGCCTTCGTCCCTGACGAAACGCAGCCGCGCCTCGCCGGCGAGCGGTTCGCTGAGAATTGAACAGGGTAAGGCGTCGACCTGCCAATGGTCGGTCTCGTCCCACAGAATCTCCACTTCGCACCCCGGCAGGTCCGCCACCAGGGGCGCGGTGAAGTTTCCAGGCCAGCGGATCGACACCTGTTCGCCGGAAACGTGCAGGCTGCCTTCGCCGTACGCCAGGTCGATGCGTCCGTCGAGGCCGTCCGCCAGCGGCCACTTGCCCCACTCAAGCACCTCCAGGTCCTCGAAATGGCCGGAGGTGGCGGTCAGCTTGCGGTTGCCGTTGATCACCAGGTCGAAGTCGTACACCGGGCCGCGGCCCGCGGTCGGTGCCGCCTTGGGCCAGCGCCGTCCAAGCTCACCCATGATGACCTGGGTGACCTCCAGCGGAAATTCCGCCTGCAGGTGGTCGGCACTGACCCAGACGCCCAGGTTGCCCTCGAGATTGCGTTCCACGGAAATGCGCGGCGCCGTCCAGTCACGGCCGTTCTCCTGCACGCGCACATCGGCCAGGTCGATGCGCCACTGCGTCTTGTCACGCCAGCGCCAGTCCAGGCGCGCGTTCAGGTGATCGAGCAGCAGCCGCTTCCCGCCCGTGTCGAGGCCAGCATCCCGGATATCCACCACGCCGGCCATTTCCTGGGGCGAACCGGGGGCCCAGCTGCCCCACAACTGGGCATTGAGCCTGCCCGATGCGGGTTTGAGCTTGTGCTCGGGCAACTGCGCCGCCAGTTCGTGCATCATCAACTCCCCGGTTTCGACGTGGAAGTTGACCTCGCGCAGCTGTTCCTGGTCATCGAGATCGGCCAGCACGGTGGCGGACAGGTCGCCGAGCACCCGGGCGCCGCCGGCGCCGGCGATGCTGGCGCGCACTTCCAGCGCCAGCCGTTCGCCGCGCATCTGCAGGCGGCCTTCGATCGCCGCGAGATGCCATTGCATGTCCCGCGCTTCGTCGAGGAAGCTGAAGCGAGAGTCCTGTAAGCGCACCTCGCCCACCCGGGCCAGCGAGGACAGCCCGGCCCCCCCCTGCTCGCCCACCTGGCGGCCGCTGAGGCCCAGGCCGGACAGCACCAGGCGACCGTCTTCGTGGCGCACCAGTTCAAGGTCGGCGCCGATGATGCGGAAGGAATACAGCGGGCGACCCCGGATCAGGGCATTGAGCGGTTTGATGTCCAGCGCCGCCTGCTGAATCGCCAGCGCATCCTCGCCGCCGGCGCCACCGAGCAGATTGACGCCTTCCAGGCTGATACGCGGCCCGAAGGCCTTCCATTCACCGGTAAAGGCGTCCACCCGCACCGGCTGGTTGAACTGCTCGGCGAGCACCGCCTCCAGCCTCGGCTTGAAGCGTTCGCTGTAGGGCATCAGCAGCTTGCCCACGCCCACCAGGACGGCGGCGCCGATGATCACCAGCGCCAGCGCGGTCCACAACAGGGTCCGCAGGCGCCGCAGCCATGTGCCGAGGCGCGCCATCAGGAATCCGCGCGTCTCACAGCAGCACCACGTCGAACAGTTCCTGCGTGTACTGCTCCTCGCGCTGAAAGCGGATGGACTTGCCGATCAGTTCTTCGAGCTCGGCCACGGTGGTGGAGTGGTCGTCGAGCACCAGGTCGACCACGGCCGGGGACGCCAGCACCAGCAGCTTTTCGGCCTCGAACTGGCGCCCCGAACGCATGATTTCCCGGAACACCTCCAGGCACACGGTTTCCGCGGTTTTCACCGAGCCGCGGCCGTTGCACACCGCGCAGGGCTCGCACATGACGTGGCCCAGGCTCTCGCGGGTGCGCTTGCGGGTCATCTCCACGAGACCCAGCTCGGACAACTCGGTCACCGAGGTGCGCACCGGGTCACGCTCAAGCGCCCGGCGCAGGGTGCGCATCACCTGCTCCCGGTGCTCGGACTCGTGCATATCGATAAAGTCGATGATGATGATGCCGCCGAGATTACGCAGCCGCAGCTGCCGCGCGATGGCCTGGGCGGCTTCCAGGTTGGTCTTGTAGATGGTTTCTTCGAGCGTGCGGTGGCCCACGAAGCCGCCGGTGTTCACGTCGATGGTGGTCATCGCCTCGGTCTGGTCGATCACCAGGTGGCCGCCCGATTTCAGGGGCGTGGTGCGGTGCAGGGCGTTGTCGATCTCGTCCTCGACGCCGTACACGTCGAAAATGGGCCGCTCCACGTCGTAGCGTTCGATGCGTGACTGCCACTCGGGCACGAAGCGTCCCACGAATTCACTGATGCGTTCGAAGGTGGTCTCGTGGTCGACCCGCACCCGGTCAACCTGTGAATGCATCAGGTCACGCAGGGCGCGCAGTGGCAGCGAAAGGTCTTCGTACACGCACTCGCCGGGTTTCGAGTCGGCGGATGTCTCCTGGATGCTGCTCCACACCTTGCCCAGGTAGGCCATGTCGGCTGACAGCGCGAAATCGTCCACCGCCTCGGCGTTGGTGCGCACGATGTAGCCGTTGCCCGACGCCTCGTCGCGCAAGCGCTGGACCAGGTCCTGCAGGCGGCCCCGCTCGGCCTCGTCCTCGATGCGCGCGGACACGCCGATGTGCGGGTTGCCCGGCAACAGCACCAGGAAGCGCGAAGGGACGCTGAGGTTCGTGGTCAGGCGCGCACCCTTGGTGCCAATGGGGTCCTTGATGACCTGTACGACGACCTCCGCACCTTCATGCACCAACTCGCTGATGGGCGGTTCGCGCAGGGTGGTGTCCGGCACCTGGCCCGTCATCCGTTCACGATCGACCCGCACGATGTCCGAGGCGTGCAGGAAGGCGGTGCGCTCCAGGCCGATGTCGACGAAAGCCGCCTGCATGCCGGGCAGCACGCGAGACACCGTACCCTTGTAGATGTTGCCCACGTAGCCGTAGTGACTGACCCGGTCCAGCCAGATTTCCTGCAGCACGCCGTTCTCCACCACGGCGACGCGGGATTCGGTAGGGGTCACGTTGATGAGGATTTCTTCACTCAAGGTTCGGGGTGCCTCGAAATGCGGGCTGCCGGAGACGGCGCCGGCAGGACGGCGGTCAAGAATACCATTTCACAAGGCGGGCCTGTCTGCCCCGACACCCGCCCAGCGCAACAGTTCCGCCGTTTCGAATAGCGGCAGGCCCATGACACCGGAATAACTGCCTTCGATGTGGCGCACCCACTGCCCGGCGAGTCCCTGCACCGCGTAGGCCCCGGCCTTGTCCATGGGCTCGTCCAGTAGGCAGTAGGCGTCGATCCAGGTCTCCGGTACGGCGCCGAACCGTACCGTGGTGCGGTTCAGGGCCTCGCGCCGCTGACCATCAGTGCGAATGACCGCCACCGCCGACAGCACCTCGTGCGTGGCATCGGACAGGCGGCGCAGCATGCGGCCGGCATCGGCGCGGTCCACCGGTTTGCCCAGGATGTCGCCGTCCAGCAGCACGATGGTGTCGGCGCCCAGTGCAGGCCGGTCGCCACCCCGTGCGGCGATGCCGGCCGCCGCTTTTTCCGCGGCCAGGCGCAGGACGTAGTCCGCCGGTGGCTCTTCGTGGAGACGCCGCTCGTCGATGTCCGCGTTCCAGGCCTCGTAAGGCACGGTGATCATGTCCAGCAGTTCACGCCGACGCGGCGAACCGGAAACCAGCAACAGGTCACTCATGCGCGTTCCTCTGATTCAGGGCTTCAGGCCCGGTGGTAGGGATGGTTTCGGGTGATGGTCCAGGCCCGGTAGAGTTGCTCGGCCAGCACCACGCGCACCAGCGGGTGCGGCAGGGTCAGCGGTCCCAGGGACCAGCGCTCGCTGGCCTGGGCCAGGCATTCGGGGTCCAGGCCGTCCGGTCCGCCAACCAGGAACCCGCAGTGCCTTCCTTCGCCCATCCACGTCTCGAGCCGGGCGGCCAGCTGTTCGGTGCTCCAGGTATTGCCCCGACCGTCCAGGGCGATAACACGGTAACCCGGGGAAACGGCCTCGAGCAGCGCCCTGCCCTCGTCGCGGCGCAATCGGTCGATGTCGGGATTGCGGCCCCGCTTCGCCAGGGCCACTTCGTGGAGTTCAAGCGGGAGCTCCCGCGGCATGCGGCGGGCATATTCCTGCCAGGCATCGGACACCCAGCCAGGCATGCGCTGGCCGACGCTGGCAACCCTGAGACGCACGGATCAGGCGGTGCGAGGTCTCGCCCGCTGCTCTCCGCTGACTTCCCAGAGTTTCTCGATGTTATAGAACGCTCGGGCCTGGGGCAGCATCAGGTGAACGATGATGTCGTTCAGGTCCACCAGGACCCACTGAGCCTCCCCTTCGCCTTCCACGCCCAGTGGCTGCACACCGGCGGCCTTGGCCGCCTGCACCAGTTTGTCCGCCATCGATTTGACATGACGCGTCGAGTTGCCGGAGGCAACGACGAAGTGTTCAGTCAGTGGGCTAATGCCGGCCACGTCGACAGACTTGATGTCGTGGGCCTTGAGCTCTTCGAGGGTCGAGAGGACGAGTTGGTGCAATTGCTGGACAGTGGGTTCGGACTTCCGGGTCTGTGCTTTCAAATGTCGACCTATGCTGTGAACGCTTCCCCATTCTAGCCCAGCAGGCATGACAATCACAGGTCAGGCGGCTCGCTGCGTCGCGCCGGAGCGCGCGTTTGGTACAGCCCGTGCGTCTCGATATAGTCGGCCACCGGCGCCGCCACCAGGCGCCGCAGCGCGTGGGGATCGCCAACGCAGGCACGGATTTCGGTCGATGAAATCTCACGGGGCGTGACCGGCACGAACATCACGCGGCCGGCCGGCGACCTGCCCAGCGTGCTCGCATCGTCCGTGGAGCGCCGCTCGATCTCCGAGGCCAGGGCCGGCGGATAATCGGGCCGTTCCCCCGGCCGGGACATGATCACCAGGTGGGCCAGATCGGAGATGCGACGCCACTGGTGCCAGCCCGCCAAACCGTTGGCCGCATCCTGCCCGAGCACCAGCAGCAGCGCGTCGTCCGGATGGTCCCGGCGCAGGCTGTCCAGCGTGACGCTCATCCAGGAAGGCCCCTCGCGACGCAATTCCCGCTGATCGATGGTGAACCCGGGGTATGGCGCCAGCGCCAGTTCCAGCATGGCCAGGCGATGCCGTGGCGCGGCAAAGGCGCCACTGCGGTGCGGCGGGTCGCCGGCCGGCAGAAAGCGGAAATCGCCCAGCCCCAGGCGGTCGCGAACCTCGGTCGCGGCCGCCACGTGGCCCCGGTGAATCGGGTCGAAGGTACCGCCGAACACGGCGCGGCGCTTCAGCACGGCGACCCGTTCAGGCGCACAGCCGGCAGACCAGGTGGTCCAGGCTGTGCCAGGGGTCGCCACCGGCGCGCCCCTTGCTCTGACGATCCATTTCCGTCAGCCGGTACCAGGCATCCGCCAGGCGCTTGCCGTCCAGGCGGCGCGCGGCGGCGCGCAGAGCGCCCTGGCGGCTTTGCCAGACGTTCAGCTTGCGGAACACCACCGACTCGTTCTCGCCGCCGGCCATGGCCATGCGGTAGGCCTCCACCGTGCGCAGCTCCCGCGCCAGCGCGCCGGTCACCAGCTGAATGGCCACGCCGGTGCGCTGCAGACCCAGCGCCACGCGCAGGCCATCGGCCAGGTTGCCTTCCATGATCCGCTCCACCAGCAGGAACGCGTCGAAGCGTGAACTGTCGGCCACCGACTGCAACACGTCATCGACACTGACCGGCCCCTGCCCCTTGAGCAGCGCCAGCTTGTCGATTTCCTGTTGCGCCGCCAGCAGGTTGCCCTCCAGTCGTTCCGCCAGCACCATCACCGCTTCGCGGTCGGGTTGCAGGCCGGCGGTCTGCATGCGACCGCCGATCCACCGCGGCAGTTCGGCGGGCCTGACCGGCCAGATGTCCACGCGCACGCCGGCACGGTCCAGTGCCTGGGCCCACTTGGCCTTGCGTGAACCGGCGTCCCACTGCTCGCAGGACACCACCAGCAAGGTATCGGGATCGGGCTGATCGGCCCAGGCGGTCAGCGCCTTGCCGCCGGCCTGGCCAGGCTTGCCGGTCGGCAGGCGCAGGTCGAGGATACGTCGCTGCGCGAACAACGACGGGGCGCCGGCGGTTTCCTCCAGGCGATCCCAGTCAAAACGGTGATCGGCCTCGAGCAGGTCCCGCTCGGTGAAGCCCTGCGCCGCTGCCGCCGCGAATACCTGGTCGCGACACTCCTGGACCAGCAGCGGTTCGGGCCCGGCGAACAGGTACAGCGGGGCCAGACCCTGCTGCAATTTCGCGGTGAACTGGTCAGGTTTGAGCGGCACGGCTCAGGCGCCGGCGGTGCCCAGGCGTCGCAACACCTGGCGGGACAGGGTGTCGGCCAGTTCCTCGCGCAGGAACTCCTCCTCGCGCGTGGCGGCGAGAATGTCCTGTTCGTCGAAGCTGATCACGCGACTCTGTTCCAGGGTCTGCTCCGGAACCAGCACGTCGCCCTGGGCGTTGACCAGGCGAAATCGCACCCGATGCACGACCCGGTACTCGCGGATGCGTGCACTGCCACCGATGGACAGCACGTCCTTGCGCACCTCGTTGAGAGGTATTTCCAGCACTGCCGCGCCGGCGTCCGCGTCCACCACGTGTGCGCCGTTCTGTTCCAGCAAAATGGTCAGGCGACGAACGAAATGGCTGTACGGGTCGCTGGTGACGATGCGGGTGGCGCCCATTTCGGCCGGCAATTCCGCCTCGCCCTGGAGCCGGAAACCGCAGGCGGCGAGCCCGCAGACGACGGGCAGCAGGATCGCCAGCACCAGGCGTCGGGACAGGCGGTCCATTCAGCCCACCACGATGTTCAGCAGGCGGTCGGGCACGTGGATGACTTTACGCACCTGCTTGCCTTCCACGAAGCGCTGCACGTTGTCCTCTTCCAGTGCGCGTGCCAGGGCCGGCTCCTTGTCGCAGCCCGGGTCAACGGTGATGCGCCCACGCAACTTGCCGTTCACCTGCACCACCAGCTCGACGGTGGTTTTCACGCGGGCCTGCTCGTCGACCTCCGGCCAGCCGGCGTCGAGGAACGGGGCGTCGTAACCCAGGACCTCCCACAGCGCTTCACTGGCATGCGGCGTAACCGGGCCCAGCAGCCGCACGATGGCGGTCCAGCCTTCGTGCGCCACGGCGCGGCCGGCATCGCTGTCATCCTCGAAGCGGGTTAGGTGGTTGCTCAACTCCATCAGCGCGGCGATCGCGGTATTGAAGGTATAGCGGCGTTCGATGTCGTCGGTGACCTTGGCGATGGTCTCGTGCACCAGGCGGCGTATTTCGCGCTGCTCGTTGTCCAGGGCCTCCACGTCCAGCGTCGGCGCAGGGCCGGCCGCGGCATGCGTACCCACCAGGCCCCACAGGCGCTTGAGAAAGCGGAACGCGCCCTCCACGCCCGACTCCGACCACTCCAGCGACTGGTCCGGCGGCGCGGCGAACATGGAAAACAGGCGCACGGTGTCGGCGCCATAGGCGTCGACCAGGCCTTGCGGGTCGACGCCGTTGTTGCGTGACTTGGACATTTTTTCCACCGCGCCGACGGTCACCGGGCTGCCGTCGCCGACCAGCCGCGCGGCGACGATCTTGCCCTTGTCGTCCTTTTCGGTCTCCACGTCGGCGGGATTCACCCAGACCGTTTCGCCGGCCGCGTTCTCGGTGTGA
>JAUIJU010000015.1 GCA_030431095.1 Gammaproteobacteria bacterium | reverse complement strand
CGCCGTGGCCGGCTTGCGCGGGGTGGAGGACCACCGCCCGGAATACAGCTGGGCCCGACGCGCGCCGGACGAGCCGGCCCGCTGCCAGGCCCTGCCCCACCGGCCCGTGTGGCTGTTCCCCAGCCCGCAGCGCTGCCGTATCGAGGACTACCGCGTGCTGGCCGGACCCGAGCGCATCGAGAGCGGCTGGTGGGACGGTCACGACTGCCGGCGCGACTACTTCGTGGTGCGCGACCCCGGGGGCAGCACGCTGTGGGCCTACCGCGAGTACAAGCCGCGGCCAGGCTGGTACCTGCACGGTTTGTTCGGCTGAATGAAGGGGCTTTGCCAAGCCGGTGGGTTTTGCGTAACGTGACCGGGACACCGGGCAAAGAGATCACGCATCGATGAACGCGCTGGGAAAACTGTTCCTGCAAGGGCTGGTGGTGACCATCCCGGTGGCGCTGACCCTGGCCATCGCCTGGTGGCTGGCCGCCGGCGCCGAACGCCTGCTGGGCAGCGTGCTGGTGCAACTGCTGCCCACGGGGTGGTACGTCCCGGGCATGGGCCTTGTTTCCGCCATGGCGTTGATCCTGCTGGTGGGCCTGCTGTCCCACGTGATCATCTTCCAGCGCCTGTTCGAGTGGGGCGAGGCCCTGCTGGAGCGCCTGCCGTTGATCAAGACCATCTACTCGGCGCTGAAGGACTTCTTCGGCTATTTCTCCGCCGACGGACAACGTCGCTTCAGCAAGGTGGTGATGGTCCGGTTGCCCGGTCAGGATTACGAGGCGCTGGGTTTCGTCACGCGCGAAACTTTCGACGACCTGCCGATCGACCCGGTGGTTGACGACCCGGTGGCGGTGTACCTGCCAATGAGTTACCAGGTAGGCGGCTACACCCTGTACCTGCCACGATCGGTGCTGACCCCCGTGGACATGCGCTTCGAGGACGCCATGCGCCTGGCCATCACCGGCGGGGTAACGCGGGAATCGGGCTCGCCCCCCAACACGAGCAGGAACACGCCCTAGCCCGGGGACATGTTCATCACCAGGGCCGTGAGCAGGCCGCGCAACACCAGGTCGGGCACCGCGTCGTCGAACAGGCCGGCGCCTTCGAACAGGCTGGAAAACCCACCGGTGGCGATGACCCGGGGCCGCTGGCCCTCGAAGCAGTCCAACGCTACCCCGCGCATGATTTCCCGCAGCCCCCCCAGGTGTCCGTGGTACAGGCCGGACTGGATGCTGGCGGCCGTGCTGCGGCCCAGGCAACGCTCCGGCTGGCGGATTTCCACCGAACTCAGGCGCGCCGTTCCGCGGTCCAACGCTTCCATGGACATGCGCAGACCCGGAATGATGACCCCGCCGAGGTACTCACGTTCCGCGCTGATGGCGTCCACCGTGGTGGCGGTGCCCAGGTCCAGCACGAACAGATTCTCACCCGGGTACATGCCGGTGGCCGCGATGGCGTTGGCGATGCGATCGGAACCGACCTCGAGCGGATTGCGGTACAGGATCTTCAACCCGGTGCGGGCGCCGGCTTTGAGCACGAAGGGCTGCTGGCCAAAGTACTTCTGGCAACTGCTGCTGATGCTATAGATCAGTTCCGGCACCACGCTGCACAGGGCAATGTTGTCGATACCATCGGGGTCGAAACCGTTCTCCCGCAGCACTGAGCGAAAGAACAGGCCGTATTCGTCCGACGACGCGCCCTGCTTGGACGTTTTGCGAAAAGTCAGGCGCAGCTGGTCACCCTCGAACACGCCACCGAATATGTGGCTGTTGCCGATATCCAGGCACAGGATCATGTGGAGATCTCCAGGAAGTCACTCAACGCCCGGGCCAGTTCCCGGCTGTCACCGGCCGAACCGGCCAGGCCATTCACGCCGTGCAGATCATACCCGTGATGTGTGTCACTGATGTGTTCGAAGTCGTTGTGCACCACCAGGTCGCTGGAGCGGTTGTCGAACAGCCTGGTCACGGCCGCTCGTGCCGCTTTCTCGTCGGCGCCGACGGTCAGCTTGAAGCCCACCACGCGGATGTCCGGATTTCGCGAATAACCGCGCAACCGGGACAACAGCTTGGGGTTCGGTTCCAGCCGCAGGTCCATGGCCTGGCCGGAGGGAATTTTACCGTTGCCGGCGTCGCTGCCGCCCCCCCGCGCCACGGAAAAGTCGCTGACCGCCGCGGCGTGAATCACGCCATCGTAGTGCTCACCGCCCAGGAGGCGCTCGAGTTGCGCATCGAGATCCGCGAAGGTGACGAACCGCTCACGGCGTACCCCGGGACCCGGTTCGCGAGCGCCCGCCCCGCCCAGCCAGGTGACCTCGTGGCCCAGCGCCACCAGTGCGTCGGCCAGCACCGCCGCGGTTCGCCCGGTGCTGTGATTACCGATGTAGCGCACCGCGTCGATCGGCTCGCGCGTGCCGCCGCCGGTAAGCAGGATGCGGCGGCCGGTTTGGCGACCGTCGAATGCGAGTACTGACTCGATCCGGCGTTGAATTTCGTCCACCTCGAGCATGCGACCGGCGCCGCGCTCGCCACAGGCGAGGTCCCCCTCGCTGGTGGGCAACACGTGAACACCCCAGCGTCTGAGGCGCTCGACGTTCTCCCGGGTAGCGGGGTAATTCCACATGTGGGTGTTCATGGCCGGCACCACGAACTGTGGCGCCCGCCGGCCCCAGGTCGCCTGCCACAGGGTGGTCACCGCGTCGTCCGCGATGCCGTTCGCGAAGCGGGCCAGCAGGTTGGCGCTGGCCGGACACACCACCACCAGGTCGGCCCACTGCGCCAGGGTGATGTGATCCATGGCGCGACCGGCTTCGAAGGTGTCGCCGAACACCGGTTCGCCGCTGAGGCCCTCCAGCGTTGCGTGACCGATGAATTCGGCGACCGACCCCGTACACGCCACGCGTACCCGGTGTCCCTGCTTGCGCCAGCCTGAAATCAGCGAGGTCGCCTTGGCGCAAGCGATGGAGCCCGACATCATCAAGAGAACGTTCGAGTCAGGACGCATCACGCAGCGCCTCCGTGGGTTCGGGCAGGGCCACGTTGTCGATCAAGCGAACCTCGCCAAGCCGCGCCGCGGCCAGGCGCCGACGGCCGCGGTCTTCCACGTAGTCGACATCGAAGCCCTGGCCAGCCAGACGCCGGGCCGCGCTGTCCGCATCGGGCGACGAGACCAGGGCACGGTACAGGGCCGGCGCCAGCCTGCGCTGCGTAGCATCCAGCCGTGCGTTTCGCGAAGACAACGCCAGGCCGTCCGCCTCGCGCACGATGGGACAGGCAACAATCTCGGTGCCCACGAAAAACGCCTCGACCATGCCACGCACCAGCTCCAGTTGCTGCCAGTCCTTCTCGCCAAAATAGGCGCGATCGGCGCGTACCAGGTTGAGCAGGCGCATGACCACGGTCAGCACGCCGTCGAAATGGCCGGAACGGTGCGCCCCGCACAGTTCACGAGACAGGGACTGTTCGCTCACGCGATAGCGGTAGTCATCGGGATAGATGTCGTCGCGTGCGGGCGCCAGCACGTGGTCCACGCCCCAGTCGGCCAGCACTTCCAGGTCCCGCGCGCCGTCCGCCGGGTAACTGTCGAGATCGGCCGCCTGGTCAAACTGCGTGGGGTTGAGGAACAGGCTGACCACGGTCAGGTCGTTCTCCGTGACGCTGCGTTCGACCAGTGAGCGGTGCCCGGCATGCAGGCCGCCCATCGTCGGTACGAAACCCAGCCGCGTCGATTCGAGCCCGGCGCGGTCGGCGCGCCAGGCATCCAGGTCACGGTGCAGTTTCATCCGGCGTATCGCTCCGCCTCGGCCGGAAACGCCTCGTTGCGAACGTCTTCCGCGAAACGGTCCAGGGCATCCAGGACCAGGGCGCGACCGTCCAGGTAACGGCGCACGAACTTCGGCCGGAAATTGGATGACAGGCCCAGCAGGTCCTGCAGTACGAGGACCTGTCCGTCGGTGTCCTTGCCCGCGCCGATGCCGATGGTGACGACGTCCAGGGATTCGGTGATCTCGCCGGCCAGCGATTCCGGCACGCATTCGAGCACCAACGCGAAACAGCCGGCCGCCTGGCAATCGAGCGCCTCGCGTTTCAGCCGCTCACGCTCGTCCTCGCTGCGGCCCTGCACGCGAAACCCGCCAAGCTGGTTGACTGATTGGGGCGTCAGCCCGAGGTGGCCCATGACCGGTACGCCGGAGTCCACGATGTGCCGCACCAGTTCCTCCTGGCCGCGGATGCCTTCGATCTTGACGGCCGAGGCGCCGGCTTTCATCAGCACTTCAACGGCCTCCATGGCCGGACCCAGGCCCTTGCGGCAGGACAGGAACGGCAGGTCGGCAACGATGAACTTGTCCGGCGCGCCGCGTTTCACGGCGCGCACGTGGGTGGCCATGTCGTCGACGTCAACGGGAAGCGTGCTGTCGTGGCCGTGAACGACCATGGCGGCGCTGTCGCCCACCAGGATCAGGTCCACGTCGGAATCGGCAACGATGGCGGCCATGGTGAAGTCGTAGCAGGTCACCATGACCAGGGGGTCGTGGTTGCGCTTGCGTTCGGGAAAATTGAGTACGTTCATGATGCGTTTCGCTCCAGTCGTGACCGGGTGGGTTCAGCGTCGCCGTGAAACGCGACAAACGCGCGGTAGAGCTCGCCCAGGGCGCTGTCACCCAGGGCGGTGCAGTTGCGGGCCAGCGTGGCGGTGTCACCCCGGGCCAGCGGTCCAGTCAGGGCACCCTCGGGATCGGCCAGGAAGTTTTCCAGCGACCGGCGCAGGTAGGCGGCCAGGGCCTCGCCCGGTACGCCGACATCGCCTTCGAGGCGGTGAGCGACCGCGCGCCAGAGCAGTTGCGGAAAGTTGCCGGCCATGACGCACAGGGCGTGGTATTCGGCCTTGTGCTCCGGGGCGATCGCGTGGTGCGGGTTGCACAGGCCGGGGAACAGGGTCACGAAGTCGTGTGTGCTTTCCACCATGAAAGGCACGGCCCGGTAGTCGTCCAGGGTGTACAACGCCCGTCCGAAGGTCATCAGGGGATGGGCGCCAGCCACGCCAGGCAGACTCAGCGCACCCGCGCAGTGCACCAGGCGATGCTGATGCAGAAAAGGGTACTGGCGCAACAATGGCGCGATGGCATCGTCGGCCACCAGCAGCAGGACGCGCTCGGCGCCGGCCACGGTGGCGCGCAGACGCTGCTCCGCGTCGGGATGGTCATGGGTGTTGAAATCAGAACGCGGATTACGGGCCCAGCCGGTACAGGGCTGGCCCTCCAGTTGCAGGTAGTGGCGCATGTGTCGCGCCAACCGCCCGTCGCCGAGGATGGCGTAAGGGGTGAGCTCGCTTGTCATCGGTACCTGTCCTTCGGATCAAGTCCATGGTTGTCGGCGACCCGGTCTTTGCCGGAGCCGTGATTTCGCCGGCGCCGCTGTCCATGGCTGCCCGGACTGCCGGGTCGGCCTGGAGACGCCACGTGACGAACGCACAGTATAACGGATGGGGGCGTTTGCCGCTTTTTCCAATGCGGTCAGGAACTTGACCGTGGGCGCCATGAACGGCCCGTCAGTCCCCGGGGACAGCCCATCGGAAACTGTATATATTTACAGTATGCAACGTCCCGACACGCCGGCATATGCCGAATTGACCTGCCTGAGCAACTTCAGCTTTCTCCAGGGCGCCTCGCACCCCCAGGAACTGGTGGCGCGGGCCGCGGACCTGGGGTACCGCGCCCTGGCCCTGGCCGACGAATGCTCGCTGGCCGGTATCGTTCGCGCCCACGAGGAAGCCCTGCGGGCGCGTGACGCCGGGCGGTCCATCGACCTGATTCCCGCCAGCCGGTTTCGCCTGGACGGGGGTTCGCAACTGGTCCTGCTGGCGGCCGACGAGGCCGCTTACACCCAGCTGTGCACCCTGGTCACCCGGGGACGACGCAACGCCCCCAAGGGCGACTATCGCCTGGCGCGAGAAGACTTCGAACACGGCCTGGACCACTGCCTGGCGCTGTGGCTGCCGGCCACGGGACCGACCGGCGAGAAGGACGTAAAAACCGCACACTGGGTGGCCGGCCATTTCCCCGACCGGGCCTGGCTGGGCGCCAACCTATGCCTGGGCGAGGATGACCACACGCGGCGCGCCCGCCTGGCGGCCACCGCCGGCGCCGTCGGCCTGCCCGTGACCGCCTGCGGCGACGTCCGCATGCACCGGCGCGGACGACGCATGCTGCATGACGTGCTGGCGGCCGTTCGCCACGGCTGCAGTGTGCGGGAACTGGGCTACCGCGCCTTGCCCTCCGGCGAACGCCACCTGCTGCCCCGTGACGCGCTGGCCACGCGCTACCCCGCCGACTGGCTGCGTGAATCCGTGCGTATCGCCGAGCGCTGTCGCTTCCGCATGGACCAGCTCCGCTACCGCTACCCGCGTGAAGTGGTGCCCGAGGGCATGAGCGCGGCCGGGCACCTGCGCAGCCTCACGCAAGCCGGCATCCGGCAGCGCTGGCCCGACGGTATCGACCAGCGGCTACGGGACCAGATCGAGCGTGAACTGGGGTTGATCGAGGAACTGGGCTACGAGTCCTTCTTTCTCACGGTCCACGACATCGTGGCCTTCGCCCGTGGCGAAGGGATTCTCTGCCAGGGACGAGGCTCGGCAGCCAATTCCGCGGTCTGCTTCTGCCTGGGGATCACCGAAGTGGACCCGGCGCGCATGAACATGCTGTTCGAGCGTTTCATTTCCCGTGAGCGGGACGAGCCTCCCGACATCGACGTGGACTTCGAGCACGAGCGCCGCGAGGAGGTGATCCAGTACGTCTATCGCAAGTATGGCCGCGACCGGGCCGCCCTGGCCGCCACGGTGATCAGCTATCGCCCGAAGAGCGCCGTGCGCGACGTGGGCAAGGCCCTGGGCTTCAGCCCCGGCCAGGTGGACCAGCTGGCCGGCAACCTGGCCTGGTGGGATCAGCCCGACACCTTGCAGGAACGCCTGGCCGAACAGGGATTCGACCCGGGCAGCCTGCCCGTGCGCCAGCTGCTGCACCTGGTGCCGGAACTGTGCGGCTTTCCACGCCACCTGTCCCAGCACGTAGGCGGCTTCGTGATCTCGGAGCGACCCCTGGCCTGCCTGGTGCCGGTGGAAAACGCCGCCATGGCCGACCGCACCGTGATCCAGTGGGACAAGGACGACCTGGAAACCCTGGGTTTGCTCAAGGTCGATTGCCTCGCCCTGGGCATGCTCACCGCCATTCACCGCTGCCTGGACCTGGTGAATGACTGGAGTCAGGACCAGCCTTGCCTGACCCTGTCCAGCATTCCGCCGGAAGACCCGGCGACCTACGCCATGATCCAGCAGGCTGACACGGTGGGCGTGTTCCAGGTGGAGTCCCGGGCGCAGATGGCCATGCTGCCGCGCCTGAAGCCGGCGTGTTTCTACGACCTGGTGATCGAGGTGGCCATCGTCCGGCCCGGACCCATCCAAGGCAACATGGTGCACCCCTACCTGAAACGGCGCCGTGGCGAGGAGCAGGTCCGCTACCCCTCGGAAGATCTGCGACGGGTCCTGGAGCGCACCCTGGGCGTGCCCATCTTCCAGGAGCAGGTGATGCAGATCGCCATGGTGGCGGCCGGCTTCAGCGGCTCGGAAGCGGACCAGCTGCGCCGTTCCATGGCAGCCTGGGCGCGTCGTGGCGGCCTGGAGCACATGCACCGGCGACTGGTGGGCGGCATGCGCGAGCGCGGCTACAACGAGGAATTCGCCGAGCAGATTTTCAACCAGGTCAAGGGCTTCGGAGAATACGGTTTTCCCGAGTCACACGCCGCCAGCTTCGCCCTGCTGGTGTACGTCTCGGCCTGGCTCAAGCGGCATCATCCCGCTGCCTTCACCGCCGCCCTGCTCAACGCCCAGCCCATGGGCTTTTACCAACCCGCCCAGCTGGTGCAGGACGCAAAACGACATGGCGTGACCGTGCATCCCGTGGACCTGCGCTACAGCGACTGGCACTGCACCCTGGAGGAAAAACGGGGGCAGCGGCATCTCCCTTGCCTGCGCCTGGGCCTGCGCATGATCAGGGGCTTCGGCGAAGCCGCCGCGCAACGACTGGTCGCCGCGCGGGCGCTACGCCGCTTCCGTGACACCCAGGACCTGTGTGACCGGGCAGGCCTGAACCGGCGCGAGCTGCGGGCCCTGGCCGAGGCCGGCGCCTTGCGCGGTATCGCCGGCCACCGCCACCGCGCGCGCTGGGAATCGGCCGCCGTCCAGGCGACACGGGCCGACCTGCTGGCCGGCGTAGACGGGCGCGACAATCGGGACAGCCGCCAGGTGGCCATCCGCCCCCCCGCGCCACGGGACGACCTGGAGGCCGACTACCGCGCTACGGGCCTGAGCCTGGGGCGCCACCCGGTGTCCTTCGTGCGCGGCGCGCTGCGTCAGCGACGCGCACGCACCGCCGCCGAGGTGATCGCCCTGCCCCACGGCAGCCATACCCGAACCGGTGGCCTGGTGACCATGCGCCAGCGACCGCAGACCGCCAACGGCACCCTGTTTCTCACCCTGGAAGACGAAACGGGGACGGTGAACGTGGTGCTGTGGCCCCGGGTCTGGGAGCGCCAGCGCGCCCTGGTGCTGCGCGCCGGCCTGCTCGGCGTGGACGGAATACTGGAAAGCGACGGTGACGTGCACCACCTGATCGCCGGGCGCCTGCACGACTACGATTCCCTGATGCGGGGTTTCCGGGCGCGCTCGCGGGACTTCTGCTGAGGAGGTGCCCCGCAGCGGGGTCGCGGCTTCAACCAGAATCGGCACGCGGCCCCGCTCCGGGGCGGGAAACCCGTGGTCGGCCGGTTGCGGATGGTGGCCTTCCCCGGGAACGGTCTTGCTCCCCTCCCCTGATGCAAAATCCACGCCATGCCCGAATTTCACGGATAATCAGACACTTGTACGAGTTCAGCCCACGGCGCTCCGCCACGCCGTGGCGGAAATCGCCAACCCGCGGTGAAATCTGGCGGACATAGCCGTAAAGCCTTTGGTTTGGGCACGCCGGGCCGGTATAATCCCGCCCTTGATTGAATCATCCCGAGACGATGACCCCATGCGAACACTGCTTACCACGGGACTCGCACTGACCGCGCTGCTGGCCACCCCGGCCATGGCGGAAGGCGATGCGGAAGCCGGCGAAATCAAGGGCTACACCTGTACCGGCTGCCATGGCATTCCGGGCTACAAAAACGTCTACCCGACGTACAGCGTGCCGAAACTGGCCGGTCAGCGGGCCGTGTACATCGAATCGGCACTCAAGGCATACCGCTCCGGTGACCGCGAACATCCGACCATGAGCCTGCACGCAGAAAGCCTCAGCGACGAGGACATCGCCGACATCGCGGCCTGGCTGGAAGGCGCCAAGGGAGAAGAACAATGATGCGCCAACTGCTGGGCGGGCTGGCCACCGCCGTGCTACTGGCCGGCGCCCCTCAGGCATGGGCGGGCGATGCCGATGCCGGCAAGGAAAAATCCACCACCTGCCAGGCCTGCCACGGCGCCGACGGCATGGGCATCGACCCGATGTATCCCATCCTGGCCGGGCAGTACGAAGACTACCTGGCCCATGCCCTGCGGGCCTACCGTGACGGCGAACGCAAAAACGCCATCATGGCCGGGCTGGTCACCACCCTGAGCGACGAGGACATCGAGGACCTGGCCGCGTTTTACGCATCCCTGCCCAGTGGCGTGGAGACCCTCGAAGAAGAGTGACGTTCCCGTCCGGGAACCTGCCATCACGAGTTTTGCGCATTACTGGTCGCCAGCGGCGACCCGTAAGGCCGGCACGCGATCAGTAGTAAGGATTCTCGCCGGTGGCGTGATCGGTCGCGTCGAGCAATCCGGCAATCTCCGGAAACTGCCCCTTGAGGGTTTTTTCGATCCCCTCCTTGAGCGTCACGTCAGCCATGCCGCAACCGTGGCAGCCGCCGCCGAAACGCAACACCACCTGCATGTCGTCCGTGATGCCCTCCAGCGACACCATCCCGCCGTGGGAAGCCAGCTGCGGATTGATCTCCGAATCGATTACCCAGCGCACGCGATCGGCCAGCGGCGCATTATCCGCCGGTACATCACCCTTGATGTTCGGCGCCTTGATGGTCAATTGGCCGCCGGTATCCTCGGCCTCGAAATCGATCAGGGCATCCTCCAGCCACGTCACGCTGTCCGCCGCCACGTAGAGGGTGAAATGCTCGAAGGACTCGCTCCGGTCATCGCGGGCCTGATGGCCGTCGGGACAGAACTGGAGGTCACAGGCGGCCTTCGGGGTGCCCGGGTGCTGTACCTGGATGCGCAACGCCAGGTCTTCGGCATCCTGCTGCGCCAGCAGCTTGCCGAAGTATTCCTGCGCGGCGGGAGTGATTTCGATCACGGTTCGCGGTCCTCGTCATCCTGCCCGGTGGCCAGTCCGGAGGCTTTGTACAAGGCCCGGGCCAGCAGGGGCAGCGAAGTGTCCAGGCGCCAATCCATCTGTGAATGGGTGCCCTCGAACTCTTCAAAATGGTGGCGGATACCCAGGTTTTCCAGCCGCTGGACCAGCGCACGGGTCCCGAACTGGATGTTGTACTGGTCACGCCGGCCCACGTCGATGTACAGGCAGTGCAGCCCGGACAAGGCCTCCACATGGTCCGCCACCAGGTTCAGCGGGTCATGCGCCAGCCAGGCCGACCAGCGAACTTCGTCCAGGGTGCAGGTTTCCAGGTCCATGGGCAGACGGATACGTCCCGGCTCTTCGGGGTCCGGATCGTAGGTCGCGGCCATGGCCAGCGTCATCAGCACGGAAAAGTCCCTTCCGCCCAGCTTTCGGTTGCGCCAGAAGACCTCGAGAAATCGCTGCGGGTCGCCACCGTGATCGGCCAGCACCTGGCAGGTCGTGGGCAATTCCGGGCGATAGACCCAGTCGAAGCCGCAGTCCGCGGCATGCATCGCAACCCCGCCCCAGACATCCGGGCGAGCCATGGCGAGGCGCAGTCCGCCGTAGCCGCCGCTGGATTTGCCGAACACGCCACGACCGGCAGCCGTATCGGCCACGTTGACCGCGCTGGAGAGCAGCGGCACCAGTTCCTCGACCACGTAGTCGGCGTAAGCGCCCACCGCGGGTGAATTGATGTACTGATTGCCACCCAGCGAGGTGTAGCAGTCAGGCATGGGAACGACCACCGGTGGCAACAGGCCCTGGTGGATCAGGCGGTCCAGGCGTTGCACCAGGTTCTCACCCTGGTTGCGCCAGTTCAGGTGCCCCGGGCCGGCGTTGGTAAAGGCCGCGAAATCCCACAGGGACACCAGCGGATCGCCGGCATCGTCGTAGCCCGGCGGAAGATAGACATTCAGGTCGCGATCGAGGGGGTCGTCCCAGGGATTCCCCGCCAGCACACGGGATCGATGGGGCAGGCGCAAGATACGGCCCGACGGCCAATCGGCAAAATCCCGGACGCGGGGCATCTCAGCGTTGGCGCGCCAACGCGCTGTTAAGGTGCGCCAGCAAGCGATCGCGCAGATCGTCCACTTCCAGGGCGTAGTCGATGTTGGCCTGCAGCATGCCCATGCGGGATCCGCAATCGTACCGTTTGCCCTCCAGAGCCTGGGCGTAAACCGGGTGCTCACCCATGAACTGCGCAATACCGTCGGTCAGCTGGATCTCACCCCCGGCGCCTTTACCGATGGTCTCGAGCGTATCGAACAGGCGGCCGTCAAGGACGTAGCGGCCAACCACCCCCAGGTTGGAAGGCGCCTCTTCAGGCGGCGGCTTCTCCACCAGCGAAGCGATGCGCGAATAACCGCTGTCGTCTTCCGCCACTTCGGCGATGCCGTAACTACCGGTCAGTGACGGGTCGATGCGTTCCATGCCGATCACGCCGCCCCCGGTGGCCTCGTGCACCGCCACCAGCTGCGCCAGCGCGCCGGGGCCATGATTCAGCACCATGTCATCGGGCAACAGCACCGCAAAATGTTCATCCGCGGGCACGAACTCGCGCGCGCACAACACCGCGTGACCCAGGCCCAGCGCCTGCTCCTGAACAGTGGCGTGCGCGGAAACGCCGTCGGGAAGAATGTCCCTGACGCGGGCCAGCAGTTCGTCCTTGCCGGCGCTCGCCAACAGTTCCTCGAGGCCGGGGTCGCGTTCGAAGTGTTTCAGGATCGCGCGCTTCTCCGGGCCGATCACGAACACCAGGGTGTCCACCCCGGCCTCGACGGCCTCCTGCACGGCATACTGGATCAGCGGGCGATCCACCACCGGCAACAACTCCTTGGGAACGGCCTTGGTGGCGGGAAGAAAGCGGGTACCGAGACCCGCCACGGGAAACACGGCTTTCCTGACTGGCGATGACACGTGAAAAATCCGGGATCGAAACGATCAGTTGCTGCGATGAATGGGGACGACCCGCTCTCTCGAGGAGCGCTGCACGGACTGGCTCAGTTCCGGCACGAGTCGGTTCAGGCTGTCCTGCAGGGCGTTGACGTCGTAGCGCTGCATTGCCGCCTCCATTCGCTGGAGTTCGCGTTGCAACTCCGCCCAATCGGCCTGCCGCGGGTGCGCCAGGTAGATTTTCTGGTGGGCGGTTTTTTCGTTGGGTTCGAGTTCGTGGAACAGTTCCTCGAACAACTTCTCGCCGGCGCGCAGGCCAGTGTAGACGATCTGGATATCGCGCCCCGGCTCCTTGCCTGCAAGGCGAATCAGTTGTTCGGCCAGGAAGGTGATGCGTACCGGCTCACCCATGTCCAGAACGTAGATTTCACCGCCCTGACCCTGCAACGCCGCCTGCATGATCAATTGGCTGGCCTCGGCGATGGTCATGAAATAGCGCGTGATCTCGGGATGCGTCACGGTCACCGGACCACCCCGTTCGATCTGCTCCTTGAACAGGGGCACCACGCTGCCGTTGGAGTTGAGCACGTTGCCAAAACGCACGGTCACGAAACGGGTGTCGGAGTGCGAGTTCATGTTCTGGCAGAACATCTCGGCCACGCGCTTGGTCGCGCCCATGATGTTGGCCGGATTGACGGCCTTGTCGGTGGAAATCAGCACGAAGGTCCCCACGCCGTGACGGTCCGCCGCCTCGGCGAGTCTCCGCGTGCCGATCACGTTGTTGCGCACCGCTTCGCGAATCTGCGTCTGCAGGATGGGCAGGTGCTTGTAGGCGGCTGCGTGGAAAATCACTTCCGGCTTGTAACGCGCGATCATGGTTTCCACCGTCGCCGGATCGCAGATGTCGCCCAGGATGGATGAGAACACCAGGTCCTCGAACTCGCCGCGCAGTTCCAGGTCGATCCGGTACAGGGCGTACTCACTGTTGTCCATGACGACCAGCTCCACCGGGTTCAGGCGGGCGATCTGTCGGCACAGCTCCGAACCGATGCTGCCGCCGCCGCCAGTCACCATGACCCGTTTGCCGACCAGGCCGTCGCGCAGGGCGTCCCAGTCCAGCGACACCGGTTCGCGGCCCAGGAGGTCGTCGATGGCAACCTTCTTCAACACGTTGATGCGGGTGGCCTTGTTACCCAGATCCTGCAGCGTGGGCAGGGTACGGAATTCCACGTCGCTGTGCTCACACACCCGCACGATGCGCTGCATCTGCTGGTTGGTGGCCGAGGGCATGGCGATGATGACCAGGTCGACCTTCAGTTGCTGGGCCAGGGCCGGCAGGTCGTCGATCACACCCAGCACGGGCACGCCATGCACCTCGCCGCCCCGGAGGCGTGGATCGTCGTCCAGGAAGCCCACCAGCAGATAACCGCCACGGTGCTTGAGTTCACGTTCCAGCATGGCTCCGGACCGTCCGGCGCCGAGCACGATCACGCGCTCCAGGCCTTCGTCCGCCGCCTGGTGCGGTAAGCGGGAATCCTTCCAGAATCGGTAGAACATGCGCGGGAAAGCCAGCGCGACGAACAGCAGGCCGGGATAAACCAGTACTTCCGGCAGCCAGCTGCCGAACTGCCCGCCGCGCAGCAGCGACAGGCCCAGGAAAATCAGCACGCCACCGAATACGGCCGCGCGTACGATGTTCCACATGTCGTTGAAGCTGGCGAAGCGCCAAAGGCCCTTGTACAGGCCCGTGGCCCACAGCACCAGGCCCTGCAGGGCCATGACCAGCGGCCATTCGGAGGTCAGTGACCAGGTGTCGAGAATGGGAATGTCGAACAGGCGCTCGGCCATGAAACGTGCGGCGAACCAGGACAGGAAGACCATGCCCAGGTCATGCAGCACGACGGCTGCTCTCGGGTGCCGGAACAGCCCCTGCCAGTTGTCAGTTTCGTTGTCGCTCAAGTTTCTTCCCCCAGCTTGAGAGACACTGCGTACCAGCTTGCCGCCAGCAGTACAAACACCCCAGCGGCGATTTCCCAGGCCCACTGCGCATGGATGGTTCCCAGCATCACGCCCGGCGCCACGATACCGACATTGAGCGCCGAATAAAGCAGCAGTACCTGACCGTGAGACCATCCCTGGGCAAGCAGCCGTTGGTACACGTGCCTTCGGTGCGGAGTATACCACCGCTCGCCCTGTCGCATTCGCATCAACAGGGTCAGGCCGGCGTCCACGTGAAATACGGCCAGCACCGCGATGGCGGCCGGCCAGGGCAGCACACTGCGCAGCGCGCCGGCGATACACAGGCCACCCAGGAGAAATCCCAGCGGCACGCTGCCCGCGTCACCCATGAACACCCGCGCGCGCGGCGCGTTCCAGGGCAGAAAGCCGGCGCAGGCGGCCGCCAGGCAGAACGCCGCGATCGCCAGCGCGGAATCGCCACCCAGGACAGACACCCCGCCGACCAGGGCTGCGGAGAACAGACCCTGCATGCCGGCCATGCCGTTGCTGCCGTCCATGAAATTCACCGCGTTCATGGTCCACACCAGCGCCAGCACCAGCAACGGGATGGACCAGGGCGCGAGCCCGCCAGGCACGCCGGCGGCCACCAGCAGCCCCCCGGAGGCCAGGACTTGCGCCAGCAGTCGCCACCAGGCGGAGACATCGAAGCGGTCATCCGCCAGCCCCACCAGGGACAGGCCCAGCGCAAGCGGTAGTGCAACGACGGCCCAGGACGCGGACAGGGACAGCAGCCCCAGTCGTGGCTCACCGCCGTCGACCCCGACCCCCCAGGCCGTGATCAGAAGCGAGGCCACCAGGGCGATACCGGCGCCGGTCGGCGTGGGCGTATCGTGACTGGCGCGGTGACCCGGGCGATCCAGCAGACCGCCCCGCTGCGCCGCCCACGCGTAGGCGCCCGTGCCGGCCAGTGACAGGAAAAAACTGAGGAGGATGGCCGGGATCACGCGTGCCAACCCTGCACGGTGCGGCCCGGTTCAGTCACCCAGCACGCCGTGAATGACGCGCGTGGTGCCCCAGCGGCGGCAGCTGGGACATTGCCAGTAATTGGTATGCCCGCTGTAGCCACAATGGCTGCAGCGATGCGTGGGCTGACGCGCCAGCAGTCGCTGTGCCACCGCCCGGAGAATTTCGTCCCCCGACTCGATGTCCGGACCGCCGGCCAGCTTGAGCTCGATCAACTTGTCCAGGCCCCGTACCGAGGGGTGCTTGCCCAGCTCCCCGGCCAGGAAACGCGCTGCCGGGCCAAGGCCCTCGTGCTGCTGCAGCATTTCGGTCAGTTTCAGAATGACGCTGATGCTGCCGTGGGCGGCGCACCACTCGCGCAGCGTCGCCTCGGCGCGCGCCAGCTGGCCACTGGTTTCCGCGCACTCGAGGTAGTGTTCGAGAATATCCGGAATGACGTCGCCGTCCATGCCGGCGATTTCCTCGTACAGGCCCATCGCTTCCACGAACTGTTCCGCGTGCCGGGCGATCTTGGCCTGCACGATGCGCTCCCGAATACTCTGCGGATCGTGACGCCGCGCCTGGCGCAGCATCTTGCGTGCAGTCTCCGCCTCGCCACCCTGCAGGGCTTCCTCCGCCAGTTCGCAGCAGAAGTGCCCCATGATCACCCCCATGCGCTCACCACTGACTTCTTCGAGTGCCCGGGCCTTTTCCAGGGCCTTGTCCCAGTCCTTCTCCTGCTGGTAGATGTCCAGCAGGTGGCGCAGTGCCGACGGCGCGTGCGCCCCACGCTGCGTCAACTCGCTGAACAGGCGCTCGGCACGATCGAACAGACCGGCGCGCATGTAGTCTTCGCCCAATTCCAGCAGCGCCTTGGTGCGTTGCGCGTCGTCCAGGTTGTGCTTGCTGATGATGTTCTGGTGGATACGGATGGCACGGTCCACCTCGCCACGTCGGCGAAACAACGCGCCCAGGGCCAGGTGGGTCTCGAAGGTGTCCTTGTTGACTTCGGCCATTTCCAGGAAAACCTGGATGGCCTTGTCGGGCTGCTCGTTGAGCAGGTAGTTGAGCCCCTGGAAGTAGCGACTGGAGAACTGGCGGTTGCGCCGAGTCTCGTTGCGCTGAAACAGCTTACGCGCCAGCCACCAACCGCCCAGTGCCGCCAGTGGCACCAGGGCGAGCAGAAACCACTCCATCATGATTCGACGTCAGGCGGGGATGTCGCGTCACGCGCGCTGCGTTCGCGACGCAGGGCCAGCCGAGCGGGCCAGACCTGCAACACCCAGGTGGCGGCAACGCCGAGCAGCACGCCGAGCGCCAGGAAGGCCACGGCCACCAGGCCCAGCGGCCAGTCGAGCTGGACCCACAACAAGTCGAGGGTGACTCGCTGCGCGTTCAGCGTGCCGATCAGCAAGCCGCCGCCGACCGCGAGAATCGCGATCAGGACGAAAAACAGCTTGTACATGTCGCCTCCGTTTGGCGTGGCGGCCGAAGCAGGAGCCGTTGCCGGAGCGGGATCAGACGTTGTTCACCCGTTCGCGCAGGGCCTTGCCCGGCTTGAAATGGGGGACGTATTTACCCGGCAGGGACACGGCGTCACCCGTCTTGGGGTTGCGTCCCAGGCGCGGGGCGCGGAAATGCAGCGAAAAGCTCCCGAAGCCGCGGATCTCGATACGATCCCCGTCGGCCAGGGAGGCGCTCATCTGCTCGAGAATGGCCTTGACGCCCAGTTCCACGTCAACGTGGGCCAGGTGCTGTTGCTGTTCCGCCAGGCGATCGATGAGTTCGGATTTTGTCATTAGGATTCCCTGTCATTAGGTGCATCGACAAGCCGGAAAAAACCGCGGGCGGCCAGCCGGCCGCCCGCGTTCCGGGTCAGTTGCCCTGGTCGAGCTGTTCCTTCAGCAGTTCGCCGAGCGACGTGGTGCCCTTGGCGCCACTGGTCTGCTGGTACTCTTCCAGCGCCTCGGCAAGCTCATCGTCTTCCAGCGCCTTGATGGACAGGCTCAGGGAACGGTTCTTGCGGTCCAGGCTGGTGAACTTGGCCTCGACTTCATCACCGACGGACAGTTCCTTGGTGGCGTCGTCCACGCGCTCCTTCTTCAGCTCGGAGGCGCGCAGGTAGCCTTCCACACCGTCGTCCAGTTCGATGACGGCGCCACGGGCGTCCACTTCCTTCACGGTGCCCTTCACGGTGCTGCCGCGCGGATGCTCGGCCATGAAGGTGGCGAAGGGGTCCTGGTCCAGCTGCTTGACACCCAGCGAGATGCGCTCGCGTTCTGGGTCGACAGCCAGCACAACAGCCTCGATTTCCTCGCCCTTGGTGAAGTTGCGCACGGCGTCCTCGCCCGGCGTCAGCCAGGAGATGTCGGACAGGTGCACCAGGCCGTCGATACCGCCGTCCAGGCCAATGAAGATACCGAAGTCGGTGATGGACTTGATGGCGCCGCTCACGCGATCCCCCTTGTTGTGGGTGGCCGCGAAGGCTTCCCAGGGGTTGGAGGAGCACTGTTTCATGCCCAGGGAGATACGGCGACGTTCTTCGTCGATCTCCAGCACCATGACTTCGACTTCGTCGCCGGTCTGCACGACCTTGGCCGGGTTGACGTTCTTGTTGGTCCAGTCCATTTCGGACACGTGCACCAGGCCTTCCACGCCGTCTTCAATTTCCACGAAGCAGCCGTAGTCGGTGATGTTGGTCACGGTGCCGAACAGGCGGGTGCTGACCGGGTAACGGCGGCCCAGATCGGTCCACGGATCTTCGCCCAGCTGCTTCAGGCCCAGCGAAACGCGGTTGCGCTCACGGTCGAAGCGCAGCACGCGCACTTCCAGCTCATCGCCCACGTTGACCACTTCGGACGGGTGACGCACCCGCTTCCAGGCCATGTCGGTGATGTGCAGCAGGCCGTCGATGCCGCCCAGGTCCAGGAAGGCGCCGTAGTCGGTCAGGTTCTTCACGACACCCTTCACGATCAGGCCTTCTTCCAGTTCCTTCAGCAGCGCCTCGCGTTCGGCACTGTACTCGGACTCGACCACCGCGCGACGTGAAACCACCACGTTGTTGCGCTTGCGGTCGAGCTTGATGATCTTGAATTCCAGGTCCTTGCCTTCCAGGTAGGCCGGGTCGCGCACGGGGCGCACGTCCACCAGGGAGCCGGGCAGGAAAGCGCGGATGTCGCTGATGTCGACCGTGAAGCCGCCCTTGACCTTGCCGCTGATCTTGCCCTGGACGATCTCGTCGTCTTCGAAGGCTTTCTCCAGCTTGTCCCACACCAGTGAACGCTTGGCCTTTTCGCGGGACAGTCGGGTTTCACCGAAACCGTCTTCCACGGCGTCGAGGGCCACCTGGACGCTGTCGCCCAGTTCGACCTCCAGTTCACCATCGCTGGTTTTGAACTGGTTGATCGGAACGATGCCTTCGGACTTGAGGCCGGCGTTGACCACCACGACGTCGTCGCGGATGTCTACGATGGTGCCGGTGACGATGGTGCCTGGCTTAAGGCTCTTCGAGGCCAGGCTCTCTTCAAAGAGCTCTGCAAAACTTTCAGTCATTGGTTTGAGTCTCACGGACATGCGGCGTGCGCCGATGTCCACCCGTTTGTATCGACCGGCCGTGTCTGGCCTGAGTCGAGTGGTTTAAAAATCCGCAATTGCGGAACGCAATATAAACAAAAAAAATCAATCTTTTGAAAGCTTTTCATGAACGACTACATAAGCTTTCTGCACCACCTCGTCGATGTCCAATTCGGTCGAATCGATAAGGATGGCGTCCTCTGCCGGGCGCAGTGGCGCGACTTCGCGGGAACTGTCCCGCTCGTCCCGTGCCGCCAGGTCCCGGAAAAGGCGCGAGAGTTTAACTCTTTCCCCTTTTGCTTTCAACTGCTTATATCGTCTTTCGGCGCGCGCCTCGGTGCTGGCGGTAAGAAACAGTTTCACCTCGGCATCGGGAAAGATCACGGTGCCCATGTCGCGTCCGTCCGCCACCAGCCCCGGGGGACGACGAAAGTCCCGCTGGCGCTGCACCAGGGCCGCGCGAACCGCCGGTACCGCGGCCACCCGGGAGGCCATCAGGCTGACCGGCTCGCTGCGCAGCTCGCGGGTAACCTCTTCTTCGCCAAGCCACACGCGTGTTTCCTGGCCGTCAAATTCGAAGCGACAGTCGAGATCGCGGGCTTCCCGCGCCAGGGCATCGTGGTCGTCACCTGCCAGGCCCTGTCGCAGCGCGGCGATCGCCACCAGGCGGTACAGCGCGCCGCTGTCGAGAAATCGCCAGCCCAGGCGGGCCGCCAGCCGGGTGGAAATCGTGCCCTTGCCCGAGCCGACCGGACCGTCGATGGTGACCACGGGCGCGGACACCCGGTTCATGATCCCTCTGTCCGCAATTCGGCGCCCAGACCGGCCAGGTCGGCACGGAAGCCCGGGTAGGACGTGTCGATGTATTCGGCGCCCTCGATGGTCACCCCGCCTTCACTGACCAGGCCCAGTACGGCGAAACTCATCGCGCAACGGTGGTCGTGGCTGGAGGCGACCACTGCGTGGCTGCTGTCACCGCCCGTCACGTCAATGCCGTCCGGGTATTCGGTCAAGTCGACGCCCATGGCGGAAAGCCCACGCGCCATGACCGCGATTCGGTCGCTTTCCTTGACCCGCAGCTCCTCCGCCTCGCGGATGCGCGTCACGCCGTGGGCCCGCGCGGCCAGGGCCAGCAGGATGGGCACCTCGTCGATCATGGCCGGAATCCACTCGCCCGGCACATCCACACCCACCAGATCCGGACTATGGCGCACCCGCAGGTCCCCTACCGGCTCACCGCCGGACTCGCGGCGATCGAGTATGTCCAGGCGTCCGCCCATCGCACGCACCACGCGGAAAAACGCGTCGCGGGTCGGATTGAGACCCACGCCGTGCAGCAGGACGTCCGAACCCGGCACCAGCAGGGCCGCCGCCGCCAGGAACGCAGCCGAGGACGGGTCCGCCGGCACCGTGACCGGCGCGCCGCGCAATGCCTGGCCTCCGTCCAGTGCGGGACCCGACTCCAGCGTGACGCCAAAATGCGGCAGCATGCGCTCGGTGTGGTCGCGACTCAACCGCGGTTCGCTGACCGAGCTGCGGCCCCGGGCGAACAGTCCGGCCAGCAACACGCAGGATTTGACCTGCGCGCTGGCCACGGGTGATTCGTAGTCGATGCCGTGCAGGGCGTCACTGCCCTGGATGCGCAGCGGCGCCCGGCCACCCGTTTCCGCTTCGATGCGCGCACCCATCTGCTCCAGGGGCCGGATGATGCGACCCATGGGACGGCTGTTCAGCGACGCGTCCCCGCTCAGGACACTGGTGAAGGGTTGACCCGCGAGCACGCCGGCCAACAGGCGCATGGCGGTACCGGAATTGCCCATGTCGAGCACGCCGTCCGGCGCCTGCAAACCGTCGCTGCCGATCCCCGTGGCCAGAAGCGCGTCACCCGCCCGCTCGAAGCGGGCGCCGAGCTGCTCCATGGCGCGTCGCGTGGCATTGGTGTCGCCACTTTCGAGCAAGCCCTCGATCCGGGACTGTCCTTCGGCCAGGCCGCTGAAGATCAGGGCGCGATGGGAAATGGATTTGTCCCCCGGCGGACTCAATTCACCACGCAGCGGCGCGGCGGCCGGTGTCACGAACAGCCTCATGTCGTCTCCAGCACCTGGGTCAGCGCCGCCAGCAGACGGTCATTCTGGGGTGCGGTACCGACGGTGATGCGCAGGTGCCCGGGCAGGCCATAGTTGGCCACCGGGCGCACGATCACGCCCAGGCGCAGCAATGCCTCGTTGACCGTCGCTGCGTCCCGACCCAGGTCGACGAGCAGGAAATTGCCCGCCGAGGGGGCCGCTGATGCGCCCAACGCCAGGAGCCCTTTCCGCAACTGCGCCATGCCCGCCGCGTTCTCGCGTACCGCACGGTCGATGAAGGCCGTATCGCCGAGCGCGGCCTCGGCGCCGGCCAGGGCCAGGCTGTTCACGTTGAAGGGCTGGCGCACACGGTTCAACAGGTCGGCGATGGCCGGCGAGGAAACGGTATAGCCCACCCGGATGCCGGCCAACCCGTAGGCCTTCGAGAAGGTCCGGCTGACCACCAGGTTCGGAAACTCGCCCAGCCACGCACTGGCGTCCGGAACGCCCATGGCCTGCGCGTACTCGAAATAGGCTTCGTCCACGACCACCACCACGTCGGCGGGCACGTCGGCCAGGAACCGCCGCAAGGCATCCGCCCCGACCCAGGTGCCGGTGGGGTTGTTGGGGTTGGCCACGAACACCAAGCGGGTGTCGTCGTCCACCGCCGCGGCCATGGCGTCCAGGTCATGACCCAGGGGCTGACGCGCATCCTGCGACAGCGCGGGTACGATTCGTGCTTCTGCGCCGGTGGCGTGGGTGGCGATGGGATACACGGCGAAAGCGTACTGCGAGAACACCGCCGACCGGCCCGGGGCCAGGAAGGTCTCGGCCAACAGCACCAGCACGTCATTGGAACCGTTACCGAGCGTGATGCAGGCTGGCTCGACCCCGTGACGCGCCGCCAGGGCGCGCCGCAGATCGAACCCGCCTCCGTCCGGATACAACCACAGGTCATCGAGTTGGCCGGCCATGGCCGCCCTGGCGGCAGGACTCACGCCCAGCGGGTTCTCGTTCGAGGCCAGCTTGAGCACGTCGCTTACGCCGTACTCCCGCTCCAGTTCCGAGATCGGCTTGCCTGGCTCGTAGGGCTTCAGACCGCTGACGCCGGCGACGGCGTGGCTCGCCGGATCGCAGGCGTTCACGGCGTGTCCTCTTCGCTTCCCGGCAAGCGCGCCAGCACGGCCCGCGGGTAGGAACCCAACAGGCGGCAACTGCCGCCCAATTCATCCATATCGGCCAGTGCGGATTTCAGTGGGTCCTGCTCGGCGTGGCCGTCCACGTCGATGAAAAACACGTACTCCCACTTGCCGCCGGGCGCGGGACGTGATTCGATGCGGGTCATGTTCACGCCGTGCGTGGCCAGCGGCGCCAGCAATGTGTGCAGCAGTCCGGGCCCCTCGTCGCCGGCCAGCAGCACGGTGCTCTTGTCGTCGCCGGAAGCGCTGAACAGCTCCCGCCCGATGACCAGGAAACGGGTGGTGTTGTCCTGTTGATCCTCGATGTTGGAAAACAGCACAGGCACCCCGTAAATCTCCGCCGCATTGAGGCCGGCGATGGCGGCCGCCTCGGGCGCGTTGCGCACCCGACGCGTGGCCTCGGCGTTGCTGCTGACAGCCAGCAACTCAACGCCCGGCAGATTGCGCTTGAGCCAGCCCTTGCACTGGGAGAACGACTGCTGGTGCGCGTATACCCGGTCGATCACCGACAGGCCGGTGGCGCGGGTGATCAGGTTGTGGTGAATGCGCAGTTCGATTTCGCCGCAGATCTTCAGCGGCGAATCGATGAACAGGTCGAGCGTGTGGCTGACCACGCCCTGGGTGGAATTTTCGATCGGCACCACGCCGAAATCCGCCTCGCCACCCTGCACCTGCTCGAACACGCTTTCGATGGTGGCCTGGCCGACACCGAGCACGGAATGGCCGAAGTGCCGATACACCGCTTGCTGGGTGAAGGTGCCTTCGGGTCCCAGGTAGGCCACCTTGAGCGGCTCCTGGCGCGCCAGGCAGGCCGACATGATCTCGCGAAACAGGCGCAGCATTTCCGAATCCGCGAGCGGACCCTGGTTACGCTCCAGTACGCCACGCAGTACCTGCGCCTCGCGCTCTGGCCGGTAGAAATCGGCGGCGCTGGCGAGATTTCCCTTGCTGCGACCGACCTCGAAAGCCAGTTCGGCACGCTCGTTGATGAGACGCTGGATCTCGGCATCCAGCGTGTTGATGCGTTCCCGCACCGCCTGCAGTTTGTCGTCGTCCTGGCTCAATGCCCGCTCCGGCCCTTCATCGCTTCGCGCGGGCCAGCCCCGCGCGGGAGGCATAGTGTAATGGCTCGCAGACCGTGAACCCACCCTGGCGGAAACCGGGCGGATGGCACCCTGCTAGAATGCCGCAGGCTCAACAGGACGGTGCCCATGTCCCGTATCGATATCCATGCCCGCCACCAGATGGACCGTGAAGCGGCCCAGCAGGCGGCCGACGACCTGTCCCGCGACCTGGCCGAGAAATTCGGGATCGACTATGGCTGGGACGGAGACACCATCCACTTCGAGCGCCCCGGTGTACAGGGCCAAATCGACGTCACCGACGACGACATCCACGTTCAGGCCCACCTGGGCTTCATGCTGGCCATGCTCAAGGGACCCATCGAACAGGAAATCATCCGCTACCTGCGCGAACACTTCGGTTGCGAATTCCAGGACGGGTAATTCCACGAGAGCTCCTCAGGGGTCACCACCCTCGCCTTCCGGCGGATCGCCGAACGGATCCTGCGCGCCGGCATACAGGCGGTTCATGATGCGGGTTTCACGGCGCCGCACGATGTCGGCGAATTCAACCGCGCCCCGCAAGGTGCGAAATGCGCGAAGCCCGCGCTCGAGAAACGCCTGCAAGGCGCTGAAACCCGCGGCGCGGGCCGGGCCGCGCATGGCCTTGATGAGCCCCAGCACCAGTGGCAGGCGCACCACGCGGTCCAGTTCCAGCGCCAGCTGGTGGATCAGTGCGATCTGGTCCTCGCGCCGAGCTCGCGGCACCTCGGGATACAGTTCGGCGTAGCGCGCCACGTCCAGCGAGCCACCGTCGCGTTGCAGACCCTCGGCCAGGCGGATGTCCAGTTCCATGCTCAGAGCCTGCAGCCGAAAGGCGTCGGCAAGCGTCTCCTGCAGGCGCCCCGGCAGGGTGGCCTGCATGATGGGCAAGGCCTTCGCGACCTGCCGGTCCCGCGCCTGCGCATCACGGCCACCATAGAGCTCTTCGAGAAAAAACTGCACGGCCGGGCCGTACCGCGGCTGACGCGAGAGGTCATCGTAGGTGCGTGCCAGGCGACGACGCTGGAACGCCTGCACGGCTTCCAGGGCTGCACGGGGGAAACCCGGCGCCCGCAGCCGCTCCGCCTGTGCGTGGCTGGCCTCGAGCTCGACGCGCAGAGCGTCCTTCGCGTTCACGATCCGTACCCTCGGCTGGCGCGCATCGTGGGGGGTGGGTAAAATTTCGACAAACGACCAGGCTCGAACATCGCATGCTGACCATACACCAGGCGTCGCGTCCGGCGCCGCTCACGGGGCGCGACCGCTCCCCATCCCTGGGCCTCGCCATGGCCGGTGGCGGTCCGGTGGGCGCGGTTTACGAGCTCGGCGCCCTGCGGGCGCTGGAAGAAAGCATCGACGGACTCGATCTGCACCGACTGGACGTCTACGTCGGTGTCAGCGCCGGCGCTTTCATCGCCGCCTCGCTGGCCAACGGCATTTCCTGCACCGAACAGTGCCGCATCTTCATGGGCAGCCAGCATGCCTCGCTGAAATTCGTGCCGGAACTGTTCTTGCGACCGGCGTACCGGGAGTATTTCCAGCGCGCCATGAAACTGCCGGCGGTATTGCGCGACGCGTTGTTCCACATCATGCGCAACCCCGCCAGCGCCACCTTGTCGGAAACCATTACCGAACTGGGGCGCGCCCTGCCCAGCGGCGTCTACGACAACGAGCAGATACACCGCTTCCTGCAACACTCGTTCGAAACCCACGGCAAGGGCAACCGCTTCGACGCGCTGGACTGTGAGCTGTACGTGGTGGCGGTGGACCTCGACAGTGGCTCCTCGGTGCGCTTCGGGGACGAGGGTCATCGCGGGGTGCCGATCTCGCGGGCGGTGCAGGCCAGTGCCGCCCTCCCCGGCCTGTATCCGCCGGTTGAAATTGACGGACGGCATTACGTGGACGGCGCGCTGCGACGCACGCTGCATGCCTCGGTGGCCCTGGAACGTGGCGTCGACCTGTTCATCGGCATCAATCCGCTGGTTCCCTACGACGCCGGAGACGATGAAGAGGTGCCGCTGGCCACGCTGATGCGCGGCGGCCTGCCCCTGATTCTGTCGCAGACCTTCCGGGCGTTGATCCAGTCGCGCATGCACGTGGGTTTTCGCCGTTACCACACCAGCCATCCCGCGACAGACCTGGTGCTGCTCGAACCCGAGCGCGACGACCGCGAGCTGTTCTTCACCAATGTGTTCAGTTACGCCAGCCGCACCGCGCTGTGCGAGCACGCCTTCCAGGTCACGCGGGCGGACCTGCGGCGCCAGGTCGAAACCCTCGAGCCGGTGCTTGCCGATTACGGCATGAGCCTCAACCACGAACGGCTGGACGACCCGGATCGCAGCCTGCTCGATTCCATCAACCACGACCTGGATGGCCACGCCACGGTGGGACGCGACCTGGCCACGGTGCTGGACGAGCTCGAGGACCTGCTGCGCGCCGCGAGCTGAACGATACGGCGCCCGGCGTCGCGCCTTACCAGTGGATGCCCCGCATCAGGCTGGCAAACGCGATCTGTTCCTGGCTGGCCCGGGTCTGGCCGGCATCCACCCCCTTGCGACCCGCCGAGTCGGGAAACATCCGGAACGCGCTGTTCATGACGATCTCCGAGACCTTGGGCGCGACCGCGTGCAGCACCTGGGCAAAGACGCCCAGGCGCGTGGCGATGCGCTGCGGCCGGTGAATCACGGCCTGCCTGACCATGTCGGCGGCCTCTTCCGGGCTGATGGTGGGCACGTGATCGTAAATCTTCGTTGGGGCGATCATGGGCGTGCGCACCAGCGGCATGTTGACCGTGGTGAACGCCACGCCGGTATCACTGAACTCGGAGGACGCACAACGTGAGAAAGCGTCCAGCGCAGCCTTGGACGCCACGTAAGCGGAGAACCGAGGTGCGTTGCTGAGTACGCCGATGGATGAGATGTTGACGAATTGTCCGGCGCCGGCGGCGGTCATGTGCGGCAGGCAGCGCATGATCAAGCGCAGGCTGCCGAAATAATTCAGCTGCATGGTGCGCTCGAAGTCGTGGAAACGGTCGTAGGAGTGCGCGATGGAGCGCCGGATGGAGCGACCGGCATTGTTGACCAGCACGCAGATGCCGCCCAGGTCGGCCACGATGTCGTCGATCAGCGCATCGCAGGCATCCAGGTCGGTCAGATCGCAGGGGTAACTGTGCGCCTCGCCTCCCAGCTCTTCGATGTGCGCCTGCGTCTCCTTCAGGCCTTCCTCGCTGCGCGCGACCAGCACCACCCGGGCCCCCGCCTCGGCCATCATCAGTGCCGTGGCCTTGCCGATGCCCGATGAGGCGCCGGTTACCACCACCACCTCGCCGCCGACGTGGCCCTTCAGGCTGCGATCGATGAACAGGTCCGGGTCCAGGTGACGCTCCCAGTAGTCCCACAGCCGCCAGGCGTAGTCCTCCAGGCGCGGCACCTTGATGCCGCTGCCCTTGAGCGCTTCCTCGGCGTCGCGATTGTCGAAACGGGTCGGGTAGTTGACGAAGCGCAGGATGTCCCGCGGCAGGCCCAGGTCGCCCAGCACCTGGTTCACGATTCGGCGAACCGGCGGCAACATGCTGACCGCGTTGCGCACGCTGGCCGGAACGAAGCTGAACATGCGCGCGTCGAAACGCATCGTCATCTTTGGCGCATGCGCGGCCTCGGCGAACAGATTCAGAATTTCGCCGATGCGTCGTGGTTTGGGTTCAGTCAGGTGGAACGCCCTGCCATCGAGTTTCGGCTTATGCGCGATATGCACGGTCGCCGCCGCCACGTAATCGACCGGCACCAGGTTGATGCGGCTGCCCTCGATGCCCAGGGTGGGCATCCACGACGGTAGCAGGCTGCGCATTTTCTGGATGCCCTTGAAGAAGTAGTAGGGCCCGTCGACCTTGTCCATCTCGCCGGTTTCCGAATGTCCGACGACGATTCCGGGTCGGTACACGCGCCAGGGAATGTCGCATTCTTGCCGCACCACGGCTTCGGCATCGTGCTTGGTTCGGAAGTACGGATGGTCCAGCTCCATCGCTTCCTCGAACATGTCTTCACGAAACACGCCGGGATAGAGTCCGGCAGCGGCAATGGAGGACATGTGATGGAAGCGGCGGGCGCCGATCTCGTTGGCCAGCTGCACCGCGTTGCGGGTGCCGTCCACGTTGGCGGTCCACTGCGCGTCGATATCGGCTTCGAGGTCATACACCGCCGCCAGGTGGAATACGTGGTCGATGGCGCCGTCGAGTTCCTGGCGCATTTTGGGCGCGATGCCCAGGCGCTTGCGGGTCAGGTCGCCGGTGACAGCCACCAGCTTCTCCCCGGGCTTGCCCAGTTCCGCTTTCAGAATGTTGAACTTCTGTTTCGAACCCTTGCGCACCAGCAGGTAGACCTTGCCAACACGCGGGCGCTGCAGCAGTTCACGAACGAGGTGTTTGCCGATGAACCCGGTGCCACCAGTGATGAGGTAATTCATGAGCCCTTCCTGGATGCCCCCCGACGGGGACATGGTACGATCAAAGACAGTTTTCCGGATATTAGCAGAAGGCATTCCGGCCATCGCCGCCGGACGCCGTGGGAGGGGATGTGACAGAGACCGATGTGCGGTTCCAGGCGGCCACCGAGGCCGTGAAACAACTCGATCAGAAGCCGGACAACGACACCCTGCTGAAGCTCTACGCGCTCTACAAGCAGGGGAGCGAAGGCGACGTCAGCGGCGACAAGCCGGGGTTCTTCGATTTCGTCGGCCTCGCCAAGTACGAGGCCTGGGAAAAACTCGAAGGCACGCCCCGGGACCAGGCGCAGGAACGTTACGTGGACCTGGTCAAGGCCCTGGGCGGCCAGGTGGACTAGGCGGGCGATTGGTCCGGTGAGCAAAAAATCCCCGGAGGGCGCGCGCCGGAACACCCGGGAGCTGATCCTGCAGACCAGCCTGGCCCTGTTCAACGACCAGGGCGAACCCAACGTGTCGACCAACGAGATCGCGCTGGAAGCCGACATCAGTCCCGGCAATCTCTACTACCACTTTCGGCATCGCGACGAGATCGCCCTGGAACTGTTCAAACGTTACCTGGTGGAACTCTCACCGCTTCTCGAACCGATCGAAGGTGACCAGGCGCCGGGCATCGAGGAGTTGTACCTGCGTTTGCACCTGCTGTTCGAAACCATGGGGCGATACCGCTTCGTCCACCGTGACCTGGCGGAGCTGTGCACGCGAATCGATCGTCTGCGACCGGCCATCGTTGGGCTGCTCGGGCGCCAGGAAGCCGCCCTGTACCACCTGGTGGGGCGACTGCGCGATGCCGAAGTCATGTCCATCTCACCCGAAGACGAAGCGGCCCTGGTGAACAACACCCTGCAGCAGATGACCTTCTGGATCGCATGGGCGGAAATCCGCGACACCGCCGGCCTGGCCGACGGCAGTGCGCTGACCGCGGCGGCGGCGCGGGTGTTGTACCTGTTTATCCCGTACCTCGCCAACGCTGAGGCGGAACAGTTCCGGGAGTTGGCGAGGGAATACATGGGGGCCTAGGCGGTTGCCGGGGGTGAACGCCAGGCTGGGCGGACCAGGCCGCAGGCAAAAAAAAGGCCGGCTGGCGCCGGCCCTGCAAAACACCCCTGCATGGAGTGCGAGGGAGAACCCTGTTTGGCGACCGGTCAGGCCGCGTTTCTGGCCGCCTTGCGCGATGTCGCCCTGGCGCCTTGCCTGTCGGCCAGTGCGGCGACTTGCTCGGACAGTTTTTCCACGCGTGCGGACAGCTTGTTCACGTCATCGGCGGTGGGCACGCCCAGCCGACCGAGAACGCGCGCAACGCGCTCTTCGAACAGGCCTTCCAGTCGTACCAGGTTGCCGCTGGCTTGCTCACGCACGGCCGCGACGCGCGACTCGACACCACCACGCAGACCGGTGACCTTGCCTTCGACGTCCTTGCGGGCGCCCTGCTCGAACCGGGTACCTTCCTCGACAAGCCTGTCGAACAGTCGATTGCCCTGCTCCACCAGCCTGCCACCTTCCTGGCGGGTCATGGACAGCGCGCCCAGGCCGGCCAGCATCAATTCCCGGGCCGAACCGGTCACCTGGTCGGTCAGCTTGCCTGCAGGGCCTTTCGCGGTTACCTTTTTGTTCAGCGTCTTATTTGCCATTTCAAACCTCCTCGATGGGGGGTAGCTCAATCATTGGACGCCATTCTGGACAGATAAATTAGAGTGATCACACTAATCGACCGACCGGGAACCGGCCGCGGCAACCACGGAGCTCACCCGTGAGCATCAGCCGTCCGTTTCCACACGACGCCGCGCCGTACACCTATGACGGGGAGCGGCTCCACGAGGCCTGGCCCGATTTGCACCGGGGCGATTGCGAGCCCTGGCCGGACGCAACACACGTCGCCGCGGTGCTCCAGGCGCACCCCGAGGCAGCGCCCGGGGACCACGATGGCGACGAAACCTCGCTGGCCTCCCGTCTGCAGGACGCCTGGCGCGCCTTCCACGCCGGCGATTTCGAATCCGCCATCGAACTCGGCACGGCCTTGGGCCCCCTGGGGCACGCCGCCGCCAACAAGGCCGCCGGCATCTATGCGCATTACCTGGTGGATGACGACAAGCTGCAGCGCGAGCTGTACAAGGCGGCGGCCGACCGCGCGGAAGCGGCCGCGGCGGTCCTGCCGGACGATCCCAATACCTGGTATTTTCACGCCTTCAACCTGGGGCGCTACAGCCAGTCGATCTCGGTCGTCAAGGCGCTCCGCCAGGGCATCGGCGGACGCATCCAGGAAAGCCTGGACCGGGCGCTGGAACTGGCCCCCGATCACGCCGAAGCGCATACTGCGCTCGGTCTGTACCACGCGGAAATCGTCGACAAGATCGGCAAGATGATCGGCGCCATGACGTACGGCGCCAGCCCCGACAAGGCGGAAGAGCACTTCGAACGCGCCGTCGCGCTGGCCCCCGAATCACCCATCGCGCGGATGGAATACGGCAATGGCCTGTACATGATGTACGGCGACGGCCAGCTGGATCGTGTCACCGAGCTGTACGTGCAAGCCTCTGAAATGAACCCTCGCGACGCCATGGAGCGACTGGACGTGGATTGCGCGCTGGCTGAGCTCGAATAGGCCTCAGCCCCCGTTCAGCAAGCGCTCGGCGTGGTCCGTCGGGCAGCGCGCCTCCAGTGGCAGCATCAACGAGAGGTAGAGCAGTTGCTCGAATTCGGCGTGAAAACGCCGGGTGATCGCGGCCGGATCGGGGACCAGTCGACGGTCGGCGATCAGACCGAAAAACACGCGGGCGTCGTAGCTCAGAATGCTGATACCCATGCCGATGCTGCCGCTTTGCGGCACCCAGAACATCAGTTCCCGCATCTTCGCCCCCGCCAGGTAAAGCGGCACCTGCGGGCCGGGCACGTTGGTCAGTACCGTGGAGGCCTTCTCGCTCAGCACGTCCAGCACGGGTTTCTGCAGGGCCGAAGGACCCATGCCCAACGCCGCGAGAAAGCCGAAGGTCATGGCCGCCTGGCGCGAGGCCTTGAGCTCGGTCATGCGGTCGTTGACCACGTAGAGGCGCTCCAGCGGGTTGCCCACGCTGATTGGCAGGTCCAGGAACACCAGGCCGAAGTGGTTACCCAATTCCAGTGCATGCTCCAGCGGCCGGAGATTGACCGGCACCGTGGCGCGCACGTCGTGATCGGCATCGCCCGAACCGCCATGCTCGAGGAGAAAGCGGCGCACGGCCCCGGAAGCGCAGGCGATCAGCACATCGTTCACCGTGCAGCCAAAGGCCTTCCCCACGGCCTTGACCTCGTCCAGCGGCAGGGGCTCGACCCAGGCAACCTGCTTGCGCGCGCCGAGGCGCCCCTTGAGCCGCGTTCGGGGGTCATTGGGCAAGGCCAGGGCATGAGCCAGTTCACCCAGGATCTCTCCCGCTTCGTGGGCATACCGCGCCACCCGACCGGGTTCCTGCAGCAGGGTGATCCCTTCTTCCCAGGCCGCCTGGCCCAGGTGCAGGGCGGCATCGAGCCCCTCCCGGGCCGGCTCCAGCAAGCGCTGAAACACCGGTGCGGCATGATGGCGTGATTCGTCGGTTTCGGCGGCATCCGCCTTCGCGGGGGCGGCATCGGCGCTCTGGTCGGTCAGGGACAGGAACACCTGTACGAGCGCGATGCCATCCGCGATGCAATGGTGAATACGCACCACCAGGGCCGGCCCATCGACGTAATTCTCCACCACGTGGAACTGCCACAGGGGACGCGAGTGGTCCAGCGGCGTCGACGCCAGGTCGGCCACCAGCAACTCCAGTTCTTCGCGGTCCGCCTTTCCGGGCAAGGCCACGCGGCGCACGTGTGAGCGCAGGTCGAAGTCCTCGTCGAACTCCCAGCGCGCCCCGGCCGCGGTATCGACAGCCTTCTGGCGGAACCGGTCGAACTTGAGCAGGCGCCGCTCCACCGTCTCCAGCAGGCGATCGTCGTCCAGGGGACCGTCGAAGCCAATCACCCCGGTGATCATCATGAGGTTGGAAGGCTGCTCCATGCGCAGCCAGGCGGTATCCACCTTGGACATCGGCTCCCTTTTTGATTTCTCTGTCAAATCAATGGGCTCCTGATGTTAACTAATGTGAATTACAGGCCAACTCGCCCCGAGTCGAGGACCGCGCGGGGGCTCAGCTCACGCGCCGGGCCAGGTTGGCGACGCGGCGCGTTTCCTTGACCGCGTCGGAACGTCGCGTTTCCAGCGCCTCCAGGTAGCCAGGCTCCACGCCGGTGATGTAGTCGCCGGAAAAGCACGAGGTGTCGAAGCGGCGAATGCTCTCATTGCCCTCCCGGCAGGCGCTGACCAGGTCGTCCAGGTCCTGGTAGATCAACCGATCCGCGCCCAGGAAAGCCTGGATCTCTTCCACGGTTCGCCCGTGCGCCACCAGCTCGGCAGTGGCCGGCATGTCGATACCGTAAATGTTGGCGTGCCGAACGGGCGGCGAGGCAGAAGCGAAATAGACCTGGTTGGCGCCCGCCTCGCGGGCCATCTGGATGATCTGCCGGGACGTGGTTCCCCGCACGATGGAATCATCGACCAGCAGTACGTTCTTATTGCGAAACTCCAGCCCCACCGGGTTGAGCTTGCGGCGCACCGACTTCTGGCGCTCCGCCTGGCCGGGCATGATGAAGGTTCGCCCGATATAGCGGTTCTTCATCAGGCCTTCGCGATACTTGACGTCCAGTTCGTAAGCCAACGGCAGGGACGAAGTACGGCTGGTGTCGGGGACCGGGATCACCACGTCGATGTCATGGTCGGGCCACTCACGCAGAATCTTGCGTGCCAGCGACTCGCCCATGCGCAACCGGGCCTTGTAGACCGACACGTCGTCCATCATGGATTCAGGCCGGGAGAAGTACACGTGTTCGAAAATACACGGTGTCAGGGGCTTGGCCAGCGGGCTTTCGTGACTGTACAAGGCCCCTTCCCGGCTGATGAACACGGCCTCGCCCGGCTTGAGGTCGCGCACCAGTTCAAAGCCGATAGCGTCGAGCGCGACGCTTTCCGAGGTGATGGCGTACTCCATGCCCTTGTCGGTTTCACGCTGACCCAGGACCGCCGGTCGAATGCCCCAGGGATCACGAAAACCGAGCACACCCTGGTTCACGATCAGGGCGATGGCGGCGTACGCGCCTTCGCAACGCTGATGCACGCCGTCGACCGCGCGAAAGATGTCTTCCGGGGTCAGGTTGTCGCCCCGCGCCGCCGCCAGTTCATGGGCCAGCACGTTGAGCAGCAACTCGGAATCGGATTCGGTGTTCAGGTGGCGCCGGTCGCTTTCGAACAGTTCTTCGGCCAGTGCCCGCGTATTGATCAGGTTGCCGTTGTGACCCAGGGCCAGGCCGTAGGGAGAATTGACGTAGAACGGCTGCGCTTCGGCGGAGTTGTCACCACCGGCGGTGGGGTAACGCACGTGCCCGATGCCCACGTTGCCCATCAACCCGGCCATGTCGCTCGAGTCACGGAATACGTCGCTGACCAGGCCGTTGTCCTTGTGCAGGTTCAGGCGGTGGCCATCCAGGGTGGCGATGCCGGCGGCATCCTGGCCCCGGTGCTGCAGCATGGTCAGGGCGTCGTAGATGGCCGGGGCCACCATGTCACGACCGACGATTCCGATGATTCCGCACATGTCAGGCGATTCCTGGAGAGGTGGTTGGCCTCGGCGCCGCGCCGGGTTCAGTCGCCCTGGCCTGGCGCCTGCGACGCGGCGAATTCTACCACGGCCACGTCTGCCCCGGCGCGATCGGGATCGGACGGGGTCGCGCCGTCCTCGACGGCATCCGCGGGCTCCGGATAGAGCTCCAGGTGCTCGGTCACGGATTCGGGCAGAAATCCGCCCGCCCATTCGGCCAGCGGGAGCAGGGACTGAATCACCCGCGACTCGCCCCACCAGGGGTCGGCGGGCACGGGCGTGAAGCCGGCCGCCAGGATAAGAGCCAGCACCAGCAACAAGCCACGGGCCGCTCCGAACACCGCGCCCAGGAGCCGGTCGGTGCCGCTGAGGCCAGTCTTCTCGACCAGCTGTCCAATCAGGAAAGTCACCAGCCCACCGGCGACCAGCACCAGGATGAAGACGGCCGCGAAGGCCAGGCCCTGGCGCGCCGAAGGCACCGTGACATAGGGTTCGAGCAGGTTGGCGGCGGCGCCGGAGAAATGAAACGCCGCCATGAAGGCGAAAACCCACACCGCCAGCGCAAAAACCTCCTTGATGAAGCCGCGCCACAGGCCGACCACGACAGACAGGCCGACCAGGCCGAGCAGCACGAGGTCGACAGTGCTCACCGCCTCATTCCGTGCTTTGCACGATGCCCTTGATGCCCTGCTCGGCCTCAATGCGGTCGCGTAGGCTCACGGCATTCTCGCGTCGGGCTTCCGGTCCCACGCGCACGCGATACACGGTGTTCCCACCGGCGGTCTCGGCTCGGCTGCTGGCGCTGAAGCCAGCGTCGCGCAGGCGAAAAACCAGCTGTTCTGCGTTGGCCTGCTCGGAGAATACGCCCACCTGCACCACCCAGCGAACCAGCGGATCCCCCGGCTCGGTCACGGTGGATTCATCATCGGGACGCAGGTCGACCAGCCGCGGACGCACATCCGGAATCTGCCGACCCAGGCGGGTCACCACCTGTTCGGCCTGCGCACGTTGCTCGAAAGGACCCACGCGCACCCGGTGGAGTACGCCCGCCGCGCTGTCTACCGTGTCCATGACCACCGGCATGCCCGAACCCCGCAGGGTGCCGGCCAGGCGGTTGGCATTGGCAGTACTGCTGAAACTGGCCACCTGGACAAGGTAGCGCCCCCCCGCGGTGGCGTCGGCAGTGGCCACCTGGACGGTCTCGGCCGGAGCCGGGTCCGCCACCAGCGGGGCGCTCTCGCCACCGGGATCGGGCGTCTCGCCGGTATTGGGCGTGGGCGGCTCGCCCGGGTTGTCCGCGTCGGCTCCGTCGTCGACCGGCGAGTCGATATCCGGTTCCGCCGCGGCAAGTTCCGTTGCCGGAGCAAGTGCCGCATCGTCCTCGGGCGGTTCACCGCTGTCCGTACCCGGCGACTCGGCCGCCACGCGCTCGAGGCGTTGTTGCAGGGTCTCCGTCGTCGCCGGCGGCTGGCCGTCCGACGGGGGCAACTGGCCGCCGCCGGTGTCCAGCGCCGGCGCCGGGCGATCAGGCACCTGGGAGGGTTGTTCCGGCGGCTGTTCACCGATCGGGAAGCGCCGCTTTTCGAAAGACAGTTCCTGGGGGCGAGGCGGAATGTCGATCTGCCGCTCGTCCTGGGGGGATTCAGGCTGCCCGCCAAGCAGCATGGGAAGGACGACCACGGCCAGCGCCACGAGCACGCTGGCCCCAACGAGTCTTTGTTTTAGTGCTTTATCCATTGGGAGATCATGTGCGTGAAGCCGCTGATTCTAGCAGGCATGGGCCGGCGGTGCGTGGGCACTCACCCGTCAAGCTCGCACACGTCGCCACGCAGCCAGCACAGCGCTTCGGCGGCCGTGTGGAATGACCCGAATACCAACGTCGGCGCACCGGCGGACGGGCGGTTACGCGTGGTTTCAAGAGCCCGTGATACGTCCGGAAAGGCGCGCACCGTGGCGTCCGGAACCGCCGCGCCCACGCGCCGGGCCAGGGCTTCCCCGCTTTGCGAACGGCCACCCTGTCGGAGTCCCGCGCACAGAAATTCCGACACCACCGGCGCCAGTATCGTCGCCACCGCCTCGGCATCCTTGTCCGCCAGCATGCCCAGAACGCAGGGTCCGGATGCGTTCGCCGCCAGCCGTTGGCGCACCACGGTGGCGGCCATCGGGTTGTGACCGACGTCCAGCAGATAGCCCGGGGGCGGACCCGCGACTTGCAGCCGACCGGCCAGCTGAACACCGGCCACGGCCCGGGCCAGCCGCTTGGCCACCCCGTCCATCACGGGCCAGGCGCCCGGAAACAGGGTGAACACCGCGGCCAGCGCGCCGCCCAGGTTGGTGAACTGGTGCGCCCCGCCCAGCGACGGTCGCGGCAATTCGAGGGTCCGATTGCCCAGGCGAAAGCACACCGCACCATCGGATACGGCGCTGAGGTCGAAATCGCGGCCGGCGAGCGACACCGGGCAATCGAGCGCCTGCGCGGACGCGAGGACGCTTTCCGGCGGCGACGATTCCGCCAGCACGACGGGGCGCCTGCGGCGCAAAATACCGGCTTTCTCCCGCCCGATCGTTTCCCGGTCATCACCCAGGAACACCTGGTGATCCAGGCCCACGGGCGTGATCACGGACACGTCGGCATCGACCAGGTTCACCGTGTCCAGGCGCCCTCCCAGGCCGACCTCCAGGACCGCGACGTCCAGGTCCGCACCGGCCATGACCGTGAAACAGGCCAGCGTGGTGAATTCGAAATAGGTCAGCGAGGTGTCCCCACGCGCAGCCTCCACCGCTTCGAAAGCAGCCAGGAGCGTGGCGGTGTCGACCATTTCGCCCAACAGGCGCAGGCGTTCGTTGAAGCACAGCAGGTGGGGCGAAGTGTAGGCGCCCTGGCGATAATCCAGTGCGTCCAGCGCGGCACACGCCCAGGCCACGGTGGAACCCTTGCCGTTGGTGCCGGCCACCGTGATGACGCGACGGCCGGGCCGTGGACTGCCCAGGCGCCGATACACCGCGCCACATCGCGACAGGTCCAGGTCGATATCGGCAGGATGGCGTGCCTCGAGCAGGGCCAGCCAGTCGTCCAGGGAGCGCGGCGCGGTGCTCACGACGCAGGATCAGGACGCCATGCGGCCCCGCTCAGGCCGGGACCACCTCGCCGGTCACCGGAATCGGGCGATCTCCCGATGTCAGCAGGGCCAACAGGCTGCTGAGTTCTTCGCGCAGCTTGCGGCGGTCGATAATCAGGTCGATGGCCCCTTTCTGCAGCAGGAACTCGCTGCGCTGGAAGCCTTCGGGCAACTTTTCACGCACGGTCTGCTCGATCACGCGCGGTCCCGCGAAGCCGATCAGCGCTCCGGGTTCCGCCACGTTCAGGTCACCCAGCATGCCCAGGCTGGCGGATACGCCTCCGGTGGTCGGGTGGGTCAGCACGGACACAAACGGCAGGCCTGCATTGGCCATGCGCTCCAGCACCGCACTGGTCTTGGCCATCTGCATCAGCGACAACAGGCCCTCCTGCATGCGTGCGCCCCCGGTCGCGGAGAAGCACACCAGCGGGCACTTCATGCGGATGGCTTCCTGTCCCGCCCGGCTGAATTTTTCGCCCACGACCGAGCCCATGGAGCCACCCATGAAACCGAATTCGAAGGCGCAGGCCACCAGTTCCATGCCGCGCAACTCGCCGGCCATGGCGACCAGGGCGTCTTTCTCACCCGTGTTTCTCTGCGCGGTGACGATGCGGTCACGGTACTTTTTGGTGTCGCGAAACTTCAGTACGTCCACCGGTTCCAGGTCACGGGCGATCTCGCGCCGTGGCTCCGGGTCCAGGAACTGGTCCAGGCGGGTCCGCGCGGTCAGACGCATGTGGTCGCCGCACTTGGGGCAGACCTGCAGATTGCGTTCGAGTTCGGGGCGATACAGAACCGCGGTGCAGGCGCTGCACTTGGTCCACAAGCCCTCGGGCACGTTGCGCTTGTTGCCACCCTCGGTGCGGATGCGCGAGGGCATCAGTTTGGTAAACCAGCTCATGGCGTGGACGGAACTCCGGTCACGGAACGGCGAGAATCAACTGCCGTCATTGTCCAATGACTCCCGGACCGACGCAACAAAGTCCCGGGCACGCGCCACCGCCTCGTCGCGCGACCCGGCCTCAGCCAGTCGCCCGACCAGCGCGCTGCCGATCACCACGCCGTCGGTGAAGGCACCCACCGCGCGGGCTGAATCACCATCGTTGATGCCGAAACCGGCGGCCACGGGTAACGTCGTTCGCTCGCGAATGCGCGCCACGGGTTCGGCGAGCGCCGCGGCATCCAGGCGATCGGCGCCGGTAATGCCCTTGAATGACACGTAATACACGAACCCCTGCGCGGCGGAACAGATCTGATCCAGACGCGCATCCGTCGTCGTGGGGGCCACCAGGAAAATGGAAGCCAGCCCCGCATCGCGCAGCGCGCCGTGCAGCGCGGCGCCCTCCTCCGGCGGACAGTCGACCAGCAACAGGCCATCGACGCCGGCGGCGGCTGCCGCGGGAGGAAAGCGGGTTTCGCCGAAGCGTTCCACCGGGTTCATGTACCCCATCAGGATGATCGGCGTATCGGCGTCATGGCGGCGGAACTCGGACACCATGTCCAGCACCGACTCCAGCGTGACGCCACGTTCGATGGCCCGTTCGCTGGCGCGCTGGATCACCGGGCCGTCGGCCATGGGATCAGAAAACGGCACCCCCAGTTCCAGCAGGTCGGCGCCTCCTTCGACCAGGGCGTGCAGAATGTCCACGGTCCAGTCCGGGTGCGGGTCGCCGGCCGTCACGAACGGCGCCAGGCAAGTTCGGCCACGGTTGAACGCCTTGCCGATGCGCCCGCTCACAGGGACAGGCCCTCGATTTCGGCCAGGGTCTGCACATCCTTGTCGCCACGCCCGGACAGGTTAATCAGCACGGACTGGTCCGGGCGCATCTGGGAAGCCAGCTTCAACCCATAGGCGACCGCGTGAGCGCTCTCCAGCGCCGGCAGAATCCCTTCCAACCGTGACAGGGCCCGCGTGGCGTCCAGTGCCTCGTCGTCGGTCACCGCGACGTACTGCGCACGTCCGGAGTCCTTCAGCCAGGCGTGCTCCGGGCCAACCCCCGGGTAATCGAGCCCCGCGGATACCGAGTGGGTATGCGTGATCTGCCCGGCGTTGTCGTCCAGCAGGTAGGTTCGGCAGCCGTGCAGCACGCCGGGCTTGCCGGCACACAGGGACGCGGCGTGCTCACCGGTGGCAAGGCCACGGCCGGCCGCCTCCACGCCCACCATGGCAACGTCCTCGTCACCGATAAAGGGATGGAACAGGCCCATGGCGTTGGACCCGCCGCCCACGCAGGCCACCAGGGCGTCCGGCAATGCCTCGTGCTGCGCCAGCATCTGGGCGCGCGCCTCGCGACCGACCACGGCGTTGAAATCACGCACCATCACCGGGTAGGGGTGCGGGCCGGCCACGGTGCCGATCACGTAGAAGGTGTCGTCAACGTTGGTCACCCAGTCGCGCATCGCTTCGTTAAGCGCGTCCTTGAGGGTCCTGGAGCCGGAACTGACGCTGCGTACCTCCGCACCCATCAGGCGCATGCGAAACACATTGATGGCCTGGCGATGAATGTCGGTTTCGCCCATGTACACCACGCAATCCTGGTCAAGGCGCGCCGCCACGGTGGCCGTTGCAACGCCGTGCTGGCCCGCGCCGGTTTCGGCGATGACCCGTGGCTTGCCCATGTGTTTGGCCAGCAGCCCCTGCCCCACGGTGTTGTTGATCTTGTGCGCGCCGGTATGGTTCAGGTCCTCGCGCTTGAGCAGGATGCGCGCGCCGCCGCAACGGGCGGTGAGGCGCTCAGCGTGATAGATCGGCGAAGGCCGCCCGACGTAGTGCGCCAGGTCACGGTCCAGGCGCGCCATGAACTCCGGGTCCTGCCGCCAGCGACCCCAGGCCTCGCGCAGTTCTTCCAGCGCGTGCATCAGGGTTTCTGACACGTAAGAGCCGCCGAACTCGCCGAAATGGCCGGTCGGGTCGGGCGCCTCAGAGGGGGTCGTTGCTTGCGGGTTCATGGATTGCCTGTTTCGCCTGTTGAATGAATCGTCGCATGGCTTCCGGGTTCTTGACGCCGGGCGCGCTTTCCACGCCGCTGGACACGTCCACCGCCCAGGGCCGGAACTGTCGCACGGCCTGTGCGACGTTGTCGGGGTTGAGCCCGCCGGCCAGCCACAGGGGCTTGTCGCAGTCCACGCGGCGGCGCCAGTCGAAGGTGTTCCCGGTGCCGCCGGCGCCCCCGGGGGCATGCGAATCGAGCAGGATGCCCGTTGCGTCAGGATAGGACAAGGCCACCTGCCGCGGGTCTTCTTCCAACATGGAGACCGCCTTGAGGAAGGGCAAGCCAAAGCCTTTGCAGAACGCGTTGCTTTCCCCACCGTGGAATTGCAGCAGGTCCAGCGGCACCTGCTCCGTGACGGCGCGCACTGCTTCTTCCACCGGGTCCATGAACAGGCCGACCTTGACGACACCATGCGGCACGGTCACGGCCAGGGATTGCGCCACAGCTCCCGTCACGCGCCGCGGACTGCGCGCGAAGACGAAACCGACGGCGTACGCGCCGGCTTCCACCGCGGCAGCGAGGTCCGCTTCGCGGGTCAGCCCGCAAATTTTTACGCGAACGTCCTGCAAGGCCTCACCGCGGGTCGGGAAACGCCGCGGGTTCCGCGGGCAATGCAAAGTGATCCGGGTAGCGCACGCCCGTGAAATACAGCCCGTCCGGCGGCGCGGTCACACCGGCCACACGGCGGTTCCTGGCGGCCAGGACCTCGGCCACCCAGCCTTCCGGGCGATCACCCAGACCGACTTCCATGAGTGTTCCGGCGATGTTGCGCACCATGTGATAGAGAAATCCGTTTGCGGTCACGTCGATCGTGACACGATCCCCGTCCCGCGTCACCGTGAGCGCCTGGATCTCGCGCACCGGGTGGTTGGCCTTGCACCCCGAGGAACGGAAACTGCTGAAGTCATGCTCACCCAGCAGGACCTGGGCAGCATCATGCATGGCGCCGGCTTCCAGCGGCCGGCGCTGCCAGCTGACACGCCCATGGGCGACGGCTGGCCGAATCCAGCGATTGAGAATCACGTACCGGTAGCGCCTGGCGAGGGCCGAAAAACGGGCGTGAAAATGGTCATCCACAGCCTGCAGCCACAGCACGCTGACGGTGTCAGGCAAATTCGAATTGACACCCAGGATCCATGAACGCGTCGAACGCTCGGCGGGACTGTCGAAGTGCGCCACCTGGCACAGACCGTGGACGCCGGTATCGGTGCGCCCCGCGCAGACCACGCTGACCGGATGATCGGCGACCCGCGACAGGGCCTGCTCCACGGTGGCCTGCACGGTGGGCTCCTGGCGCTGGGTCTGCCAGCCGTAGAAGCCGCTACCGTCGTATTCGACGCCGATGGCGTATCGCATAGCACACGGCCCGGCTCAGAGTTCGCCGAGCATGTCCCTGGCTTCGCGCACCTGTTCCGCGTCTCCCTCGCGGATGACCTCGTCCAGCAGCTCGCGCGCTTGCGCCGACTTGCCCATGGCCAGGTAGGCGCGTGCCAGGTCCAGGCGGGCTTCCGGATCGCCCGGGGCCTCGTCGGACGTGACCGGGGCAGGCTGAATTCGGGTGGCCTCGTCTTCCGGATCCGGTTCCGGAAACTCGTCCGGCAGGGTCAGGGGTTCGTCCGTGTCAGGGAGCTCGGTAAATGCCGGGTCGCGTCGGCTGCGCAGGAACAGCACCACGCCGGCCACCGCCACCAGCAACAGGCCCAGCAGCCACCACCCGAATCGGGTCAGCCAGTGCTCGGCCTGGTCCGGCGGCGTCATGTCCACTTCCGGCTCCGGCGCGTCCGCCGCCCGTTCTTCGCGAAGCCGGTCTTCCATCTCCGCCAGGTTGGTGTCGGCCACGCCCGTGGTGTCCGTGACGTCCTGCCGCGCCAGTTCGGCCTCGAGTTCAGTAATGCGTTCGGCCAGGTAGGCGTTCTCCTGCCGCGCGTTGGCCAGCTCCTCCTGGGTGCGTGCGAGTTCTTCGACCACGCTCTCGCCGCTGGACACACCCGCATCGCCGCCCGTGCCCAGGCCCATGCCCTGCCCGCTGCCGGCCTCATCACCGGATGGTGGCACCAGCTCCAGTCGGCTGTCTTCCTCGACCGGGCTTAAATCCTGCTCCGGCGCAGCGATTTCCGCCGGATCGTCCCCGGTGGTCGCGACCTGGGCCAGGTTGTCCACTGTGGGCAACTCATCCGCTGAAGCGGGGCCGGCATAGCGCGAGCGGTAGAGCTCTTCCTGGCGCAAAACCTCGAGCATGGCGTCGCGCGCGCCGGTGCGCAGAACCTCGTCACGTTCGGGCATGCGCAATACCTGGCCGGCCAGCATGGCGTTGATGTTGCCGCCGACGAACGCCTGTGGGTTCTTCTGCTGAACCGCCAGCATCACCTGGTTGATGGAGGCGCCCTGCGATTCGGCATAATCCCGCGACAGGCTCCACAGCGTGTCGCCGCGCCGTACCTCGACGCTGCCCGGCAGGGGCTGTCCGGGTTCGGGCAACACCGCGCGGTATACCAGTTCGACCGGCTCGAATGCCTCGGGCGCCGGTGCTGACGGCGCGTCCTCGACAGGCGCCGTGATTTGCGGCTCGGCCGCACGGGTCTCGTCATTTTCGGCCAGCCGTTCCGGATCGGGGGGCTGGGCTTCAACGGACAAGGCTTCCTGATCGTCACCGGGCGACGCTGCCGTCACCGCGTCAGTGTCCATTGCGGCCGGTCGGTCGTTGGCGACCGGCTCATCCATCGACGGCTGGCTGGCGTCCGTCGGGCTGTCCGCCAGTTTCGTGGCGTCGGCCTGGGTCGCGGCGGGTTCATCCGCGATGGGTGCATCCGCAATGGGCTGATCCGCAATGAGTTCGTCCGTGACGGGCTCGCTCGTGACGGGTTCACTCGCGATGAACTCATCCACGGTGGGCGCGTTCGAACCGGGGTCTCCGGTGGCGGACTCGTTCGCGAAGGGATCGCTGGGGGCAGGTTCGCTCGTGGCGGCTTCGCCGGTACTGGCCTCGTCCATCGACGCAACGGCATCGATCGCCGCACCAGGATCGTCCACGGGGGTCTCGAGGTCGGCGGGCGGCGTCGCGCTGTTCCGGTCCTGCGGCTCGGCCGGCGGCGGTTCGATGACGAGGTCACGCGCCGGTGGCGCCACGTCGCCCGGCACCTCGCTGAAATCCTCACGACGCGGTTCCGGCGCCGGATCGAATGGCGGGCCGGCATCGGCCACGGGCGGGCGGCTGACCGGTTCCGGCGCTTCGTCGGTAAACGGTGACGTGCGTTCGCTGGGCCGTTCGATCGCGGTGATCTGCAGCTCCTCGCGCGACGATGCGGGGGCATCGGCCCGGGGAACCGGCCGGGGCGTCGGGGTGGATGACGACGTCGACGGCAGGGGCGCCGGCGCGTCGAAGGTCGGCGGATCGAGAAACAGGGTGTACTGGCGCAGCATGCGCCCGCTGGACCACACCACCTCGATGACCAGCTGCACCACCGGTTCATTGATCGGCAGCTTGCTGGTGACCTGGATGTGCGGGTCCGCCAGGCCGCGGTGAATGGTGAACTCCAGCGGCGTCGAAATGGCCGCCCGGCTCAGTCCCATGACCTGGAAATCCGACGGCGAGGCCAGACCTGCCGTGACGGTGGCCATTTCCGCCTCCGAACGGGATATCAGGTCGATGCGCACATTCAGCGGCTGCTGGTAATAGGAGCGAACCGTGGCCTGGCCCAGGCCCAGGGCGTGCGCGGGATGCGTGGAGAGCAGGGACATCAGCCCGGTCAGCCAGGCCAGGGCGCCGACGGTGAGCCGGGTCCGTCCCCTGGACCGGCGAGCGGCGTCGCGGTTCGTGCCCGTCATTATTGTCTCACCCTCCCGGTGATCGGTTCACGACAGTTCGCTGATGGCGACCAGTTTACGGTTGAGCGGCCACGGATGCCACACCGTCCCGGGCGCCCTTCTCCTCCAGCGCCTGGAGGATCTGCACCGCGTTCAGCGCGGCGCCCTTGCGCACGTTGTCTGAGACCACCCACAGGTCAATGCCCCGCGGGTGGCTCAGGTCCTTGCGCAGGCGCCCCACGAACACCTCGTCCCTGCCGGCGGCATGTTTGCCCGGCGTGGGGATGGCGGACGGGTCGTCATCCCCGACCAGGACCACGCCCGGCGCCCTGGACAACAGCTTGCGCACCTCGTCCAGGTCCGCCGCTTCGCGGGTTTCCAGGTGCACCGCCTCGGCATGCCCGAAAAACACCGGCACACGAACGGCGGTGGCGTTCACCATGACCTCGGAATCTTCCAGGATCTTGCGTGTTTCCCAGTGCATCTTCATTTCTTCACGCGTGTAACCGTTGTCCTGCAGGGTGTCGATGCTCGGCAGGACGTTGAAGGCGATCGGCTGGGTGAACGCGGACGGCTCGACCTCGCGCATGTTCAGTCGGTCCGCGGTCTGTCGCGCCAGTTCCTCCATGCCCTTGCGGCCGGCCCCGGATACCGACTGGTAGGTGGCGACGTTGACCCGTTCGATGCCGAATGCGCGGTGGATCGGCGCCAGCGCCACCACCATCTGGATTGTGGAGCAGTTGGGGTTGGCGATCAGCGCGCCCGGGCCCAGGCCATCGAGCCGATGGCCATTGACCTCCGGAACCACCAGCGGGTACTCGTCGCGGTAGCGGAACTCCGAGGTGTTGTCGATGACCATGGCGCCGTCACGGGCCGCTCGTGGTGCGTGTTCGGCGCTGACCGAACCGCCGGCGGAGAACAGGGCGTAGTCCACGCCGCTGAAATCGAAGTCGGCCAGCACTTCCACGTCGAGCTCCCGATTGCCGAATTCGACGGTTCTGCCCAGCGAACCCTCACTGGCCAGGGCGTGCACGTCGTGGGCGGTGCCCAGGCGCTGTGCCAGGATCTCGAGCATGGCCTCGCCCACGGCGCCGGTGGCGCCGGCCACAGCGATGGTCAGGCGTTCCTTGGTGTTCATGTTCCGATCTGTCCTCGGTGTCGCAATACGTGGTCCATGAGCGTGAGGGCCATCATGGCCTCCACGATGGGCGTGGCGCGAATGCCCACGCACGGGTCGTGGCGGCCCTTGGTGACCACCTCTATCGGCTGGCCGTCCACGTCAATGGAACGACAGGGAATGCGCAGGCTGGAGGTGGGCTTGAAGGCCACTGAAACCACCACCTCCTGGCCGCTGGATATGCCGCCCAGGATGCCCCCGGCCTGGTTCCCCAGGAACCCCTCAGGCGTCATTTCATCGCGATGCTCGGTGCCCTTCTGCGCCACGCTGTCGAAACCCGCGCCGATCTCGACCCCCTTGGTGGCGTTGATGCTCATCATGGCGGTGGCCAAATCCGCATCCAGCTTGCCGTAGACCGGCTCGCCGAGCCCGGCCGGTACGTTCCATGCACGACAGTTGACCCGTGCGCCCACCGAGTCGCCAGACTTGCGCAGGGCGTCCATGAAACCCTCCAGCTCCGGAACGATGTCCGTGGACGGCACGAAGAAGGGGCTGTCGTCGACCACGTCCCAGTCCCGCTGTTCGTCGGTGCGGATGGGGCCCAGCTGGGCCAGCCAGCCCTGGATGCCGATGTCGTATTCCTGTTTCAGCCACTTGCGGGCGATGGCGCCGGCCGCGACGCGCATGGTCGTCTCGCGGGCTGATGAGCGACCGCCTCCGCGATAGTCGCGAGTTCCGTACTTGGCGTCATAGGTAAAGTCCGCGTGACCGGGACGGTACTGTCGGGAGATCTCGCTGTAGTCCCGCGAACGCGCGTCGGTATTCTCGATGAACAGCGATATCGGCGTCCCGGTGGTGCGCCCCTCGAACATGCCGGAAAGGATTTTCACCTCGTCCTTTTCCCGGCGTTGGGAGGTGTGACGCGACCGGCCGGTGGCCCGGCGGGCGAGTTCGGCGCGGATTTCCTCCTCGCTGATGGCCAGTCCGGGCGGACAGCCATCCAGCACGCATCCGATGGCCGGGCCGTGGCTTTCGCCCCAGGTGGTCAGGCGCAACGCGCGCCCAAAGGTGTTAAACGACATGTCCCCGTTTCTCCAGCGCCGCGTCCACGTGGGGACGCGCCGCCTCCAGTTGTTTCCGGTCGATTGTAAAGACCCCCGACCCGCCTTGCTCGAATTCCAGCCAGGTGAACGGCACCGCCTGGAGCAGATTCTGCAGACGGGACTCGCTCTCACCGACCTCGCAGAACAGCACGCCGCCGGGGGCCAGGAAGTCCGGCGCCTCGCGCAGCAGGCGCAGCGGGAGGTCCAGCCCATCGTCTCCCGACGCCAGGCCCAGCACTGGCTCGGCCCGGTACTCCTCCGGCAGCGTCGTCACGCGCGACGCCGGTACGTAGGGCGGATTGCTGACCACCAGGTCATAGCGTTCACCGGCCAGTGCGTCGAACAGGTCGGAACGATGCAGACGAACCCGCTGCTCCAGACCATGCATCCTGACGTTGCGGGCCGCGATGTCAAGCGCCACGGCACTGATATCCGCCGCGTCGACCGACAGCTCCGGCAACCAGTGCGCCATGGCCACGGCGATACAGCCGCTGCCGGTGCACAGGTCGAGCGCGCGTCGCGCCCCGTGCTCGCCGACCCAGGGCTGGAAACCGTCCAGGATCAGCTCTGCCATGGGCGAGCGGGGCACCAGGACGTCCGGCGTCACGGTGAACCGCAGGCCACAGAACCAGGCCGAACCCAGCAGGTAGGCCAGCGGTTGCCGCGTCTCGATGCGCCGCGTGAGCAGATCCGTGATGGCGACGCCCTCGGCGTCGGTCACCGCGCGGTCCCATGCGGAAAACGGCGCGGTGGGGTCGCGGTCGAGCACGTGCAGCACCAGCCAGGCTGCCTCGTCCCAGGCATTGTCCGTGCCGTGGCCGAAGTACAGACTCGCCTCGTCCATGCGCGCCGCGCAGCGGCGAACCCATATTTCGACGCTCTCCATGGCGCTCCCCGGAACCGTTGCGGGCAGTATAATCCCCTGCCTTCGCCCCCGGGCAATCGATTCAAGGTGCAATTGACCATGCCGTCATGGCTCGAAAAGTCCCTGGCCGCCGCCCAGTCGGTGCTGCCGCAGCACACCCTTACCGCGCTGGTGCATCGCCTGATGCGCATGGAAACACGGTGGGTGAAGAACGCGCTGATACGACAGGTCGGCAGCCTGGCCGGTGTCGACTACGACGAAGCGCTCAGCGACAACCCGGACGACTACGCATCCTTCAACGCATTCTTCACGCGCGAACTCAAACCCGGCGCACGTCCCCTGGATCCGGATCCGCGCGCCCTGCTCTCACCCTGCGACGGCACGGTCAGCGAGCGCGGCGCGATGAATGCCGGGCGCCTGTTGCAGGCCAAGGGCCACGACTACAGTCTGCAGGCCCTGCTGGCCGACGACCCTTCCTGTCGCGAACTGCGCGGCGGAAGCTTCTGGACCATCTACCTGTCGCCGAAGGACTACCACCGCGTACACATGCCGCTGGACGGCGAACTGCGTCGCATGGTGTACGTGCCGGGCCGGCTGTACAGCGTGGCGCCCTACACGGTGCGTGAAGTGCCTGGCCTGTTCGCCATCAACGAGCGGGTGGTGTGTATTTTCAATACCGAGTTCGGCCCGATGGCCCAGGTCCTGGTGGGCGCCATGCTGGTGGCCAGCATGGACACGGTCTGGGCCGGGACGGTAACGCCGGCGAAGGATCGGGCCACGCGACGCTGGTCCTACGCTCCGGGAGAGGTACGCCTGGCGCGCGGCGAGGAGATGGGCCGCTTCAACATGGGCTCGACCGTGGTCATGGCATTGCCACCCGGTGCGATCGAGCCCGAACTGGATGCGCTGCCGGCGGCGGGTGACGCCGTTCGGATGGGCCAGAAACTGGCGGGGCTGGTCGGGGAATGAGTTCACGGCCCGCCTGCCGCGTGGAACCGACGGGCGGAACGGCCGTCAAAGCCCCGTAAGGAGGAGTCGCCATGAATCTATTGAACGCAACACGGGTCGCCCTGTCCCTGCTGGTCACGGGACTGGCGGCCCCTGCCCTCTTCGCGCAGGAACCCGCGGCGGAGGACACCGAAACCGTGCCGCCCGCCACCCTGCAGGAACTGGCCGCCGCCGCCGACCTCGTGGCCCTGGTGCAGGTCCTGGACACCGACTACGAGTACGCGCGCGACTTTCCGACGGGTGGCACTGCCTTTCTCCGCGTGCTGATTCCGTACAAGACCGACCGCGCTTTGCCCGATATCGTCGAAGTGTACGAGGAAGGTCTGCACGACAACGAGTGCTATTTTCCCAACCCGCCGATCACCGAGGAGGGACGACGATACCTGCTGTTCGTTCGCAATAACCCTGACGTGGATGGGCAATACCTGGGCCTCGAACAGGGGTGCGCGCTGACCGTACTGGTCACGGCGGACAACAGCTATGCCCTGCGTTACCCCGCCGAAGGCCTGGTCCTGTCCAGTGACCTGGCAGCGCTGGCGCGGCCGGTGGACTACGCCGACGCCCACGCGGTGCTCGAGTACGAGAACCTGGCGGTCGAGGAACGCCTGGACCTGCTGGAGCGGGGCCTGGCCGTGGAAAACGAAGACCGGACCTACAAGCTCACCCAGGGCGTACCGCTGTCAGAGGCGCGCCCGCTGCTGGGGGCGGAAAACCTGACCACGGACCGTGCCCTGCTGCGCCCCGCGCCGGTGGTCACGGCGCCCGCCGAAGAGGGCTGACCGCCCTCAGGTCACCACGCGGTAGCACGGGGTGTAGACCGTGCCCGGCAACTTCATGCGGTGCTGTTCGACGAACGAGGCCAGCAGCGCGTCCAGCGCCGCCATGATGGCCGGGTCGCCGCTGATTTCGAATTCGCCGCGCTCACGAATCGTGCGAATGGTGCGCGGCTTGACGTTGCCCGCCACGATGCCGGAAAACGCCCGCCGCAGGTTGGCCGCCAATTCATGGGGCGGCAGGTCGGCGTCGATGTCCAGGGCGGCCATCAGCTCGTGGTCGGGCTCGAAGGGCATCTGGAACGGCAGGTCAATCTGCAGGCGCCAGTTGTAGTACCAGGCATCCTTGACCTGGCTGCGGAAGTCACGCACCTCCTCCAGGCCCCGCTGCATGGCCAGGGCCACGGCTTCGGGATCGTCGATAATAATTTCGTAACGGGCAGCGGCGGCGTCTCCCAGGGTCAGGCGGATGAACTGGTCGATCTGCTCGAAGTATGCGGCCGCCTGCGACGGACCGGTGAACACCAGCGGAAACGGCATGTCCGCGTTCTTGGGGTTCAACAGGATTCCCAGCAGGTAGAGGATCTCCTCGGCCGTCCCCGCGCCGCCCGGGAACACCACGAAGCCGTGACCCAGCCTCACGAAGGCCTCCAGGCGCTTTTCGATGTCCGGCAGGATCACCAGCTGGTTGACGATGGGATTGGGCGACTCCGCGGCGATGATGCCCGGCTCGGACAGGCCCACGTAGCGGCCCGATTTCACGCGTTGCTTGGCGTGGCCAATGGTCGCGCCTTTCATGGGCCCCTTCATGGCCCCGGGGCCACAGCCGGTGCACACGTTCATGCGCCGCAGGCCGATCTCGTAGCCCACTTCCTTGGTGTAGACGTATTCCTCGCGCGCGATGGAGTGTCCGCCCCAGCACACGACCATGTGCGGCTCGATGCGTGGCGCAATCACGTCGGCGTTGCGCAGGATTTCGAACACGGCGTTGGAAATCTGTTCACCCGTCTCCAGGCGATAGTCCGGGTTGCTGCCGATCTCGGTGTCGTAGTAGACCAGGTCGCGGATCACCGAGGACAGCAGCTCGCGCACCCCCTCGATGATCTTGCCGTCGACGAAAGCGATGCCCGGCGCATGTTGCAGGTCCAGGCGAATTCCCCGATTGAACTGCTCCACCTGGATTTCGAAGTCGCGGAACTGCGCCAGCAACGCCTCTGCATCGTCACTCTCGTTACCACTGTTGAGCACCGCCAGCGCGCAGCGGCGCAGCAGTTCATACAGGTCTCCGCGGCTGGCATCGTGCAGCCGCTCGACCTCCATGCGGCTGAGGGAAGTGAGCATTCCGGCGGGGTACAGGCGAGCGTTGACGACTTGGGTGTTCATGTGTGGAGTTCTCTTTTTGCGCTTCGTATTTTCCGGATGGATTGTCTCATGGATCCATTTGAGGCCGGCGGCAGGAGGGAGGTAAGCGGCTGGATGGCCAACTCCCTCCCCCCTCCTACCGCCCTTCCGCATCCCCAAAGAAAAAGGGCCGGCAAAACGCCGGCCCTTTTTCGGTCTTCCCCTCTACGCTCAGAAGTCGTACCGCAGACCGATACGAATCTCGTAGACCGAGGGATCCGCCACGCGGGACTCGCCCGAGGGACGCGTGAACTCGCTGTAGACGTACTGGCCGTTATCGATGCCATCGAGTTCCACGACGCCCTGGAAGCGGGGGAAGCTGACTTCCTCAAGCGTGCACCAGCTGTCGTTCAGCAGGTTGCAGAAGTTGCGGATCGTGATGTAACCGGCGAAGCGGTGCTCCGGGTGGAAGCCCGGGAATTCCTGCTCGATGCGCAGGTCGAAGGTGGTCCACCAGCCGCTGTTCCAGTCGTTGCGCGGCGCGATCTCACCCGCGTAGCCGCTGAGGCCAGACTCGTCCAGGAAGGCGAAGAAGGCCGACTGGTCGAAGTTCGGACCGTACATCACGTTCGGGTCGTCGGCGCCGGTCGGCACGTAGAGCAGGTGGCGGCCGTTGCTGAAGTCACCGAACACGTCGCCGTCGCCATCGCTGAAGGTGTAGCTGTAGGGCCGGCCTTCGTTGGCGGAACCGAAGAGGTCGAAGCGGGTGCGGTTGTCATCCCACCAGTAGGCCTCGTAGCCCACGCGGAAGGTGAAGCGATGGGGAATCTCGTAGTTCGCCGTCGCCACGCCGGGATTGTTGGGGTCCGACACCGCAATGCTCGTGTAGTTGGAAAACGCCACGGAGGAGGTCATCGGGCTGACTTCCTCGGCATCCGTGTACGCGTAGCCCACGGACCAGTCCAGGCCCCAGTCGTAATCGGCCGACACGCCGAGGGACAGGGACAGGGAGCTGCCGTCGGATCCCAGCACGTTGCTCAGGATGTAGTCCGAGTTGAAGGCCCGCGAATCCGTGTAGATGGGACGACCGTCCGGGGCGGTGCCCGTCTGGGTCATCGTGTCGTTACGAATGATGGCGGAATCCTGCAGATCGGAGTACAGCAGGTCGGCGTTCAACACGTAGTCTTCGGCAAAGTACCAGGTGGCGCCAATGTTGTATTTCCACACGCTCGGAATCTTGAAGCTCGGATCCAGGGCGTTGACGCCGGAGTTGGCCGTCTCGTTGACGATGGCGTTGATCATGTCCTGCGGGACGTCGTAACCCGGCTGGCCGTTGCCATCCGCGCCGAGGGGAATGTCGAACAGGGAAAAGTCCACGCCGTAGATCGGCTCCAGCACCTGGAACTCACGCAGCTGCACCTGGGTGATGCCGTCGGACTGGTAATTGTTGCCCAGCCAGACATTGGGGTTGCCGCCGGAGTAGAGGCCGATACCGCCACGCAGACTGAGGAAACCGTTCACGTCCCAGGTCACGCCGAGGCGCGGCTGGAGCAGGTCTTCCCCGTCCAGGTTCTGCGCGTTGGTGTAGCCCTGGCGATCGATGAAGTTCGGGTTCTCCGTAGGCAGATCGCTGGAGGTGTACCAGTCGTAACGCAGACCGGCGATCAGGGTCACGGTGCCATCGGCCAGGATCAGTTCGTCCTGCACGTAGGCCGTGTTGATCTTGTAGCCGAATTCCGCAGCTGCGTCGTTCGGGTTGTTGGTCGGTGCCGCGTTGCCGTAGTACAGGTCGTCCGGGCGTCCTTCGATCAGGGCCTGGATACAACCGTCCGGGTTGTCGGAACCACATTCCTCGTCAAAGCGGTATTCGCCATTCACGTGCTGCAGGAACAGGTTGAAGATGTCCAGGTCGTCACGTTCGTAACCGAAGGTGATGATCTGGTTGTCCAGGGCATAAGCGCCGGCCAGTTTCAGGTTCACGGCCTCGTAATCGAGGTCGTTGGCCTGGCGCGAATCGTCACCACCGGCGTAGACCGTGGCGCTGGTGCCGTTGTTGTACGTGCGAATCTGGAACTCACCAAAGGTGCTGCCGCCCAGGGACTGCTGGCGGTTGTCCAGGTCCAGGAAGGACACGCGCACCTCGGTGCTGAAACGGTCCGTCCAGTCGGAAAACAGGGCCGCGGTGGTCGATTTCAGTTCCGCGCCGCGCTCGTAGAAGTGGTTGGAGAACTCCAGCTCGTTGGAGTCACCATCGGAGCGGGTGATGTTGTAGCCGTCGTTGTAGTTGTAGGTCAGGGCCGCCCGGTGGTTGTCGGAGATGTCCCAGTCCAGCTTGATGGTGTATTTCTCGTCCTCGTTGGGAATGGACGACGGCAGCGTGCCGGGATCGAATCCGTAGGTGTTCTGCAGGGTGTTGAGGATCAGGTTGTACTGGTCCTGGCTCACGCCCGCCACCTCGACGGCGGAACCGGAACCGGCCGGCGCCTGGGTGAACAGGTTGGCGCCTTCGAGCTTCTCGTAGGCCACGAAGAACCACAGCTTGTCCTTGAGAATCGGCCCGCCGAGGTTGAAGCCGTAGCGTTCCTCGTCGTAGTCGCCGAAGTCCACCGGGTCGCCCTCGAGCTTGTCGCCTCGCAAGGAATCGCTGGTGTAGTCGAAGAACACCGAACCGGTGAACTCATTGGTGCCCGACTTGGTCACGGCGTTGATGTTGCAGGCCGTGAACCCGCCATACTGAACGTCGAAGGGCGCCAGCTCGACCGCCACCTGCTCCAGGGAGTCATAGGAGAATGGCTGACGTTCCGTCGGGTAACCGTTGCTGTTGAGGCCGAACAGGTCGTTCATGCGCACGCCGTCCACCGTCAGGCTGTTGAATCGGGGGTTGGCGCCGGCGCACTGGATGGCGCCCACGAAGGCGCTGTCCTGGTAAATGCGCGGGTCGGCCCGGATGATGTCGCGGATGTCCCGGTTGATGTGGGGCATGTCCTCGAGGTCTTCCAGGCCAAAGGTCGAGGCCGGGCCAAGCGCCAGCTGCATGGTCTGCACCTGGGCCGCCGTGACGATCACCTCTTCGAGGGCGGATGAACCCAGGCTCAGGGGCAGCAGGTAGGTATCGCCCAGCCGCAGGAAGATGTCGGTGACGGTCTGGTCGTTGTACGCCCCACCACTCGTGGTCACCGTGTAGGGGCCACCGACGCGCAGGCCGGAAAACGTCACCGTGCCGGCGTCTCCAGTCGAGTTGCTCCGCGAATTGCCCGTGCGGGTGTCGGTTACGGTCACCGACACGTCGCCCGCCGGGGAACCGTCGGCCTGGTAGGTGTCCACGCGCAGCGCGGATGAGGTTTCCTGGGCCATGGCGGCAACCGGCAAAAGCAGGAAGGCCAAGGCGGTGAACAGCCTTGCAAGTCGATTGTGAATCACTGGTTCATTCCCCCGAAGGTATTCAGTGAAGAGAAAAGGAATAGCGCGTGAATTTTTTCAGGTGCATGTGACAGGCGGATGACAGACGCGGGACGGCCTGTGCCCTCATTTCTGGTCAGTGCGCTGTGCGCTGCTGCTGCCAACGTGCTCCCCCACTCGAAGAATGGCATGAGCACTATAACAAAGAAATTTAATGAAAAACCAACGAGTTTTTACGTTCTCGTTAATTCAACAACTTGCGACAACGAGTTCGCAAATGAGAGGAAATGAAGCGAATTTCAGTCGTGTTCGTCAGGCGCGAAACGGCGCACGTTGGCCTGGTCGTAGTGCCCGCCACATATATTGCTGCCGGTGCGATTGCAGCGGCGGTAACGACGGCCGGTGTCATCGTCCGGCCGGGTGAAATCGAACACCTGGAGATAACGCGTCGAACCGTCCCGTGACGGATTGGCCGCAAAACGCCATTTTTCCATCGCCTTGACGGCCGCCTTGTCGAACACGCCCGCGGGCCGGGATTGCACCACCTGTACCTGACGGGGGCGCCCACGCGGATCCAGGGTGAACTCCAACCGGACCTGGCCTTCCAGTCCATTGCGGTGGGCCTTGTAGGGGTAGTCCGGCGAGACCTGCTTGAGCACCTCCGGCGCATCGACGGCTTCGAGCACCTGCTTCACCGAAGGCGGAGGCGCGAGTTCGACCGCCGGCGCCGGTGTCACCGCGGCCAGCAAGAGTTCATCCCCCGGCAGCTGTTCGGGCAGGAACACGTCGGGCGACACGGCGCGATCACGCGTGACGACCAGCGCCAGGGGCGTGTCGCTGGCCGCGACGGGCGGTGGGGGTTGCGTGGCCAAGGCCGCGATGCGCTTTGGCTGCGGCTCGGCTTCACGGGCCGCGCGGTCGCGCGCCACGCGTTCGGCTTCCGCCGCCAGGGCTCGTCGCCGGCGCTGTTCCCGTTCCGCCTGCCGTCGTTCGTGACGCAACGCGCCCTGGCCGAGGGCGCCGGCCAGGGCGTCCGGCAGGGGTTCGATGACCGTCGCCGGCGTCGCCGTCAGGCGAACTCGTTCCAGGTCGGCGCCCAGCTCCGCGCCCTGTTTCACGCCCACGCCTGCCGCCACCGCCAGGGCCGCGACCAGTGCGACCTGCGCGAATCCGGAGCTGCGCCGCGGCGGCTCGCAATGAACGATGCGGTCGACACGGTGGTACAGATCACCCCCGGTGGCCGCCAGTGCCGGGGAAGCCGGCGCGCGCAACTGCTCCAGGCTGGCCAGCGCCCGGGCGTAGGCGACGCGTTCACCGAATGCCGCCACCACTTCGTCGTCGCAGCAATGCTCACGGTCTTCACGCACGCGGCGCCCCAGCCAGCCGATGGCCGGGTGATAGAAAAACAGGGTTTCCACCACCAGTTGCAGCAGATTGACGAGATAGTCATTGCGACGCACGTGGGCCAGTTCGTGCGCCAGCACCAGCGTGAGCTGCTCACGCGGCAAGCGGGCCAGAACACTGACCGGCAGCAATACGACCGGATCGAGCCACCCCACCACGGTCGGAACCGCCACACGGGTCGAGCGCAATACCGTCACCGCGCGGCGCACACCCATTTCCAGGCGCAAGCGTTCCGCCAGCTGCCGCACGGGCGCATCCACCGCTTCCACGCCGCAGCGCACCAGCTGCCGGGCGCCGTACCAGCCAACGGCAGTCCGCGCGGCCATCAGTGCCACACCGAGCGCCCACAGGATGACGATGGCCGGCATGGCGGGCTCCAGCGCATGGTGCAGCAGGGATTCGGCTGTGACCGGATAACCGGTGGCGACGCCCAGGGCCGGCAGGCTGACCGCCGTGGCGACGCCCTGCCCGCCCGCACCCGGCGCCAGGTACATCCACAAGGTGACGGCGGGAAAGGTGATAATGGCGAGATAGGCGGCCAGACCGGCGACATAGCGCAGGTTCGCCGCGCGCGACGGCGCCAGTCGATGGACCATCCAGAAGGCGCCCACCACCAGGCACGCCTGCCAGAGAAGGTGGACGAGCATCCACCCGAGGGCATTTACCACGTTGTGCACCTGTTCAACTCCCGGCATCGGTCAGGACTTGTTTTCGATCTCCGACAGCAGCGCTTCGATTCGCGCCAGCTGCTCACGGTCCGCCGAGGGCGAACTGCCCAGGGCCTGCATGACCAGTTCCGAGGTGGACCCGTCGAACAGCCGGTTGACGATGTCGTTCACAAAACTGGTCTGTGTCTCTTCCTTGCTGACCGCCGCCGAGTACACGTGCGCACGCTGCGAATCGTCGCGGGACACCAGTCCTTTCTGGTGCATGACCTGCAACATCTTCAGCGCCGTGGTGTAACCGCTCGGCTCCTCCCTGTTCAATGCCTCGTGAACGTCTCGCACCGTGGAGGCGCCCTCACGCCATAAAATTCGCAAGATGTTCAGTTCGGTCTTTGTCGGCTGGGGAATTTCCCCATGTGTTATCGCCATCGTCATCAAAGCTCCCTCAGTTGCTGACTTCAACTGACAAAAGTCATGCCAGTAAACGAAAACCATCGTACGCCTGCCCGGGTAGCGTCGCAAGCGAGGCCCGATCGATCGGTTCCGCGGCCGGGTGAAATCCGACTTCCCATGGCGCCCACGCTCCGATAGAATACGCGCCCTCATTCGGGGTATAGCTCAGCCTGGTAGAGCGCGTCGTTCGGGACGACGAGGTCGCAGGTTCAAGTCCTGCTACCCCGACCAGATATCGGAAGAAGCCACGTTCGGGATACCGGGCGTGGCTTTTTTTGTCGTTGGGCGGGGGCGGCTGGACAGCCCCTGTTGGACGGGGTCGGCTGGGAAGTGCGTTTGGCACCATGGTGCCGCGCCATGGGAGAGCCGCCCGTTCCCGACCCACACAGCAACCCGACCCGACACGTCTGACAAACGGTTGTCCGTGTACGTCAAGCGGCATGGCATGGCCGTGCCTACGCTACACCTGTCCAAACGGGAAGCCACCACGATGACGCATCAAGCAGCCGTACGCCATTCTCGCCTGTTCGCCTACTGGTTCGGCTTCGCCGCGCTGGCGTTCACCGCGGTGCTGACCCTTGCCGCCATGCTGGTCACGATCGCCTTGCAGGCCTATGCCTGGCTGATTCCGCTGGGGATCTACCTGCTGCTTTTCACGCGGCGATTCGAAACCTGGATGATGCTCTGGGTGCGCCGGGTCGATCGACGGATGGCACTGCCGCCCGTGTCCTCAGGGAGGACCGGTTCGTGAAGGGTCGGCGGCGTCTGGTGCTGAGCTATGGATTGATTTTCGTTCTCCAGGTCGTCGTCCTGGGACTGACCCTGCCCTGGTATCCGGACCTGGGCGCGCGCCTCCTGCTTGCACGGAATATGGCCGGTGTCGACGCCACCGAACAGTTGCTGCTGGTATCGGCCCTGTTGCTGGCGCCCTTGATGCTCGTGATCGCGCCCTACCACGTGGCGCACGACTTCTGGCGCCAGCTGGACCGCCAGCGATCTGTGTGGGTCGCGACGCGCGCGGAGGGCGCCGCCAGGATCTAGCGCCTATCGCGCTTCGATCTGCGAGATCTGCTGTTCGATCGTGTTGAGCGTCCGTGCGAGTTTCAGGGAGATGTCCTCGAGGCGCTCGTGGTCGGTGACCACGCGCGGGCGTCGCACGCTGTCGTTCAGGGTCTCGCGAATTTCGTTCCGAATGGTTTTCAGGGCTTGGCTGTCGTGGTGGTCCATGGCTCGATTCCGGGGGCTGCCAATTTCAGTATAGCGCGGCAACCCGAAATTGCCGTACGACAGGCGCATCAATGGTCTCGTGCACGGCGAAACGAATCCGCCGGTTCACGTTCCCTTCAGGCGCGACAACCCAGGATGGCGTCGGTCAGCACCGGGATTGGTGTTACCGGCGGGGACACACCCGTTTTTGAGTGATGTGAACGGGTTCACATTGACGTATGTATCACTGCCCCTGAAGATAATGGGCAGAAATAGGGAGAGATCACATGTTTACGCTGCTGCAACACCTTGAAAGCCTCCAGCTGTCGATGTCGACGCTGTCAATCGGGACCGGACTGCTGATTGGCGCCTTCGTCGGAAGTTACCTGCCCGTCCGTGACCTTTCCCAATGGCAGGGCTGACCGCCTGACGCCACACCCCCGCCGCCGTCTCCTGGCGGCACCTGCCCGGCACCCGGGCCAGATTTCAGCCTCATGACCCAGACGTGAAACTTCACGTTGCGTTCGCGGTCGGACTGGAGGTGCGTTGTTCGCTGCCCGGAGGCCCCATGACCCGTTCCCTGCCCATGATGCTGATCCTGGCCGGACTGATGTCCGCTGCGTCCGCCCTGGCCGAACACGCCGTGGAAGCCCCGTCAACGCACGGGTTGTCTGAACTTGATTCAGGCGACTTTGACACCGTTCGTGTCGCAACCGATGCCGATCTCGGTCACTACGCAAGCGTGTACGTGGCCAGACCCGAGGTCGCGTTTCGCAAGCACTGGGTGCGCGACCAGAACCGCAACGTCGGCATCAAGGTGCGCGACCGCGACGTGCAACGGATCAAGGACGACCTGTCCGGGCTGATGCAGCGCGTTGTGACCGAAGCGTTCGAGGCGGCCGGTTACACACTTGCCGATAGCCCCGGCGCCGGGGTGCTGATCGTACAGCCCGACATCGTCGACCTCGACCTGGTCGCGCCCGATCTGCCCACAGCCAGCCGCACGATGTCCTATTCCGAATCGGCCGGCGCCATGACCCTGGACCTGACGCTTCGCGACGGCGAAACCGGGCGTACCCTGATGCAGATCGAAGACCGCCAGCGCGATCCACGCCGCGGCTGGTACGAATGGCGGACCCGACCCTACAACCAGGCGGTCGCACGACGAATGATGCGCAGCTGGGCCGAGTCCCTGCCGCCCACCGTGGCCCGGCAATCCGCCACCGGTGACGCCTGACGGTTTCCCACCCAGGCAACCCATTTCGCAACGGCCCCGCCCCGGCGGGGCTTTTTGCTGCCGTTTCACGCGCAGCTCGCGGTGCCAGCGCTTAGAATGGCGCTCGTACGAACAAATCCGGAACCCCGATCTCATGAATGTTCAATTTCCTGCTGGTCGCCGCGTCGCGGCAGCCGGCTCCCTGCTTGCTTGCCTTTGCCTGTGCCCCGCACTCGCAACGGCCAACGAGGCGGAACGTGAATGCCTGCTGGGCCTGCTCGACAGCGGTGGCGATGAAATGACCCTCGGCGAGATGCGGGAACAATGCGCCACGCCCTTCGAGGGTGAGCCGCGAAACCCGGTTGAAGAACGCATCGCGGCCGACCGTGAGGCCGCCGCGCAACCGTTCAGCCTGATCGCCCACCGGCCCAATTACGTGCTGGTCGGAGCGTGGAACCAACGCGGCTGGGACCCGTCGGCCTTTCAGGAGGCGGAAAGCGACCCCGATTACAACCTCGACGATGTCGAAGTGCAGTTTCAGCTCAGCTTCAAGATTCCGCTGGCGGTCAACCTGTTCAACGGACACATGGACGTGTATGCGGCCTACACCAACCGATCATTCTGGCAGGCCTACAACCAGGAATACTCACAACCCTTCCGGGAAACCAACCACGAGCCGGAAATCTGGGCGCAGTTCCATAACGACTGGGAACTGTTCGGCGTGACCAACGCCGTGAATCGCATCGGCTACGTGCACCAGTCCAACGGGCAGAGTGAGCCGTTGTCGCGGGGATGGGACCGCATCTACGCGGATTTCGTCTTTGAAAAGAGCGGGTTCGTGTTCAGCGTCAAGCCCTGGCTGTGGGTGAACGAAAACGTGGACGGCGACAACGACGACATCGACGAGTACATGGGGCACGGGGAACTGCTGGCTGCCTGGGGCTGGGACCAGCACGAGATCAGCCTGATGCTCCGCAACCAGATCGAGAGCGACTTCGAACGTGGCGCCGCGGAACTGGGCTGGAGTTTTCCCCTGTTCGGCCATTCCCACATCAAGGGTTACCTGCAGTACTTCTACGGCTACGGCGAGAGCCTTATCGACTACGACCGCCGCGTGAACCGCATCGGCATAGGCATTTCCTTTACCGACTGGCTGCAGTAGCGGCCCTCAGTCCTCGATGGTGTAGGACAGGTCCACGCCGGATTCCTTCTGTCCCGAGGTGGCCTTGATGCCCCAGCCGCGCTTGAGGTCGTAGCGCAGCCCCACCACGTTTTCCGAGTCGAACAGGCTGATGCCGTAGCTGAGAAAAATGCGCGGCGCGATATAGGTACCCACGTCTACGGCCCCCACGCCCTGGGCGTAATTGACGTCACTGCCGGTCACCAGCACGGCCCATGCGCGTTCGCTGGTGGTCAGCGGCCGGGTGTAGGCATCGATGTCCGGTCGTTTCGCGGTGCCGGTCACGCGCACGCCAACGGTCCGCACGAGGGTGTTGCCGAACACGTCCCGCTCGGCACGCAGGTCCAGCGAGGGGTTGGTCACCACTTCGTCGCTCCAACGCACGCGGCCATCGTCGATCACCAGGCGCGGCCCCCAGGCGGTGATCGTTCCGTTCACCGTGATCTGGCCGTCCGCCATCGGCACCAGGCTGCCGTTCCAGGCCATGTCCACGCCGCCGCCCAGCGCCAGAGACGCCATGTCCATTTCCAGCCGCACATCGTCCGCGAGCCGCAGCGCCACCTGCCCGGTCAGCTGCGCGGGACGGCTGTCGGCGGCAGCCGGGCGTGGATTGCGCGCTCCGGCGACCACCACCACGTCCGCGCTCTCGTCGACGCGGGTCACGAAGGAGGTCAAAGGCGTCACCCGCGCGCGCGGCACCACGACCTCGCCTTCCAGCCGCCAGGCGTCGTCCACGTAAGCGAGGTGCAGGTCGGGATCGGCGTCCACCTCGAGGTCCGGCAGGCGCGCCACGGCCAGGTCGTTGCCCCGCACGCGTGCGTCGAGTTGCGGCGAGGCCAGGTCGGAGAAGCCCACCATCATCACCACCCGGCCGGTGCCCTCGCCCGCCATGAAGCGGCCACCGAGTTCCAGGCGGTCGGCGCGGTCCACCCTGCCCTCCATCACCAGGTTCTCCACGCGGGCGCCGAGCAACGGCACTTCGAATGCCCCTTCCGCCAGGTCGAACGTGCCGTCCAGCACCGGGTCGGCGACCGTTCCGCCCAGGCGGATGGTGGAACGCAAGGTGCCGCGTACCTCGTCGACGCCTCCGACGACGCCCTGCAGAACGGACAAATCGCGCAGATCGAGGTCCAGCGTGCCGCTGACCCGCCCGCTGCCGTCGAAATTCACACCGGTAACGCCCACCTCGGCACGCACGTGCCCGGCACCGGCCAGCGGCAGCTCAATGCGGCCGCCTTCCAGATTGCCTTCCGCCAACTGGAAACCAATGAAACCCGCGCCGACGCGAACGCGGTGGCTGTCATCTTCGGCACGGCCGACTTCTCCGGGCGAAACGTCAATCGCCGCCGAGCCCGTCGGCTGGCTGTCCGGCCCCCAGTGCCACTCCGCTTTCCCGTCCAGCCGCTGGGTGGTGCGCACGTCGTGATCGGTCAGCGCCCGGAGCAGGCCCAGAGGCAGGCTGTGCAACGCCAGGTCCAGGTCGCCACCGGCGCCGGGACGGCCTTCCGCCCGGGTGCAGATGCGACCGCCGCCGCCGGCGGTGAAACAGGCGTCATCGAGCAGAAAGGCGTCGCGGGAAATCCGTGCTTCGGCCGGCGCCGCCAGTTCGAGGATGCGGCGGTCGTGGCGCTGCAGGCGAAAGTCCACCAGGCGCCCGTGCCAGGCCAGGCCGCCCGCCTGCTCACCCCTCGTGATCCGGCCATCCAGGGCCACCTGGCCTAGCAGTTCGCCCGCCACGGCCGCGAGGTGCAAACGATAGTCGTCGTCACCCGCCAGCAATTCACCATCGAGCCGGTCCACGCTGCGCTCGTCCCACCACAGGTCCCGGGCCGAAATCACCACCCGCGACTCCCCGGCCACGCGGGACACGTCCAGGGCGTCCAGCCGCAGGCCGCCGACGTCGATGTGCGCCGCCTGCAGGTCAGCGGCAAGCACCGGGAAGGCCGCCCCGGTATCGATGCGCAAGGTGCCGCTCGCCTCGCCCCCGAGCTGGCGCGCGACCCAGCCCGGTTGACGTATGTCCAGTTCGAGATCGAGGCGCGCGGTATCGTCCAGTTCACCGGCGAGCGTGAGGCTCGTGGGCCCAAGTGTGAGGCGGATATCGTCCGCTGACCAGGCCTGGTCCCGCCACGCCAGGCGGCCCGCTCCGGACAGCTTCTCGCCATGAAACCGCCCGGCCAGTCGTTCGATCGCCAGGTCGATGGCCGGCTGTTCGCCGCCCACGGCGTCGACCTCCACCGCGCCGCTGAGCTCCGCCGGCCATTCCGGAACCAGCACGGCGGTGTCCATGCTGTCAAACCTGATGCGGGCGTCCAGCCGAGGCGTGCCGGACCACCCCAGGGTGCCGGAAGCTTCCAGGGTGCCGCCGAGCACGGCGCCCTGCAGCGAGTCGACGACGGCGCGCTCGCGATCTCCGGAGGCCTGCAATTCAACCCGGCCCTCCGGGTAGCCGGCCGAGGCCAGCAGGAACCCGCCAAGAAACCGCCAGTCGTCCGGGTTGCCGCTGAGCCGGCCCTGTCCCTCGGCGCTGGACAGCCTGGGCGGCTGGTCCCCCGCCGGCCAGCGCAGGCGCCGCCAGTCCAGGGCCAGGTCGAGATTCGCGGATTCACCCCAGCGCACGGTTCCGGCCGCATCGATCTCACCCAGTTCGGAGCGCAACGCCAGCGCCTCGATGGCCAAACCCTCGTCGACCCCGGCGGCGTCGAGACGCCAATGCACGGAAGGCAGTTCGCGGTCACTCAGGACGCCCTCCAGGTCCGTGGACCACCCCCGGGGCGTGGCACGCAACTCACCCCGGGCGGTGGTCACCAGCGGACGTTTTTCCGCCGTGCCCGGCAGGGTCCAGTCAGCCAGGGCCAGTTGCAGTTCCAGGACCGGGTCGGTGAACGGGTCGTCCACGCCGCCCTTGGCCGACAATGCGGCCGTTGCGCTGCTCACGGTCAACTCCAGCCGGTCAAGCCGCTCCGTGGCAACAGCGGACACCGCCAGGTCCGGCGGCAAGACGTCGGACCAGCGGCGTGCGTCCACCGTGGCTTCCAGCGCCAGGTCGGTGCGCCCTTCCCCCAGGGCCAGGTCACCAGCCAGCCGCGCCTGCAGCCAGGACGCATCGAGTTGCAGCAGGGTCGACTGCAGCGCACTGCCCCAACGACCCCGCGCGCGCAACTGGTCGAACGTCCAGACCGACCCATCGGCGAGCACCAGGTGGATGCCCGCCACCCGGCCGGGCTCCAGCCAAAGGGGTACCGGCAATGCCGCGTTGGCCAGCAGGGCTTCCAGGTCCGGTGATGGCGCCTGCGCCTCACCGTCGTGCAGCACCAGGCGCAGGTCATCGACGACCCAGTCGCTCAGCACCAGCGCGCGGCCCTGCCACTGGGCCCGCAGGGTCAGCGCAATGCGCGGCGTCTCGACCTCGAACGACTCACCAAGGTAATGCACGCCCCGCAATTCCAGGCCGCGCCACACGCTGCCTTCGACCCGCGCAACGGTCAGACCCGCCGGCAGGGGCAGGCGATTCACCAGCCACCGCGTACCCGACGCCGTGGCCAGCATCCAGCTCACACCCAGGGCGGCCACGGCAAACAGCACCAACAGGCCGCCGCCCACTATGCGCCAGGGGCGGCGTTGTGGGCGTGACCGGCCCTGGCCGGTGTCATTCGTCCTTGTCGGTCGCTCGTTCAAAACAGGGGGGACCCGATGGTGAAGTGAATGCGCCAGGGGCTGCCGTCCAGGTCGTGCGCCTGCGCCACGTCGAGCCGCACGGGAAAGCCGAAGCGGTACCAGCGCACTCCGAGACCGCTGCCCACCTTCAGTTCCGCCTGGCCCCAGTCGTTGAACGCATTGCCGGCATCGATAAACGCCGCCACGGACCAGTTTTCGTGAACGCGGTGCTCCAGTTCCACGCTGCCGGTCAGCAGGTGGTTGGAGCCGATGCCGTTGTTGCTCAGCTCTTCGTAATCGTAACCACGGACGCTGTGGCTGCCGCCGGCGCGAAAACGGTATCGGAACGGCAGTTCGGTGACCGACACCAGGAAGTTGTCCTCTCCCGACTGCACCTCGACCTCGTACACTTCGGCATCGGAATAGCCGACCTCGCCGCGCAGCAACAACCGCCAGTCGTGCCCAAGACGAAGGTTCCAGCGGGAAGACAGGTACGCCTGCGTGAAATCCAGGTCGGAACCCCAGGCCTCGTTGGCCGTGAACAGCCAGGCACGCTCGCGGTGCCCATTGAGGCCGAAGCCCAGCCCCCGGAAATTGGGCCAGTCCCACTCCGCGCCCACCGCAATGGACTGGTTGTTCGCACGCACCACGGCCAGCGACTCCAGGTCGTCGCTGGCCGCGCCACGGAGCACGATGTCGTCGATGCTGCTGTGCTCCGACAGGTAGTCCACGAACAGGGTTTCGATGACCTGTTCGCTGCTGCGCTCGGGGTTGCGCAGCGCCACCCGACCGGCGCGCAGGTAAAACTCCTCGATGCGCCCATCCGCCACCGGAATGGACTCCTCGCGCCCTTCCACGTCGAACTCGAAACGCTGGTCGCGATCCCGGTAGCTGGGGCTGAGCAGCCAGTACTGCTGCGTGTCGGTTCGGCGGGGTAACCGGTACTCACCGTAGAGCAGCAGTTCTTCGTCACGGGTCTGCCAGGCCAGGCCGGCGGTGAGGTTGTCGCCGCGCGGCGACAACTGGTGGCGGAGCCAGCGGTACTGGGTGCGAAACTCGGTGTCGGTTCCGTAGCCGATGGTCCCCTGGTGGGTGTTGCGGTGTATCTGTTCCAGTTTCACGACCAGGTCAATCGTGGGCGGGCTGCTGTCCAGGCGCCGTTCCTGCTCGATGTCGATGGCGGAAAAGTAGCCCAGTTTCCACAGGTCGGTGCGCAGGTCCTCCAGCAGGCGTGCCTGGAACGGCTCTCCGGAACGGAACCGCGGCACCGGTCGCAGCACCCAGTCCTCCAGGAAATCCTGCTGGAAACGGACGTCGCCGATGACGGCCCGCTCCCCGGTCTCCAACACCAGGGCCAGGTCGGCGACCTGGCGGTCCAGGTCCAGGGCGATGCGCTGTTCGGTGAATCGGGCGGAGAAATAACCGCGCTCGGTAAGGCGGTCCAGGGCCGCCTGCTTGGATTGCTCCCAGGCCACCTGGTCGAGTACCGCGCCGGCGGGCAGCGGCCACTCCTCCAGCCAGGCACGCATCGAGCGATGAGCGGCGCCCGGCCCTTCGACACGGACGTCCGCATCACGGACGCTGATCGTCGGCCCGGGCTGCACCTGCACGTTCAGCCGCCAGGACTGGTCTTCGTCCTGCTCCAGGCGCGCGGTGGCGCTTGCGTGGTAGTGGCCATAGGGGCGCAGGGCGATGACCGCCTGGTCCTCCGCCTGGCGCACCAGGCGGTTGCGCGCGCGGCGCGAATCGAAGCCGGTCGCGGTCGCCGTGCTGCCACCCAGCGCATTGCGGACATTGTCCAATCGATCGCCCTCCACTCCTTCCACCACGACACGCAATCGTGATTCGGGTTCCTGGGCCTGTAACGGCAGCGCCGGCGCCAGGCACAGCCACAGGAACACGAGGGCCAGCGCACCAGGGCGCCACGCGGGCGCCGGCACGGCGATGGCGATCACCGAGGGATATCGGGACATCACGCGGTCGTCTCGTGCGCGATCAGGCGCTCCCGCCCGGGCGCTCGTAGACGATGAAATCGCTCAGTTGGCCCACGCGGTCATAAAGCCTTCGACCGGCCTGGTTGAAATGCTGGGTCATCCAGTAGACGTCCGGGCATTGCTGGGCGTCGGCTGCCGCGTACACGGCCTCGATCAGGGCCCGGCCGAAGCTCCGGCCGCGGTGGGCCGGGTCCACGAACAGATCCTGCAGGTAACACTTGTTCGCGATGCTCCAGCAACTGCGGTGAAACAGGTAATGCGCGAGGCCAATCGGCGCACCGTTCAGTTCGGCCAGCAGGCCACTGAACTCACCGGGCTCGTCATTCACCAGGCGCTGGAACGTTTCGCGGTATACCCCTTCGGGCACGCTCGACTCATAGTATTCCAGGTAACCCGTCCACAGCCGGCGCCAGTGCGCCTCGTCCGCGGCCTGCAGGGGCCTGATCACCAATCCGTTCGATTGCTCCATGTCCGCCCTCCAGTTCCGCGTGATGGCGCCCCCCGGGCTCACTGCCCATGTTACCCCGACGGCAAAAGAAAGAGGCGCCATGACGGCGCCCCAAACGTTGAGTACACATGAGGAGATGGTCAGCCTGCCGCCGTCGTTGGCGTGCGCCGGCAGGCGTTTTTCACTCAGTACCTGTGACCGCCCGCGGCACGAAAAATTCCCCGATTCGCACCCTCGAGATTCATTGCCGGCCTGCTTGATCCCGAGGGTGTGCGTGGCCCCGGTGCACCAGGCTGTGAATGATGGTGCCGATGACCAGCGCCTGCACGCCATGCACCACGTCCACACCCTCCATGGCCAGCAGGGGTTCGGAAACGGTGTAGCCCGCCACCGTGGCCGCCGCCATGCCACCCAACACCCCCAGCGCGGCGCGCCGGCCGAACACGGGTTGCACCATGAACCACAGCACCAGCCCCATGCCGAAGCGGTGTAGCACGATGGCCAGGGCGAGGGTCGACTCGGCGACTGGTGGCGCGCTGGCCAGTCCCGCGCCGTCCAGCAGGGCGTGCAAGGCCAGGCCTGCCAGGGCCAGCACCAGGAAGATCGTGTGGAAGGTGTGCGCCGCGCGCCGCACGACCCGTTCCAGCAGACCCGGAACGGCGTAACCGGCCGCCATCAGCGCCAGGGAAAACACACCAAGCTCGTGAAAGGATTCGGGCACCAGCAGAAACACCACCAGCACCACCAACACCGCCACGATGCCTGCTTCCACCGTGCGGGCCGTCCTGCCGCCCGGACGCAGCCACTGATAGAGCAAGGGCCCGGCGAACAGGGCGATGATGGACAGTAACAGCACGGTGAGCCTCCCGCGGCAAGCGGCATAGGGTACCTTTGCCGGGCGGGGCGCGCCAAGCCGGGAATGTCATCCCCGGCTTGTGATGACGCCTCAAATCACCGAAAATTTTTGCACAATAATGACGGTCGTCATCGGACGATCAGGGCACGGATGGACACTTCCAGCATCGACAGCATGATTCGGAACATCAGCGGCGACCCGTTGGCCGAGCGCGATCTGCATGATCTGCTGGCCGTCATCGCCGTGCGCAACGAGGTCGAGCCCGACGAGCGCGAACTGGATCGCGGTACACGATTCGTGCTGGGCTACATCGGCCAGGTCCCCTACATGCTGAAGGTCGCCATCACCGCCGCCGCCAATGTCGGCCTGGAAGCGGAGATGGAACTGATCGTGCGCATGGTGTTGACCTACTGGGAGCAGGACGAGGACATCATCCCCGACAGCCTCGGCGTGATCGGCCTGCTGGACGACGCCTACTGTTCCCTGGTGACCCTGCAGGCGGTCTCCGACCACTACCGTCTGCAGACCGGCAAACACATGTTTCCCGACGACCTGACCCTGGCCAACCGCGTCATGCGGCGCATCATCGGCGACCCCTACGTGGCCGAACTGGACCGCTTCGTGACCAACGCGATCGAAGACGCCGGCATCATGCAGGCGGTCAAATCCATGGCCAGCGAAGACAAACGCCGACACCTCGAGGCCCGCGCCAACATCTGGAACCACGGTCCGGCGGGAGAAATGCCGATCGACGACCTGAAAGGGCTCGGACTGGCGGAAGACTAGGCGTCTTCGAACGCGTTTCGCGTCATGTTCTCCGGCTCGCCGTCGGTCACCACCACGTCATCTTCAATGCGGATCCCGCCGAAGGGCTTGAGTGCCTCGACGCGCTCCCAGTCGATCATGTCCCGGCGGCGGCCGGCGCGCCAGCGCTCGAGCAGGCTGTCGATGAAGTAGAGTCCTGGCTCCACGGTGAGCACGTTGCCCGACTCCAGCGTGCGGGTCAGGCGCAGAAAGGGGTGGCCGTCGGGACGGGGTATTTCGCGGCCGGTGGCATCGGCGATCAGGCCACCCACGTCGTGGGTCTGCAGGCCCAGGTAGTGTCCCAGGCCGTGCGGGTAGAACACCCCGGACAGGCCACTCTCCACCGCATCGGAGGCGTCACAGGTGATGATCCCGTGATCGGCCAGCACGCCGGCGATCTCCGCGTGGGCGCGCAGATGCATCTCGCGGTAGTCCACCCCGGCCTTCATGTCATTGCACAGCCCCCGTTGCAGGGTATCCATGGAACCGATCAGGGCCGCGAACTCGCCTTCCTTCGTGGTGTAGGTGCGCGTGATGTCCGAACAATATCCGTGACAGCTGGCGCCGGCGTCGATCAGGAACGCATCGGAACGCGCCGGCCGGGCGCGGTCACGCTGCTGGTAGTGCAGCACCGCGCCATGACGGTTCAGCGCCACGATGGAGGGATAGGGCAACCCGGCATCGTCGAACTGGCCCGCCGCCAGGTAGGCCTGGTGAATCTCGTATTCGCTGCGACCCTCGCGAAAAGCCGCCTCCGCGGCGAGGTGGCAATGCGCACCCGTCACGCTGGCCTGGCGCAGGCAGTCGAGTTCGTAGTCGGTCTTGCGCGTGCGCGCCAGGTGCAGGCGGTGCAGCAGCCCCGGCGGATTCACGTCGTCCTCGGCGCCGAGCTCCGGCGCGTCGCCGATATAGGCCTCGCGCCCCACGGGCACGCCCTGGTGCCATTCGCCGGGTTCGCGCTCCACGCGAATCTCGAAATGATCCGCCCACCACGGCTCCGGGTCCGCCGGTGGCAGGTGCCAGAAGTCGTCGGGCTGGTAGAAATACAGCACCGGCTTGTGGCCGGGCCTGAAAATCAGCACGCTCTCTTCGTGGTGGGTCAGCGGCAGCCAGGCCAGGAAATGGGGATTGGGCCGGAAGGCGTAGTGGTAGTCGTCCAGGAAACTGACGATGGGGCTGCCGGCGTGCACCACCGCGGAATCGAACTGTTCGGCCGCCAAAGCCGCCTCCCAGGTCGCCTGCAGCCGGGCCACGTGATCGGCGTAATGCCGGGAAATCTGCTCCATGCTCGCCATGTTTTCGCCTCGTCGATTCGCTGGCCGGAACCCCTGCCCCGCCGGATGCCCCGACCGCCGCCGCGACCTCCGAATCGCGTGGGAACGGTGCCGAAGCGGCGCCGGAACCGGTTAGAATACGCGTTTGCCACGCGCCGGGGCACAGAGGGTAGCCCCGCCGCCGCCGCAGTTCAATCGGCCACGGGCCGGCCGGCGGCCGTGCCGGAGCAGACCACCGGGGTTCGACGAAGATGACCATCCGCCTCTACAACACGCTGACACGGCGCAAGGAAGACTTTCAGCCGCAGGATCCGGAACGGGTGACGCTGTACGCCTGCGGCCCCACGGTCTACAACTACGCCCACATCGGCAACGCCCGGCCCGCGGTCGTGTTCGAACTGCTCAGCCGGGTGCTGGCGCGCCGCTACCCACAGGTGGTGTATGCACGCAACATCACCGACGTGGACGACAAGATCAATGCCGCGGCCGCCGAGCAGGACGTGCCGATCGAGGTGATTTCGTCACGCTACACGGCGGCCTATCACCAGGACATGGGCGCCCTGGGCGTGCGCCTGCCCACGGTGGAGCCGTACGCCACCCGGCACATTCCCCAGATGATCGCCATGATCCAGCGGCTGATCGACAGCGGCCATGCCTACGCGGCCGAGGGCCACGTGCTGTTCGCCATCGACACCTATGACGACTACGGCGCCCTGTCCCGCCGCGACAGGGACGAGATGGTGGCCGGCGCGCGCGTCGAGGTGGCGCCCTACAAGCGACACCCCGGCGACTTCGTGCTGTGGAAGCCCTCGGTCGACCCGCAGCCCGGCTGGGACAGCCCCTGGGGCTGGGGCCGTCCGGGCTGGCACCTGGAGTGCTCGGCGATGGCCGAGGAGCACCTGGGCGAAACCATCGACATCCACGGTGGCGGCCAGGACCTGGTGTTCCCGCACCACGAAAACGAGATCGCCCAGAGCGTGTGCGCCCATGGCGGCCGGACTTTCGCGCGCTACTGGATGCACAACGGCTTCGTCAACATGGGCGACGAGAAGATGTCCAAGTCGCTGGGCAACATCCTGATCGTGCACGACCTGCTCGAGCACCATCCCGGCGAAGCGCTGCGCTATGTGCTGCTCAGCGCCCACTACCGCCAGCCGCTGGAATGGTCCGCCGAGGCGATTGCCCAGGCCCGGCGCACGCTGGACCGTATGTACGCGGTCCTGCGCGATGCCCTGGGACGCCTTGGCGAGGTTGCCGCGAGCGAGCCCGGTGCGGACTTCGTGGCCGCCCTGGAGGACGACCTGAACACGCCCGAGGCGCTGGCCGAGATGAATGGCCTGTCGCGGCGCCTGGGTCAGGCATTGGGTGAAAGCGCCGACGAAGCGCGCCTGCGCGGGCTGACCGCGGAACTGCTCGCCGACGGCGAACTGATCGGACTGCTGACCACCCACCCGGAAACCTGGTTCAAGGGTGAAGCCGGCGAAGACGACGCGGCCATCGACGCCCTGGTGGCAGAGCGCGACCAGGCCCGCGCCGACCGGAACTTCGCCAGGGCGGATGACCTTCGTGACCAGCTCACCGGGATGGGCATCGTGCTGGAAGACGGGGCCGAAGGCACCCGTTGGCGCCGCGGCGGCTGATCCCCATATTCCAGGCATGAGCACCGCAACGCACGACCCCGTCGCCGAGCAGAAGGCGATCATCGACGACTTCAGCCTGTTCCCCGAGTGGCTGGACCGCTACCAGTACCTGATCGACCTGGGCCGCAAGCTCGCGCCCCTGGACGACGACGAGCGGATCGACGCCAACCTGCTCGACGGCTGCCAGTCGCGCGTGTGGCTGGTGATGGACGGCGACGAGGGCGCCATGCGCATTCGCGCCAACTCCGACGCCGCCATCGTCTCGGGCCTGATCGCCCTGCTGATTCGCGTCTACGACGGCGCCCCGCCGCAGGTGGTGCTGGACACGGAACCGGAATTCGTCGAGGCCATCGGCCTGAGCCAGCACCTGAGCCCGACCCGTGCGAATGGCCTGGGGGCGATGTTGGGGGCGATCAAGGCGAAGGCCCGGGAGATGGTTGGGTAGGGTTTGGATGTTGGGGGAGACGGTAGACGGGAGACCGGAGGCGCCTTTCGCGCGCCACAAAAAAAGCCGACCCAGGGGCCGGCTTCTTCAGCACGCTTGAGGGCAAGCTCTACCGGCTGTCCCCCATCTGCTTCTGACGCAGTTCCCAGCGCTCCTGGGCGTCGAGGCACAGCGTGGCGATGGGGCGCGCTTCGAGCCGGGCCAGGCCAATCTCTTCACCGGTTTCCTCGCAATAGCCGTATTCGCCGTCGTCGAGGCGCGAAAGGGCCTGGTCGATTTTCTTGATCAGCTTGCGGTAGCGGTCGCGGGTGCGCAGTTCGAGGGAGTTTTCGGTTTCGCGCGTGGCGCGCTCGGCCTCGTCGCCCACATCGCGGACCTCGTCGCGCAGGTTGCTGATGGTCTCGCGGGACTCGTCCACCAGCTCCTGGCGCCAGTCCATCAGCTTGCGGCGAAAATACGCCAGCTGCTGGGTCGACATGTATTCCTCGTCTTCCGACGGTTTGTACCCTTCCGGCACTTCGATGGTGGTGGGCATTGCGAACCTGACTCCTGTATCTTCTTAACTTTATCTCTTAACTAACTGAAATAAAGAGTTTTTATTCTAACCCCCGGGGGACGGGGGCTAAGAAAAGACGGATGTTATAAACGAAGCGAAACAATTGGGCAAGTGTTTTTTGTCTTCCCGGGCCGCCGGCCGTATGCTGCGCGCATGGAAAAGATCCTTCTCGGCATGATTCGCGCTTACCAGCTGACGCTGGCGCCCTTCGTGGGTCAGCAGTGCCGCTTCACGCCCAGCTGTTCACGCTACGCCGCCGAGGCGATCCGCGTGCACGGTGCGGCACGCGGCAGCTGGATGGCCATCAGGCGCATCGGCCGCTGTCACCCGTTTTGCGAGGGCGGGCTGGATCCGGTGCCGCCGCGGGACGACGGTCGCGGTGCGGGCCATTCGCAGGCGGACGACGGAAGTGGCTAGGTGGGAACGGGCGGACGGCAGACCCCTCACCCACCGCCATTCGCCATGTACACTAAGCAGCCTCCCAGACAACCCGGACCATCATGCCCACCACCCTCATCACCCAAGCCATCCTGGTCAACGAGGGCGAGACCTTCGCATCCGACCTGCTGATTCGTGACGGGCGCATCGAACGCATCGCCGGAGAAATCGCC
>JAUIJU010000149.1 GCA_030431095.1 Gammaproteobacteria bacterium | reverse complement strand
AAACGCGGTTTCGGGGCCAGGTCGACGGGGCGATCGCTGGCGAAAAACACCCCCCGGTAGAACAGGGTCCGGGGTTCCTGGGCGCGGCGCACCGACCAGGTCAGCACCCGCTGCCAGGGATCGTCGTCGACCGCGGTGCCGAAACCACGAGAGATGAAATGTTCGTCACTCAGCGCGTAGCCGGGCGTTCGCGTGGGCAGCCGCAGGCTGATTTTCATCGCGCCGGGACCCGGGTCCACCGAAAGACGCGCCTGCACCGTCCATACTTCGCTGGTTTCTTCCGGGTACACGGGGTAGCCGAAGGCACGCACCTTCCAGGCGAAGATGGCCAGGCCAATCATGACCAGGGCGGTGGCCAGCAACAGGCCGTGGGTCAGCCGCTTCACGTTTCGGAGGCCCGGTTCTCCGCCTCTTCCCCGGTGTCATCCGGCTCGCTTTTCGGCATGCGACGTTCATCCGGGTCGGTGACCGATGGGTCGAGCAGCACTCTGCCCGGATCGTAGTCCTCCGGACAGGTGGCGTCAGACAGGAAAGTGTCGCTGGAATCGATGACTGCGAACGTCCTGAGCGCACGCCGGCCCAGCAACAGGGGGTAATTGAAATTGCTACGGTCCTTGAGACTGACCTCGATATCGCGTTCCTGGCCCGCGATGCACACCTCGATGATCACCGTCGGCCGCACATCGTTGTCTCCCTCGTGTTGCACGATGCCGATGGTGCGTTTGCGTTCACGCACCATGACCGTCTCTTCGCCGGTTTCCGGATTTCGCACGGCGAAACGCACCCAGCGTCGCCCCCACTGGCGAAATTTCTTGATGATGCGCGCGTCAAGCGAAGAGGTTCTCGCACCCGTGTCGAGCTTGGCGCGCACCTCGTAGCCGGGCGCGACCAGGTAGGCGCTCTCCACCCAGCCGAGAATCTGCAGTGAGCCGTCGCCCTCATCCCCGGCAAAGGACAGGTTCAGGGCCGTAAGAGCCACCACCGCGCACAGGGCACGGATACGTACGTGTAGGGGAAACAGTGTCGCCACCCTCCGATGGAACGTCCCGCGCATGATAGCAGCGCGAGACCGCCGCGTTCAGCCCGCGCTCACTCCACCGTGACCGACTTGGCCAGGTTGCGTGGCTGGTCCACGTCGGTACCGCGCGCCACCGCCACGTGATAGGCCAACAGCTGCAGGGGAACGGTCAGCACCACCGGCGCCAGGAAGCGCCCCCCGGTGTCGACATGGAGGATGCGGCCATGCCGCTCGGAAAAGTTGCGCCCGGCCTGGCGATCGGCGATGACGTACAGCTCGCCGCCTCGCGCCTGCACTTCCTCGATGTTGCTGATCAGCTTGGCCAGCAACTCGTCATTGGGCGCCACCGCAACCACCGGCATGTCTTCGTCCACGAGCGCCAGGGGGCCGTGCTTGAGCTCACCGGCCGGATACGCCTCGGCGTGGATGTAGGAGATCTCCTTGAGTTTGAGCGCCCCTTCCATGGCGATCGGGTAGTGACTCCCGCGCCCCAGAAACAGGGCATGCTGCTTTTCCACGAACAGCTGGGCGAGTTCCTCGAATTCGACATCCAGGTCCAGGGCCTGGTTCAACAGGTCCGGGAGCTGTTGCAACAGCCCCACGGCCTCGCGATAGGCCGACTGGTCCTGGCCGTGCAAACGGCCCAGCTCCAGCACCAGCAACTGCAGGGCCACCAGCTGCGTGGTGAACGCCTTGGTGGAGGCCACGCCGATCTCCGGTCCCGCCCGGGTCATGAGCACCAGGTCGGCCTCGCGCACCACGGAACTTTCGGGCACATTGCAGATGGCCATGGTGGAAAGATAGCCGGAGGCTTTCGCGTGGCGTAGCGCGGCCAGCGTATCGGCGGTTTCACCGGACTGGGAGATGGTCACGAACAGGGTGTCCGGCGGCACGACCGGGCTGCGGTACCGGTACTCGCTGGCCACCTCCACGGTACAGGGCAGGCCGGAAAGCCATTCGAGCTGGTATCGGGCCACCAGGCCGGCATGGTACGACGTGCCGCAGGCCACGATGTGCACCTGGCGCACGCGCGCCAGCAATTCCTCCGCGCCGACGCCGAATATATTGGGCAGCACGCGGTGCGGGCCGATGCGCCCTTCCAGGGTTTCGGCCACGGCCTGGGGTTGCTCAAAAATTTCCTTGAGCATGTAGTGGGGAT
>JAUIJU010000014.1 GCA_030431095.1 Gammaproteobacteria bacterium | reverse complement strand
GGCCAGAGTAAACCTGTCGTGATCTTTCCGACGGCCGACGGACCGTCAATCGGTTTACTCTGACCCCCTACTCTGACCCCCTACTCTGACCCCGTGTCTCTCTCAGGTTATGGCGGGCTCGAGGAGGGTTAGTGCTGCCGTGTCTCCGTCCAGCTCGGCCATGGCGCCGACGGGCATGGTGGTGATGTCCTTCATGTGGCCGATCATGAATCCGCGCACCACCGGGATGCCCAGACCGCCAAAGCGGTCTTCGAAAATCTGCTCCAGGGTAAAGGAGTTGCCGCGGGCCTCGCCCTCGGTGAAACGTCCCAGGACCACGCCGGCAAGGTGGTCGAGATGCCCGGCCAGCCAGAGTTCGGTCAGCATGCGGTCGACCCGGTAAGGCGCCTCGTCGATGTCTTCCAGGAACAGGATGTTGCCGCGAAAGTCAGGCAGGTAGGGCGAGCCGGTCATCGAGGTCATCAAGGTCAGGTTGCCGCCCACCAGCCGGCCGCGGCCACGGCCGCCGGTGATGGTGTACAGGCGGTTGCGGCGATCAACCTGGCCGGGACCGGATTCGAACGGTGGTGGCGCGCCGATGGGAACCGGGGCCTCGCCCTGCATCAGTACTTTTCGGAATTCAGCCAGGGCGTAGTCACCGAAATTGCGCAGTGCCACCGGGCCGTGAAAGCCGATCAGGCCGGTCCGCGCATACAGGGCGTTGAGGATGCCGGTAATGTCGCTGTAGCCGATCAGGGCCTTGGGGTTGGCGGCCACGGTGTCGTAGTCGATGAAAGGCAGAATGCGGGTGGTGCCGTAGCCGCCGGTAACGCAGAAAATCCCGTCCACCCCGGGGTCGGCGAACATCGCGTTGACGTCGTCCGCGCGCTGCTGGTCGGTGCCCGCCAGGTACTGGGTGTTGGCATACAGGTTGCGACCTTCCCTGACCTCGAAACCCAGTGAACGAATCACATCGCCGGCAAAACCGATATCCACTTTTTCGTCCGGCGGACTGGCCGGGGCGATCAGGCCCAGGGTCATGCCCGGCTCCAGGCGCGGTGGTTTGAGGGGGTCCGGATTGCCACGCGAGGCACCGTTTTCCGACGGTCCGGCTGACGCGGCGGCGCTGGCCAGGGGGGCGCCCAGGCCAAGGGCGCCGAAGCCACCCAGGGCCGCGGCATTGCTCAACAGGTTTCTTCTGTGCATGTTCATTCCTATGGGTTGTCGCAGTCGCGATGCAACTGCTGGCGTGCGAGTTCGATGCAGCCCATCACCGGGTCTGGAACCAGGGTATACGGGGCCGGTCGGGAACCTTCGGTGGTCAGTTCAGTCTGCAGCATCGCGCGATAGCCATCGCTGCCGCAAATGACGCTGCCGGCCAGCGCCAGCGGAAAGCCGTCCCCAAAATCCAGCGCCTCGGCGGTGACCGTGACCAGGCGAGCCAGTTCGATGGCGCCTCGGTGCATGATGCGCCGGGCAACCCCATCGCCGGCTTCGGCGGCGGCCAGGACCAGCGGCGCCAGGGCGGCGATGTCCCGGCGGGCATTTCCGCCGGTGGCCAGTTCACGGGTGATCAAGCGGGTGCTGCTGATATTGAAATGCGCCAGGATGTCCGCCTCCAGCGAGGTCGAGGGACCGCAGGCGTCTTCGGCACGGGTCACGGCGACCAGCGCGCCGCGGCCCAGGTCGAATCCGCTGCCGTGGTCACCGAACCAGTGGCCCCAGCCGCCGCGCATCAGCACCCGGCCCTGGTGGTCCCGGCCGAATGCCACCGAACCGGTCCCGGCGATCAGCCCCACGCCCCAGCCGTCCGGGGTCCCCAGGGCGAGCACCGGTCGCCAGTCATGAACGATGTCCACCACGCCCAGTTCCGGCCGCCCGCGGGCCCATTCGCCGATCACGTCCCGTTCGGCGTCGTCGCTGATCCCCGCCAGCGCCAGCACCGTGGCGCCCACCCGGAACGTCGGGCTGTCCCAGCCTGGCGCCTGCTTCAGCGCCGCGCCAACGGCGCGGTCCAGGCTGTCCAGCGCCAGTTCGCGTCCTGCCAGGCGCAGGTTGCCCGTGCCTCCCAGGCCCTCGCCCAGCACGGTGATTGCGCCTTCTTCTTCGACGCGCGCCAGCACGGCGCGGGTCTTGGTTCCGCCGCCATCCACGCCCAGCACCAGGGTTGAATCTGCCGTCATGCGTCGGGCCTCCGGTTCATCGCGGACTGCGGGACCTCACGCTCCGTGCCCGAGCGCCAGGCCGAGCCGCCCCCCGGCCGCGGCCAGTCGCGCCCGCGCGGTTTCGACGTCGAGTTCACCCAGTTGCATCAACACCGCGATTTTCAGTTCACCGCCAGCCGCGTCGAGCAGTGCAGCGGCCTGCTCGCGGGAACACTCCGTGAGCGTGGTGATGATGCCCAGCGAGCGTTCGGCCAGCTTCGCGTTGCTGGCCTGCAGGTCGATCATCAGGTTGCCGTAGGTCTTGCCCAGGCGGACCATGGCGCCGGTGCTGAGCATGTTCAGCACCAGCTTGGTGGCGGTGCCGGCCTTCATGCGCGTGGAACCGGTGAGGACTTCGGGGCCGACCACCGGCAGGATGTTCAGATCGGCGTGGGCGGCCAGCTGTGCGTGCGCGTTGCAGGCGAAGCCGATCGCGGCGGCCCCCGTTTCCCTGGCGTAGTCCAGCGCGCCGATGACGTAGGGCGTACGGCCACTGGCGGCGATGCCCACCACGGCGTCCCTGGCATCCAGGCCGATGGCGCGCAGGTCGTCCGCCGCGCATTCCGGGCTGTCCTCGGCGCCCTCGACCGCCGTGAGCAGGGCCGATTCACCACCCGCGATCAGGCCGATGACCTGGTCCGGGCTGGCGTTGAACGTGGGTGGGCATTCCGCGGCGTCGAGCACGCCAAGCCGGCCAGAAGTGCCGGCGCCCACGTAAACCAGGCGGCCGCCGCGGGCCATGCGTTCGGCGATGATGTCGATGGCCGCGGCGATGGTTTCGGCCTGCGCCGCCACGGCATCGGCCACGCCCTGGTCCTCGCTGTTGATCAGCCGCACCAGGTCCAGGGTCGACAGGCTGTCGAGGTCCCGGCTGCGGGGGTTCCTGGCCTCGGTGGTCAGGCCGGCCAGGTCGATGGGGGTGCGATCACTCATGATTCTGGGTCCTGGCCCGCCAGGCGTTGCGCCGCCGCTTCCGGCTTTGCAAGAATGCGGGCATGAAGTTTCAGGTTCGGGAAAGCATACGCCGCATCGGCCCCGCGCTGTTGGCGCTGTTGCTGGCGACGCCGGCGTCGGCGGACCAGGACGCCTTGACAGGGCTCGATGTGCTCCGGCAATCGGGATTCGAAATCCTGCGCGGCCAGCGCGTCGGCCTGGTTACCAATCACACGGCCATCGACCGCGACGGCCACCACGCCGTGCAGATCTTCGCGCAGGCGGGCGGCTTCGAACTCGTTGCGCTGTTCAGCCCCGAGCACGGCTTCGCGGGCAAGCTGGACCAGGAGGGCATCGCCCATGGGCGCGATGCACGCAGCGGCCTGCCCATCTACAGCCTGTACGGCGATACCCGGCAGCCCACTCCGGACATGCTCGGGGGCATCGACACGCTGGTGTTCGATATCCAGGATATCGGGACGCGTTTCTACACCTACATCTCGACCATGGGGCTGGCGATGCAGGCGGCGGCCGAGCAGGGCCTTCGTTTCGTGGTGCTGGACCGGCCCAACCCGATCAACGGCGACGACTTCGGCGGTCCGGTGGCCGACGACGACCTGCTGTCCTTCGTCGCCTTTCACCCGCTGCCGACACGGCACGGCATGACCACGGGCGAACTGGCGACGATGTTCGCCGCCGAACTCGGGCTGGACCTGGACCTTCACGTGGTGCGCCTGGCGCACTGGCGCCGGGGCGCGTACTTCGACGCCACAGGGCTGCGCTGGGTGAACCCTTCGCCGAACATGCGCAGCCTGGCGCAGGCCCTGTTGTACCCCGGCATCGGCCTGCTCGAGACCACCAACCTGTCCGTGGGGCGGGGTACCGACACGCCCTTCGAGGTGATCGGCGCGCCGTGGCTGGATGGTGACGCATTGTCGCGAAAACTGAACTTGCTGGCCCTGCCCGGCGTGGCCTTTGTGCCGCTGCGGTTCACGCCCGATGCCAGCACCTTCGAAGGCGAATCCTGTGGCGGCGTCAACATTCTCGTTACGGACCGATCCGAATTCGACCCGGTGCGGCTGGGCTTCGAAATCGCCCATCGCCTTCGGACGGACTATCCCGATGACTGGGAGATCGACGGCTACCCCCGCCTGTTGGCCGATGACGCCGTCCTGGCCGTCCTGCGCGACGGCGCGAACTGGCCGGAAATCGAGGCTGTCTACGCCGATGAACTGTCGGCCTTCGCGACCCGGCGGCAGGCATTCCTGCTGTACGACTGAGCCGTTCTTGCCGGGGTCTTGCCCGGGACCGACGTGGGTCGTGTCAGGCTTCACGCCGAACCCCCTGCAGCGCCAGGCCGGCCACGAACGTCAGCACCGAGCCGGTGACGGCATACCACGCCCAGTGCAGCGAGGTGCCCAGGGCGATGGCCGACAGCGCGATCACCCCGATCACGAAACCGGACAGCGCTGCCGGCTGGCGCACCCGTGGCGCCAGGACGGCCAGCAGGTAGACGCCCAGCACCGGGCCGCTGGCGAAGCCGGCGATTTTCAGCACCCCGGCGACCACGCTCTCGGTCACCTCCAGGGCGCCGAAGGCCAGCGCGATGCCGGCCTGGAGAACGCCGAACACGGCCGTGGCCAGGCGGCCGGCGCGCAGTTGCGCCCGCGCACCGGGGAGCGGTCGCCGCGACGGCAGCCAGACATCGTTGATGAACGCCGTGGACGAGGAATTCAGTGAGCTCGAGAGGGTGCTCATGGCCGCGGCGAACACCGCCGCCAGGGTCAACCCGGCCAGGCCCACGGGCATGTTCCCGACGATGAACGAGGCGAACAGCCGGTCACCGGCAGGGGCGGGCGAGGGCGCCCCCGGCGTCAGCGCGTAGAATGCCGCCAGCGCCACGCCGATCAGCAGGAACACGGCGAACTGGGCGGCCACCACGAATCCACTGACCGCCAGCGCGCGGCCGGCATCGCGCTGGTTACGCGCGGACAGGTAGCGCTGCACCATCAGCTGGTCGGTGCCATGGGTCGCCATGGTCAGAAACAGACCGCCGACCACCCCGGCCCAGAACGTCATGCCAGGCGCCTGCAGTGAGAAATTGAAGTCCAGGACCCGAAAGTGTTCACCGGCGCGGCCGAACGCCAGAACCGCGTCCAGGCCGCCAGGGACCCGCCCGACGATGATCAGCCAGGCCGCCAGCGCCCCGACCATGTAAACGACGAATTGCAGGCAGTCGTTCCAGATCACCGAGCGCGCGCCGCCCAGCAGGGTGTAGACGATGGTGATGATGCCCAGGACGATCACCGACACCGCCAGGTCCAGCCCCAGCACGATCTGCAGCACCAGTGCGGTCAGGAACAGCCGTAGGGCGTCGCTGAGGTTGCGGGTGACCAGGAACAGCGTCGAAGCGGCGCGGCGGCTGAGACGGCCGAAGCGGCCTTCCAGCACTTCGTAGGCAGTGAACGTGTCGCCCCGGAAGTACAGGGGAATCAGCACGCGAATAATCAGCAGGCGCCCGACGATGTAGCCGAACGTGATCTGCAGGAAGGTCAGGTCACCGCCGGGCGCGGCGGCGATACCGGGCAGGCTGAGGAAGGTCACCGTGCTGGTCTCGGTGGCGACGATGGAGAGCAGCAACGCCCACCAGGGGAGGGAGCGCGAGCCCAGGAAGTAGTCGTCCAGGGAGCGTTGGCCACGGCCGATCCACAGGCCGAACATCATCACCGCCAGCAGGTAAGCGGCGACGATCAGGGCGTCGAGGGCGGCAATGTTGAGGTCCAGGTTCACCCGGCTTCAATCCTTGCTTGCGTTGACGCGGCCAGGGGCCGTCGCCCGGTCAAGAAAAAGGCCGGCCCGGAAACCCGGGCCGGCCTGGAAGTTGCGGCTGTGGCCGCGGCATTGCCCGTTCGCTCAGAACAGGAACTTGGCCATCAGCTGCAGGCGTCGCGGCAGGTAGTACGAACGCGCTTCGCCGTAACCAGCGGAGTTGATGCTCGGCTGGATGTTGTAGCCGGTCTGGTTGTCGAACACGTTGTAAAGGTCCGCGCGCAGCTGCACGCCGTAACGGTCGTTGGCCCCGAAGAAGAAATTCTGGGTGTAGTTCAGGTCCAGCTGGTAGTGCGCGTCGGAACGGTGCGTGCCGGCCGGCTCCGCGAAACGGATCGTGTCGCTGGAGTAGCCGTACAGTGAACCGTCCCAGGTTTCCCAGGGCTGGCCGGACTGGTACAGCGCGTAGGCGCCGACGCTGCCGTTCCAGCTGAACTGGTAGTAACCGTACGCCTTGAACAGGTGGGTGCGGTCGCCACGCAGCTGGCCGTCCTTCATGTTCCACAGCATGCGGCCCCGGCCGTCCGACAGCAGCGAGGAACCGATGAACGTGTTGAAGTCGTTCTCGGAGGTCGCGTTGTCCTGGTCGAAGTTGCCGCGGTAGTCGCTCCAGGTGTAGGAGGCCTGCAGGTACCAGTTGCCCTGGGTCCACTCGGCTTCCAGGCTGATTTCGTCGTAGTCCGTGTAGGCGTTCGGCACCTGCGCGATCACGAACGATGAACCACCGATCTCGGCACGGTAGTCGTCCAGTTCCGGGATGTAGGGCGCTTCCTCGGACCAACCGGCCGGCATGCAGCCGAAACGATCCGGTTCCGCCGTGCAGGAGTAGCCTTCACGCGCCCAGTTCCAGGTGTCCTCCCAGAAATCCCGGGCTTCACGACGACGGTAGTGCATGCGCGTGGTCAGGTTGTCCGTCGGTTGCCAGGTGACGCCGATCAGGAACTCGTCGACGTGGCGCGGGTCGATACCGTCCTGAAACAGCTTGCCGGACGAGGACGCGTCTTCTTCGATGGCGATCATGTTGCCATCCATGTCGAACGCGGCTTCGATCTCGGTGTGCAGGTTGCGGTCCCAGGATGCGGCGCGGGCCAGCGAACTGGCTGACGGGTAGTACCGGGCGTAGTTGGCGAAGACCGAAGCGTTGTCGGCAAAGTGCCAGGTCACGCCCAGGCGCGGCTGAATCATTTCGTCGAAACCGACCTTCTTCATTTCGTACTTGTTGCCCGGGGCGTTTTCGTAACCGCTCAGGTTGCCATCGACTTCCCGCAGGCCCTGGCCGTACAGGGTGTCCTCGGAGAACATTACGCCGACGTTAAACTCGAAGTCGTTCCAGGTGATGATGTCGTTGAGCTCGATGTTGCGCGATTCCGCATACGAGTTGATCGGCGGAATGCCGTACTCGCCCAGGCTGGTCTGGAAAAAGTTGGCGCGGTAGTAGATCGGCGCGCCATCGGCGGTCGTTTCATCACCCCCCACGGACTCGATCAGACCCCAGCCATTGGAGGAGCGCACCAGGACTTCCTTGATTTCTTCCTGGTGGTAACCCACGTGCAGTTCGTGCGACACGGAGCCGAAGTCCAGGGTGTAGTCGTAGCCCACCTCGAAGGACTCGCGGAAGAAGTCCTGGTCGTTGATGGTCTGGGCCGCGCCTACCAGGCCGCCGCCCTGCAGGGTGCCGTCTTCGCCGACATAGCCATACTGGTTGATCAGCGGCTGAGCCCAGGCGTTCCAGGCGTCATCGCCCTCGCGGTACTGCGGCACGATGAAGTGGCCCATCCGGTCCAGGTTGTTCAGGTCCAGGGAGCCGCCGATGCTCGGCTGCGCGGACAGTAACAGGTCGGGGCCGCCGGAGGTCTTGTTCTCGAAGTCGGTGTACTTGAAGTAAGCGCTGGAGTTCTCGTTGATCACCCAGGAGCCTTCCAGGATGGCGATCCGCAGCGTGGCGTCGGAGCCGGTGGAGCCATCAGAGGTTTCGTAGGTGCCCACGCTTTCGCCACGGCCTTCCGCGTCGGAATCACGGTAGGAGGCGTCGAACAGCAGCGAATCGGTCGGCGCCCAGGTCAGCTTGCCGAAGTATTCCTTGCGGTCGTAGCTGTAGTCCGGCACCGGGCCGTATGCATTGTCGCGATTGGTCCGGTCGGTGGTCGGGTTGTAGTACGACGCGTAAAAGTACAGCTGGTCCTTCAGGATCGGGCCGCTGAGGTTGGCGACGATCCAGTCGCGCGTCAGGTCCGAGCTCGCGACGCCGGTGTCCGGGTCCGCGGACCAGTCGGAATCCTCGATCTGGTAGCTGGCCTCACCGTGAAATTCGTCGGTGCCGCGCTTGGAAATGGTGTTGATCTTGAAGCCGCCGGAGCGGTTGAAGCCCACCGCCGAGGCGCCACCACGCACCATGCTCACCTGGTCGATGTCATGGGTGGAAGGCTCCGCGGACAGGGTACCGAACATCGGCAACGACACGTCCACGCCGTCGAACTGGTAGGTGTTGTCCTGGCCGTGGCCGCCCGAACTCGGGCCGCGAATGCTGTCCTGGGTGTACTGTACGCCCGGAATCAGCTTGATCAGGTCGCGGTACTGCTGGCCAACGGGCAACGAGTCGAACGTCTCGTAGTTGAGCGCGTCGGACAGCGAAGCGTCCTCCGTGGCAAGCAGTGGGCTCGTGCCCACCACGAGAACCTCTTCAAGGGTCGCCGCGTCCTCCCCGCCGATGGTCAGGTCGACGGTGGAACGCTGTTGCAGCAGCACCTGGGCTGAGCGCAGGCGCTGGGAACCGTCGGGAAGGGTGTACACCAGCGTGTACTCGCCCGGCGGCAGCAGCGGCAGGCGATAGAGGCCTTCCGCGTTGGTGGTGGCGGTACGCTTGCCGGGCAGCACCGGGCTGGTCGCCTCGACGTTGACGCCTTCGATGGCGCTGCCGTCAGAACCGTCGATGACGGTACCGGCAATATCACCGGCCTGCTGTGCGAAGGTCGGCGCGCTGACGAAAAGCGCCGCCATGGCGAACAGCAACAGGCCGAAATACGACGTCATTGCGCGTGACTTGCTGGAGTGCGTAGGGGTTCTCATGGTCCATTCCCGCTTGAAGGTTAGAGTGCTGGTACGAAATTCGTTATATTTTCGTCAAAATAAAATATCATATTGACACTTCATGTAAAGAATTAATTATTCATGATTCCGTTTGGGCATCGATTTTACGATGGGAGCGGGAACACGCAGGGTGATTGCCAATGAATCGAAAACGTTTTCTTCGCCGGACCATGGCCCTCTTGCTGCCGACGGTCGTGCTGGCCGGTTGCGTCGCGTCTGGCCCGGTACGGGTCGAGTCGGAAAACCAGGACAGCCGCGTGGCGGTCGTGGTGCTGCATTTCACCGTCAGTGATTTCGGCGATTCCCTGCACGTGCTCACCGAGCGCACCTCGCGGCCGGTCAGTTCACACTACCTGATTCCCGAGCCGGGCGACGCCAGCTACGCCGACGAAAAACTGAAGGTTTACCAACTGGTCGACGAGGAGCGCCGGGCCTGGCACGCCGGCGTCGGGTCCTGGCGCGGGATGACCAAGCTGAACAACCTGTCGGTAGGCATCGAGATCGTCAACCAGGCCCATTGTCACGAGGCCGCGGACGCCTCGGAACCCGGCGCCGCGGACTGGGCGCCCGAGCGCATCTGCTTCTACCCTGATTTCGCGGATGAACAGATGGCCCTGGTGGTGGAAACCGTGGAAGGCATTCTGTCGCGCCACCCGGAGGTGAAACCCACGCACGTCATCGCCCACTCGGACCTGGCGCCGCAGCGCAAGATCGATCCGGGTCCGCGTTTTCCCTGGCAGCGGCTGTACAAACTGGGGATCGGCGCCTGGTATGACGATGAGACGGTGATTCGCTACTGGGAGCAATTCCGGATCGACATGCCGGGCATCGGCCGTATCCAGGAAGCGCTGGAGACCTGGGGCTACGAGATCGAACTGACCGGTGAGGCGGACGAGCAGACCCGCAACGTCATCAGCGCCCTGCAGATGCATTTCCTGCCCTGGGAAGTGACTGGCGAGCCCAGCCCGGCCACCGTGGCCGTGCTCTATGCGCTGATCGAAAAGTACTACGACAGCGAGCTGGCGCCTTTGCTGTTGCCGGAAATCGAAACCGAAGCCGAATCCGGTGCGGAGCCGGGTCCCGTTCCCGGCGCAGAACCGGATTCGCCGGCGAGCGCCGGCTGAGCCCCGCCCCCGTCAGGTGAACCGCAGTTGAAGATGTCCGACGCCCTTCATAGAATAAATTATTCAGATTCGCCGCGGACTGGTCGAATCATTCATCGCAGCGGGCCTGACGACATGCGCCATACACCGCAGTTCTGGATCGAACGCAGTGACGCGCCCGACGAGGTGTTGATGGATGCGGACCAGGTCCGCGCCTGTAATTTCCATGCTTTCGAATCCGACCCGCACCTGGTCGACATGGCCTGTTACCCCGATTCACTGGACGCCGACGTCGTGCGCGAAGGGGTGTGTGCGGTCAGTCACCGGCCTGCGACGCCCCTGCACCACGCGCACGGCCAGCCGTTCAAGACCGCCGACTGGCGCCGGCTGGAGGACGCCTGCGCACTCAATGCCCTGCCGGCCGTGGTGAAAGTGCGCTTCGCCATGGCGCACCAGCGCGCGGCGATGCGCTCCTGGCCGAAGGACGGCGCCGTGTTTCGCGACATGGAAACCCGTGCGCTGGATCGGTTCCAGGAGAACGTCCTGTTTCCGGGGGACATCGTCGCCGTGCTGCATTCCAGCGCCGATGGCCAGTGGCGTTTTGTGCAGTCCTACAACTACGCGGCCTGGGTGCGCGCCGATGCGCTGGCGGCAGGCGAACGGTCGAAGATGCTTCAGTACCGCAATGCGGCGCCGGCGCTGGTCGTGACCGGTGGGTTTATCGAAGCCCGTTTTGACGACGAAGCGACCGGTGTGCCGTCGTTGAGCCTGGAAATGGGCGCGCACCTGCCGCCGGCTGAAACGCCGCGGACCGAAAACGGCGATTTTCGCGTACGGTTGCCGGTGGCCGGCGCCGACGGCGGACTGTGCTTCGCCACCGCCACCATCGACGCCGGCGCCGATGTGCACCAAGGCGAATTGCCGTTCACGCGTCGCCACCTGGTGGAGCAGGCTTTCAAGTTCCTCGGCGAACCTTACGGCTGGGGCCATGCGGACAACGCGCGCGACTGTACCGGCCTGGTGTCCGAGGTCTACCGCACGATGGGAATCGTGCTACCACGCAACTCGGCGCAACAGGGGCGCAGCCCCGTGGGCGTGACCACCGTGTTCGCCGAGGATGCCGACGCGGCGCACAAGCTGGCGCGCATCCGTCGCGCCGATGTCGGGGACCTGTTGTACTCGACGGGCCATGTGATGATGTTCCTGGGCAACCTGCACGGCGAACCCTGGGTGATTCACGACCTGGCCGGCGCGGGCTGGACCGACGCCGACGGGCGTTACCACGAGCGCCGCTACAGCGGCGTTTCGGTGACGCCTCTGGTGTCGCTGCACATGTCACGCGAGCAGACCTACCTGGACGAGATGTACGCCATCAAAACCATCAGAACAAAACGGGTTGGAGAATCATGAAGATCGAAAGAGTTCGATTCGGGATGCTGCGGGTGCCGCTGGTTACCCCATTCAAGACGTCCCTGAGAACGGTGGATGAAATTGCCGACGTGGTGATCATGGTCGACACCGATGACGGCCGCACCGGCTACGGCAGCGCGCCGGCCACCGCGGTGATCACCGGTGAGACCCACGGCTCCATCATCGAGGCGGTCCACAAGGTCATCGCGCCGGCCATCATGGGCATGTCGGTGGCGGACCTGAACGCCATCACCGACCGCATCCAGGGCGCCATTATCAAGAACTTCAGCGCCAAGGCGGCCATGGAAACGGCCATCTACGACCTGTTCGGGCAACTCTACGACGCCCCGGTCTACAAGCTGCTGGGTGGCGGCGAGAGCGTGATCGTCACTGACATCACCATCAGCGTGGATTACATCGACAAGATGGTCGAGGACGCCGTGGCGGCCTGCGAGGCCGGTTTCGAGACCCTCAAGGTGAAGGTGGGCAAGGATCCGGAGATGGACATAGAGCGCATCAAGGCCATCTACGCGGCCACCGCCGACAAGGCGTTGATCCGCCTGGACGCAAACCAGGGATGGACGCCCAAACAGGCGGTGTCGGTGCTGCGCACGCTGGAAGAGTCCGGCGTGCAGCTGGAGCTGGTCGAGCAGCCGGTGCTGGGTGAGGACATCGAGGGCATGAAGTACGTCACCGAACGGGTGCACACCCCGGTGATGGCCGACGAGAGTTCATTCGGACCGCGCGAAGCCATCGAGTTGATCCGCAACCGCGCCGCCGACATCATCAACATCAAGCTGATGAAGACCGGTGGCATCTCCAACGCGATCAAGATTGCCGACATCGCCGGGATCCACGGCATCGAGTGCATGATCGGCTGCATGCTTGAATCCAGCATCGGTGTGGCCGCCGCGGCCCACGTGGCCGCCGCCAAGTCCTCGGTGATCACCAAGGTGGACCTGGACACGCCGGCGTTGGGACGCTTCGACCCGGTGCACGGCGGCGTACGCTTCGACGGCCCGGAAATATCGATGACCGATGCGCCCGGCCTGGGCATCACCGCGATCGATGGCCTGGAGCCGCTGGACGTGAGCAACGGCAAGGCTTCCTGAATCGACCTTGCACGGCCACGGCCGGGCAGGCCGACTTGGGTGGGCATACGGGTGCAGGAACCAGGGTAACGCGCAGGGACAGGACATGCAGATTCGCCCACCACGCCTGCGGGCCGGCGCCCGCCTTGGCATCGTCAGTCCGGCCTACTGGCCCGAGCCGGAGCGCCTGGCGCGCGCGGTGGGCGTGTTCACCGACCTGGGTTACGAGGCGGTGCCCGCCGACAACGTCGGCCAGCGCCAGGACAAGTACGCCGGCCCACCGCAAGCGCGCGCCGACGACCTCATGGCCATGTTCGTGAACCCCTCCATCGATGCCATCGTCTGCGCCCGTGGCGGCTACGGCATCAACCGGGTGCTGCCGCTGCTGGACTACGACGTCATCGCGGCCCACCCCAAGATCCTGGTCGGCTTCAGCGACATCACCGGCCTGCTGACCACGGTGGCGCAGCAATGCGGTGTCGTCACCTTTCACGGCCCAATGCTGACCACCTTCGGGCGCGAAACCCTGCCATTCAATATCGACACCCTGCTGGCCGTGCTCTCGGGAGCGGACGAGATCGACATCCGCTCCACAGCGGACTGCCCGGCCCGCTGCCTGGCGCCCGGTGTCGCCAGCGGCCCCCTGTGGGGCGGCAACCTGTCGTTGTTGATCGAACGCCTGGGCACGCCGGGCCAGGTGCGTGCCGATGGCGCCATCCTGTTCCTGGAGGATATCGATGAGAAACTGCACGCCTTCGACCGCATGCTGCTGCAGTTGCGCGCGACCGGCTGCCTGGATGGCATTCGCGGCCTGGTGGTGGGGGAAATGCTGGAAATGCACGATGCCGGTGATGGCGCTTTCGGCAAGGACACCGACGCCATCGTCATGGATGTGTTCGGCGACCTGGGCATCCCCATCATCAGTCATTTCCCCTGCGGCCACGGCACCTGCCAGGCCACACTTCCGATCTCGCACACGGTAGAGTTGCACGCGGACCCGGACGACCCGCGCATCCGGATTCCGCAGTCTCCCGTCAGTTGATCTCGCGCGGGCTCCAAAGGTGAGCGCATGCTGAATTACATCTGGATGGGCATGATCCTGATCGCGGTCGTGGTCGGAACCCTGACCGGCCGCATCGACCAGGTCACGCAGGCGGCCATCGACATGGCCAAGTTGTCGGTGGAGATCGCCATCGGCCTGGTCGGCATCATGGCCCTGTGGCTGGGCATCATGAAGATCGCCGAGGCCTCGGGCCTGATCCGCATCATCGCGAAATTGCTGCGACCGATCACCATTCGCCTGTTCCCCGACGTGCCGGACGACCACCCGGCCATCGGGTCCATCGTGCTGAACATGTCGGCGAACATGCTGGGGTTGGGCAATGCCGCCACGCCGCTGGGCCTGAAGGCCATGGAGGAGTTGCAGGAGCTGAACCCGGACAAGAAGACCGCTTCCAACGCGATGGTCATGTTCCTGGCCATCAACACCTCCAGCGTGCAACTGATCCTGCCGGCCACGGTGGTGGCGCTGATGGGCATTGTTTCCAGCCAGATTTTCATCACCACCATCCTGGCGACGCTGTGCTCGACCATCGCGGCCATCGTCATCGTCAAGGTGCTGGAGAAGACGAAGTGGTTCGCTCTGGCGCCGGCAACCGAGGGTGCGGCATCAGGGGACGAAGCACGTTCGCCGGACGACGGCGAGGGAGGCGATCGATGATCGAATCCTTTACCGATGGCCTCAACGAACTGGCCCGTTACATCATCCCGGCGCTGATCTTCGGCATTCCGCTTTATGCCATGGCCGCCCGCCGGGTGAAGGTCTACGAGGTGTTCGTCGAGGGCGCCAAGGATGGCTTCACCATCGCGGTGCGCATCATTCCCTACCTGGTGGCCATCCTGGTGGCGGTTGGCATGTTCCGCGCCTCCGGCGCACTGGAGGTGCTGCTTAACCTGTTGGCGCCGTTCCTGAACTTCATCGGCTTTCCGCCCGAGAACCTGCCATTGGCGCTGATGCGCCCGCTGTCGGGCAGCGGTTCGCTGGGCCTGTTGACGGACCTGGTCAACGAGTACGGCGCCGACTCCATGCAGGCCAAGATCGGCGCGACAATGTTCGGCTCCTCGGAAACGACGTTCTACGTGCTGGCCGTGTACTTCGGCTCGGTGGGCGTCATGCGCAGCCGCCACGCGGTGCCGGCCGGCCTGTTCGCCGACGCCGTCGGCGCCATCAGCGCCGTGTACCTGTGCCAGTGGCTGCTGGGATGAGGTGTGGGGTCAGAGTAGGGGGTCAGAGTAAAGGGTCAGAGTAAACCGGTTGATGGTCCGTCGGCAGGCAATGAGATCGCGACCGGTTTACTCTGACCCTTTACTCTGACCCCCTACTCTGACCCCGAGACTCGTGACCCTGAGACTCGACCGGAACGCGCGCAGTCAGGCCGGCCAGCAGTTCGTAGCCGATGGTTCCGGCGGATTGGGCTACGTCGTTGACGGACAGGTTTGCACCCCACAGTTCGACCGGGCTGCCGATCCCGGCGTCTTCGACGTCGCTCAGGTCGACGGTGATGGCGTCCATGGAGACAATCCCCACCAGCGGCACGTTGACGCCGTTGACGCGGACCGGCGTGCCGGACGGTGCGTGGCGTGGGTAGCCGTCGCCGTAACCTACCGGGATGGTGCCGATCCGTGAACGGCGCTCCGCCCGCCAGCGCAAACCGTAGCCCACGCCTTCGCCGGCCTCGATAGTGCGCACGGCGATCACTTCCGATGCCAGGGTCATCACCGGCTTCAGCGGTGCGGCGGCAGGCCCCTCATTGATCGCCGGCTCGTTGCCGTAGAGCAGGTAACCCGGCCGGTTCCACTCGGCGTGCGTGTCCGGCCAGTACAGGATGCCGGCGGAATTGGCGATGCTGCGGGGCAGGGCAAGCCCGGCGGTGGCGCGGTTGAAGGCGGCCAGTTGGTCTGTCGTCGCCCGGCTGTCGGTTTCGTCGGCGCTCGACAGGTGGGTCGAGATGACCATCTCGTCGCGCGCACAGTCGGATTCACGCAGTGCGGCGACGGCCTGCGGTAGTGTGTCAGGCGCCAGGCCCAGCCGGTGCATGCCGGTATCGACCTTCAGCCAGGCCGTGAGCGGCGTCCGGAGGCGGGTTGCGGCAGCCCAGCGGACCTGCCGGGGGTCCTGCAGCATCAGCCAGATGCCACTGCTCGCCGCCTCGGCGACATCGCCGGCGCTGTTCGGTCCCTGCAGCACCAGCAACGGGTGGTCGATCCCCGCCTCGCGCAGCGCCACCGCCTCGTCCATGCAGGCCAGGGCCAGCGCCGGCGCGTGCGGCGCCAGCGCCCGGGCCACTTCGACAGCGCCGTGGCCATAGGCGTTGGCCTTGATGACTGGAACGTTCTTCGAGCCTGGAGCCAGCCGGGCGGCGACGCCCAGGTTATGGACGATGGCGTCGAGCCGGACGATGGCTTTCGTGGGCCGCATCAGCGTCGCCGTCAGTCCGCACCGGACCCGGCCGCACGGCGCCCGAAGCCCACCTTGAACCCGTAGTACACCGCGCCGGTGGCGGTCAGCGCCAGGCCGATGATCGACGGCACGAAGGCAGTGATCAGCGTGATGACCAGGAAGGCGAAATAGATCGCCAGGATGCCCACCAGGCTCCAGGGATACAGCCAGGCGCGATAAGGCCGGTGTGCATCCGGGTATTTTCGGCGCAGTACCCAGATCGAAGTGAACACCAGGATGTTGAAGATCGTCGAGGTGGCCGAGAAGAAGTCGATCATGGTTTCGTAGGAATTGTCGGCCTGTACCGCGAACACCAGCAGCACCGTGGCCCAACCCGCCTGGCCGATCAGGGCGTTGTTGGGCGTGCGGTAGGTGGGGTGCAGCCGGGCGAACCAGTCGAAGAACACGCCGTCGCGCGCCATGGCCTGCCAGGTGCGCGCCTTGCACAGGATTTGCGTGTTGACGTTGCCGAAGGTGTTGATCATCACCGCGATGGAAATCAGGATACCGCCGGTGGCGCCCATTGCCACGGTCATCACCTCGGTGGCCACCCACGGCGCCTCGGCGATACGCTCGGGCGGCAATTGGTACAGGTAGGCCGCGTTGGCGCCCAGGTACAGCAGCATGACGCCGCCAATGCCGATGAACAACGACAACGGCAGGTTGCGGCGGGGATTCTTCACTTCCTCGGCGATGTAGGTCGCACCCTCCCAGCCGCTGAAGGCGAAAAAAGCGTAGCGCAGCGCGGCGCCGACGGCGAGGATGGTGGTGCCGCCGAAGGAATCGGGGAACAGCGGCGTGATGAAATTGGCCCAGTTGCCGGTACTCCAGCTGGTGAAAGCGATGCCGATGATGCTGCCCACCGCGGCGACCTTGACGAAACTGAAAATATTCTGCACCCAGCCCGAGAACTGTACGCCCCACAGGTTGATCATCGTCAGCAGCCAGATGGTGGCGAAGGCGACAGCGAAGATCACCAGCTTGTCCAGGTGCACGCCGTTGACCAGGAACCAGGCGGCGCTCAGGTACTCCGCGAAGATCAGCGCCACGGCGGTAATGGACGCGGTCTCTGAGACGAAGAACATGGCCCAGCCGCGCAGGAACGCCCAGAACGGCCCGTAAGACATCTTCAGGTATTCGTAGGGGCCGCCCGAACGCGGCATCATCGCTGCCAGCTCGGCGTAGATCACCGCGCCGAAGATGGTGACGATGCCGCCCAGCGCCCACACCAGGCCGAACAGCGAAGTGCTCGCCACGGCGGCCATGATCGGCGCCGGGGTGCGGAAGATGCCCGAGCCGATGATCCGATTGATGACAATGGACACCGCTTCGAGCAGCCCCAGGTCCCGTTTCATGTCGGTGTCTTCGCTGAAGGACCGGTTCGAATCGTTGCGGGAATCGATCCCCTTGTCGTTGTCGCTCACGCCGAGGCTTCCTGTGATCTGCGGGCGAAAAAGTCTTGCCTGACTTCATGTGCGTTTAGGGCGGCCAGCGTTGCCGGAGCGGTGTCGCCCAGGTACTGCGCCAGTGAAGTCATCGGCCGATCCGGGATGGCGTAGCGGCTGACGACGCGAAACGTGGTATCGCCATCGCCTGCCGGCTCGCCGGCGCCGGACAGCACCTGGTCGATGATGCGTTCCGCCGCGGCCGCGTTGGGATCGATCATCCGGACGGCTTTCACTATCGGACCGAGTGCAGCGCGGAAACGCTCGGCCTGGTAGCCGAAATGGGTGCAGGCCAGCGCCGCCAGCACCCGTGACGGCGGCGCATCGAATTTCGCCAGCGCCTGCGGCACGAATTCACTCAGCAGCCGGGCAGCCTCGACGCCGCTGACATCGTTGGAAATCGCGTCCGGCAGACCCGGGCAGGCCTGCTGGACCATCCGCATGGATGCCACGCCCTTGGCCTCCAGGCGCTGGCGGTACGTGTCACCGGCTACCGTAATGGGCGTGGCGAACACGGCGACGCCGGCCTCCGGCCAGTCGTCCAGGCCGGCCAGGATCTCGGTCACGCCGGTGTCGACGATGCCGGCCACGGCCGCCCGTGGCTGGTGGTCGAAACACCGGTCCTCGAACATCACGCTGAGCGTGTTGCAGGCGATGAACAGCAGGTCGGGAGCGTAGTCGCGAAAGGCGGCGGTTAGAAAACCGTCGAAGGTTTCCAGTTGCTCCGCCCGCGTGGGCATCGAGTTGTAGGCATAGTCATCTCGCAGCGCCGCGTTCAGGTACAACACCTCCAGTGGGCCCGGCGCGGGCCGGGCGCGCAGACCGGCTTCCAACGCCGCGCAGACCGAGAGGCCGCCGACACCGGAGTCGGTGATGGCGATGCGCACCTCAGCCCAGCTCGCCGGCGAAGCTGCCGGTGAGCAGCCGGAACAGCACCGGCACATGCGAGTCGATGACCGCCGGTAACGGCTCGGCGGGCAGTTCCCAGGTGATGATGGGGATGTGTTGCTCGGCGCACCAGCTGCCGAATGAGCCGGGCGTGGCGTAGCCGACGTCGGGCACCAGCGGCAGCCCGGTTTCAGCGGCGATCCAGCGGCCCAGCAGGGAATCGTCCGGGTCGTCGATACACCCGAGCGGTGTGTGGAGGCTGACGATGGCGCGCGGCCGCAGCCGTTCCACCAGCGCCAGCAGGTGGCGGGTCTCGGCCTCGGACCCGGCGCTCGAGCCGGTGCCCAGCACGATGTCCCGCTCGGTTTTGCCGTGGTCCTTGTAGCGCACCGGCTCGGGAGACCAGTTGCTCGCCGGCCAGTTGCGGTTCAGGTCGACGCCGTTCGCATTGCAGCGCGTGCCACGCAGCACACCGTCGGGATTCACGGACAGGATGGCCGGATTGGCCAGGCGGCCTTCCGGCACGAGACGCAGGGCCTCGGACAGGGCCACCGTGGAGTCGCACTCGTCGCCGTGCATCGAGGCCATCACCAGCAGGTCCACGGGGCCTTCCTCGGGGCCGAAGCATTCCAGCGGTACGCCCAGCTCGGAGGCGCCATAGCGGCGCGCGGGATGGCGCAACACGCCCTTGCGCGCCCGCGCCACCTGGTCGGGGGCGCTCACCGGCCACCTCTCGTTGGGGCGGGTGCAGGAACCAGGTCCAGGTAACGGAAATGGTCGAGGCCTGAGCCGCTTTCGAAATGGCGGTTCATGCGCACGGCGGTGACGTGGCCGTCGGGATCGAAGACGAAGCGCACCCAGGCGTCCATGTCCACCTCGCGGTCGTTCCAGCGCGCGAGGAACAGGTCGCCGGACTGGTGCACCAGCGGGCCGGTGAATTTCGGGGCCTTGTCGGCCGCGAAACGCAGGGCGTCGTCTACCAGCGTGATCGACACCTGGCCAAACCACGGGTCGGTGTAGGCGCCGGTGTAGCGGGACAACGGGCGGGCAGGCTGTGGCGTATCGATCTCGGCGGGCGTGGGCGGAGCTTCCTCGATGGCGGATGCTGCTTCCGCTTCCCGCCCGTACCACGCCACCCAGTCGCGCTGTGGCGCATCCAGGTAGCTGTACAGAATCTGCGTGGACACGGCGCTGCGCGCGTCGCTGCTGGAACTGTTCACCAGCACCACGATCCCCAGCTCGCGTTCCGGCACCATCACCACGTGGGCGCGCCAGCCGTCCAGCGAGCCGGTGTGCGAGACTTCCATCACCCCGTGCACATCGCGCAGGCGCCAGCCCAGGCCATAGGCGCGGAAGTTGGTGCCGTGCAGTTCCTTCTGGCTGCTGCTGGTGCCCAGCCAGTTGTGCGGCGCCCACATCATCCGCGCAGCGGCGGGGCTGAACACTGCCGTTCCATCGGGGCCCACGCCGCCGGCCAGTTGAGTTCCCACCCAGGTAAGCATGTCGTCCAGGCTGCAGGCGATGCCGCCGGCGGGGGAAAACTTGTCCGGCTGGCTGGGAATGCGGTTGCGTTCGATGACCGTCCAGTCGTCGGCGTCGCCGTTGTGCGGTGCGGCCAGGTTGCGCATCTGCGATTCCGGGATCACCCCGGCGAAACAGCGCTCCAGGCCCAGTGGCGCCATCAGGCGCTGATCGACGGTTTCGCCCCAGCCGAGCCCGCCGGCCTGCTCGATGGCCTGGGCGGCAACGATATACAGCACGTTGTCATAGGTGTAGCCGGCGCGGAAACCCGCTTCCAGCGGGAAATGGCGCAGCGCGGCGACAATGTCGTCCTCGGTGAACGCGTTCGGCACCGGCCACAGCAGCAGGTCGCCGGCGTGCGCGGGCAGGCCGCTGCGGTGCGCCAGCAGGTCGATCATGGAGATATTGGCGGTCACCCAGGGCTCGTTCATGCGCAGCGCCGGCAGCACCTCGTTCACCGGACCGTCCCAGCTCAGTTTGCCTTCGTCGACCAGCACCGCGGCTGCGGCGGATGTAAAGGCTTTGGTCACCGAAGCGAGCCGGAACAGGGTGTCGGTATCGACGCGTTCGGGGCGGCCTGCCTCGCGAATGCCGTGGCCGGCGGCATAGACCACCTCGCCCCGTTCAATGACGCCCACGGCCATGCCGGGCACGTCGAACGCCGTCATGGCGCGGCTGACCAGCTGGTCGACTTCGCTGCCGCTCAGCCCGCCGGATCGCGCGGCGGGCGCGTCGGTCGCAGGCAGGGCGGCCGGGGTCTGGGCGGTGGCGCAACCGGCCAGGACCAGCAGCAGGGCGGGAAGCAGGGCGGGCAACAGGGGTCGATGGGTCATGGGATTCCGGGTCATGGGTCAGGGTCGCGCGGTGCGGCGCTCAGAAGCTTTCGACCGTTTTGCGGCCCAGCGCCAGCAGCGCCTTGGCCTTGCGGTCACCGCGCACGATCAGCTTGAACAGCAGGTCGACGATGTACTGCTGCGAAGTCATCGACACGATCTGCGGAAGCTCGTACTTGCCAGCGGTGCTGACCGAGTACAGCTGCACGTCGGCCAGGGCGCGGAACGGGTTGGCGCTGTAGGGCGTGAGCGTAACGATCTTGACGCCGGTGCGCTTGGCCAGCTTGACCGCTTCGAGCATGCGCGTGGAGTCGCCACTCAGCGACACCAGGAAGATGGCGTCGTTTTTGTCGAGCGTGGCGACGCTGGATATCTGGAAAAACACGTCGTTGTCGGCGATCACCGCGCGCCCCACCAGGCTCAGCAGCGATGCGAAATGACGCGCCGCCAGGGTGCTGGAGCCCAGCGCGATGATCTGTACCCGTCGGCTTTTCTCCAGCATGTCGACGGCGGCCATCAGGTGCTCTTCGTCGTTCAGCTGCATGGTATTCAGCAGGGCCTGCTGCTTGGTCTGGTACAGCTGCTCGGCCACCGAGGCTTCGGCGTCGACGGCCGGCGCCGGGTGGGTATCGTCGTGGCCGTTGCCATCGCCGGTCAGGAACGCCTCGTGGATGGCCAGCTTGAGGTCGGTAAAACCGCGATAACCCAGCTTCTGGCTGAACTTGACGATGCTGGACTGGCTGACGCCCACCGAGTTGGCCAGGCTTTGCGAGGAGTAGTCGCGGATCAGCGCGGGATTGTCCAGCACGAAGCGCGCGATTTTCTTCTCGTTGGGCGACAGCTCGTCGTAGTAGGCGCGAATTTTGGCCAGGCAGGACATGGAATAAACAATTCCCGAAAGCGGCGCGAAGGCAACATAGCATATTCTAAGTGGGGCGAGCAGGGTCGGGTTCCTGCGCATCCATACCCCGTTGGAAGCCGGGCAGGCGCATTCGAAGGGAATGTGCTTTATTCTTTCCCCATGCACGAATCCGTTCTTTCCCGCCTATGAACTGGACCGCCGTCTCGACCGTCATCGAGCTCGTCGGCGTGATCGTCGTCGTGGTGTCCCTGTGGTACGTTGCGGTGCAGATTCGGCAGAACACCAATGCCCAGGTGGCCACCACCCGGCAGGGAATGCTCGACGCGGACGTCGGCCTGATTTCAGACTTCATCGAGTACGGCATCGATCCGCACCTGATTGGTGACGAGGTCGAATTGTCCGGGAAGGACGAGCGGCGCTTTACGTGGATGGTGATCAAGGCCATCCGGATAAGGGAATTCGCCTGGCACCAGTATCAGGAGGGGAACCTGGACGAAGAGTCCTGGCAGTCCTACATGGCGCCCGTGCCGGGGATATTTTCCTCTGCACGCGCCAGGGCCATCCTCGATTTCTACACCGGCAGCGAGCGATTCCTGCAGGTGCTCAGGGAGCACGCGGGACTCACGGAGCGCCCGTAGCAAGGGCGGTGGACGATCCGGGGCAGGTTGCCCTGCGCTGGCCCCGTCTCCTCGTTTACTGCCCTTCGATCTCCACGATCGGCGTAAACCCGCCGAAGATCAGTCGCTTGCCATCGAACGGCATCGGGTTTTTCGCCGGGTCCATGCGCGGGTCCGCGGTTTCCGGATTTTCCATCCAGGCCATCATCTTCTCCATGGCGTCGTCGCGCGTGGCCTTGTCCGGCCACTCGATCCAGGAAAAGACCACGGTTTCGTCGTCCCCGGCCTGCACGGCCCTGTGAAAATCCGTCACGGAGCCCTCGGGCACGTCGTCACCCCAGCATTCGACCACCCGCAGGGCGCCCAGGTCGGTGAACACGCTGTCGCCCTTTTGCGCGTGCTCGATGAATGCCTGCTTGTTCGCCGTCGGTACGGCGATGACAAACCCGTCGATGTAGGACATGTCATTCCTCGCAGTGGTCTCCAGGGTGCTCGTGCCCTGTATCTTTGCATAAGTCTCGATCTGCCCTATGCTACCGATTCGAAGCGATAAATTATATTTAGAAAATACATCAACTTGCAGTGCTAATAGATAAAAGAGGTTAAGATATGAAATCAACGATGATGGCCGGTGTGCTTGCGCTCGTACTCAGTACGTCAGCTTCCGCCGCCCTGGTGGTTGAGTACACCTTTGACGGCGACGCGCTGGATACTTCCGGCAACGGCGAGCACCTCACCCTGTCGAATGGCGCGACGTTTGGGCCTGGTTACGACGGGCAGGCATTGGTGCTCGACGGCATCGACGATTTCGCATCCGTGGCGATCGGCAACTACGGACTGACCACTTTTACCGTCGAGGCCTGGGTCAATGTCCCGAACTTCTCACGCAACCTTCACTACGTCAGCTTGTACCAGGACAACTACATCGTCCTGGGGGACTACGGTAGCAACAATGGACCGATCAACACATGGGCCTCCGGCCTGAACCCGGTCGACGTCGGCCCCGTGATCGCCGATCCCTCGTCCGATGAATGGCACCATCTGGCATTCAGCTTCGACGGAACGGACCAGGTCGTTTACCTGGACGGCGTGATCGTCAACGACGTACCCACTACCGGAACCCTCGGCGGAGGCTTTGTCGGGAATCTCACCATCGGCGCTCGCTACACGCAGGCGACCCAGTTCATGCTCGGGTCCATCGACAATGTGCGCATCCACGACACGGCGGTTCCGCAGGACGAACTCGGATTCTTCACCGATGCCGCGACGCCGCCACCGCCGCCGGCGCCACCCGCGGCGCCCTACGTCGCGGTGCCGGTGCCGACCCTGTCCACCTGGGGCCTGGGATTCCTGGTCCTGCTGATGGGCCTGGCGGGGCTGTCCATTAGGCGTTCGCACTGATTCCGGCGGCGCAGACCCGGCCAGCGTCGGGCCAGGCGGCGATTTCCGCCTAGCCCGGCGTCGATTCAGGCGGTCGCCTTCGGAACAGCCGCCTGGCGAACAACGCCACGACCACCAGCAGGCCGATGACCAGGATGGGAATCAGCACGGCGAACACGGTGGTCAGCACCGAGGCCAGCAATTCCAGCGTGGCCACCACGGGGTTGCCAATGCCACCGGTGGTGGCCGAGGACGTGCCGCGGGCGAGTACCGTGGTCGCCTGGACCAGCCCGCTGGAGCCGCCCCCGGCGATCACTGCCGCCGCCCATTTCGTGGCGCCGTCGCCGAGCACCTCCGGCATGAAGGCGCCGCTGATAAAGGTGCCGGCAGCCAGGGCGGCGGGCGTGGCGAGCGTATCCAGGAGGTTGTCCACCCAGGGCACGTAGAACCCACCGATCTCGACCAGCGTGGCCACCCCCAGCCCCAGGGTAACCATCGGCTGCCCGAGCCAGGGCATGTCATCGCCCACCAGTGTCTGCACGGCGGAGTCCAGTCCCCAGGGCATCTCCACGCCGGCGTTCATGCTCAGGCTGACCAGGAACAGGGGCACGAACACGCGAAAGCCGCAGGCCGCGGCCAGGCCGACTCCCGTCAGAAGGGCAACGAAAATGTCCATCGAGTGCGCTCGCGTGTGGTCTGCAACAAGAATAGCTCACGGATCATGACGCAGGCGGGACGAGCGCCCAGCCCGCACGGTGCGCTCAGTTCTTCACCTCCAGCAGTTCGATTTCGAACAGCAAGGTGGCGTTGGGCGGAATCGGGCCGCGGCCGCGCTTTCCATACGCCAGTTCCGGAGGTATCAGGAACGCAAAGCGGCTACCCGTGGGCATCAGCTGGACGCCTTCCTCCCACCCGTCGATCACTTTTCGCAGTGACGTCTCCAGGGGTACGCCCCATTCGTAGGTGGTATCGAACTGCGTGCCATCTTCCAGGAAACCGCGGTACAGCACGCTGACCTTGCTCTTGCGGCTTGTCGGTCGCGGGCCGTCCCCCATGTCGAGCACCTTGTACTGCAGGCCGGATTCGGTGACGTGGACCGGCTGTTCGTAGTCGTGCCAGCGCTCGAACGAGGCGTGGGTGATCTCCCCTTCGGCGGTCTGCCCCCGTGCCCCTGACGTGGCGGCCAGGCAAGCCAGCACTCCGGCGAGCAGCATGGCGAAACGCGCGAGCGGGGCAGGATGGAATTTCAGCATGTTGATCAGCATCGCGTGGGCACCTCGCACGGGTGAACTCCTGGCGGTTCGTCGACGGCCTTCCCAGTATGCCGGGTTTGCTTCCCGCGGGGCCACCACGTTGAAATAACGCCGGTTTCGCCCGGGCGAGAACCGGCCTGGTCCGGCCATGAGACCCCAGGGGGAACTGCTATGATCAGAATGAGGGCCAGTGTGTATGAGGCCGACAATCATCCCCGGGGGTCTTTCATGGCTGAACAACTCGACGATTCAGGACATCCCGTTCGGTTGACCTCGCCGCTTGGCAAGGACCTGGTCGTGCACTCCATGACCGGGGTGGAGGAAATCGGTCGCCTGTATGAGTTCAATCTTCAGCTGCTGAGCATGAAGAACGACATCGACTTCAACGCGATCATCGGCAAGCGCATTACCGTCACCATGGACCTCGCCTCGGGGGAACGTCACTTCGACGGTTACGTCACGCAATTTCGCTATACGGGCGGCACCGCGCGCTATTCCAGCTACGAAGCGACGGTCCGGCCGTGGCTGTGGTTTCTCACCCGTACCGCCGACTGCCGCATTTTCCAGGACATGACGGTCCCGGACATCATCAAGCAGGTCTTCCGCGACAACGGCATGTCCGATTTCGATGAGCGTTTCACGGCCAACTACCGGAACTGGACCTATTGCACCCAGTATCGCGAGACGGACTTCAACTTCGTCAGCCGCCTGATGGAGCAGGAGGGCATCTACTACTTCTTCGAGCACGTCATGGGCAAACACACGCTGGTCCTGGCGGACGACAAGAGCTCGCTCAAGCCCTTTCCCGGCGCCGCCACGGTGCCCTATTCGGCGCCGACGGGGGACATGTCCCTGCAACAAAAAGACCACATCCAGCTGTGGACTGTCACCCAGGCCATCCAGTCCGGCAAGTACGCCATCGCGGACTATGACTTCGAGAAACCCAAGGTGGGCATGCTGTCCAAGCTGAGCAAGAACCGGGACTTCGACTACGCGATTCCCGACCCGGAGATTTTCGACTACCCCGGGGAGTACGTCGACATCAAGGACGGCGACAACTATGTCGAGGTGCGCCTGCATGAGCTGCAGAGTCAGCACAAGCGCGTGCAGGGCGCGGGCCCGGTCCGGACCATTGCCGCCGGCGCGGTGTTCACGCTGGAGGACCACCCCCGGTCCGACCAGAACAAGGAGTACCTGGTGGTGTCGGTGCTCCACGAGCTGCACGACGCCAACTACGTCAGCGGCGGCAGCCGCTCGGAGCTCTATCGTTGCCAGATGGAGGTCATGGAGAAAACCGAGCCGTTTCGCACCCTGCGTTCGACGCCGAAACCCGTCGTGCAGGGCTGCCAGTCCGCGGTGGTGGTGGGGCCGTCGTCCGACGAGATCTACACGGACGAGTACGGCCGGGTAAAGGTGCAGTTTCACTGGGACCGGTACGGCAAGAACGACCAGAACAGCTCATGCTGGGTGCGCGTGTCCCAGGCCTGGGCGGGCAAGGGGTGGGGCAGCATGCACATTCCCCGCATCGGCCAGGAGGTCATCGTCAGCTTCATGGAAGGCGATCCGGATCGGCCCGTGGTGACCGGCAGGCTGTACAACGCGGAGAACATGCCGCCCTGGGAGCTGGAAGCCAACAAGACCCAGAGCGGATTCATGTCGAGAAGCACCAAGGGCGGCGGCGCGGAACACTACAACGGGATTCGCATGGAGGACAAGATCGGCGAAGAGGAATTCTACCTCCAGGCCGAAAAGGACGAAAACATTCTCGTGAAAAATGACAAGAGCGAGGAAGTCGGTAACAACGAGACCGTCTCCATCGGCAACGACCGTCAGGAATCCGTGGGCCACAACGAATCCTTGTCCGTGGGCAATGACCGGACCCGCGACGTGGCTGAGAACGAATCCGTGAGCGTGGGGGCGAATCGGACCCACGGGGTAGGCGATGACGAAAAGATTTCCGTGGGAAAAAACCAGACGGTGACCATCGGCGAGAAGCACACGGTCAATGTCACGAAAGGCCAGGACCTCACGGTTGGTGAGGGCCGCTCGATGACGATCGGGAAAGCGCTGACCGTCAACGTGGGTGAGAACGAGTCGCGAGACGTGGCGAAGAATTTCGTCCTGAACTGCGGAGATTCGCTGCTGCTCAAATGCGGCAGCGCGAGCATCAGCCTCAAGGAGAACGGCAACATCGTGGTCAAGGGCACGGGCCTGACCTTCGATGCGCAATCGAAGATCGACGCGAAGGCTTCCGGCGCCGTCACCATCAATGGAAGCAAGGTCAACGTGAATTGACGGTTGGCGAGCGTTCGGCCCAACGACCATGCTCCAGGTAAACAACCGCAGCCCCTTCCTGCCCTCCATCAACCTGGCGTCCGACGAACAGGGTGTGGAAACGCTGTACGTGGTGATCAAGGGCACCTTTCAGCTCCGGTCGAAACCGGCACTGGCCGAACCACAGCTTCCGCCACAGCTCGAGGACGTTCACTGGGCTGAACCCGACACCTCGAGCCTGCGATACCAGTCGGAATTGCACCTCGGCAAACCCGCGACCGACATCATCGTCAACGGCCACGCGTACGCGCCTGGCGGCCGGCCCGTTCGCCAGGTCGACTGTGGCGTGAAGGTGGGTGATCACTCCAGGATTGCCCGCGTGTTTGGCGACCGGACCTGGAACGGGGAAACACCCGGCGTCCCCGATGCATTCGAACGCCTGCCGCTGCGCTACGAGAACGCGTATGGCGGCGTCTACGTCGACGGGGACGAGGAAGAAAACGGTGAACCCGTCGAGAAAGTCGTCAGTCTTGCCACGAACCCCGTCGGGCGAGGCTACAGGAAAAAAAAATCGACGCCCCTTCCCGACGAGCGACTGCCCAACCTGGAAAATCCACGGCAGCTGATCCAGCACCCGCAAGACCGGCCGGAACCAATGGGATTCGGTTTTGTCGCGCCCACCTGGGAACCCCGGCTCAGCCAGGCCGGGACCTACGGCGAGGCCTGGCAAAAGCAGCGCGCGCCGTATCTCCCCGAGGACTTCGACAAGCGCTTCTTCAATGCCGCTCCCGGACCCATGATCGTTCCCGGGTTTGTTCGTGGTGGCGAGGAGGTGGCCCTGGTCAACATCAGCCCCCGTGGGCGCATTCACTTCAGGCTTCCCCGGTTCACGGTTCGGTGCGAGATTGAACTTGCCGGCCAGGCGGAGGCGCCACCAGTCCACCTGGAGACCGTGTTGTTCGAGCCGGACGAGGACCGATACAGCCTGACCTGGCGCACCCAGCTGGCCTGTGACAAGCAAGCACTGAAGATCCGTGAAATCGGCATACACGCCCGGCTCGAGGACGACTGATGGGATTGGACCGTGCCGGGTGACCACAGCGACCGGGCCGTGACCCTGGCGAGCGTGGGTGTCGCCACTCCGGTGGGCCTGAGCATCGAGCACACGGCCGCCGCCTTTCGGGCCGGATTGAGCGCCCTGAAGCAAAGCGCCGTGCTCAACAGGAAACTACGGCCCATGACCATGGCGCTGGTTCCGGAAGAGCACGTGCCCGCGATTTGCACTTCGGTGGCAACGGGGGCGCCGGAACTGACCGCCCGACAGGCGCGCGTCTTGAGGCTCGCGCACCTGGGGCTGGAAGACCTGCAGTCGCGCGGCGCCGACCTGGAAGGCGTACCCCTGATTCTCGCCGTGCCTGAGCAGTTGCCTGGCCACTCGAAACCTGTTCACGACGACCTGCTGGAACACCTGCAGGAGCAGTCCGGGATGACCTTCGACCTGGCGCACAGCCACTTGCATGCCTATGGCAGGGCGGGCGGCGCCAGCGCACTGTACAGCGCCATGAAACTCCTGGAGTCGGGGCAGGTGGATCGAATCCTCGTCGGTGGCGTGGATTCGTACCTGGACTTGCGCCTGCTGGCGAGCCTGGACGCGGAAAACCGCATCCTGGCGTCGGGCGTGGCGGATGGATTCGCGCCGGGCGAAGGGTCCGGATTTGTCCTGCTCACCACGTCGGGCGAACCGTTTCTGGACAGTACGGTGCGCATCCAGGTGGCTTCCCCGGGCTGCTCCCGGGAAACGGGGCACCGATACAGCGAGGAAGCGTATCGTGGGGACGGCTTGGCGGAGGCCTTCAGGAAAGCATTCGAGCACGCACCGCCCGAAGCGGTCAGAACCCTGGTTTCGAGTCTCAACGGCGAAAGCTTCGGCGCCCGGGAATTCGCCGTGGCGAGCACGCGCAACCGGGGCCGAATCGATCCCGATTGCCAGGTGTTGCATCCCGCTCAGTGCGTCGGTGACCTGGGCGCCGCGTTTTTTCCCGTTGCGCTCGGAATCGCGGCCATGGGGCTGCTGAAGGGGAATTCGCCGGGGCCGATTCTCGTCTATGCTTCGTCCGAGGCGTATCAACGCGGAGCGGTCGTGTTGTCGTCTTGAAACCGTTCACCCCTGGAGGGCCAGGTGCCTCAAACCGTATTTGCCAACATGCGCGGTGTCGATCACAAGACCAGCGGCGGAACCAGTCCGGTCTTTCCCGACGTGTGCAAAACCCCGACGCCCGGCGGCCCCGTTCCCATTCCCTATCCCAACATCGGCCAGGCCACCTTCGCCAGTATGGGTACGAAAAGGGTCAAGGTGGACAAGAGCATGGCCATGGTCAAGGGCGCCAAGTATTCGATGACCTCCGGCGACGAACCGGGAACCGTCGGCGGTGTGATCAGCGGCACGTTCAAAGGGGAGGCCGAGTACCTGATCTATTCCTTCGACGTGATGATGGAAGGCAAGAACACCTGCCGCCTCGGTGATCAGTTGTGGCACAACAAGAAGAACATCGCGGGGTGAGGTCATGACGCAGATCGCACTATTGGCCAGCGTCGCGGTTTCCAATCCGCCGAAGGATGATTGCTGGTTCTGCAAGGAGAAGAAGCCCAGGGATCCGAAGAATGACGTCGACGCGGACGGCAATACGGATGACGGGGAGACGCAAGATACAGTGGCGGAGAATGACGTCGACAACGACTTCTACAATTGCGCCAGCAAACTCGGCAAGCACATGGGCGGGGACAAGCCCCTCTGGACCATCAAGCATCCCGAGAAAACAGACGAAAACACCACGGTTTCGTCGGCCGCCCACCACTGCATTCCGGGCAACGCCTCCTTCAAACCGGTCTACGACGCGGGCCTCAAGGACTTCATGGACAAGGGCGGGGCTTATGCTTCGGAGAATGTTGGATACAGCATCAATCACACCAACAACGGGGTTTGGCTGCCAGGTAACTACTACGTTCGAAAGGGCCGGGGCGGCTTCAAAAAGAACTGGGGCGACAAGACGACGAAATTCAAGAACGAATATGCCGTCGCTGCAATTGAGAAATCAAAACTCCAGTTTCACGATGCACACCGGTCCTACAACACCCGCGTCAAGAAAACGCTGCAGAAAGTGCTGGAAAAGCTCGGCGAGCCGGATGATGACACATGCCCGATCTGTGATCAGGAGATGGAACACAAGCGTCCGCCATACGGCCTGGTCGCACGGCTCGATTTCATTTCCGGCCAGCACAGACTGATGTTGACCGGAATCACCAAGGGTTCAAAGAAAAAGAAGTTCGTTCAGGCCGGTTACTACACCTCATCGCGTGTCAAAAAGTTTTTCGGCATTACGTGAGCCCGTTGACCCAGGAGCATCGCTGACCATGTATTACGTCATGACCTGCCCGGACATCGTGACTGAATTCGACGAAGGCCTGCTCGCGATACAGGACGGATTCATTCCGGGAAACGCCAGGAACTGGGGGGACGGCCAGGCCTACGGGCCCGACACCGAGGTGCCCAACCCCATCGAGATCCCGTTCGAGCGGTTCCAGGATTACGACGGCCCGCCGCCGGAGATGTCGGACTCGCTCATCCCGGTGATGTCGAAACGCCTGCGCGAGGCCCTGGACGGCGCGGGCATCGACAACATCCAGTATTATCCCGCCGTTCTCGTGGACGCCGCGTCGGGGGAACGGCACGAGGTCTTCGCCTTCAAGGTCATCGGCCTGGTCAAGGCAATGGACAGGGAGGAATCCGACTTTTTCTCCTTCGATGGCGACATGCTCCTCGACACCAGCATCCAGGGCCTGTCCATTGACGAAGAGGCGGCTCAAGGCCTGCTGCTGTTTCGCCTGGCCGAGAATACGGCCGCCCTGATCGTGCACGAGAAGATCAAGGCCCAAGTCGAAGCCGCCGGGATCGACGCCATCGAGTTCATCGACCCCGAGGACTTCGTCCAGCTCTAGACCAGGCTGACCCGCCGCCAGGCATCAGTCGCGCGCACCGGAATGCAGGGGCATTTCGACATTGACCCAGGGCGCCGAAGGCTGCGCCAGGGCGAGTTCCAGCGCGGCGGCCGCTCGCTGTGGTTGCAAGCCCGTCTCGAGCATCCGTTCGCACTGTTCTTCGCAGACCGGCTCACCGGCGAAGTATCTCTGGCCCGTGTCGAATGCCGACTCGTTCGCGTCCCACCATTCGGCGACCTTGTCGGCGTCGGGCCAGCTCAGATACTCCTCTTCGTCCATGGCCACCCTGGGGTCATCCTTGTCGTCATTGGGGCCGGCGTCGAAATCCTCCGGTGGCTCGGCTTCCATCCGGGTTTCGACCAGGTTGACGCCGGTGATCATCGAGAACACGTGCCCGGCAGCCCTGGCATGGCCGGGAATCCGCATCTGCCTGATCAGCGAGGGGACGAAAGCCGGATCACCGACCACGGCCATGCCCTGTAGCACCAGCAGGAACTGCTCGGGATCGCCGGCCAGGGACTTGAGCAGGGCGTTTCGGTTTGGGGCATCGAGCAGGCGCAACACGGTCTGCAGGGCGGGCAGTTGAAACGCGGATTTCGTCTGCGCGAACTGCAACAGGATCGCCAGCGTACTGCGGTCACCCAGCAGGGCGGCGGAGCGCAGCGCCTCGAAGCGGCACGCCTGATCCTCGTGCTCGGCGAAGGCCAGCACCCGCGGCAGCAGATCTTCGCGTTTGAGTTCACCCGCTGCCCGGAGTGACCGGGTTTGCAGCGCCAGGTCCGAAACGTCCAGGGCCGCATCCAGGTGGTTCTTCGGGTTTACTCGCCTCAGGCCGCAGGCGGCGATTCCGAGCATTTGCAAGTGGATCATCTCGTGGCGAACGAGATTGGCGATGACGTCATTGAACGCGGCGCGGCGCATCCAGCCCAGGCCGGAGACGACGGCCCGGAAACAGTCCGGATTGTCTTCCGCGGTGTCGATCACGGCCTCGATCCTGGACCAGTCATTGCTCTCGAAGGCGATGACCGCCGCCGGAAAAAGGGTTTCAGACCGATCCTGTCGAAGCCCGGAGCGGCACAGCGCCCAGCCGTGATCGCCAATCGACCTCAATCCGTCGATGCTGGCTTCCAGGCGTTCATCGAGTTGTGAAAGATCGTGCCGCGTGTAGTCCGCCGCGGTGACGGCTCGTCTTCTCTGTGACCACAGGAAGGTGGCTTCGTCGAAGTACTGATCGACGATCTCGTGAATGAGGGGGCGGACGGTGACCGGCACGACTGCGCTGCCCGTTTCCGGATTCAGTTGAGCTGTATGGAACCGCCCTTGATGCGGTTCACGCCGGAAGAGTGGGACGAAACGTACTCGCCTCGAATGATGATCTTTCCGGCCCGGGTGAGCGTGATGCTGGATTTTCCGCAGTGGAGCACAATCTCCCGTTCGGCGGTGAGGGTGAGCCGTTGTCCGTCCAGGCTTGCTTCCACGTCCACCCCCTCTGAAACGGCATTGACCAGGTCGGCTTCATGGACCAGGCCGAGCACGAGTGGACGGTGGGGGTCGTGCTCCACGAAACTCAGTGCGATGCGGCGTCCGATATCCTCGTCCGAAACTGGGCAGGTCGAAAGCGCCGACAGCCCGTCGGGCGAGGGCGCGCCGGCGTAGTTGACGATGGGCCCGCCCTGGGGGTCGATGCCGGCAAGGGTGCCGATGACGACGCCGTCGATGCGGCCAGGCGCCGTCGGCGCCGATTTCCCCAGCTGGCTGGGTTTGGCCAGCACGGCTTCCATGATCGCCTGACCCGATGGATGGTCTTCTTCCCCGTCAGGCCGGGGCTCGTCGCGGGATTGACCCGTTTTTCCGGATGATTTGCCCATTGGCGATCCAGTTCCGGTGTCGATGCCTTTCATCATAGCGCACGGGACACCATGCAACGGTCTGGCGCCGCTTCCTTGCGGGCTTCTCGACCGGCAGGAAGACAGCTTTTGCGTCGAACCGACCAGCAAACCCCCGCTACACTTTCTATGCTGGGAACACACCCCCGCTACCGCCCCGGCCGTCACATGAGTATGACCAGCACCATTCGGGACCTGATCGACCGTCTCCTGGACGGCTACGAGCTGGGCGAGGACCTGCGGGACGAGCTCCAAAAGATCATCGAGAAAATCGATGAGTACGCCGAGAGCCAGGCGCAGGGAGAGCCACCGGCGATATTCTGGGCGCGCATCCTGTCCGAGTTCATCGAATCGCTCGGGGACCGCATGCCCCCCGTGGTGAGCAGTTTCATCGAGTTGTACGCGAAAGCGTTGAAAGAAGCCACGGGGATCACGACCTACCTGGCCTGCATTCGTTACTGGATGCTTCGCCGGCAGGGCTGCAGCCACGATGAGGCCGCCTATGCGGCCAGCCTGACGGACGAGAACGCCGTCTGGTGCCGTACGCTCTGGAATCTCCACCACCTGCCGCGTACGGACCCGAACCTGGAGCCGACACGCTCGGACGATGCCGACGACGAGGGTCTCGAGCCACCCGCCGACGATGCGGAGTGGCAGCCCGAAAGGCCACGACCCGAAGGTCCCTGGGTGTCTGAACGCTTCAAGCCCTGTTGTGAAGACGAGGGGGGCAAAGACGTCCCCGTGTCCGTGAACTGGGGCACGCTCGAGGTCACCGACATCGGCGGCAATGGCTACCTCGTGGGGGAGTTCAGCATCTCGCATCCCTGCGGTATCGCGGCGCACGTGTTGCGCCTGAAGATCAACCATCGCGTGCCCAACCTGTTCGACGTCGGGGTCGGTGGCTGGCTCGGTCCCGGGGGCAGCGGCGGGATGATCATCGAAGAGTCGACGGCCACGGAAGTGAAGTTCAAGGTGCGTCGCCGGATACAGCTCTACGGGAACCATGAGCGTCCGGTGCCACCGAAAACCCTGACCATTCTGGCCATCAGCAACTGTTACACCACGCCCGCGCGTGGCGCCAATCGGCGAGATTTCCGGAAACCCTGAACGCGCGCAACGGCCAGCGGGGCTACGGTTTCATTCTTGCCCCAGGTCACTGACGAAAATGTCCGACTCGATTCGGTCGGGTTCTATGAGCAGGAAAGCGCAGCCCGGGAACGATCGGCGTGGCGCCGGAGCGGCCCACCTCGGCAAGGGCCACGCAGTACAGGCCCGCTTCAACGTGCTGACCGGCGGGCGCGCCGTGGTGACCTGGTGCATGTACCTGCCCTGATCTTATGCGCTTGCCGGAAATTCGTGACGTGTCGTTCCGATGCCTGTCAGATGGCGCCAGGCGGGTCTGGTCCTTACGCTCAGAAACTCACATCCCATTGAAGGCGCAGTCGGGTTTCCGCGGCTTCTCCGCTACCGTCCTCCGCCATTTTTAATTGACTCAGTTCCACGCTGAACTTGTTGTCGTGGCCGTGCAGGTAGAAGTTGCCGACGATGCTGATCTCTTTCTGGTCACGGTCCTGTGGCGTGTTCTCCCAGTCAACTCGGGCAACCCGCAATGCCAGTTCCAGGGGATAGGACCCCTGGCCGCCTCGTACGGCCCAGGCTTTGCCCAGTTGTGCGTAACCGCCGCTGAGCAACGATCGCCGACCGCTGGCATGGTCATGGATGCGTTTTTCGTGATACTCCTGCTGGGCCGACCATCCTTGCCATTTCCACGCAAATCCCTGCTGCCATTGTTCCAGCGTGTATCGTTCGTCATCGCCGGTCTCGAAACCGGACAGTTGACCGCCGCCCGACGTGGAAAACCGGGTATAGGGTCCGCGCACGCGGACACCGGCCAGGGAAACAGACAGGGCGGCCCGCTCGGTGAAGGCCCAGTCGCTTTGTGTAAACGGAAGATTCTCGCCCAGCATTTGCCACTGCCAACGAGCCATGACCATGGGTTCTTTGCCGCGTGGACCGGGGTCGCGGCCATCGCCCTCGAACATTCCGGCAGTCACTACGCTGTCCATGCCCAAACCTCTCCATAGCCGGGCATAGAGGTTGACGCCCCGCTGCCGGTCAATGGTGAAGATCTCGTTGGCAATGGAGCGGTCGACAAACTGCTGCTTGCCGGAAGAATCAACGCGTTCACGGTTGTACAGGGCCTTGAACTGACCTGCCCGCAGTCTGAGGTGCTCGCCCAGCTTGAGGTCCAGGCGAAGATCCAACAGGGGGTGTGGCCGGCTGAGCTCGTGTTCGAAATAGAAGCCGATGCGTGGGTCGAGCAAGTGTCCCCGGATTTTCAGCCGTGAACGGCGCAATTCAAAACCCTCGCCTGGAGGAGCCTGGAATCCTTCCAGCGTCTGCGGCGCATCGTCGAATGGCTCGGACCAGCGCACCTGGGCGCGCCACCAAAGGTTGATTTGCCAGCCGCCCCCGGGGTCGCCAAGTGTGATTCCCGGGTCGTTCCAGGACCGACGTGTGCGGGGAAGTTCCTCGTCCGGGTCGATGGTGTCATCGGAGGGTGGCCCGCTTGAACTGGTCGTACGCATCGGCGCCGGATCCAGAGCGTCTGCAGTGATCCCGGCGCGGGGCCAGGCTGGGCTGGCGAACCCCAGGAGGGCCGCTAACGCCATCCAGCGCGCCGCTGACGTGTCGCTACGTGACACCATGCCCGTCCGGGGCATGACCTAATCCAGGCCGGCGACAGCTGTCATTGCATCCCAGACGCTGGCCGCGGCCGCCAGCATCGGGCCGCCGCTCAGCAGCATGTTGACGTCGCGTACGGGCTCATTGGTTCTTCCGCCCGCCTCACGCACAAGCAGGTCTCCACCGATGGCGTCCCAGGCATTCATGTGCGGCTCGAAATACGCTGCCAGCCGGCCGGCGGCCACGTGGGCGAGGCTCAGGGCGCCGCTGCCGCAGCGGTGAAACATGCCATCCGCGGCCAGCAGTCGATGCATGGCGGCGAGCGTGATCTCCTGGCTGACCCGGTTGGAGTGACCCATTCCCACCAGACCTTCATCCAGACGCGCGATGGGGGCGGTGTGCATGGGACGACCGTTCAGATGCGCGCCGCCACCCAGTCGTGCACTGAACAGTTCGTCGGCGTTCGGGTCGTAAACGGCGGCCACGCGGACCCGCGTGTCGGCGAACCAGGCGATGGATACGCACCAGGTCGGCAGGCCGCAAAGGTACGGTTGCGTGCCGTCGATGGGGTCGACCACCCAAACCCCCCGTTCCGGGTTGGGCCGGTAGTCACCGCAGGATTCCTCGCCGAGGAAATCATCGTCCGGACAGTTCGCGGCGATGGTGCTGCGCACGCCGTGTTCAACCGCCTCGTCTGCCTGGGACACCATGTCCTGGACCCCTTTCGAGCGTACGTCCAGGGCACCGATGTCTGCAGTGAACGCCAGCGCCTGTCGACCGGCCGAGCGCGCCATGTCGCAGGCCAGGGCCAGGCGTGATTCCAGTTCGGCTGCCTCGATGCTCATTGCAGGCGGAACACCGGCGACGGGCAGGCACGAAGTACGGCGAAGGTCTTGGTGGTGGCTGGCGTATTCACCGTCACCACCAGTTCATCAAGTTCTGACAGGGTGTCGAAAACGCTGACGCGCAGTTCGTCCACGACGGTTTCAGGGCCACAGCGTGCATGGAACCGAAGTGTCGCCCCCTGGTCCGACCCGGTGAACTGCGGATTGCAGTCATACTGACCCTCGAACCGGAACAACCCGCCGGGCGCACGCAGTGAGTCGATGAGGCTGGCCGGCAGCGCATCCGCAAGGTGGAACTCGCCTTCCACAGTGCCGGATTCATCGAGTTCGATATGCAGGCGGGACACCGCGCCGGCGTGGTCGCCATGCACAGTGAAGTGATCCCGGCAGATATCAGGCTCGGCGGGGTCGGCGCAACCGACCAGGAGCGAGGTCGCCAGCAATCCGCCGAGTGCAACAGCGTGTCGCCGCTTGCGATTGACCTTTCTGATTTCAGCCACGGGCCTTCACCTTCCACAACGTTGCAGCGAGCACCACCGATACCACCGAGGCCCCGACCCAGAACAGGATGGGCGCCGAATAATCGTAGAAATAGACCGTCTGCGTGGCGTCCGAGATATTGAACACCAAGCGAACCTCGCTTTCGTAGATCAGGCGCCCGCTGATGTAATCCTGCATGCCGGCGCCGATGTAGCTGAAAATTCCGATGAATCCCATGGCGGCGCCGGCCACGTTCTTTGGCGCCACGTCGATAGCGAACAGACCGCCCAGCGAAGCCAGGATGCCGCTTAGCCCGAAGCCGTAGAGCACCAGCGCGGCGGCCAGCAGGTAGTGATTTGATGGGCCGAAAAAGATGATAAACAGCGGCACAAGTTCCATCAGCCCGAACATCAGGTTGGCTGGTGGGCGCCGGGCCGCGAACCACTTGTCGGAAATGAACCCGAAGGCCACGCAGCCCAGTATGCCGGCCGCGGTGTTGAGAAAGATGAAGAGGTTGGCGTCGAACAGGTCGAAGCCACGAATCTCCTGCAGATACACGTTGCCCCAGCTATTGATGGCATAGCGGGTGACGTACATGCTGGCGCTGGCCAGAGCGATGATCCAGATCGACGGGATGGCCAGCACGCGCAACTGGTCGCGGACGATGGTCGCGGCGTCCCGGGCGGCGCTGGAGGCCCGGGTGATGGAATCCCGCCGCCATTCCGATACCGGCGGCAGGCCCAGGGTCTGCGGGCGGTCCTGCAGGTACCGGTAGAGGATGCCGGCGGCCAGCACGCAGATTGCGGCGGGCGTGACGAAGCCCCATGACCAGTGCAGTCCCAGCCCCTTCGGTGGCAGGGCGATCAGCAGTGCGATGCCCAGGTAGGTCAGGCCCTCGCCGATCGAGTGAGCAGTGCTCCAGATGCCGTAGTAGCGCCCGCGTTCGTTGTTGCTGAACCAGTTGGCCATGGCGACCACGCTGGCCGGTGCGCCAAAACCCTGGAACCAGCCGTTCAGGGCCCAGAACAGAGCGGAAAGCCACACGACGGTGGACATGGACATGCCGAAATTCATCAGAGCCGACAGGAGCAGACCGGCAGCGAAGAACCGTTTGACGTTCGCGTGGTCGGCGAGAATGCCGTTGCTGAATTTGCCCAGCGCGTAGCCGTAAAGCAGCATCGAGCCGATCAGGCCCATCTCCTCGGGGGTGAATACCCCAGCGTCCATCATCGGCTTTTTCACGACGTTCAAGGCCAGCCGGCACACATATCCCAGGCCGTAACACAGCGTGATCACGAGGATCACATTGCGCCGATGACGCCGATATTCGGTGTCGATTACGCTGTTGTCGGTCAGGCGGGGCGCGTCGCTGCCCGCTGCGAAAAATTTCAAGAGTGGTTTCAAGGGTGTCCGGTTCGCCAGCTGTCGCTTCGATTTCTTGTTGTGGTTGGCATTATCGCAGTTTATAGAATAAAATTTCCATAAAATATTTTACAGAAATATTTATTCTATTTTAAGCGAGGCCACAATGTCCCTTTCCGAGTCACAACCCTGCGCCCCGCGCACCGTCGTCGATCACTTCATCGATGGCGCCATTGTTGCCGGAGGCCGGCGCCACGGCGAGAGAATCAATCCGGCCACAGGCGAAATCATCGGCACGGTCGCGCTCGCCGACGTCGAGACGGTGAACCGTGCGGTGATGGCGTCAACGCGTGCCGCCGCGCACTGGCGTGACGTTCCACCGGCCCGGCGCGCCGCCGTTCTTTTCGAGTTCAAGCGGTTGCTGGAGGCCCATTTCGATGAGCTTGCCGAGAAGGTCACGCTCGAGCACGGAAAAACGCTCGACGATGCGCGGGGGGAGGTTCGTCGTGGGATCGAGGTGGTCGACTACGCCTGCGGCGCACCGGAATTGCTCAAGGGCGAATTCTCGAAGAACGCCGGTCCGGGCATCGATACCTGGACGGAACGCCAGGCCCTGGGCGTGGTCGCTGGAATCACCCCGTTCAATTTCCCGGCCATGGTGCCCATGTGGATGTTTCCGATGGCCATCGCCTGCGGCAACGCCTTCGTGCTGAAACCATCGGAGAAAGATCCCTCTCCAGCCCTGGACCTGGCGCGACTGTTTTCCGAGGCTGGCCTGCCGGACGGGGTGTTCAACGTTGTCAATGGGGACGTGGAAGCCGTCAATACACTGCTCGGCCATGCCAGGGTCGAGGCAGTGAGCTTCGTGGGATCCACGGCGGTGGCCGAACACGTGTACCGCACCGCGGGCGAACACGGCAAGCGTGTCCAGGCGCTGGGTGGCGCCAAGAACTGCGCGGTGGTCATGGCCGATGCCGATGTCGACAACGTGGTGAACGCCCTCATGGGCGCGGCTTACGGCTCATGCGGCGAGCGATGCATGGCCATCTCGGTGGCAATCTGTGTCGGTGACACTGTCGCTGACGCCGTCATCGAGGGTCTGCGCGGCAGACTCGCAAACCTGGTTGTCGGCGACGGCATGTCGCCGGGCGTGGAAATGGGCCCGCTGATCAGCGCCGACCACCTGGCGCGCGTGCGCGCCTACGTGGACCAGGGCGTCGCCGAGGGGGCAGAACTGGTGGTGGACGGCCGGGATCACGCCGCCACAGGCAATGACGGGTATTTTCTCGGCGGCTGCCTGTTCGACCACGTGTCACCGGAGATGGCCGTGTTCCGGGAAGAGATCTTTGGCCCAGTGCTGTGTGTCATGCGCGCCGCGAACATCGCACAGGCCATGGATTGGATTGACGGGCACGAATACGGCAATGGAACCTGCATCTTCACCCGTGACGGTGAAGTGGCCCGCGTGTTTTCCGACCGCATTCGCGTGGGGATGGTTGGCATCAACGTCCCCTTGCCGGTCCCGGTGGCCTGGCACAGTTTCGGCGGCTGGAAGCGGTCGCTGTTCGGAGATCTGCATGCCTATGGACCAGACGCCGTCCGCTTCTACACGCGAACCAAGACCATCACGCAGCGCTGGCCGGCACCACGCCGGCGCGAAGCGGCCAACTTCAGCTTTCCTTCGGATTAAGTCTCGCCGGCACGCGGCTCTTTACTGGGCCAAGAGGATGTACGTCGCCAGGGTGACCAGTACGATCAGCGCGGAGGCCGGTTTCGCCATGCGCCAGGGCGTCATGTCCACCGGGGCCGGCACGGCGGGCGCGTGGTCACGGGTGTCGGGTCGCCAGGCGCTGATCACAGTGATCAGCGCGACGGTAATCACGAATACCACGGCCAGCCAATGGAGAAAGTGAATCGGTTCGGACAGGCCAAACAGGGACTGTACCCACGCCTGGATGGGCTCCCTCCAGGCGAAGTTGACGGAGTAGAACATCACCGGTCCCACGACCAGGGCGGTTTTCGCCGCAAGCGCTGAGGCCCGGCGGGTAAACAGCGCCGCAAGGATCACCGCCAGCATTGGGCCAAAGAAAGTGGCGTTGATCTGCTGCAGATAGTTGTAGAGGCTGCCGCTGGTGTCGATTTTCGGCGCCGTGACCATGGCGGCCACCGCCAGCACCACCGAGCACCAGCGCCCGGAGGCCACCATCTGCCGGTCGCTGGCTTCGTGCCGGAACAGGGGTTTCCAGATGCCGTTGGAGAACAGCGTTGCCGCGCTGTTGAGCACGCTGTTGAAGGTGCTCAGCACCGCGCCCACCATCACCGCCGCAAACAGGCCGGACACCGCCGGGGGCAGCACTTCGGCCACCAGGCGTGGGTAGGCCAGCAGGTAATCCGAACGATCCAGCTCGCCCTGGAACAGGTGCCAGGCAATCACCCCGGGCAGGACCACGACCAGGGGACCCAGCAGCTTGAACATGGCCGCCAGCAGAACACCCTGCTGGCCCGCGGCCAGGCTGCGGGCGCCCAGTGCGCGTTGCAGGATCGACTGGTTGACGCACCAGAAAAATACCTGGTTCACCACCATGCCGGTGAACAGCACACCGAAGGGCAAAAAGCTGCCCGGCTCGTTGCCGGTGATGTCGAACTTGGGCTTTTCCTCGGTGTACACGGTTTCCAGTCCGGCCAGTGGATTGCCGTCGCCGATGACCAACAGGGCCAGCAGCGGAATCATCAGGCTGGCCAGCAAAAAACCGACACCATTGATCGTGTCCGAGATCGCGATGGCCCGCAGTCCGCCGAAAATGGCGTACAGGCTGCCCAGACCGCCGATGCCCCAGACCAGCAGCCACCGTGCGCGCGTCTCGCTGATGCCCAGGGTTCCCGACACATCGAACAGGCTCTCCATGCCGCTCGCGCCGAACAGCAGCACCACAGGCAGAATGGCGATGGCATAGGACAGCAGGAACAGCGCCGACATGATGACTCGGGTGGTGCCATCGAAGCGTTGGTCGAGAAATTCCGGGATGGTGGTCAGGCCACGGCGAAGATAGATCGGCAGGAACACCAACGCGGTCAGCACCATGGCCAGTGCCGCCGTGGTCTCCCAGGCGGTGACCGCAATGGTGTGCTGGAACGCATCGCCGTTCAGCCCGATCAGGTGCTCGGTCGACAGGTTGGTGAGCATCAGTGATCCGGCGATGAACAGTGCGCCCAGGCTACGCCCGGCCAGAAAATAGCCCTCCGCTGTGTCACCGACATGGTGGCGCCGTGTGCCCCACCAGGAGATCACCGCCACCAGGGCGGTGAAGCCGAAGAAGCCGATCCAGTTCAAGGTGCCGTGCCCGTAGCGGCTTGCTCCCCGCTTTCCCTGTCACGCCCGGATCGGCGTTGAAAGCGGTGGTTAAAGGTCTCGACAGCTTCGCCGGTGCCGGCGTCCGGCGTGGTCAGGATGGTCACGGTGCCCGATTCGGCCCCGAGTTCCAGAGTCGCGAACCCCCAGACCTGGCCGCGTGCAAACACGGTTTCCTTCTGGGGGTAGCGGCGGTCCTGGTAGGCCATGAAGGTGCTGTGCAGGGCGCGTTGCTTGCCGGCTGCGCCGGATACCAGCGTCAGCAGGGGCCGCGCGTCGGGCTTGCCCAGGCCCTCGCGGCAATCGTCCATGTGGACTTCCAGGGTGTGTTCGTGTCCGGCCAGGTACATGTCGGCATGGCGGCACAGGACGGGGTAGAGTTGCTCACGCAGGACCTTTGTCTGTTCGTACTTTCCGCTGGATCCCGACCACAAGGGGTGGTGGGCCACGACGATCTTCCAGCGCGCGTTCGACTCGGCCATCGCCTGTTCCAGCCAGGCGACCTGGTTGCGTTCTTCGCCAATGGGAACGGTCCACGGATCATGGTGGTCGATCTCGCCGGTACGAACCGGTGTCCCATCGTCGGCAATCTCCACTTCCGGTTCCTCGAAGGCGGCCAGCAGCACGGTGGTGTCGATACCGAAGACCTCGACCCCAGGCGCCGGCACGGCGCGCCACCAGAACCCGTCCATCCGGTACAGGGGAGAGTCCTGCAGGTACTCGAGCTGCGCCACCGCGCCTTCACGGGAGGTTTCCCAGTCGTGATTGCCCATCACCGGATAGATCACAAAATCCGGGTCCTGTTCCCGCAGGCCGATGTACGGGGTGTGCATCAGGTCTTCGAATCGTTGGGTGTCATCTCGGCCATCGGCGCCGACCGTGGCGCCCGAAGGGTAGATATTGTCACCCAGCATCACCCCGAACCGGCAAAGCTCCGGCGCCGCGCACCAGGATCTGATCGCCCGTGATACCGGCAGCAAGCCACTCGCGGGAACCCAGCCACCAGTCTGTTCGGCCAGGTGCAACGGTGACAGGCGAAATTCCTGTATCGGTCGATTGTCCTCGATCCAGTCGTCCAGTTCTTCGATGATGAAGCTTCGTGCATCCAGCGGATGCTCGTGGTCTTCGGCTTCCAGCCAGTCATAACTGTAACCGGTGTCCCCAAAGGCAAGCAGATTTACGCTGAAGGCATCGACGCTGGAAGATCCTGAATTCGTGGCGCCCGGTGGGGCCGGGGGTGATGCGCAGCCCACCAGCGTCAGGGTGACCACCAGCGCCAGGGCAAGTGAGGGCCTGGGCCGGTGGGGCGCCGGGCCGGCACCGAGCAGCGTCGAACGGACCGCCCGGTCGGGTACGGACGTGGTGTTTCGGTTCATTTCCGGAGCCTTTTTTTTCTGCCGGTGATCAATGCCAGCACTGTAATTGAAATATTCATTCGATTATAATAGAAAATGAAATTAATATTCCATCATCCGATTCAACCCAACCGAACACAGGGCTGACCATGAAAAGCATACTCGCCATAACGCTCAGCACCATGTTGACCGCCTGCTATTCGGCCAACGCGCCGCAAGCTGCACCGGCTGCCGAAGCGCCGGAAAACAAGTCGAAGCGGCCGACGCTGCAACCCACCGCCCAGACCGAGTCGCCAGACCTGGGCAGCGCCACCGACGGGGCCTTCTGGACGCTTGATGATCGCATTTTCCTGCTTGCTGCCGAAGGCGAGGGTGGTCTGAATGTTTACGCCACCGATGGCTCGCGTCTTTCCGCACAGCCTGGCGTGACGGCCGGCATGGTCGAGGTACTGCGCGATGGCCAGGCCGAACCCCGGCTCGCCATGGTCTACGACCTGGCCAGCAGTCAGCTCTCGCCCTGGCGAATCAGTGATACCAGCGGCAGTCTCGAGGCCCTGCCGGCCGAGCCCCTGCCGGTCAACGACGAACTGACGGGGCTGTGCAGTTTCCGCAGCCGGCTTTCCGGTAGCTGGTACCTGTACGGCACCACCGACGAGGGCTTGCTGCATCACTGGGAACTCTACCATTCGGATGACCGCTGGCAGGCCCGCCTCTTGCGGACCATACCCGCGGGCAAGGGCGCCGGTTTCTGCGCGGTCGATCCGAACGATGCACAGGTTTACGTGGGTGATGAAGAGCTGGGGATCTGGCGTTTCGGAGCCGAACCGGAGGCCGACACCACCCGCGAACTGGTCGACCTGGTCGCGCCGCGTGGACAGCTGGGCGAGGAGATCAAGGGTGTTTCCATCTACTCGGTCCGTCCGGACCTGGCTTACCTGCTGGTGGCTGATGCCGGGGAGGGCTACCTGAGCGTCTACACGCTGCCCGATGGCGAGTCCGTGGGCGCCCTCGATATCGAGGGCCTGTCAGAGGCGGAGGGCATGGCGGTGCTCTCGACCACCGGGGGCGGCTGGCTCGCGATCGCGGACGAAGACCAGTCCGATGGCGCATCGGAATACAAGATCGTGCCCTGGTCCGCCGTGGCGTCGGCGCTGGGCCTGGTCGGCATGGCGGAAACCGTCGCGGCCCCGACCCCGGTTGCCACCGTCGAAGCCACGGTCGAAACCCAGGTGGTCGACAGCTGGGGCGACGCCGCGGACGACCCGGCCATCTGGGTCAACCATGCCGACCCGGAGAACAGCCTGGTGCTGGGTACCGACAAGAAAAGTGGCCTGCATGTCTTCAACCTTGCCGGTGATTCGCTGCAGTTCTTCGCGGACGGGCGCATCAACAACGTTGATTTGCGTGACGGATTCATGCTGGACGGTGAGTCCGTCGCCCTGGTGACGGCCAGCAACCGCACCGACAGCAGCATCGCCATCTACGCCATCGATCCAGCGAGTGCGGAAATGCGCGAAGTGGCCGATGGCGCCCAGCCGACCGGGTTGCCGGACCCCTATGGCATGTGCATGTACCGCAGCGCTCGCAACGGCGCCTACTACGTGTTCGTCAATGGCAGCGGTGACGGGCTGACCCGGCAGTTCCTGCTGGAAGAATCCTCGCCGGGGCGCGTCAGCGCCACCCCGGTACGGGAGATCTCGGTCGGCGGCCAGGCCGAGGGCTGTGCCGCCGACGACGATCGGGGCCTTCTGTTCATCGCCCAGGAAGACTACGGCCTGTGGAAGTACGACGCCGAGCCGGGCGCCGACAGCGAGCGCACCCTGATCGACAGCGTCGAAGGCGAGCACATGGTCGCTGACATCGAGGGCGTTTCGATCTGGCAGGGCGAAGCCGGTACGGGCTACATCGTCGCGTCCAACCAGGGGGAGAACAATTACCTGCTGTACCGGCTGGAAGGTACGCACGAATTTGTCGGCAAGTTTCACGTCGTCGCCGATCCGAACAGCGGAATTGACGGTGTTTCGGAAACCGATGGGCTGGACGTCACCAGCGCGCCGCTGGGCGCCGGCTACCCGATGGGACTGCTGGTGGTGCAGGACGGGCGCAATATCGCCCCCGCCGAGCGACAGAATTTCAAGTTCGTTTCCTGGGCAGACATTGCCCGGGCTCTTGGGCTGGAATAGCGGAAAAGGTGTCCGGGGCGCCGCGCTCGGTGTCCCGGCGCCGCCTCAGCCGGTGGTGAGACGTGAAAGGGCGCGGTGCCCGGAGGTGGCGCAGGTCACGGGGTCGGCGACGGTGGGGTCCTGCTCTGCCTCGACCACCATCCAGCCGGTGTAGCCGGCCTGGCGAAGTGGTTCGAATACCGCGGGATAGTCAACGCAGCCGTCGCCGGGCACGGTGAACACACCGCGCACCACGGCGTCGAGAAACGAGGCATCTTCGTTCAGTACCGTTGCCAGCACGCCCTGGCGAACGTCCTTGCAGTGGACGTGGGCCACGCGTTCCGCGTAGTCCTTCGCTGCCGCCACGGGATCAGCACCACCGAATGTCAGGTGGCCGGTGTCGAGCAGCAACTCGACCGGGTCGTCGCATCCGGCCATCAACCTGTCGACGTCATCGCCGGACTGGATGATGGTACCGACGTGATGGTGATAGGCCAGGCGCATACCCACATCCCGCATCATTGTCGCCAGTTCGCTCATGCGGCGGTAAAACAGGCGGCTGTCGGATCGCGGTAGAACCGGTCGGGCCGAGAGCGGCGCGCGCGGATCGGAGTGCGTGCATGCCGTCACCTCGGCACAGACCATCACGTCGCTACCCAGGGCGGCGAGCAGATGCAGGTGCGGTTGCATGGCGGCGAATTCCGCAGCCGCGTCGCGCGTCATCAGCCGCAGGCTGTACCAGCCGGAAACCAGGGCGAGGCGGTGTTCCGCCAGCAACGGCCCCAGTATCGTGGGGTCGCGGGGAAACTTGTGACCGAGCTCGACGCCGTCGTACCCGGCGGCGGACGCTTCGGCCAGGCAGGTCGCGAGTGAAATATCGCTGCCCAGGCGGGGCAAGTCATCATTGCTCCAGGTGAGCGGGTTGATGCCGAGGCGCACGTTCATCGTTTTCGGGCCTTGTCGTAGGCGCGCCGGGCATCGAGTACGGCGCCGCTTTGCGACGTTTCCGCCACCGGCACGTCCCACCAGGCGCCACCGGCTTCGGTGGCGAGCAGGGGATCGGTATCGATGACGATGACGTTGACGCCGCCGCGCGCTCGTGTCTGGTCCAGCGCGCCTGCCAGTTCGTCCAGGTCTTCGACGTGGGTCGCGTGCGCGCCCAGCGACCCGGCGTGGGCAGCGAAATCGACCTTGCTGGGCCGATCCGCGGGCAGCAGGTTGTTGAACGAGTCGCCGCCGCAGGAGGCCTGCAGGCGCTCGATGCACCCGAAGCCGCCGTTGTCCAGCACCACGATAACCAGGTCCAGGTTCATGGCGACCGCCGTGGCGATTTCGGAGTTCATCATCAGGTAGCTGCCGTCGCCGACGGTGACCACGACCTCACGGGACGGGTCGGCGAGCTTGACGCCCAGGCCCCCGGCAATTTCGTAGCCCATGCAGGAGTAGCCGTACTCCAGGTGATAGGCGCCGGGACCGGACGCCCGCCAAAGCTTGTGCAGCTCACCCGGCAGTCCGCCGGCCGCGCAGACCACGGTGGTGGCTTCGCTGGCGAATCGGTCCAGCACGCCCAGCACATGGGCATCGCCGGGACGTCCTTGCCCAGGTGGCTCGAACGCGGCATCGGTCGCTTTCGTCCAGGTCGAGCGCGCCAGCGCCAGGCGCTCACGCCACGCCGGCGCCATGCCTGACCCGGCCACGGCACGATTCAATTCAACCAGCGTCTCCAGGGCATCAGCCACCAGGCCCAGCGCGTTCAGCTTGATCGCATCGTGGCGGCAGGGGTTGACGGTGATAACCCGGGCGTCCGGGTCGAACAGCGAATTCGATGCGGTGCTGAAATCCTGCAACCGCGTACCGACGGCGATCACCACGTCGGCATCGGCCGCCATTGAGTTGGCCGCCTCGCTGCCGGTCACCCCCAGGGCGCCGGCGTTGGCGGGGTGCGACCACGGCAGGGAACCCTTGCCGGCCTGGGTCTCCGCGACCGGGATTCCCAGGCGTTCGGCAAAAGCCGCCAGTTGTTTTTCGGCGCCGGAGTAGAGCACGCCACCCCCGGCCACCACCAGTGGGCGTTCAGCGGTGTTCAGCAGTTCGATCGCCTGTTGCAGGCGATGACGATCGGCGCGTGGCCGTGCCGGTTCGTGCAGCGCCGGATCGAAAAATGATGCCGGCCAGTCGAAGGCTTCGGGCTGAACATCCTGCGGCAGGCACAGGGTCACCGGTCCACAATCGGCGGCGTCGGTCAGCACGGAGATTGCCCGCGGCAGGGTGTCGAGCAGTTGCTCGGGACGAGTAATGCGATCGAAGTAGCGGGAGACCGGGCGGAAACAATCATTGGCGCTGACAGTGGCGTCCGCAAAGTCTTCCAGTTGCTGCAAAACCGGGTCTGGTCGACGGCTGGCGAAGACATCGCCCGGCAAGAACAACACCGGCAGGCGATTCACATGCGCCAGCGCGGCGGCGGTGACCATGTTGGTGGCGCCCGGGCCGATGGAAGTGGTGCAGGCCATCATCCGGCGGCGCCGGCTGGCCTTGGCGAAGGCCACGGCGGCGTGCGCCATCGCCTGTTCATTGTGCGCGCGAAAGGTGGGCATCGCCTCGCGCTGGTGTTGCAGCGCCTCGCCCATGCCGGCGACGTTGCCGTGTCCGAAAATCGCCCAGCACCCGGCAAACAGCGGGATGCGTTCACCGTCGAGCAAAGTATGCTGTGCGACCAGGTACCGCACCAGCGCCTGGGCGACGGTCATCCGGGTGGTCGTGTTCACGAGAATGCCCCCCGAGGTTCCCCGGCGGCCTGGCGCCACAGCTCGACCATGCGCCGGTAGCGCCTGGCGATGTCCGCGCGTGCGCCGGCGTCATCGAGTTCGCCGGCGAACCAGGCCCGCGCCGGTTGACCGAAAATGCTGCGCCCGACGGCGAAGCCCTTCATGTAGGGCGCGCCCGATGCCGCCCGAAACCCTTCACGCAACTGGTCTTCCGGCGCGTCGAGACCGAGCAGTACGATGCCCTTGCAGTGCGGGTCGCAGTCGTCGATCACGCGCGCGACCGCGTCCCAGCCCGTGGTGCTCTGCGGCTCCACCTTCCACCAGTCGGGATGCACGCCCAGGTTGTAGAAGCGACGCATGGCCCGTGGCAGGGTCGAGTCGTCGACCGGGTGTTGGTTTGCCGGACAGATCACCTCGAGCACCAGGCGCCGGTCCTGGGCGCAGATCTCCGCGTACAGGTCCTGCACTTTTTCTTCCTGGGCCAGGCGCAGGTCCAGCGGGTCGTCCGGGTGGTAAAACACCAGGCACTTCACCACGTTCAGCGGTGGCAGGCCCAGCAACTGCTGCCCCATGTCGGCGCCGGCCTCGAAGGCCAATGGCCTGGAGCCCGGTGTTTCCACGGGGCAGGCCGTCCAGGCCCCGGTACCGGCAAGCCGGCCCATGGCCGTGGCGCCGAAGCGCTGGTCGATGATAAAACCTCCGCGCACGTCGGCTGGCAGGTCGGCGACCACCTCGAGTGCTGCCTCGGCGACCAGGGATTTGAACCGGTCGATGTGTGTGTGCGGCTGCCCGGTTTCATTGGCCAGTTCGATGAACTGGCTGCGGTGATCGAATGCGAGGACGCACAGCGGTCGCGGATCGTCATGCCAGGTCGTGGCTCGGTGCAGTTGGATCAGCTCGGGGTCCAGCCGGGGCACCCGTGGTGGCGGATCACGGTGCATGAAGGCGTCCAGTTCCACGCGGCTGGGAATGGCCGGCGTGCAACCGTGCCGGGCCACGACCAGCGCACCGCAGGCATTGCCCATGGCGCCGCAGCCAGCCGGGTTCTTCCCGGTGAGCCACCCGCCGAGGAAGCCGGAAAGAAAGGCGTCTCCTGCGCCCAGCGTATTGAACACCTCGACCGGGTTGCCAGGCGCCAGTGTGCCGTCATCCAGTGATCGGACCGGCCCCGGCGCGAAGACCACGCAGCCATCGGCGCCGCGCTTGAGAACGATCCAGCCCTCGCTCAATTCGCGCACGCGCTGCACGGCCGCCAGCAGGTTGTCCTGGCCACCGGCTATGCGGATTTCTTCCTCGGTGCCAACCACCATGTCGCACAGGGGTAGCACGTCGGCCAGGACCTCGCTGGCTTCGGCGCATTCCTGGTAACGGTTGGCGCCGTCACCGGCTGCCACCAGTCCCCAGAGCACCGGCCTGTAGTCGATGTCCAGGGTCACGGCAGTACCGCGTTCACGGGCGCTGGTCATGGCCTTGAGCACGGCCGCCCGGGTCGTCGGCGTCGACAGGTGCGTCCCGGTGATCGACAGCATGCGGGCCGAACCGATGAATTCAGGATCGATGTCGTCCGCCACCAGCCCCATGTCGGCGCAACGCTCGCGGTAGAAAATGTGGGGGACGTCTTCGCCGGCACCGATACCCAGGATCACCAGCGCCGTTAACCGGTCGGGATCGGTGGTGACATGACTGACATCCACCCCCTCCGAGGCCAGCGCTTCGCGCACGAACCGGCCCATCTGCTCGTCGCCAACGCGTGCCAGCATGGCGCTGCGCAGGCCCATTCGTGCCAGTCCCGCGGCCAGGTTGGCCGAGGATCCGCCCAGGTACTTGGCAAAGCTGCGCATGTCTTCCAGGCGGCCGCCAACCTGTTGTCCGTACAGGTCCACCGCGGCTCGGCCCAGGCAGATGACATCCAGGGGCCGGTTCTGCGCCGATGTCTTTTCAGTCGCCACGCTTGACTCCCTGGGGCCACCAGAAATCGGCATCCTTTCCCATGGTCCAGGCATGCGCTTCGGTAAATTCGGGAATGGTGTAAGGATTGTCGGGCAGGTGCCGGATCACCCAGCTGTAGTACATGCCGTAGCCGGGCGCCGAGCACTGCGCATGGTCCAGCCCGGCCGGAATGCGAATGGTGTCGTTCTGGCACACCTTGTAGACATCGTCTCCGAGCTCAGCGTGCCCGTACCCCTGGGGTTCGGTGAACCGGTAGTGGTAGATCTCCGGCTGGTCATGGTGGTGTGGCGGGTAGCTGGACCAGCCGCCCGGCATGTTGACGACTTCGCCGAGCACCAGTTCGGCGCCGACCGGGGCGTTGCCGGCATCGAATATCGTTCGCACGAAACGCAGGCAGCGCCCGGCCACCTGGCCGGCGCCCCGGTGCTCGTTGGGCACGTCCTCGGGCAGGTAAACGCACGGTTCGAACGTCCCGGTGTTGCCGCAACGATACACCGTGAACTCGGTGTCGGTCTCGGCATGCAGTGTCAGCGCGGCGCCGGCGGGTACATGCACGCAACTGGCGGATTCATCGAACAGGGAATCGCGCCGAAAGCCGAAACGCAGCGGTTCCGTTTCGTTCGCGACCTCCCCGGACACGGTGCCACTCATGAGCAGCAGTGCGGTCTCGACATCCGTCGCCAGCTGGAACGTCTCGCCGGGGGCAAGGCGCAGCGCGGCCAGTTGCAGGCCCTCGTGTTCGGCAATCTCGGTCAGTCCGGGCGCGAAGCCGTCACGGTGTGAGCGAACCGGGTTTTCCATCGGCGTATTCATGTTCATTCCTCAGTCTGTCGTTCGTGGCACCTGGACCCAGGCACCCCTGGCGGCGGAGCGTTCGATGGCATCCATCACGCGCTGCACGCTCAATCCGGCATCGAAGTCCGGCCAGGCGGGTTCGCCGGTCTGCGCGGCGCGCAGGAAATTCCGGGCCTCGATGACTTTCAGGTCGTTGTAGCCCAGGCCGTGCCCGGGAGCGGGGTTGAATGCCGCGTAGTCGGGGTGGGCCGGGCCGGACAAAATTCGGCGGAAGCCGTCCCGGCCCTTTCTGTCGCCTGTATTGAAGACCTGGAGCTCGTTCATGCGCTCCTGGTCGAAACGAATCGCGCCCCGGGTGCCAAAGAGGTCGAATGACAGCCCACACTTGTAGCCTGACGCCACGCGGCTGATGTCCAGTGTCGCCGGGACGCCCGAAACCGTGCGGGCGTGGGTGGTGGCAATGTCTTCGTTTTCCACCGCCCTGGGCTCCCCCGTGGCCGGGTCAATTCGTTCGGCGATCACCGTCGTGAGCTGCGCCATGACCGATTCGACAGGGCCGAGCAGGGTCTCCAGCAGGTGAACCAGGTGCGAGCCCAGGTCTGCCAGGGCGCCGGATCCGGCCAGCTCGCGGTCGCATCGCCAGCTCCAGTCGACATCCGGGCTGGCCATGTAGTCTTCGAAATAACGGCCCGAAAACCCGACCGGTTCCCCAATTTCGCCGCACTGCACAATGGTGCGGGCGGTGGCCAGTAGCGGATTGACGATGTAGTTGAATCCGACCAGGTGGGTCAGGCCGGAATCCCTGGCCGTCGCGGCGAGCGATGCGGCTTCGTCCGGATCCAGTGCCAGGGGCTTCTCGCACCACACGTGCTTGCCGGCGCTCAGGGCGGCGTGGGCCATCTCGTGGTGCAGGTGATTGGGCGTACAGATGCTGACGGCATCGACCCCGGGGTTCGACAACAGGGCGCGCCAGTCGGCGCCATGCTGCTCGAAACCAAGCGCTTCGGCAGCATTGCGCGCCCGTTCCGTGCAGACATCCGCCACGTGTACCAGGCGAGGGGCGGCGACCTCAGGGAAGACGCTTCCGACCGTCCGCAGGGCAATGGCGTGCGCCCGGCCCATGAAGCCGGTTCCCACGAGGCCAATACCCAGGGATCGATTCGCCATTCCTGTTCTTGCTCTGGTCAGGTTCTTGCTCCGGTTAAGTTCCGCCGCGGCAGCACGGAATTATTATTCCATAAAAATTACAAATAAAAAAAACATATCACTCGCCGGGCGACTCGAACCGGCCGCTGGACAGTGAGCGCTCGGCCGCGGCGGCCAGTCGCAGCGATTGCAGCGCCTCCTCACCACTCGCCGGACCCTCCGGGGCGCCGCCCAGGGCCGCGATGAAAGCGTCCAGTTGCAATCGGTAAGCACGCTCGTAGCGTTCGAGAAAAAAGGGCAGCGCCGGCTCGGACAGAAATCCGTCGGCGGTGCCGATGTCCACCCGGGTGGCCGCATCGTTGCCGGCCCGGGCCAGCCCGCTGGCGCAGAACACCTCCAGGCGCTGGTCGTAGCCGTAGCTGCAGCGGCGGCTGTTGGTGACCTGGCATTGGACGCCTGACGATGTTTGAAGGACCACGGTGGCGGTGTCGACATCGCCGGCTTCGCCGATGGCGGGGTCAACCAGGCAGGCGCCCGTGGCGAAGACGCTCGTGGGCTGGTCTCCCAGCAGCCACAGGGCCATGTCCAGGTCGTGAATCATCATGTCCCTGAACAGACCTCCGGAGCGGGCGACGTAGTCCGCCGGAGGCGGGGCCGGATCGCGACTGGTGATGCTGATGACCTCGATGTCTCCCAGGTCGCCACTTCGCACGGTGTCGTACACCCGTCGGAACGACGGGTCGAATCGTCGATTGAATCCCACGTAGAGGGGCACCCCGGCCTCTGCTGCCACCTGAACGCTGGCGCAGGCGCGTTCGAGATCCAGGTCCAGCGGCTTCTCGCACAGAATACCCAGGCCCCGTGCCGCGGAGGCCTGCACCAGGTCGTGATGGGTATCGGTGGAACTGGCAATGATCACGGCGTCGAGCGGGTCTTCGTCGAACGCTCGGTCGGGTGAACGCGTTGCCGCGCCATACTGGCCGGCAAGCGCGGCCGCGGCGTCGGCATTGACGTCGACCACCGCCGCCAGGCGTGCATCGGGATGGGCCGCGAGGTTGGCGGCGTGAATCCGGCCGATGCGGCCGGCGCCGACGAGGCAAACGTTGAGCATCGTTTTTCTCCGTTCGGGTCAGTCGTCGGCGCGGGCGTCGAGTCGCTGCGCCAGGCTGATCACGAGGGTTTGGGCCAGGCAGAAAGAAGCGGTCAGTGAACGAAACTTCATGACTTCCGCGTCCCGGATGTCGAAACGGATGTCCGCCTCGCGAGCGGCCGGGCTCAGCAGGCTGTCACTGATCGAGATGATCGTTACGCCGCGTTCGCCGGCTTGCGTGACGATGTCCGAAGTTTCCGGGGCGTAGGGCTTGAAACTCACCGCCACCAGCAGGTCTCGGTCCGTGATCATGGCGCTCTGCTCCTGGATCATGCCGGCGAGTCCGTCAATCAGGTGCGTGGGCTTGTCGACGTGGCGCAAGGCATAGGCCATGTAGGCCACGACAGGAAAGGATCGTCTCAGGCCGACGAGGTAGATGGACTCGCATTGCTCCAGCGCATCGACAGCACGCTCGAGCATGTCCGGGGAAACACCGTCGACCAGCTGTTCCAGCGCCAGTGCATTGCTGCGTGAAAACTCCTCCAGGAGTTCGGCGGGACGCCAGGGTTCGCCCTTGCCGGCACGCTCCTGAAACTGGTGCACACGGGTGGTGTAACTGGGGCTGGGCACCGAGTTGATCAGTTCCTCGCGGAACAGGCGCTGCATGGGGCTCGCGCCATCGTAGCCGAACGCCTTTGCGAATCGGACGATGGTGGATGGTTGCACCCCACACCGTCGTGCGATGACCGCAAGCGTCTGCAGGCCTATGTCGCTGGGGTTCTCCAGCACGTAGGCTGCCACCTGTCGAAGTCGTGGGCTGAGGTCGTCGTGGCGGGCCACAATCTGGTTTCGTAGGGTTTCCAGGTCCCCGGGGGCTTCAGTCAATGGTCAGCAACTCTCGATGGCTATGGCCGCATCACTACGGCTGCCCTGATGATACAAAAATTCCAACAATGGAATGTTGTCCGGGGTCTTCTCATGATTTCATGTTTCCATGGCAGTGGAATACATATTCCATAGTTGCATGATACAGAAATTTCATTCTATACTGCAATCGTTAAGAGAATGTCAGCGCCGGGTTGACCCTTTTTTCGCTTGTGTGTCCGAGTGATGCGCAATCGGCCCGGTTTCCAGAGCGGAACACGCATGCAAGGCTCGGTGCCGATAGCCGCCAGGACAATCATCTTTCAGAAGGAGAACCTGAGATGCATGTCAAACCCCCGACGAGGCGCCGCGTGGGAGCGCGTCTTCTGCTCCTGGCCGTGTTGCTGGCCGCCAGTGGTATCGTCCAGGCTGACGCCACCCTGCGTGGCCGGATCAGCGATGCGAATACGCAACGACCTCTGGCCTCGGCCGAAGTCCGGATTCCCGAACTCAATCGGCGCGTGCGTGCCGACTCTTCCGGCAATTATTCCTTGTCGGGATTGCCGGCCGGCACCTACACGATCGTCGTGCAGTATTCGGGTTACCAGCCGGAGGAAGCGCAGCTGACCATTCCCGAGAGCGGCACGCTGGACCAGGACGTGCTGCTCGTGGGTTACGGGGTGACGGAGGAAGTGACCGTCACCGGTTTCCGCGCCTCGGTGCTCGACTCGGTGCAGGACAAGAACTCCGCCGACATCATCAAGGATTCGATCGACGCCAACGATGCCGGGAAGCTTCCCGACCAGAACGCCGCGGAGGCATTGCGTCGGGTGCCCGGCGTTTCGATTTCCATCGACCAGGGTGAAGGCCGCTACGTGGCGGTGCGCGGCATCGACCCGGGCCTGAACAACGTCACCATCGACGGCCAGACCATCGGCGCGCCGGAAGCGGATGACCGCCGAATCGCCCTAGACACGATTCCCTCGGACGTGCTGTCGAAGCTGGAAGTGATCAAGTCCGTGACCCCCGACCTGGACGGCAACTCGATCGGCGGCACGGTCAACCTGGTCACGCCAAGCCCTTATGACGACGAAGACGGGTTCATGCTCAAGGGTTCCGCCGACATCGGCTACTACGACATGAACGGCGAGAGCCCCTGGAGCGCTTCGGGCGCCTGGTCACAGGTATTCGGCGCCGAAGACCAGTTCGGTGTGCTGCTGAGCGCCAGCTTCAGCCGGCGCGAGTACGAGTCCGAGAACGTCCAGACCGATATCTGGGAAGAAGAGGACGACTACTACATCCCGGGAGAGCTGGTTCTGCGTGATTACAAGCTGCAGCGCGAGCGAACCGGCGTCGTGGCCAATTTCGAGTGGCGTCCGCGGGACGACATCAAGGTGTATTGGCGAAACCTCTTCAACCGCTTCTCTGACACCGAGCAGCGTATTGAAACGCTTTACGACTACCGCGAGGGCGACCTGGAAAACCAGACCGCCACCTCCGGCACGTTCACCGAGGGTGAGGGCGAAAAAGCATACAAGGACCGACTCGAAGAGCAGTCGATTTCCCAGTCCACGCTGGGTGGGGAATTCATCTTCGGGGCCAGCACACTGACGCTGAGCGCGACCCTTGGAAAGACGGAGCAGGACACCAAGTACGACCACGAGTGGAGCTTCGAAGTCGCGGACTCCCTGCCGATGAGCTACGACACCTCGGACTTTTTCCCGCGTGTGAGCGCGCCCTCCGAATTCATGGACCCCGATTTCTTCGAGTTCAACCAGGTGGACCGCAACAGCAAGTTGGTGGAAGAAGACCTGTCGATCTTCCAGGCTGACTGGCGCTACGACCTCGAATTCAGCGGCAATCCGGGTTATATCAAGTCCGGCGTGAAGTTCACCGGCCGCGAGAAATCCAGTGACCTGACCGGCCCCAGCTATGACGGGTTCGAAGACGACCTGTTCCTGTCCATGTTCTCCATGTCCGGCAAGCCCGGTTTCTACGACTCGATTCGCCCGGGCTTCTACCCCTTTGGTCCGATCGCCGACTACTCGGCCTGGGAGGCCTTTTTCGCCGCCAACCAGGGCCTTTTCGAACTCAATAGCGATGACACCAGCGAAAACGAGTTCGCAGAGGATTTCACCGTGACCGAAGACGTGCTGGCTGCCTATGTCATGGCGGGGGTGGACATCGGAAACCTCACCCTGACCGGTGGTGTGCGCTACGAGGAAACCAAGTCGAAGTACGGCGCATACGCGGTGCTGTTCGACGACGGGGATTTCGACCGCGCTCAGCCGACCTTCGGCGAGCAGCGCTATGACGACATTCTGCCGGGCATCCAGGCCCGCTGGCAGGTCACTGACGGTTTCGTGGCCCGCGCTGCCTGGACCAACACCCTGGGACGGCCGGGCTACATCCAGCTGGTGCCCTATCGCATCTTCGAATTCGAGCCCAACGACGACGACGAACTCGAGGGCGAGGTGGAAGAGGGCAACCCGGACCTGGATCGGCTGCAGTCGGAAAACTGGGATCTGTCCTTCGAGTACTATTTCGAATCCGGCGGCATCATTTCAGCGGGCCTGTTCTACAAGGACATCAAGAACCCGATTTATTCGCGTTCGCAAACCTTTGAGGATATCGACTACGAAGGACGCGAGTTCGCCGAGCTGGAAATCACCCGGCCTGAGAACGGTGACACCGGCGAGCTTCTGGGCATCGAGCTGAACTGGCAGCAGCAGTTCATCGGCCTGCCCGGGTTCCTGTCCGGCTTCGGTACAAGCATCAACTACACCTACACCGACAGTGAAGCGACGGTTTTCGACCGGGATGACAAGCTGCCGTTCTTCCTGCAGTCCAGGGACGTGGCCAATGTCTCCCTGTACTGGGAGAAGCACGGTTTCGAGGCGCGCCTGGCCTGGTCCTACCGTAGTGAGTATCTCGACGAGGTGGGTGGCGATGCCGAGGAAGACCTCTACATCGCTGCCCACAGCCAGGTCGATTTCAAGGCCAGCTACGCCGTCGGCGATCACTTCGATATCTATTTCGAAGCGCTCAACCTGACCGACGAACCCCTGCGGTACATCAGCGGCAAGGATTCCGGCCGCCTGGCGGAAAACGAGGTCTACGGGTGGAACGCCACGCTGGGGGTGCAGTTCAACTATTGACACCCTGCAGGCAGCGGCAGGGTAATCACCTGTGAATCCCTGTGCCCCGGCCCTGCGCCGGGGCTTTTTCCTGGCGGCGCTCCGGGGTGAACGGGCGGGCGAACCGGATCGATGCCTTGCCGCTATACTGCGGCGAAGTTTCCGGACAGGGTCCAGTACGTGACGAATACCCACACCAGGGACGGATTTCTCCTCCGTGGCGCCGAAATGACGCGCCTGGAGACCTTTGTCGACGCGGCCTTTGCCTTCGCGGTGACCTTGCTGGTCATCGGCGGCGGCGACACCATCCCGGCCAGCTACGACGAGTTCCTCCTGGCCATGCAGCGGGTGCCCGCGTTCGCGCTGTGTTTCGGTACGGTGGCGTTTTTCTGGTACGCGCACAATACCTGGAGCCGCCGCTACGGCCTGGAGGACGGCCGTTCGACCTTCCTGTCACTGGTGCTGATTTTCGTCGTGCTGGTGTTCGTCTATCCGCTCATGGCGATCTACTCCGGCGCCTTCCTGTTCCTGCCGGGGGTGACGACAGAGTCGGCGTTCAACTATGCCTCGGTCGAGGACTTTCGCGACGTGCTGATCGTCTTCGGGTTGGGCTACAGCTCGCTTTCCAGCGTGATCGCCCTGCTGAACTGGCACGCGCTGAGCGTGGCGGATGACATCGGGCTGTCACCCACGGAGCGCTTCGACACGGTGACCACCATCCAGTTCTGGCTGGCCAGCACGCTGATTCCGCTGGGTTCGATCGTGGTTGCCCTGTTCGCGCAGGGTGTTTGGCTGGCGGCCGCGGGATGTTTCTATGGCGTGTTCGGCATCGCGATACCGCTGATCAAACATCGTCGCGAACGAAAACGCGAGGAATTTTCGCCCTGAGCGGTATCGGCCTTCGCGTCGACATCACCCGGTTTTGTTTCCTGCAGGACCGTGTTGCTTGAAGCAGGGCAGGCCGGTCGCGAAATCTACCCCTCGCCAGGCGACCTAGCTTTGGCCACGCGCCGGGCCACGTCGCCCAGGTTTTCGGGTGGTTGCCACTGGGCGTGATTCTCGCGATAGCCCGCGATGAGCTTGTCGATGTCCTCGAGAGTGCGCTCGTCGACGTGCACTTCCGGCGCGCCTTTTTCGCCGCCGCCGCTGCGATACTCGAGAATTTCCACGCCTTCCGGGCCGGCGGTGTACTTGTAGGGCTGGCCGTTGGGAACGAAGATGGTCGAACCCGGCCCGAGCTTGCGGCTGCCCACCGACACCTCGCCGGCCAGGATCAGGTAAAGGCAGTCGCCGTAGGCGGGATGGCTGTGCCGGAACAGCTCGAAATTGGGGCCGAACCAGATGTGCGCCAGCGACATGCCGTTTTCGCTGTCCTGGTTGAACAGCACGGTCGCCGTGGCGCCGGGCAGGTATGACTCCACCATTTCATGGACCTTCTCGCGCGCCGCTTCACGCCCGTGCTTCTCCGCCAGGGCGTCGAACTCGAAGCGGGCGTCCACCGATTCCCGGTTCAGCGGCACCACGCCGCTGAGCCTTGGGTTGATGTTGATTTCAAACGGCCCGCGCTCTGAAACGTAGCCGCGTCGGACGATGGATGGCTTCTCGGGGTCTGCGCTCATTTTCGAGTCCTCCTGCTGGAGTCTTTACCCTAATGGCCGATGTGCCTGGAGTAAATCCCACGCGTCGTGCCCGCCTGCGGGGAGAACCCAGCGGCGGCGCGCTGCCAGGAAATCGCCCGGCCGGCGTCGAGCGTCCGCGGCGGGTTACGAAACGATGCTGTTGTTGGTTGGGGGCAGCAGGTAGTTCAGGTTGGGCCCGGTGTTGTGCCCCAGCTGGTTGCGGCCCAGGCGAAGGATGCGCAGCTGCTCACGAAAGTCCGCGGTCGAGGCGTCACGGTGTCGTCTGGGTGTCACCCCCTGGGGCAGGGTGAGCGAGGTGCCGATGGTGTAGCCCCAGACCTTGGCCGCGGCGAGGATGATCTTGTCGTCCAGCAGTACCGCCAGCGTTGTCGTCGCCGTGAAATCCACTCCCTGGTTCGGGCCAGGCGCCACCGGTCCGCAGGGCGTGTCGTCCATTTGTACAGGCGGCGCCATGCCTGACGGCGGCTGGTGCATGAACGGCTTGCCGTTGTGGCCCACGTCGACGAAAACTTTCGGCGCATTGGGGTCGGGATTGTTCAGCTTTTGCACCGTCTGGATCCAGTTCAGGCGGGTGCCCGCGCCGAGGTTCCTGGCTACGCTGACATGGATGCCGTGTGTGCAGGTCGGTGGTCGGTTGTCACCGACGCGCCTCGGCCGCAATCCGTCCTGAAGGTCGATAACCGGCTGGAACCGGGTGACGTTCAGCTGCAGGGCGATCGGCACCACCACGTGGGTTGCGCGCATCGGCCGGTGATTGGGTGCGGCAGGTTGGTTCCCGTTTCGGAGGTGGGCGTTATGCGGGTGACCGAGTGCCGCGGTCTGGGCGGCCTGGTCAAGGCCATATTGGGCGAGCGTAGCGCCGAACGGCTGCTGGGCGGGTGCTTGCGCCCTCAGAAAGAACATGACGGTCGCCCTCCTGGCGCAGTACCGCTTCCTCGTCAGCCACTGGATGACGGGTAACGGTCACATCGTCGAATCACTTTCCCAATATAGTCCGGAATGTTGGGCGGCGCCGTGCTGATTTCCCGGTTTCGAGACGCCAGGTTGGTTTTCCATGAAGATAAATTGCATTAAAAACCAATCAATGAAGAGGAAAATGTATAGTTAAGAGTTAAAAATCAATCAATGCCTATAAAATGACCATTCCGGTGACCGGTTTTTGGTGTGCCCGTCAGGCGGGTCATGTTTGCTTAATTGATTTATAAATAACTCAAATAGTCAAATAAACACTATTATTGATTGAATAATCAATCATAAACAGTTAAAATCTTATTCCAATCAAAAACGGCGAATGGTGCGAAGACAGCCCGTGCGCCGGGTGCAGGCATCGATGGATATCCGGACAGATGAAGAGATTCTCACCGCGCTGGCCCAACGCGCGCGGCAAGCGCGTCAGCGTCGGAAGTTGTCCCAGTCGGAGCTTGCCGGAAAAGCCGGCGTCAGCAGGACCGCCGTCCAGAGACTCGAGGGCACAGGGGAAATCACCCTGGCGAACCTGGTCAGAATGTCCCGCGCCCTGGGGCTGACCCGTGAGTTGGATGGGCTGTTTGAGCAGCCGGAGTTTTCACCCCGCGATCAGTTCCGCGCCCTGGCGGAGCAGGCGACATCGAAACGCCCGCGGCGGCGCGCGAAGAGCGGGGTGTCACGAAAGTCCCCGGAATCCGGCGAATGACCGCCCTGTCCGTCGGGCTGTACGGCCACACGGTGGGCTACCTGGCGAAAGATGAAAGGACGGGGGTGGTTTCCTTCCAGTACCACGAGGAATTCTTCAAGGCGCCGCCCTTCGAACCGTCACCGGTCACGTTGTCGGTATCGGCCGACATTTACCGCTTTCCGGAATTGAGGAAAACCAGCTTTCGCGGCGTTCCGGGCATGATCGCCGACGCCCTCCCGGACCACTACGGCACGCGGGTGATCGAGAAGTACTTTATTGAACAGGGTCGCAATCCGGCCCTGATCGGCCCTCTGGACATGCTTGCCTATATCGGAAAAAGGGCGTTCGGCGCCCTGGAGTTCGAACCCGCGGAACACACCACGGAGCAGCACGCACCGATCGACATCGAACTCTTCAACTTGTGGGAAGGTTCGCGTCGAATCCTGCGGGAGACGCCCGAGGAGCGGCTTCCCGATGGCCTGGAGCTGGTCTACCAGTTCGGATCGACCGCGGGCGGTGCACGTGCCAAGGCGGCGATCCTGTTCGACGAGGAGAACCGCTCCTTCAAGGTCCACGGCATGGCCGGCCCCCTGCCTGAAAATCACGAGCCCTGGGTCATCAAATTCGACGGGCTGGCCGCGAACGATGATGATTCGCCAAAGCCCTACGAGCGCATGGAGTATGTCTACAACCTCATCGCAAGCGCAGCCGGGCTGAGGGTTCCGCCGGTGACCCATGTCGAGGAAGCCAGCGGCAGGTTTCACTTCATGGTCAAACGCTTCGACCGCCTGCCGCCGGCGAAAAAGGGGTCGGGTTTCGGCAAGGTGCACATGCACACGATATCCGGGCTCCTGCACAGCGACCACAACGAGCAGCGTGTGCTCGACTACACCACCGTACTGCGCTATGTGCGCGCCCTGACCGAGGATGCCCGGGAGGTCGAGATGGCGTTCCGCTACATGGTGTTCAACGTTATGGGCCACAACTGGGACGATCACGCCAAGAACTTCGCCCTGCTGATGGACCCGTCAGGCGACTGGCGGATGTCTCCCGCCTATGACCTGGTGTACACCACGGACCGGCACCCGTGGTTTTCAGGCGGCCACCAGATGACCGTGGCCGGAAAGGCCAGGGGCATCACCCGCGAGGACGTGCGCCAGGTGGCGCGCTCCGCGGGCATTGCCGTCGGCCGGGTCGACGAGGCCATCGAAGCGACCGCAGCCGGGTTCGCACGGTGGGAGGCCCTGGCGGAGGCCCATGGCATCACCGAGCGGTGGCCGGACTACGTGAAGGCCGTGCGCCGCGGGCTGGACCAGGTCGCGCTGAGCTGAGTGCCCAGTCGTTTGCGGCTCTGGTCACCGCATCGTCGTTGAAGTTCGCTGCTTCGAGGAGGATGATGACGAACCGCACTTGAGCCAAGGGAGAGCTGAATTCGGCGCGTGGAGCGCCGGGGAGATGTCGTATGCCCACCATGCTTACCTACGGCGCTGTCGGACAGGCGGTCCAGCGCCTGCAGTCCGCGCTGAACCGCCACAACCCCTCTCAATTGGCCCGGCTGGGCGTCGACGGACACTACGGACCCCTGACCCTGGCCCGGGTCAAGGAATTCCAGGGCCAGAAACAACTGGCCGTGGACGGCATCGTGGGGCCAAACACCTGGGGCCGCCTGCTGGCCCGGCCGGCCGACATTCCCGCGCGCAGCGGCGTCAATTGCGGCACCCATGACCAGGCCAACCTGGCGATGGCCCACCAGATCGCCGCTGAGTTCGCGCAGGTCGGCGGCAGCAGCGCCCTGGTCGGGTCCAGCGACCCGCAGGCGCGCTTTTCCCAGGCCACGGCCGGCGAATCATCGGGCCCGTTCCGCTTTCTCACTGACAAGCAGCGCGCCACGGCGAAGACCGTGTATGGCAACAGCCTCGATTTTTCCCGGATCTTCCTGTCCAACAAAACCGGTGCGGGCGGCCGGCCATTTACCGTGGCGTTCCCGGAAGAAACCCAGAACGTCACGATCATGAACTGCGGCACGTTCTCGCCAAGCAAGACGCTGCTGATTCACGAACTTTGCCATTGCTGGCAGTCACAGCATCACGGCGACGAGTTCAAATTCATGAAAAACTCCGTCGCTTGCCAGGCCGATGCGGTGGCTGCCAACACTGTCGAAGTGGCGTTCGACAAGGATGTGTTGCTGCACCATGAACACCCCATACAGTTTCCCTTTTCCGCCTACGCCTACCACCCGGGATCGAACCTGAGCGCCTACGCGGCGGAGCAGATGGCCAATGCCGTGGAGCACGGGGACCCCAAGCTGGTGACACACGTCAAGTCCGTGGCGATGAACGCCGTGGACAACCAGAACGTGACCGCGCTCGAGAACATCAACACGGGCGACCGCCGCGAAGTGGGGATCAAGTACTAGGGCAGGGCGGCACGCGCCGGGTCGGGGTTCATTCCTCGGCGGGCCGGCGCCAGTCCAGGTATTCGAGGTCCGCAATGGCTACGGGCTGCGAGCTCAGCCAGAGCACCAGGCGCAGGCCATCGGTGAACCAGGGATCGCCGGTGAGGTTTCCGCGCGGTGCGTCCTGGTCCACTTTCCCCACCCCGCGGGCATAGCCGTAGGCCTTGAGCGACTGGGCGTACGCCAGATTCTCCAGCAGGTACTCGCGGGTTTCGTCGACCTGCGGATCGATCTTGTGCGTGGTGATGGTCTTCTTCGTGAAGCGCACCCCGATATCGCGACTGATCTGGCCGGCCCACACCGGCACGCCCTGGTAGGTGTAGGGCGACATCCACAGCCGCAGGTGATTGCGTTCGTGGATGTTCTCGCGGGTCCACTGGAACGCCACGTCCTGGGGCCTGCCCAGGGCGTAGAGACTGCTGACCGGCGAATAGCGGTAATTGTTGCCGCTGACGAAAGACTTGACGGTCTTCCAACTCGATGAGCCGGTGATGGCCTCGGTTTCATCCCAGCCGGCGCGGATGAAGGCGGTGTACACATCCGTGGGGCGGGCGATCAGCACCAGGTTCAGCGGGTCGCCGGTGGACTCGCCCGACTTGTTCGTGACGCAGCACTGGAAGGCCTCGATGCCATTCAGAAGCTCCTCCTCGTCCAGTTCACGCCACTCGTCGTCGGCGTATAGACTCGCCCAGTCCACGTTGTAGTGATCGATGTGCAGGCCCGGCACGGCGATGAAGAACGTGAACGTGGCGAAATGGCCTTCGCCGAAAACGTCGACGTTGAAGGCCTTGGTGCCTTCGTCCAGCCGTGAAAAGACGAACCCGCTCAGGGATTCACCCGGCGGCACCACCAGGCGCATGCGCTGTTCGAGAAAAAACGGGTCCAGCAGCTCGCCCGGTGGCGTGGATTCCCCCGCATCGAGGTTCGCGACCTCCAGCGGCGGAAAGTACTGCGGATCCAGACCCACCGGGAGAAAGCTGATCATCTGCTCGCGGCCGTTCTCGATCTCGATCCAGACGGGCTGAATACCCCGGTCATACAGCGCATCGTCGAACAGCGCCTCCACCTCGCTGGCGCTGGGAACCCCGGCGGTGATGCGCACCCCGTCCCGCTCCTGGACCTCGAGCCGCTCGCGGAAATCTCCTTCGGGAATGGTGGTGACCGGCTCCGGACCGCCTGCGCAACCGCCCAGGAGCAGCAGGGCGAGTCCGAACAGCGGCGCCAGGGGAAGCGGGACGTGCCTCGGCGTGGTCACGAGTCGGGCCCGGTGACGGTGGCCGGCGGCGTCCATTCCTGGATCCGGGTTTCGTTCATCGGTACCGGTTGATCGGACAGCCACATCACGGCGTTGAAATCGTCGCGAGAAAACCAGGGGTCATCGGCCAGCCCGATGGCCGGGTCCGCCTCGGAAACAAATTGCCCGGTGGGCGCAAAACCCCATTGTTCGAGCGCCTGCGCGTACCAGAAAGTCTGCAACACGTAGTTGCGCCCTTCGTTGGTATCCGGGTCCAGGCGCACCCCGAACAGGCGCTCGCCCAGCGGAAACCGGCGGCCGATGGCATGCCGGACCTGGGCGGCCCATAACGCCTTGCCGTCGACCAGCACGGGCGTCTTCCAGATGCCCAGTTCAGAACGGTCCGTGGTGCCGTCGCGCGGTTTGCGAAAAGCACCGTCCGCCGGCCGGCCGAACAGGTAGTGCACGCTGTCGGGGTCGACCGTCGTGGCCCCGGCGGAAGATTCAACCCATCCTGCCCGGAGCAGCGTACGCAACAGCACGGCTGGTTCGGCGACGATGTACAGATTCACCGGGCGGCCGCGTTTCGTCCCTTCGGCGTTGCGCGAGCAACACCCGAAGTTCGCGAGAGCCGAAGGCAACGCCTCGGAAGTGACCGACACCCGTTCATGTTCACCGTACAGTTCCTCGAAGCGGACCTGCGTGTAGTCAGGAACGAAACCGGGGACCCTCAGAAAGAAGGTGAACTGTTCGTATCGTGGCGGCAGTGATCCGCGGTAGACGTCCAGGTTGAAGGACTTGGTGCCGGGCGACAGGTTGGTGAACACCAGGCCCGAGACCGTCTCACCCGGGCCGACGCGGCGTGGCAGGGCCAGGTCGATCAGGTGCGCCTCGAGATCCAGCCAGCCTTCGTTCGAAAACCGCTTTCTGAAAAACCAGGCCACCTCGGCTGGCGGAAAGTACTTCGGGTCGATGCTCGAGATCACGACACGGGCCGGTGTGTCGTTGTCGTTGCGAACCTCGACCCAGACCGGCTGGATGCCGCGGTCGTATACGTCGATTCCCAACAGGGATTCCGCTTCGGCATCGCCGGGCACGGCGGCGCGCACGGTGATGTTACCCGAGGAGAAGTGGACGGATCGCTCGGTGAAATCGGCCTGTTCAACCGAGCCGGGGTCATAGGGGGCCATGGAACAGGCGCCCAGCGTCACGGTCAGCAACATCGACAGGCAGGCGGCACGGCGCATTCCGCGGCGCCCGTGCAGTGTCCCGGGGCGCGGGGCACGCAGCCATGGCCGCCATTTTGGCCACATCGTGGATGGATCGGTCACCGCGTACCTCCGGGTTCGACACCCTCATTTAGAGCACAAATTGGCGGCTCATGCCGCGACGCGGGTGAAGCCGGTGTATGCTCTCGCTTTCCGTCACCTGATTGAGGAGTTTCCGATGCGTCAATTATTCATGATCCTGACCGTTGCGGCCATGGTGTTCGTGGCTGCCCAGGCCCAAGCGGAGAGCACGGTCCACGTGGTCAGCCCGGTGCCGTATGGCGACGCGAGCAGCGCGACGGATGCGGTCAAGGCGGAGTGTGACCTGGATACCCGACTGCCGGAGTTCATCCAGGACTACGCCAAGGGTGGCCTCAAGGTGGTCATCGGTGGGGACACCAGCAAGGGCAGGGTCCTCAAGCTCGAGTTTACCAACGTGCTGGGTACCGGCGGCGGCGCCTGGAGCGGTTCCAAGTCAGTGACCGCCAACGGCGAACTGTGGGAAAACGGCGAAAAAATCGGATCGTTCATCTCCACGCGCTATTCCGGCGGCGGCGCCTTCGGTGGGTTCAAGGGGACCTGCTCGATTCTGGGTCGTTGCATCAAGGCCATGGGCAAGGACATTTCCACGTGGCTGAACAATCCGACGATGAATGCACGCCTGGGCGACGCCTGAGCGCCCATCCGAACCGCCGGTTTTGGCCTCAAGGCGTGACTGAGGTGACGGGCAATCGCCCACGCCCTCAGTCCTCCGTGGGCTGGCTCAGCACCTCGATCTGGTGTTTCAGGCCGATGGCGTCTTCCACGTCCACCTGAAAGGCAATGCCCGTGCCGGGCGTTTCCTCGAATTCGCCGGCGGCGGCGACCTGCTCCAGGATGTGGCGGCTGCGGTGTTCTTCGGCCAGCAGTAACACCACGTCGACCTGGCTTTCCATGCTCAGGCCCAGGAACGTGCGCTGGGGCGTGATGCCTTCGCCCCGGGCCTGGTTGAGCACGGTGCAGCCGGTGGCCCCGGCGTCCCGCGCAGCGTCGATGATGGCATTGGTGCGGTCGTCCTCGACCATGATGACGATCAGTTTGAATTTCACGAATCGGGTTCTCCTTCTTGCGGGTGGGGCCGCCTGCCGGCCGCCCGGACACGCCGAGCATGCCACTCGCCCAGTTGCGCGTAGGCCATCACGGCCATGATGGGAAACAGGCTGGCAAACGCGATCAGCCCGAAGCCGTCCAGCAGCGCACTGCGCCCCGGAATGGTTTCAGCCAGGCCGAGGCCCAGCGCGGCCACCAGCGGTACGGTCACGGTGCTGGTGGTGACGCCACCGGAGTCGTAGGCCAGCGGTATGATCAGTTTCGGCGCGAAGACCGTTTGAACGATCACCACCACGTAGCCGCTGATGATGTACCAATGCAGCGGGGTTCCGGTCACGATGCGGAACGCGCCCAGCGCAACGCCGATCGCCACGCCCAGGGCGACCGCGATGCGCAGTCCGCGCACCGTGATCGTTCCGGCGGACACCTGGTTGGCCTTCAACGCCACCGCCAGCAAGGCGGGCTCGGCCACGGTGGTGGCAAAGCCAATGGCCCCGGCGAAGAGGTACACCCACAGATAGTCCGACCAGTGCGGGCCCGTCCCCGGGATGCCTTCCAGGCCATAGAGGAACTGCGTCGCCGTGAGCTGTTCCGCCATGAGGCGTCCCAGGGGAAACAGGGCCAGTTCCAGTCCCTCGAGAAACAGCGCCAGCCCCAGCAGGACGAACAGCAGGCCGAAGCCCACACGGGCCGGGTTCCTGATCGGGCGGCGCAGCACGAACAACTGGAACCCGATGAGTATCGTGGCGATAGGCAACACGTCGCGCAGCATGGCGAGCAGTGTGACGCCGAAACTGGCCAGGGCGCTCATGCGGTGCCGCCCTGGGTCAGCAGGCCGTAAGCCATGACGAAAATCATCGGTGTGAGCGAGGCGAAAGCAATCAGCCCGAAGCCGTCGATCATTGGGCTGCGGCCCTTGATGGAACTGGCCAGGCCGATGCCCAGGGCCGCCACCAGGGGCACGGTCACGGTGCTGGTCGTTACGCCGCCGGAATCGTACGCGATGCCGATGATCTCCGGCGGCGCGATCACGGTCATCAGCACCACCCCGACGTAGCCGCCCATGATCAGGTACTGCACCGGCCAGCCTTTCAGAATGCGGAACACCCCGGCCACCAGCGCCACGCCCACCGAAACGGCCACGGTCAGGCGCAGGCCCAGCGCGTAGGACGACATGGCCGCGTCGTCGTGGCCGATCACGCCGCCCTGGGATGCGACGCTGGCGGCTTCCTCGGCGATGGCGATCAGCGCCGGTTCGGCCACGGTGGTGCCAAACCCCAGGGTAAACGCGAAGATCAGCAACCACCACAGGTTGCCTCGCCGCACGAAGTTCCAGGCCATTTCCTCGCCCAGGGGAAACAGCGCCATCTGCAGGCCACGCACGAACATGGCCAGTCCGGCCACGACCATCAGCGCGCCCATCACGATACGGCCCAGGTTGGGAATGGGCTGGCGCAGCACGACCCACTCGAAAAACGCCACCACCAGCACGATGGGCAGCAGGGCCATTGCGCTCTCGCGCAGGGACGCCAGGGCGCTGAAAAGGCTCGTTCGCGCGCCCCGCAGCAGACGCTGACCGGTTGAGCGACGGGTCGAATTCGGTGGCGTGTCGCCTGCGGGCATGACTGACATCCGGGGCGGAGGTAACGCGAGGGATTATTTCATGCGGGGTGCGCGCTTTTCCACGAGACCAAGCCTGCAGGCACGTAACCGATCCGTCTCCGCGGCAAATCACCCGCTGGGCGACTACACTCAGGTTGAACAACAGTTTGAGCCCAGATCCAACGGAGCGGAGATGGCCACGACCTACCTGATTAACGACGACTGGATGGATTCAATGCTGATGCCGGGAGGCACCAGCGCGGTCGCAGAGCTGACCATTACCATCAAGGTCTACCTCGCGCGGCATCCGGCGAGACAGATCACCTACAACAACGAAGACGGAGGAACCACCACCGTTCAGACGCAGAACTGGGAGGGTCCCCGGGCCGCCTCCTGGGCGCAGGACCTGAAGCGGGTGGTCGAGGAAGGCTGGAACGACAAACTGTGGCTGGTGCCGTCGCGCGACTGGCGCTTCGATACCCCACCGGTTCGTGACCGGAACTACCGCGTGCCCTGCATCAAGTGCAAATTGCAGATCCAGTATGTCGGACGGGAAGCCGCCCACCTCGTCATCAACTGCTACCACATCGATCCCGACCAGTTTGTCCGGTCGAGCATGTCGGCGCCCTACCTGGGCAGTTTCCGCCGGTGTTCCCTGAGGGGCGGGGAGGTGTTCGGAACGCTCGACACCAACGACATTCGTCCCAAACGTTCCGGGCAGATTTCGGCGCTACACGAGTTCGGGCACTACATCGGGCTGGGCCACGTCAACCAGCAAGGCGCGGTGCGCGCCGGGCGAGGCTCCAACTCGACCCTGGCCTATGGCGGCAACGGCCATCAACGTTCCGATCTCATGGGCGCCGGGACGCGCATCGAGGGCTGGCACGGCTATCCCTGGTGCAGGCGCCTGCGTCGCCACCTGGGCGGCAACCAACCCGGCGGCACGTCCTGGCACTACGTTCGTGGCTCGACGCCCACCTGGGAGACCGGCGCCGGAACGGACCAGGTGTTCTGGGACGTGACCCGCCAGCAACGCAACCACGTCACCATTGACTACATGGACCTCTACGGCCACAGGACGGACTGGCGGCAAGCGAACATGTCGTAAGCGCCCGGTGCACCGGTGAACGGAATCGCCGCTACCGCCACCGCGGCCCGACGATCCAGGCGATCAGGCTGTAGCGAACGCCCCTGGTCACCGGCGTCACGCGGTGCATCACCCAGCTGGGGAACGTGACGATCGCACCGCGGTCGCGCGAGGCGAAGCGTTCCTTGTTGGTGTAGAAAAATCCGATGTCGCCGCCTTCGTAGTCCGTCGAGTGGCTCAGTTGCACGGACAGACTGATTTTGCGGTTGGCGGTCTTCTTGCCGCCGTCCATGTGCCAGGTGTAGTGGCCCTTGTCCACCTCGTGATACCGGGTGACCTGCATGCGGCCCTCGAACTTGGTGATGTCGAAGCCGTAGCTCCGGGCATTCACCTGTTGAATGGCGCGCCACACCTTGCTGTAAGCCCAGTCATACTGTTCCCGGTCCAGCCAGTGCACCTGTGAACGGCGTATCGCCGGGTTCGTCTTCTGACCGCCGAAAGTGGCGTTCTTGATATCGTTCTCGGCGGCCTGGATCAGGGCGTCCATCTCTTCGTCGCTGAAGCAGCGCGCGACGGTCACCTGCCGGTCGAATCCCTCGACGGCAGGCCTGGCCTTTTGCGCCGGTCGCTTCACGGCCGGTTTACGCTTCGGCATGCGTTTCCTGGTTCTGCCCGCCATGCTGATCCCTCCTGTCTTGCCGCCGGGTGGCCGAACGGTTGCAGGGGATCATTTTAAGGGGTCCGGGCGCTCAGTAGTTGCGCGATTGTCCGGCCCGTTCCGAAAGGGTTTACACTGTTCTTCTCAAACCCGGGGGCAGACCAATGGCGGTAGCGCAGCATTCCTTACCCGTTGTCGACCCCGGAGCGCCCGGAAGGCCACCCGCACCGGCGCCCGCGCACCGGCGCATCGTCTTCGTCACGCCCCCGTACGATCGCATTTCGCCAGGCTACGAATTCGTCCGCGAAGTCACCAACCAATCGCCATCACTGGGCTTGCTGCACCTTGCCGCAGAGGTTCGCGAACACGGCTATGAACCGTCCATCATCGAGGCGGACGTGGCGGGCCTGGATGTCGACGGCGTGGTGGCGGCGCTGGTCGAGACGGCACCCCGCTACGTCGGCATCACGCTGTTCACCGTGGGCGTGTGGGGCGCCGCGGAGATCTCCCGCAAACTGAAGCGGGCCCTGCCCGACGTGGTGATCATTGTCGGTGGGCCGCACATCTCTTCCATGAGCCGGGAAACCATGGCGCGTTTTCCGGAGTTCGACGTGGCCGTGGTCGGCGAAGGCGAGGAAGCGCTGGTGCACCTGCTGGCGGCCCTGGAGGCCGACCAGCCGCTGAGATCGGTGCCTGCCGTGTGCTACCTGGAAAACGGCGAAGTCCAGAGCAACCCCGGTTTGCCCATCAACCGGAACCTCGATCACCTGCCCATGCCCGCCTGGGACCTGTTGCCGAATTTTCCCGAGGGCTACCCGGCGGCCATTTACGATTTTCCACGCTCGCCGGTCGCCACCATCGCGGCCTCGCGCGGCTGTCCCTTTCACTGCAAGTTCTGCGACACCTCGACCTTTGGCGCCAAGGTGCGCCACTACAGCCCTGAGAAGGTCTTCGAGCTCATGGTGCACCTGCAGGAAACCTACGGCGTGCGCCACATCCTGTTTGTCGATGACCTGTTCCTGGCCAGCAAGGTGCGCACGCGGAAACTGTGCGAGATGATCCTCGAGTCCGGCCTGAAAATGACGTGGAGCTGCACCGCGCGGGTCGACACGGTGAAGCCGGATATCCTGGAGACGATGAAGCAGGCCGGGTGCTGGGAGATCAGTTTCGGGCTGGAGTCCGGCTCCAACGAGATTCTCAAAAGCATGGACAAGTCCGCCGACATCGAACGGTCCGTGCAGGCCATGCGCTGGACGCACGAAGCGGGAATCCGCACCAAGGGGCTGTTCATCCTCGGCTATCCGGGCGAGACCCTGGAAACCATCGAGAAGACCCGCGATTTCATTCGCGACAACCCGATCACGATCATGAACCTGACCAAGTTCACGCCGTATCCGGGATCACCCATTTACAAGGACCTGTACGGCACCACCATTCGCGACGATCACTGGCAGAAAATGAACGGCATGAATTTCCTGTGGGCGCCGGACGGCATGACGGTGGACGAACTGGATCGCCATTACCAGTCGATACTGCTGAGTTTCTACCAGCGCCCGAGGATGATGTGGTACTACACGCACCTGACCCTGCGCTATCCCACGCACCTGTTCCGCCTGGCCCGATTCCTGGTCAAGTACGCGGGTGCCAAGACACGCAGCCTGTTGTCGGGGCGCAAGGGCGTATTGCTGGCGGCCGACCCGGCGACCGACCTCAACCCGGTCGACGAGTAAGCCGGGCAGGGCAGGATTGCGCCGTGGCCCGGCGCGGTCTAGAGGGTTTCGAAACGCTCCATCTTCACGCTCTTGATGACATCGTACATGGCCCGCCCCGTCAGGCCACGTCGCTCGATCTCCTCCATGTGGTCCCCTTCCATGCATTCCACGAAGGTGGCGGCGGCTGGTGCGTAGTAGTCCGTCGAAATGTGTTGCGCGATGGCGTCCTCGTCCTCGTACGCCTCGAAGACGCGGTACTCACAGGGGTCGCTTGGGTTGACGGCGGCTTCGAACACGGGACAGCCAGGCTCGTTGGCCAGCGTCCTGGCCCGCAAGGCTCTGAAGGCTTCTTCGTAGAGTGCGGTTTTCTCGGGTTTGACGCGAACAATGGCGTGAACAAATATCATGGCTGGCCTCGGTGATGAATTCGAAAGGTACGCGTGACGCCGCCCGGCGGCGCCCCGGCGCGCTTCATGTTCCCGGATAACCCTCCGGGAGATTGACTTCGCCGTCGATCAGGACAGTCACGAAATTCGCGCCACGGAGCCGGTGCACGACAGCCGCCTGGTACTCGTCGCTGAAATACCATTTCCGCGCTGCCTCCATGTCCGGAAAGCTCAGGATGACGGCCGCTTCGGCGTCCGGGCCTTCGAGGATCTGGAATTCACTGTTCTTGGCGACGAATTGCGCGCCATCGGCGGACGCCAGTTTCGCCAGGTCAAAGTACTTTTCGTACGCTTCCGGGTCCGTGGTCTGTTGACGGATGATGACGACATAGGCGGTCATGTTGAGTTCTCCAGGTGTTGAATCAGGGTGGGGTTCGTGGTGTCCGTATCCAATGTGGGCCAACGGTGTGCCCCGGGGGCCGGCCTTCAGCGTTGAAGGCCGGCCGGGCTGGCAAGAGCGGTTAGAACCAGGTGGAAAGCCGTAGCCAGACTTCGCGCCCGGTCTCGGAAACGCAGTTGGCCTCGTCGCCACCGGCGGGTCCGGGCAGTTCCGCCCCGGCGATCTGTCCACCAAAGAAGACGCCGTTCTGCGAGTTCGAGTTGAAGCAGTTCGACGTGATGACTTCATTACCCAGGTTGTTGCCGATCAGGGAGAGTTCCCAGGTGTCATTGGGGCTCTTGTAGGTCACGTACGCGTCGTACTTCGTGTAACTGTCCTGCGGGAAGCCGAACAGATCGGCCGAGTTGGTCACATAGTCGGAGGAATAGCGTGCGTGCGATCCGAATTTCAGCGCCTGTCCGCCGGACAGGGGAATCTCGTAGTCAAAGCGCCCATAGGCGATCCAGTCCGGAGCGCGCACCAGCGCATGACCCGTCAGGTCCTGCGACGTGTACCGGCCGGTGCTGGGATCCAGCAAGCGGTCACAGCCTTCCGAAATGGTTTGGCCATTGCCGCATGGCGCATTGGGATAGGAGGTGTAGCGGGCATGGTTGTAGTTGAGTCCGGCGTGAAGGTTCAGGCCTTCGACGCCGGCCGGGGAATACGTCAACTCCAGGTCGACACCGTACACTTCGGCTTCCGCCGCGTTAAGCGTCCGCAAGGCGATCAGGCCCGACTGACCGTCAATCTCGTTGGCGCCGACCTGCAGGTCCGTGTACTCGTAGAAATATGCGGCTGCGTTCAGGAACAGCTGGCGGTCGAGCAACAGGGTCTTGACGCCCACTTCGACGCCTTCGGCCTCTTCATCGTCGAAGGAGTTGGGTGTGGTCGGCGCCTGGAAGATCACCCCGTTGAAGGATCCAGATTTGTAGCCGGTCTTGTATGCCGCGAACCAGGTCATGGCGTCGCTCGGCTTCCAGGTCAGGGTCACCTCGGGCGAGAAGTTGTCCGAATCGATTTTTTCGGTGAACAACGGGGCCGGGGTCGGCGTGCCGGTGATCAGGTTGGTCTGCTTGTCGGTACGTTCTTCCGAGGTCCAACGACCGCCCGCCGCCAGTTCCCACTCTTCGGAGAAGGCATACCGCAGTTGACCGAAAACCGAGAAAGATTCGATTCCGATGTCATGGTTGACCCGCATGAATGCCTCGGGAAAACCGAAAAACTGGTTGGCCGGAAGATACACCTGGGGGTTCATGCTGGCGTCCTGGTAGAACATGCCGGCCATGAAATTCAGCCGGTTTTCCCAATTGGAATCGAGTCGAAACTCCTGGGTGAACTGGTCGGAGTAGAAGTTGCTGTCGGCCAGCAGTGCCGGGGCCAGTGAACTCGTGGCCGCGATGAACAGGTACTCCTGGTCCATGTCGTACCAGCCCGTGAGCGAGGTCAGGTCGAGTTCGTTGGGCAGAGAAAACACCTGCTCG
>JAUIJU010000148.1 GCA_030431095.1 Gammaproteobacteria bacterium | reverse complement strand
AGGATCACGTGCTCCAGTTCCCGGGCCTGTCGCGCGACCGCCTCGCTGATGTGGGCGTTGGCGTGGCCGAACAGGTTCACCCACCAGGAAGAGATGGCGTCGATGTAGCGTCCGCCCTCGAAATCCTCCAGCCAGACCCCGTCGCCGCGCTTCACGGGCAGCAGGGGCAGCCACTCGTGGTCTTTCATCTGCGTGGTGGGGTGCCAGAGCACCGCGAGATCACGCGCGCGGAGGGCGTCGTTTGCGGAGGTCATCAGGGTCTCGCCGGCCTGCCCGATCCCGGGCTTCTGGTATGATGACAACGGCCATTCGGCCATGCAAGCAGACACCCCATGAACCCCAGCATCGAGCAGGCCGTCGAGACGGCCATCGAGGCGGCCAGGGCCGCCGCCATTCCCATCCTGGCGCGCTATCACGGCGATTTCGAGGTCGAGATCAAGGCCGACCAGACCCCGGTCACCGTCGCCGACCGCGAGGCCGAACAGGCCATCCGCAAGGTGCTGGGCGAGGCTTTTGCCGACCACGGCATCTACGGGGAGGAGTACGGCAAGGACCAACCCGACGCCGAATACCTGTGGCTGGTCGATCCGGTCGACGGCACCAAGAGCTTCGTCAATGGCACCGGCCTGTTCTCCACCCAGATCGCCCTGATGCACCGCGGACGCATCGTGCTGGGGGTGTCCAACGCCCCGGCCATGGACGAACTGGCCTGGGCGGCGCGCGGCCAGGGCGCCTGGCTCAACGGCGAACGCCTGGCCATCAGCAGCACAGACACCATCGAGGCGGCGCACCTGTCAGTGGGCAACCTGGTCAGCCTGGCCCGCTCACCCCGCTGGGCCAACCTGGGCCGCGTGGTGGCGCGGGTCAATCGCCTGCGCGGCTACGGCGATTTCTACCACTACCACCGCCTCGCGGCCGGCCAGCTGGACGCCGTGGTGGAATCGGACGTGAACATCCTGGACATCGCCGCGCTGTCGGTGCTGGTGGAAGAGGCCGGCGGCGTGTTCACCGATCTCGAGGGCGGCCCCATCGACCTGGAGACCACCTCGGTGCTGGCCGCCAACGCCCCGCTGCACGGCGTCCTGCTGGACGCATTCCGGGAAGCCCCGTGAGCCGCCTGCCCAAGATTCACGGCCGGCGCGAGCTCGATCCCGGCAAACTGTTCCGCATCGAACAGCTGGACCTGGAATTCTCCAACGGTGAGCGGCGGCGCTACGAGCGACTGCGCAGCAAGGGCCTGGGCGCCGTCATCGTGGTGCCCATGCGCGACGACGACACCGTGCTGCTGGTGCGCGAGTACGCGGCCGGGCTGCACCACTACGAGATCGGCCTGGTCAAGGGTCGCCTGGAGCCCGGCGAGGACATCCTGGAGGCCGCCCAGCGCGAGCTGCAGGAAGAAGCCGGTTTCGCCGCGCGCGAACTTTTCGAGCTGACCGAGCTCAGCCTGGCCCCGGGCTACATGACCCACGTGACCCACGTGGTGCTGGCCCGTGACCTCTACCCCAGCCGCCTTGAAGGCGACGAGCCGGAAGAACTGGAAGTGGTGCCCTGGCCCATCGCCGACCTGAAATCACTCACCGCGCGGCCCGACTGCACCGAGGGCCGCACCATCGCGGCGCTGTACATCGCCCGCGACCACCTGCTGCACCCGGAAGACGACTGAACATGGACCTCAAATCCCTGCTGCCCGAACTCGCCGGCATTGCGCGCCGCGCCGGCGACGCCATCCTCGACATTTACGCCCGCGACTTCGAGGTGGTCACCAAGGACGACGACTCCCCCCTGACCCAGGCGGACCTCGCCAGCCACCGCGTGATCACGCAGGCCCTGGGTGCGCTGACGCCGGAAATTCCCGTGCTGTCGGAGGAGTCCTCCGGCATCGGCGATGACGAGCGTCTGTCCTGGTCACGCTACTGGCTGATCGATCCGCTGGACGGCACCAAGGAATTCGTCAACCGCAACGGCGAGTTCACGGTCAACATCGCGCTGGTCGATGTGCATCGGCCGGTGCTGGGCGTGGTGCACGTGCCGGTCCGGGCGCAGACCTACACCGGCCTGGTCGGCGCCGGCGCCTGGCGCCAGGACGGCGACGCGGCGCCCGAACCCATCAGCACGCGCCGCCCGCCGGCGCCGGTGCCGGTGGTGGTGGGCAGCCGTTCTCACGCCAACCCGGCGCTGGAAACCTGCCTGGCGGGCATCGGCGACTACGAGATGGTCAGCATGGGCAGTTCGCTGAAAT
>JAUIJU010000147.1 GCA_030431095.1 Gammaproteobacteria bacterium | reverse complement strand
AGGATTTCGAGGGCGGACGCTACATCGACGCCATCTCTTCCTGGTGGGTGAACCTGTTCGGCCACGCCAACGCCCACATCAGCGAGGCGGTCGCGCGACAGGCCCGGGAACTGGAGCACGTGATCCTTGCCGGCGTGACCCACGAACCGGCGGTGCGCCTGGCCGAGCGCCTGGTGGACATCACCCCGCCCGCCCTGCGCCGGGTGTTTTTCGCCGACTCGGGTTCCGGGGCGGTGGAAATCGCCCTGAAGATGAGTTTTCACTACTGGCGCAACCAGGGGGAAACCGGCCGTACCCGTTTCGTGACCCTGGAGCACAGCTACCACGGCGAGACGCTGGGCACCCTGGCCGTCGGTGACGCGGGAATCTTCAAGACCGCCTACGAACCCTTGCTGATGGAGTCCCTGTTCGCGCCCAGCCCGGATTGCAGCGGTGTGCCGCCGGCGCAGTGGGACCATCACGCAGCCCAACGCCTGGCCGAGCTCGACAAGCTGCTGGAGCGGCACGCCGGCGAGGTCTGCGCGGTGATCATCGAGCCCCTGGTGCAGTGCGCCGGGGGGATGCGCATGCACCCGCCTTCGTGGATTGCCGGGTTGCGCGCCGTCTGTGACCGCCACGACGTACACCTGATCGCCGACGAGATCGCCGTGGGCTTCGGGCGCACGGGCACGATGTTCGCCTGTGAACAGGCCGGGATTTCCCCCGACTTCATGTGCCTGTCCAAGGGTCTGACCGGCGGCTACCTGCCCATGTCCGCGGTACTGGCCACCGAGCCGGTCTACCAGGCCTTCTACGATGAATACACCAGCCTGCGCGGTTTCCTGCATTCGCACAGCTACACCGGCAACGCCCTGGCCTGCGCCGCGGCCCTTGCCACCCTGGAACTGTTCGACGCCTCCGACGTGCTGGATGAGAATCAGCGCACCGCGCGGCTGATGCGCGAGGCGGTGGCGCCGCTGGAGGACCACCCGCACGTGGGTGAGATGCGCCAGACGGGCATGATCCTGGCCATGGAAATGGTCGCCGATCGCGAGACCATGACGCCCTGGGACTGGACCGAGCGCCGTGGCATGCGGGTGTACGAACACGCCCTGGCCAACGGTGTGCTGCTGCGCCCCATCGGCAACGTTGTGTATTTCATGCCGCCCTACGTGATCCGGGAACCGGAGATCGCACAGATGGCGGAAGTGGCGATGGCGGGCATCGACCGGGCCTGCGCCGCACCATGAGACAGTCGCGCCTGTACACCGACCAGCCATTGGCGCCGGACAGCGAGGTGGTGCTGGACGAACGCACCGGGCATTACCTGCACCGCGTGCTGCGTCTGCGCGCCGGTGACACCCTGGTGCTGTTCAACGGCGACGGTTCCGACTACGCCGCCGAGTTGCTGGACAACCGCCGTGACCGCGTGGCCGTGCGCGTGAACGCGCGCCTGCCGGCCATCGCGGAATCCCGTCTGCAGCTGGCGCTGGTGCAGGCGGTGGGCAAGGGTGATCGCATGGACACCAGCCTGCAGAAGGCCACCGAGCTGGGTGTGGCCGCGGTGCAGCCACTGTTCACCGAGCGTACGGAAGTGCGCCTGGACGGAGGCCGGCTGGAAAAACGCATGGTGCACTGGCGGGGTGTCATCGTCGCGGCCTGTGAACAGTCGGGCCGCGCGCGCCTGCCGTCGCTGCACGCACCCCGCAGCCTGGCCGACTGGCTGGCCCGGCCGGCGGCGGGGCGCCGCCTGGCCCTGGTGCCCGGCGCCGAACGGCCCCTGGCCGGAATCGCGCGGCCGCCGCCGGAATCCTTCGAGCTGCTGGTCGGGCCGGAAGGCGGCCTGTCGGACGCGGAACTGAAGCAGCTGGTGCTGGCCGGCTGCACACCGGTGTCGCTGGGTCCGCGGGTGTTGCGCACCGAGACGGCGGGGCCGGCGGCCATCGCCGTCCTGCAGGCGCTGTGGGGAGACTTCGCGGCGGACTGAAGCGCCGGGTCGTTCAGTGGGTGTAGACGGCCTTTTCGATCACCAGGGCCAGCGCGTCCAGGTCCGGGATCACGGCGGGCTGGTCTTCCACCGTGACATGGCTGAACACGCCTTCGGGCGTTTCGGCGTCCTGCTCCACCAGGTTGGCCGGCGTCACGCTCTTGAGCTTGGGCAGGCCCTCGATGATCATGCCGATGTGCAGCACGCTGGCCTCGACGCTGAGCGTCTTGACCACCAGCACACGGGCCCGCGACGGTACGGCGTCGTCACTGGCGGTACCAGCGAGCACG
>JAUIJU010000146.1 GCA_030431095.1 Gammaproteobacteria bacterium | reverse complement strand
GATCACACGCTCCGAAACGCTGCCGACACGGGGCGCTTTGCGGTATGCTGTGCCGTTTTCACCGCGCCCCGCCGGGGCCGGCAGAAAACGCAGCCCGGAAGTGAGCCCATGATCCAGACCAACACCCGAGACTCCTGGCCGAACGGCAGCCTGGGCATCATGGGTGGCGGCCAGCTGGGCATGTTCCTGTGCCAGTCCGCGCGGGCGCTCGGCGTGCGCAGCGCGGTACTGGAGGGCAACCCGGCGGGATCGGCATTTCCCTATGCCGACCAGGCGATCGTCGCCGGACTCGACGACCCCGATGCGGTCGATGCGCTGATCGCCGCCAGCGACGTGGTCACCTTCGAACTCGAGGCGATTCCCGATCCCAGCCTGGACCGCCTGCGCCGGGCCGAGGCAGAAGGCCGCATCCGGATTCACCCCGCCGCCGACACCCTGGCCCTGTTCAAGGACAAGGGCGTGCAGAAGCGCTGGCTGGTGGCGCAGGGCCTGCCCACCCTGCCCTTTCTCGATGTCACACCCGGCGCCGTGCCGGCGCCGCTGCGCAGCGGCGAATGGCCCCTGCCGGTGGTGCAAAAAGCCCACCGTGGCGGCTACGACGGCAAGGGCGTGCAAATCCTGCGCAGCGAGGCCGACCTCGGGCGGCTGTGGGACGTGCCCAGTTACCTGGAACCGGCGCTGGCGCCTTGTCGCGAACTCTCGGTGGTGGTGGCGCGTGGCGGAAACGGCGAGCTGCGGGCGTACCCACCGGTGTCCATGACATTTGACGAGCGCTACAACGCGGTGCACAGCGTTACCAGCCCGGCCACCTTGGAGGCATCCCTGGTGGCGCAGGCCGGGACCATCGCGCTGGAGGCCATCGGTCGCCTGTCCACGCCCGGCGTGTTCGCCGTGGAACTGTTCGTGGACCCGGCGGATACCGTGACCATCAACGAGATCTCACCGCGCGTGCACAATTCCGGCCACCTGGGACTGGAAGGCTTCGTGCACGACCAGTTCGAACAGCACGTTCGTGCCGTCATGGGACTGCCCCTGGCGGACATTCGCCCTGCGGCACCGGTCGCCGTGATGCTGAACATCCTTTATGAAGACAGCCTGGCGCCCGTTTGTCCTTCCCGTCCCGGCGTTGTGGACCTGCCCGGCAAGGTGCCGGTGCGCATTCACTGGTACGGCAAGTCCACCGGCCAGGCTGGGCGCAAGATGGGCCACCTGACGGCCACGGGCGACCAGGCTGATGCGGTCCGCGAGGCCGCGGAACAGGCCCTGGCCGGGCTTCACCAACTCACGTCCGGCCCGGCGGCCGGCGCCAATGATTCCCTGGAGATCACCACGCCATGACCGCGAAAGTCGGCATCATCATGGGCAGTGACTCGGACCTGCCGGTCATGCGGCCGGCCGCCGAGATGCTGAAGTTCCTCGACGTTCCCCACGAAATGACCATTGTCAGCGCGCACCGCACGCCCGGACGCCTTTACGACTATGCCCGGGGCGCCGAGGCACGCGGTCTGCGCGTGATCATCGCCGGCGCCGGCGGCGCCGCCCACCTTCCGGGCATGGCTGCGGCCCTGAGCGAACTGCCGGTGATCGGCGTGCCCGTCAGCGCGACCTGCATGGCGGGCGAAGACGCCCTGCTCTCCATCGTGCAGATGCCGGCCGGCGTGCCGGTGGCCACGGTGGCCATCGACAACGCCACCAATGCCGGCATCCTGGCCGCGCAGATGCTGTCCACCGGCGACGCCGACCTGCGCGGACGCATTCGGGAATACAAGGCCTCGCTGGAGGACAAGGTCATGGGCAAGGTGGCCCGCCTGGACGCCGAACCCGACGGCGACTAGGGCGATCCCGCTGGCCCTAGCCCCCGGCCGGATAGGTATAGCTGGCCAGTATCCCCAGGGGAATGCCGGAGAAGGTGTAGAGCAGCAGGAAGGCGGTCCAGGCCACCAGGAAAGTCATGGAGTACGGCAGCATCATCGCCGCCAGGGTGCCGATCCCGGTGCCGGTCACGTAGCGCTGGCAGTAGATCACCACCAGCGGAAAGTACGGCATCAGCGGCGTGATGATGTTGGTACTCGAGTCGCCGACCCGGTAGGCCGCCTGGGTCAGATCGGGCGAAATGCCCAGGGTCATCAGCATCGGCACGAAAATCGGCGCCAGCAGACCCCACTTGCCGCTGGCCGAGCCCACGAATATGTTCACGAAACCGGTCAGCAGAACGATGCCCACGATGGTGATGTACCACGGCAGGGCCATGGCCTTGAGCAGTTGCGCGCCCTCCAGCGCCATC
>JAUIJU010000145.1 GCA_030431095.1 Gammaproteobacteria bacterium | reverse complement strand
CAATGGCCCGGGTGGCGCGCCGGCGCTGGAAGCACGAAGACGGCGAGACCGGCCTGCTGAGCATCGGCACGGCCGACGGCCGCTTGCCGCTGGGTGAATTGCAGCCGGACCCGACCCTGCCGCCGGGCATTCTGCAGTTGTTGCCCTTGCAGTTGCACGGTGAACCCGAAGCGCTGATGCGACTGGAGGACGACATGGAGCGTCGCTTCATGGAAGAGGGTCAACTCTCGGCGCTGTCGGCCCGCGCGCTGGAACAGGCTTTCGGTATCGCCACCACGCATGTACGTTTTCTGACCCTCACCGACCTGCAGGCCATGCTCAAGCTGCAGCTCGAGCACTTTGGCTTCGGCGCCCTGTGGACCCTGGTTGACGCGGCGCTGGCCGGCGTATCGGGGCCGCTGGCCGTCAGTGGATCCGCTGGACAGCGGTTTACCTGGCGGGACGGTGCGGTTCGCGCGACGTTCGAGCCGTTCGACCACTGGGCCAGCGCCGGCGGTGGCCGTGACGTGGCGGCGGAGGACCTGGGTGCCGCCTACACGGCGTGGACCCGCGAGTATCGCCAGTTGCTGGTGACCCTGGGTGCACACGGCGTCCCGGTGGCGCAGCAGCTGCCCGGTTGCGACGAAGTTCTGGAAGGCCTGTTTCTCGAGGAAGATGCCGGCGAGAGCGCGGGCCGGACCGCCGCCATCACCGAGCATCAGGGAGAAGACCTGGGAACGGTGGCCGTTACCGTGTCCGCCGACGGACGCCTGCGCCACTTCTACCCGCTGGCGCCGGAAGGCTCCAACGCCTTGCATGCCCACATTGCCGGCCTCGGCGTCGCCCACCAGGGGCTGGCCTATCCTGGCTGCATCTGCATCGACGGCGACGCGAGGCGGCTCGTCGCCGAGTGTCCCTGAGCCGACATCCTGGCGGCCGCGCCGCCTTGATTCACGTCCGCCGGACCCCACCTTCCTGTGTATGCATCACAGAGACGGAATCCTGACATGAGCCTCGACCCCAACACCCGTGAACGCATCGACCAGCAGGTGAACAGCGCCCGCGTGGTGCTGTACATGAAAGGCTCGCCGCGCCAGCCGATGTGCGGATTTTCCGCCAAGACCGCCGGCATTCTCGACAGCCTGCTCGGCGACTACGTCACGGTGGACGTGCTGCAGGACGAGGCGATCCGCGAAGGGATCAAGGAATACGGCCAGTGGCCGACCATCCCGCAACTGTACATCGACGGCGAACTGGTCGGCGGCTGCGACATCGTCACCGGTATGTTCAATTCCGGCGAATTGCACACCCTGCTGGGCCTGCAACAGCCTGACCGCACCGCCCCGGAAATTGCCATTACCCCGGCGGCGGCGGACAAGATCCGTGAGGCCATGGCGGGCCACGAAGGCATCGCGCTGCATCTGCAGATCGACCCCGATTTCCAGGCCCGCTTCCAGCTGGCGCCGCCCCAGGGCGACGAGATCGCCACGGAGGCCGGTGGCATCACGGTGCTGTTCGATGTCGCCTCCGCGCAGAGAGCGCGTGGCGCGGCCATCGACTGGGTGGAGACCGTGCAGGGCGAAGGCCTGTCCATCACCCTGCCGGAGGCGCCGGCTCCCGTACCCCAGATGAGCGTGCAGGACCTGAAAGCGCGCCTGGACGCGGACCAGGTGACATTGGTGGATGTGCGCTCGGACGAAGAGCGCGACAAGGCCTCGCTGGACAGCGCCCTGGCCATGAACGCCGACCTCATGGCCCAACTCGAAGCCATGCCCCGGGAAACGCCCCTGGCCTTCATCTGCCACACCGGCGGGCGCAGCCAGGTCGCGGCGGAACATTTTCGCAAGCTGGGTTTCAGCGAGGTATACAACGTGGCCGGCGGCATCGACGCCTGGTCGAAGGACATCGACCCCACGATCCCGACCTACTGAGGTACGCCGCCCCGGCGCGGGGCGTCAAGCGCTGAACTCGGCCACCACCGGCGTGTGATCGGACGGTCGCTCCTGGCGACGCGGCTCCACGTCGATCCAGGCTTTCTCACAGGATGCCGCCAGGGCCTTCGAAGCCAGCACCAGGTCGATGCGCAATCCGGCATTGCGCCGAAACGCCACACGCCGGTAGTCCCACCAGCTGAAGCTCTTCTCCGGTTGCTCGAACAGGCGAAAGGTGTCGTCCAGGCCCAGCTCCCGGATTCGCGTGAGCGCCTCGCGTTCAGGTTCGGAACAAAGGATTTTGCCCGCCCAGGCTTCAGGGTCGTGCACGTCGCGGTCGTCGGGCGCGATGTTGAAATCCCCCATGACCAGCACCTTTTCGTG
>JAUIJU010000144.1 GCA_030431095.1 Gammaproteobacteria bacterium | reverse complement strand
ATCACCGCCTTCCTCGGCACCCAGCAGGCACTCCAGCTTCACGTCCGGCGCATCCAGGCCATTGAGATTGGCGCTGACCCTGAGCAGGATCTTGTCGTCGTGGTACAGGTGCGCCGGCGGCTGCAATACCAGTTGCATACTGACCCCGGGCCAGGCCTCGCGCACACGGCGCTTCCACCCGGCCAGTTCACGGGCGCGCGCCGCACCGTCAGCCTCCAGCAGGCGTCTTTGCTTCTGCGCCGGGTGATACAGCTTGGTGACGTAGTCACGCAGCATCCGCTGGGAATTGAAACGCGGGATGGTCGACTTCATGCTTTCCTTGGACATGCTGACCCAGTCCGGCGAATAACCGTCCGCATCGTCGGAATAATACGTGGGAAACACCTCGTGCTCGAGGATGTTCAAAAGGTCGCTGGCCTCCTCGTGCTGGCGGTGCTGGTGGTCGAAGCTGGCGTCTCGTGGTGTGATGCCCCAGCCGTTGCGGCCGTTGTAACCCTCGCCCCACCAGCCGTCGAGTACGCTCAGATTGACAGCGCCGTTCAGTCCCGCTTTCTGTCCCGAGGTGCCGCTGGCCTCCTGCGGATACTCGGGCGTGTTCAGCCAGACGTCGACGCCCGCCACCAGTTGCCGGGCCAGGGCCATGTCGTAGCCCTCCAGCAGGATGATCTTGCCGATGAAATCCGGGTGCACGGAAAAATCGTGGATCCGCTTGATAAGGTGCTGTCCGGGCTCGTCGTTGGGGTGGGCTTTTCCCGCAAAAACAATCACCGCCGGCCGCTCCGGATCGCCCAGTATCCGCGCCAGTCGCTCCGGGTCGGCGAATAGCATCAGCGCGCGTTTATAGGTGGCGAAGCGGCGGGCGAAGCCCATCACCAGCACATCCGGCAAGGAGCCGTCGACGTAGCGCACCATGCGCTTGATCACGGCGTCGGAAGTGCCGTTGCGCGTTTGCTGCCTGATGACCGACTCGTGCACCTGCTCCAGCAATTGCTGCTTCAGGGCCTTGTGGATACTCCAGTAGTGGTAGTCCGGAATCTCGTCCAGCCGCTCCCAGTACTCCTCGCTCAACAGTTCGTTGCGCCAGTCGTCGAAACGCAGGTCGAACAGGCTCGCCCACTCGCGGGCGAGGAAGGTTTGCAGGTGCACGCCGTTGGTCACGTGGGTCACGGGGTTTTCGCGGTAGGGTATCTGCGGCCACAACTGCGCTTCCATCTGGGCCGCCACGCGGCCGTGGATAGCGCTGACGCCGTTGTGGAAACGGCTGCAGCGCAGCGCCAGGCAGGTCATATTGAAACCGTCGCCGGTGTTCAGCCCCAGGGCGTAGAGGTGCTCGAAGTCCAGGTGCAGCCGCGCGGCCATGGCGTTCAGGTACTTGGCGACCAGGCCCTTGTCGAAGATGTCATGGCCCGCCGGCACCGGCGTGTGGGTGGTGAACACGGTGCCGGCGGCCACCAGTTCCATGGCGCTGTCGAAGTCCATGCCCTCGTCCATGCGGAAGGCGCAGCGCTCCAGTAGCTGGAACGCCGCGTGGCCCTCGTTGATATGCCACACCGTCGGGTGCAGTCCGAGCGCGCGCAGGGCGCGCACACCACCTATCCCGAGCACCAGCTCCTGTTGCAGGCGCATCTCCCGGTCGCCGCCATACAGCTGGTGGGTAATGGCGCGATCGGCCTCCGCATTGTCCGGAATATTCGTGTCCAGCAGGTACAGGGTGATATGCCCCGCCCTGGCGGTCCACACCCGCGCTTTCAGCATCCGCCCGGGAAACTCGATGTCGATGGTCAGGTGCTTGCCGTCCTCGTTCAGGGTCGGCACGACCGGCAGGTCGTGCGGGTGTGAACGGGTATAGCTGACCTGCTGGTACCCCTGCCCGTCGATCGTCTGGTTGAAGTACCCGTGCTGGTAAAGCAGGCCGATCGCGACGAAGGGCAGGCCCACGTCACTGGCGGCCTTGCAGTGGTCCCCCGCCAGGATGCCCAGGCCGCCGGAGTAAATCGGGAAGCTCTCGTGTAACCCGAATTCCAGGCAGAAATAGGCGACCAGATCCTCCTGCGGGTCGAACAGGCCGGCCAACTCGGGGCGCCCGCGGTGGTCGCGGTAAGCGTCGTAAGCGGCGCAGACCTTGCGGTAGTCCTCCATGTAGGACCGATCGGCCGCCGCCTCGTCCAGCCGCCGCTGCGAAACGCGACGCAGGAACGCCTTCGGGTTGTGTCCACAGGCGTCCCATAAATCCCGGTCCAGGCGGTGAAACAGCGCCCGGATCGAGCGATCCCAGCTATACATGAGGTCGTTGGCCATGTCCTGCAGGCGG
>JAUIJU010000057.1 GCA_030431095.1 Gammaproteobacteria bacterium | reverse complement strand
AGAGATATCTTGTCAAAAGCCTCAGAACAACACTGAGCATTCGGAGAAATGGTTGTGTCAGGCTTGAGCCGCGCCAGAGCGCTTCAACGATGAGCAGCTGTCGTTTTCTGACACAACAGCTTGGGACAAGCACCGCAAGTGACTGTTTCTATTAGCCCACCAAATCCGCTTTAGCTGTTGAAAATCCGCGTGTCGGTGGTTCGATTCCGCCCCTGGGCACCATTCTATTCGCGAGGCGCTTCTTTCGCGCTTCGCGCGAAAACCGCACCTCGCTTTGCACTTTCCCGAATGAATGCCATCCGTAGTTCGTCCTGCTCTACTGCATCATCGTGGACTCTTTGGAATCACGGGGCGGATTGCGCGAGGCGCTTCTTTCGCGCTTCGCGCGAAAACCGCACCTCGCTTTGCACTTTCCCGAATGAATACCATCCGTAGTTCGTCCTGCTCTACTGCATCATCGTGGACTCTTTGGAATCACGGGGCGGATTGCGCGAGGCGCTTCTTTCGCGCGACGGGTGGGGCGTGCATGTATGATGTTAACGCTCACATCCGGTGGCTCGATGACACAAGAAACGCCATGTTGAAACTGTTTACCGCTTGGCTGCTGCTGGCTGCTGCACTGCTGTATCCCATTTCCGTGTTGGCCTGCGAGCAGCCGGCCAGCGTGTGTAGGCTCACCGCGGATGACCGGTTCGCGCTGATACACGGGGGCCATCCTGCGTGGGTGATTGCCGATCCCGGGGCCGACCCGGCGGTGCGGCGGGTTGCGGACGCCCTGGCGCTCGACCTGGGCCGCGCGGGCGGCACCGATGCACCACGAGCTGATTCCATCGACGACGCCACCGGCCCGGTGGTGTTCATCGGCGTGGTCGGAAACAGCCCGGTGATCGACGCTCTGGCGTCGGAGGGAAAACTCGACACTTCGAGCCTGGCCGGGCGCTGGGAAGCCTTCCAGGTGGCCGTGGTCGAAGCGCCCTGGCCGGGCGTGGCGCGCGCTCTGGTCATTGCCGGTGCCGACCGGCGCGGCGCCGTGTTCGGCGCTTACGACCTGGCCGGGCGCATCGGCGTTTCGCCCTGGTACTGGTTCGCGGATGTGCCGGTGCGACGCCGAGACGACGTATTCGTCACCCCCGGGGTGCGCGAGGATGCGCCCGGCGTGCGCTACCGTGGCATCTTCATCAACGACGAGAATCCGGCGTTCAGCAGCTGGGCCGAGCATCGCTTCGGCGGCATCAACGCTGACCTGTACGAACGGGTTTTCGAGCTGATCCTGCGCCTGAAAGGCAACACCCTGTGGCCCGCGATGTGGGCGCCCAAGGCCTTTCACCTCGACGACGAACGCAACGCGACACTGGCCGACGAGATGGGCATCGTGATGGGCACCTCGCACCACGAACCCCTGACCCGGGCACAGGCCGAATGGCATCGCCTGCCCGACGATCCTTCGACCGGCGGCGCCTGGAATTACGCGACAAACGCCGAGAACCTGCGCGCCTTCTGGCGCGGCGGTATGCAGCGCCTGGCAAAGGCTGACGGCGGCATTCTCGACAACCTGGTCACCGTCGGCATGCGCGGCGACGGCGACGAGCCGATGTCGGAAGACACCGCCATCGAACTGCTGGAAACCGTGGTCGCCGACCAGCGGCGCATCATCGCCGAGACCACCGGCCGACCCGCCGCGCAAACGCCCCAGGTCTGGGCGCTGTACAAGGAGGTGCAGGACTACTACGACCAGGGCATGACCGTGCCCGACGACGTGACCCTGCTGTTCGCGGACGACAACTGGGGACAGATCCGCCGCCTGCCGGTGGACGACCTGAAGCGCGCCGGTGGGTTCGGCGTCTACTACCACTACGACTACGTCGGCGGACCGCGCAGCTACAAGTGGCTGAACACCACCCAGCTGGGCAAGGTCTGGCAACAGATGAACCTGGCCTGGGAGCGGGGCGCGCGCCGGCTCTGGGTGGTCAACGTGGGCGACATCAAGCCCATGGAAGTTCCCATCGACTTCTGGATGAAAATGGCCTGGGACCCGGAGGCCATGACGGTGGACGCCCTGTCCTCGTATCCCGCGCAGTGGGCCGCACGGCAGTTCGGCCCCAGCCAGGCCGATGCCATCGGTGAGCTGGTCACCCGCTACGCCCGCCTGGCCTCGCGGCGCAAACCGGAGCTGGTGGACGAATCCGCCTTCCCGATCGGACGCGTTGACGGCGAGCACCTGGTGTGCGGCGATTTCGGCCGGCGCGTGCGGGAATGGCAGGCGCTGGTTACCGATATGGAGGCGGTTCGCACGGCACTCCCGTCCGCGCAGGGCGACGCCTTCTTCCAGCTGGTGGAGTTTCCCATCCGCGCCCTGGCCAACCTGTACGAAATGCACTGGGCTACCGCCTGGAATCGCCGGCTGGCGTCCAGCTTCGATGCCCGCGCCAACTATTTCCTGCGCCTCGTGGAGCGGAACTTCGCCCGCGATGCCGAACTCACCGCCACCTACCACGCCCTTCGCGACGGCAAGTGGAACGGCATGGTGGCCGGGGTGCACATGAACTACGTGATCTGGAGTACGCCCACGCAGCAGACCATGCCCACCGTAATGGGCGTGGGGGCCGACACGCCGGTGGACCTGCGTGACCTGGAGACCGTGTTCGTCGATGACGAACCGCGCACCGCCGCACGGGTCCTGGTCGACATCGCCAACCCGGTCCGCCACGCCGCCGGTGCCGGTCTCGAGTGGACGCTCGTCCCCGACCTGGGCGATTCAGGAGTGTCCCTGGTGGCCCTGCCCCAGGGGCGAGCCGCCACGACGCCGCGTGACGGCGTGCGCGTCGATTACACCGTCGCCTTGAATGAATCCGGCGACTGGCGCGTGATCCTGGACCTTGCCCCCACGCTGGAACCCAGCGGCGAAGACGACATCCGGGTGGGCGTTTCGCTGGACGACGGGCCGGTGCAGGTCCTGACCTCCCGTCTGATCCCTACCGCCGGCGCAGTAACCCTGCCCGAACAGGCCGACTGGACCGAGGCCGTGATCAGGAACAGCCACCAGCTCGAAACCACCTTCTCGCAGGTCGACGAGGGCGAACACACCGTGACCCTCTGGCGCCTGGACGACAATGCCGTGATCCAGGGCATCACCCTCGACCGGGCGCGCTAGACCAGGATCGCAGCGGCGTGTCAGGCCGCTCGCGACACCGGGTAGCCGGGCACATCCACACCCGGCAGCAGGTCACGGTATAGCAACGTCTCCCGCAATGCGTCGATGTCCCTGAGCGCTTCGCCCCGCAACGGCAACTGCAGATCCCGCGGGTGCAGACCCAGGCGCAACCAGCCCATGTGGCGCGCCAGCACGCGGTTGCCCGCGTTGCTGGCTTTCACGGCCACCGCGCGCCAGGCGCTGATGGATTCGTAACCCACCGCCGGGATGCGTTGCAGCGTGCCGGAGTCCAGGTCCCAGAGGCCCTGCAGATGCTCCACCTGCCGGAACCCGGCTTCGGCGTAGGCCGCACGGGGCGCCGCGCCCAGCGCCCAGGCCGGCGGCACGTACAGGGTCGGCGGCAGCAGCCCCCGTTCGCCGAACCACGCGTGGCAGCGGCGCAGCAGCGATGCAATCTCCGCGGCCGTCAACGCGAGATGTTCGGCACAGTCGCGCGAGAGCAGGGCGGCGTGCACGCGATGGCGCAATCCCCGCACCTGTCCGGCGCGGTGCAGCCAGCCGTGGCCGGCGAGTTCGTGGCCGTCGGCCTGCCAGCGATGCAGCTGTTCGATGCTTCGGGCGGACCAGTCCAGGCCGGGCACCACCAGCAGCGTGGCGCGGTCCACGCCGTGGTTCGCCAGCAGCTGCAGTTGCGCACGCACCGCACCGAGCGTTCCGGGCATGACGTCGTGCAGGGAGACCAGGGTACGCACCGGCGCCACTTCAACGCTCCAGCGTGGCGGCGCCGGCAGTGAGCTGCCGGTCGGCGCCAAGCAGATCCAGCCACTGTTCCAGCGTGTCACGGGTCATGGCGGCCGCGGCTTCGCGGCCCATTTGCGCCTTGCGCCGGCGGATTCCCGGGTCGACCGCGGACACGCGCCGGATCGCGTCGGCTACCGATTCGCCTTCGCCGATGGTGAACAGCGCCCGCCCCAGGTCGCGCCAGTCGCGGATGCCGCTGCCGGGTGACACCAGGGTCAGCACGCCCCGCGCCAGGGCCTCAAGGGCGACCGTACCGAAGGCTTCCACCTGGGAAGGCAGCACCAGCATGTCGGAATCGTCGAGTAGTTGGCGCACGTCCGCGCGCGGCACCCAGCCCAGGTACTCCAGGTTGGACACGCGTGCGGCGGCCGCTTCGACCCTGGCGCGCAATGGACCTTCGCCGGCGATTCGAAAACGGATGTCCGGCAACCGTTCGGCGGCTTCCAGCAGGGTTCCCACCCGCTTCTCGGCGGCCAACCGACCGAGGAACAGCACTGAGGCCAGCGCGTCGCCGCGCGTGGTGACCGGTTCGGCGACAAACGACCGGGGCAGCAGGGTGCCGACCAACCGCGGGTCCCGGGCCCCGCCGGCCCGGGCCAGTTCGCACATTTCACCCGACACGCCGGCCACGCGGTCGGCACGGCGCAGCAGGTGGCGGTTGGCGGCGCGCAGGTAGGCCTGGTTGACCGGCCGCATCAGGCCGCGCCAGTAGAGGCGGGTCAGGTTCTCGTAGTGCGTGTGCATCACGTACACCAGGCGGGCGCCGAGCTGCGTGGCATAACGCGCGCCCAGCAGACCGTGCACACCGGGCGTGGCCACCACCACGGTGTGGGGACGCACTTCGTGCAGGCGGCGTTTGAGTTCTATCGGTGACGGCAGGCCCAGTCGCTGGGTGGCGTCACCCGGCAACGGGACCGACAGCCACTGCGGCAACGGGTGTTCACCGAATTCCGGGCACAGCAGTTCCACCCTCTCGATGGTCCTGGCCAGGTGGGCGGACAGGTCGCGGTGGTAGGTGCCCACGCCGTTGCGTTCTGGTGCGGCGTCGGACACCAGGGCCACGCGCAGCCGGCCGCGGTGCACGCTCACAGTCCCGCGACCCGCGCCAGCTCGTCGCGCGGCGTGGCCGGGGCCACGACGCGGTCGGCGCCAAAGTCGAATCGCTGGTCCAGCCCGTCGAAGGCGGCGCGCAGAACGTGGGCGTCCACCGGAAGCTCCTCCGGGTGGTGACGGTGGCGGGAACGCCACTGCGCCGCGCGATGGGCGCGAAACGCCACGCGCTCGCGCATCGCCGGCGTCATCTCCAGTCCCAGGGAACGGTACAGGTCGTCGACCGTCGGCCCGAGCGCGCCCAGGGCGGCCACGGGTACGAAGGCGGCGCGGTGCGAACCCGATCGGTTCAGCGCGTCGAACAGGTTGCGGTAGTAGAAGCCGTAGGCGCCGGCCATGCGATTGGCGAAGCGGCGGCAGTCGTAGTCACCGTGGATGGCCTGCAGTGACGGGTGCAGGCAGGACAGTTGCGAAGACAGGGCCGCCCGGGGCGGGCGCAGGCAACACACGACCCGCGCATCGGCAAAGGCGTCCAGCAGGGTGTGGGCGATGGGCGCGAAAGCGGCGTTCTTGGCCAGGTAGCGCTTCCCCCGGTGCACGTAGAGATGGCGCTGGACGGCGCGCCGGTAGCCGCGCACCAGGCGGTCGCGCTCGGTCCGCGTGGCCACCTCGTCGAAGCGTGCCCAGCGCCAGGGCCACACCGCGTCCGGGAACGGCACCACCAGCAGAAAGCACCACAGGCGCGGCAACAGCGCGAAATAGTCTTCTTCCGGCGCATCGAGGCGGACGGGATGCAGCGCGTCCAGGCCGCCGGCCAGGCGGGCCGTCATGACATCGGCCAGGCGACCCAGGGGGCGGCCAAGGCATCGGTCCATCGCCCCCACGCCCCGCCAGAATCGTCGCCAGCTGACCGACAAGCCGAACAGGCATTCCCAGGTGGTGAAGGTGGTGAAGCGCTCGTCGTCGGCCAGGACCTCGTGCACGGTGGTGGTGGCGCTGCGAGGCGGTCCCAACACGAACACCGGCGCGTCGATCTCCACCTTGCGGTAGCCGCGGAACAGCAGTTCGTCGAGCAGCATTCCGATGCCGTGGTACAGCAGCGCCACCGGCAGCATTAGCAGAATCGCGCCGGTCACCAGTATGTGGCGCAGGGTCGGCCGCGCCACGGCGGCACGGTTTGGCGCCATGGCGGATCGAAACAGGTCGAGGTAGCGGGAAAGCAGGTCCATCGGCGCGTGAGCATCTCGGTTCGGGTTTCACGTCCGTGGATGCGGCGCATCCGGATCGCATCAACAGACCCTAGCAGCCGCAGATGATGGAATTGTGGCAGTCGCGCCGAAATCGGCCCGGATTTGACGGTTGTGTTGCAGCCCCACCCGTCGACCCGCCCACGGCGGAATTTTCGCCCCCGCGCAGGGTCAAACGATTGTCCGCCCCGGACAATCCCGGCGCGCCTGGCCCGCCTAAGCTGGAATGCGCCCCTATTTCGCCATCATGCTGATTTTCATGCCGATATTGAAGAACATTCTGAATTTCCAGGACCTGCGTCAACGCAGCGCCGGCCTGTGGCTGGCCCTGGCCGCCGTGGCCGCCTCCCCTGCGCAGGCGGTCGAAGACGAAACACCGGGGCACGTGGCCTATTTCGGCTTTTACGCCAGCGCCATGGGCCACTGGAACCACACCGCCGAACTGGCGCCCTTCACCAACCTGACCTGGGTGCAGGTCGGCCACGGTGACGCGCCTGTCCAGTGCGCCGGGGACATCGTCATGCGCCTGCGCGAGGCGCGCGAGGCCGGCGTGCAGGCGGTGATCGGGCTGGAAAGCTACCTGTTCAGCGACGTGCGCGGTACGCGGCGCGCCGATGCCGACATCGAGGAATTCCTGGTCGACCTGCGCGCGCGCCTGGAGCACGAGGACCTGCTGGAATCGGTGGCCATGCTCTACCCCAAAGATGAACCGTTCCGGGAGTTCCGGCGTCACCGTGAACCGAATTTCATCGAGCAGTACGTCACCGGCGAGGTGTACGAGGACATCCACGCCGACCTGGAGCACGTCAACGCCCTGGTGAAGTCGGTGTTTCCCGGCAAGCCGCTGGGCGTGATCCTGTCCGGGCTGGAGCTGCACCATCGGTTCTTCGCCATCCCGGCCAGTTACGACTGGGTGGGCTTCGATTGCTACGCCAATCTGTTCGACGCCTGCGAGGACCGGTCCTTCATTCAGCTCTACGGCCGCCTGCTGTCTCACATGGCGCCCCACCAGCGCCTGATCGCCGTGCCGGAGGCCTGGGCCCTGCACGAGGAAACCCGTCAGCCCGGGTTTCCCGACACCCTGAGCGCGCGACTGGCGCTGCACCACGAGATGGTCATGGCGGAGCCGCGCTTCGTGGCCATCATTCCCTTCCTGTGGTCGTTCGAGGCGGCCGAAAACACACCGGGTATCGGTCTCGACCGGTTTCCCGAATGGTTCGACGACGGCGCCGACACGGCCGGCAGCGACCTGGTCGCGCAGGTCATGAATATCGGCCAGGACGTGAAATACGGCATCGCCCGCTATCCCAGCCTGGCCTGGGCCGACACCGAGCCGGCATCACGCCCGTCCGGCGAAATTCGTGGCGAGATCGTCCGGGTCGACGCGGATGGCCTGGTCATGGTGCGCGCGCTGGACAGCGCGCTCCCCCACAAGAACCTGCGCGTCCGACTCGTGGTGACCGGGCCCGACGGCGACACGCTGTACAAGACCCGCGTGACGCGAACCGACCTGGCCTGGGACATCGCCGTGCCGGATTACCCGGAAGACGGCCTGCTTATCGGCACCCACGTCCTGCAGCACCGGATCCCGGCACAGTGGCTCGAGCCTGGCCCCGAGGGCGCCAACACCCTGCACCTGATGACGTACGCCGATGGACCCGGCGCCGTGCTGGCGCACCACGCCACGCGCTCACTGGCCGGGGTAAGATAGGCGCCCTTTCATCCAGGGAACACCCGGTGGCCGACGACCCCCAGCAACTCGTCCGCGACGGCATGCGACACCAGGAAGCCGGTGACCTGGCCGGCGCCAGGGCGCTGTACGCCCGCGCGCTGAATGCATCGCCCGGCCATCCCGACGCCCTGCACCTGTCCGGCCTGGCCGCCCTGCAGGCGGGGGATTTCGACGACGCCGTGCACAGGATCCAAAAAGCGGTCGACCGGGTGCCGGACCACCCGGTGCTGCGCAATAACCTGGGACTGGCGCTGCACAAAGCCGGCACCCTGGTGGCGGCGGCGGGACAACTGCAGAAGGCGCTGGAACTGCGCGCCGACTACGGCGGCGCCCACATGAACCTGGGCGCGGTCTATGCCGACCTGCGTGACCGCGAGGGCGCGCTGGAGCACGGTCTGAAGGCCGTCGAACTGGAGCCTGAACGCGCCGAGGCCTGGTTCAACCTGGGCCTGTTCCTGCTCGACCGCGTGGAACTGGTGCAGGCCATCGAGGCGTTCCGCCGCGCCCTCGCCATCAATCCGCACTACCCGGCCGCGGCCACGAGCCTGCTGTTCACCCTGAACCTGGCGCCGGGGCTGGCGGCAGACGCGGTCAGTGGCGAACACCGCCGGGTGGCCGCCGCCGTGTACGGCGCGCCGCCCGTTCGCCCGCCGGCAGCGCCCGGGAAGCGCGTGCGCATCGGGTTCGTGTCGGCCGATTTCAGGCGCCACGCAGTCAATCACTTTTTCGAACCCCTGGCGGAGTCCCTGGACCGGTCGCGCTTCGAAATGATTGCCTACAGCGACACGGCCGATCCCGACGACGTGACCCGCCGCCTGCGCGGCCTGGCCGATGCGTGGCGCGAAAGCCGGGACTGGTCGGACGAGCAGCTGGAAGCGGCCATACGCGAGGACCGCATCGACGTCCTGTTCGACCTGGCCGGGCATACCCGTGGCAACCGCCTGGGGGTGTTCGCGAAGCGCCCCGCGCCAGTGCAGCTGGGCTGGCTGGGCTATCCGCACCACCCCGGACTGGAAGCCCTGGACGGCCAGCTGGCCGATGCCTTCACCGCCGCCCGAGCGCCACGCGGCGCCGGGCTGCTGCCGCTCGACGGCGTGTTCGCCTGTTTCCGTCCGGCCGAGCACGCACCGGCCGTCACGCCGCTGCCGGCGGCTGAGCGGGGATTTGTCACGCTGGGCTCGCTGCACAAACTGGAAAAAATCAACGAGTCGGTGGTGGCCTGCTGGGCCAGGACGCTCGAATCCTTACCCGGGGCCCGGCTGTTGCTGGTGCGCGACCACCTGGACGCCTGGCAGCGCCGCCGCCTGCTGGGGCAGTTCGACGCCCACGGGATCGACGAATCCCGCCTGGAACTGATGCCGGGACAACCTTCCGGAGGCAGCTTTCAGGCCTTCTGGGCGGAGATCGACCTGTACCTGGACACCTTTCCCTGGAGCGGTCACACCATGGCCTGCCACGCCCTGTGGGCCGGGGTTCCTCTGGTCACCCTGGCCGGCGAATCGCATGCCTCGCGCATGGTCGGCAGCGTTTTGCATGCACTGGGTCGGGAGGAGTGGATTGCCACGGACGAGGCGGGCTACGTGGACACGGTGGCGCGCCTGGCCGGCGACCTGGATGAACTCGCGCGTCATCGCCGATGCCTGAGAGAGGACATGGCGGCCGGCGCGGTCACCGACGCGGAAGCCTTCGCCAGGAACTTCGAACGCGCCGTCAGCGGGCAGCTGAACGCCCCGGGCTGACCGGCGCGCCGCGCGCTCAGGAAACGTCTTCGAAAATGCTGGCGCCTTCCTCGGCGCCCGAGGCCTGCCGCCGAAAGGCGCCGAACAGGTCACGCCCCATGCCCCGGTGCTGGGCGGCAAGATCCGGTGCGACAATCTCGCGGTCTTCCAGCCGCCCCTCCACCGGCGTGACCTCCAGCCTGCCGGCATGGGCGTCGATGGTGATCATGTCGCCGGTGCGGACCCGGCCGATGGCGCCGCCGCACAGCGCCTCCGGCGTGGTGTGGATGGCCGAAAGCACCTTGCCCGAGGCGCCGGACATGCGCCCGTCGGTGACCAGCGCCACGCGCAGACCCTGGTTCTGCATGATGCCCAGGTACGGCGTCAGTCGGTGCAGCTCCGGCATGCCGTTGGCGCGTGGCCCCTGGAACGGCACCACCGCCACCATGTCTTCGGTCAGTTCACCGGCGTCGAAGGCCGCCTTGATCTCTTCCTGGGCCTGGAACACCCGCGCCGGGGCCGTGATGCGGTGGTATTCGGGCGCCACGGCGGACAGCTTGACCACCGCGCGGCCGATGTTGCCGTCGACCACGGTCAGGCCGCCCTCGGGGTCGAAGGCGTCGGCCACGGGCCGCAGCACATTCTCGTCCAGGCTCTTCAACGGCGCCTCGCGCCAGGTCAGGGCACCGTCTTCCAGGAACGGCTCGGCCAGGAAGTTCGACAGCCCATGACCGCGAAAGGTGGTCACGTCCTCGTGCACCAGGCCGGCCCCGAGCAGCTCGCGCATCACGAAGCCCAGGCCGCCGGCGGCGTGGAAATGATTTACGTCGGCCGAACCGCTGGGATAGACGTGGGCCAGCAGCGGCACCACCGAGGACAGCTCGGCAAAATCGGTCCACGTGACCTTGATCCCCGCCGCCTGGGCGATGGCCACGATGTGCAGGGTGTGGTTGGTCGATCCGCCCGTGGCCAGCAGGCCGCAGATGCCGTTGACCACGGCCTTTTCGTCCACGATCTCGCCGATGGGCCGGTAGCTGTCACCCATCCGGGTGGTGGCCAGCACCGCGCGTACCGCCTCGTCGGTCAGGGCGTCGCGCAGCGGCGTGCCCGGGTTGACGAAGGACCCGCCGGGCATCTGCAGGCCCAGGAACTCCATCATCATCTGGTTGCTGTTGGCGGTGCCGTAAAAGGTGCAGGTGCCGGGCGAGTGGTAGCTGGCGCACTCGGCGGCGAGCAGTTCGTGGCGGCCGATGCGTCCCTGGGCGAACTCTTCGCGAAAACGCGCCTTCTCCTTGTTCGGCAGGCCCGACGGCATCGGTCCCGCGGGCACGAACAGGATCGGCAGGTGGCCGAAACTCAGCGCGCCGATCAGCAGGCCCGGCACGATCTTGTCGCACACGCCCAGGCACAGGGCGGCGTCGAACATGTCGTGGCTCAGCGCCACGGCGGTCGACAGGGCGATCACGTCGCGGCTGAACAGGCTCAGGTCCATGCCGTCCTGGCCCTGCGTGACGCCGTCGCACATGGCCGGGGTGCCCCCGGCGAACTGCGCCACGGCGCCGGCCTTTTCGGCCGCGGCCTTGATGCGGTCGGGATAGTCGCCCAGCGGCTGGTGGGCGCTGAGCATGTCGTTGAAGGCCGAAACGATGCCGATGTTGGGCACCGAGTCGCCGGCCAGCGCTTCCTTGCCGGCCTGGCCGCAGGAGGCCATGCCGTGGGCCAGGTTGGCGCAGCCCAGCACGGCGCGGTTGGCGCCGTCCCGGGCGGCGCCGCGAATGCGCGCCAGGTAGGCGGCGCGGGATTCCGCGCTGCGGTCGATGATGCGACGGGTGACGGATTCGAGTACGGGATTCATGAAAGCTCCAGCCCGACGTGGCCCGCTCAGGGCGCCCAGGCAATTTTGACGGGGGTGCGTTCCTGGGCCAGCAGGGCCTGCACCGGGTAGTCCCCGCCGCCGGCGGCGGCGTCCTCTAGCACGTTGCGCTTGGCCTCGCCGAAGGCCAGCAGGATCAGAGCGCGGGTGTTCACCAGCGTGGCCAGGGTCAACGTGATGCGCGGGTGCGGGCTGGCGGCCGTGGCCACCGGCAGGCAGCGGGCCGCCGTACCGGACGACAGGTCGAGGCCGTCGTGCAGGCGATCGAAGTCGGGAAACAGCGAGGCGAAATGCCCGTCGGCCCCCATGCCCAGCAGCACGGCGGCGAAGGGCGCGGGCTCGGCGACCAGGCGCCGCTCCAGCGCGTCGCACATGCCGGCCACGTCCTCGTTCTCGCGGTACACGGGCACCACTTCGGCGGCGGCCGCATGGCCCGTGACCAGCGTGCGCCGCACCATGGCCTCGTTGCTGTCGGCGTGGGACGCGGGCACGCAGCGCTCGTCGCTCATGAACACGCTGACGCGGCCCCAGTCCAGTTCGGTACCCGACAGGACATCAAAGCAGTCCACCGGCGTGGAGCCGCCGCTGACCACCAGCGAGGCGCTTTCGCCGCCGCCCAGCGAGCGCTGCAGCGCCGTGGCGATCCAGCCTGCGGAGGCCTCGGAGGCGGTCATGCGGTCGCCGAATTCGTGGAAGTTCTCGATCATGGCGGTGTCGGCCTCAGTCCTCGGGCAACCAGCCACGGCCGTCGCGGTCGAGCAGCATGGAAGCGCCGATGGGGCCCCAGGTGCCGGCCGCGTAGTTCTCCGTCTTCTGACCGGATTTCTCCCAGCCGGCAATCAGGCCGTCGATCCACTTCCAGGCCGCCTCCACTTCGTCACGACGCATGAACAGGGCCGTGTTGCCGCGCAGCACTTCGACCAGCAGGC
>JAUIJU010000143.1 GCA_030431095.1 Gammaproteobacteria bacterium | reverse complement strand
CCGGCACGTCGACCAGCCAGGTGCCGCCGGCGTCCGTGGTCACCAGGCGCCGCCCACCGGGTCCGTCGAGCGTGCCGTACACGGCTCCACTGCCCAGGGTCAGCAGCCCACGCCAGGCGCCGCCTTTGGCGCTGACGCTCAGATCGCCGTTGGCGTGGCGCCTGCGGCTTGAGACGTCGAGATCCAGGCGCCCTTGCGGGGTGTCCAGCCGCAACCGATCGCTGGTGAGGCTGATCGCCTCTGGCGGCAGGGCGGTTGCATGCGTGCCGAAGCCGTCCCTGAATGCTTCGGGGCCCCCGACAGTACCGGCCACGGCCAGTGACGGCAGCAACAGCAGGACCAGCAGGGGTGGACATCTCATGGCGGCATCTTAACCAAATCCCCGCATCCTTTCCGTGGCCAGGGTCATTCCACCGCGGGGCCCGATGTCGTAGCATCGGCCTTTTGTCACCGGTTCCGGACCATGACCGACCCGACCATCGCCACCAACCAAGCCCTGCAGGGCGTCAGCTACGAGATTCGCGGCGACCTCGCCCTGCGCGCCCTGGAGCTCGAGCGCCAGGGCTTCGAGGTCATCCAGCTCAACATCGGGAACATCGGGCTGTTCGGCTACCGCACCCCGGAAACCATGCGCCTGGCGATGATCGAGAACCTCGGCCAGTCGGAGCCTTACTGTCACCAGAAGGGCGTGTTTCCCGCCCGCGAGGCCGTGGTCATGCAGCAGCAAAACCGGGGCGTGATGGACGTGAGTGCCGACGACGTATTCATCGGCAATGGCGTCAGCGAGCTGATCGAGCTGTGCCTGCGGGGTCTGCTCAATGAAGGCGACGAGGTATTGCTGCCCAGCCCCGACTACCCGCTGTGGAGCGCTTCGGCCGTGCTCAACCGGGCCCGGCCGGTGTACTACACCTGCGCCCCGGAGAACGGCTTCGAGCCCGACCCGGAAGAGATTGCCGCCCTGGTCACGCCGCGGACCCGCGCGCTGGTGGTAATCAATCCGAACAATCCCACCGGGGCGGTGTATTCGGCGGACACCCTGGCGGGCATTGCGCAGGTGGCGGAACACCACGGCCTGGTGGTGTTCAGCGACGAAATTTACGACCAGATGCTGTATGACGAGGCCAGGCACGTGCCCATGGCCACCCTGGTGCACGACACGCTCTGCGTGACCATGAGCGGCTTGTCGAAAGTGTACCGGGCCTGCGGCTATCGCACCGGCTGGGCGGTATTCAGCGGGGCGCGCGACGGCGCCAGCGAGTACCTGCACGCGGTGGAAATGCTGGCCTCGCTTCGCCTGTGCGCCAACGTCCCCGGCCAGTGGGCGGTGCAGACCGCTCTGGGTGGCCACCAGAGCATTCATCGTCTCACCGCGCCGGGCGGCCGCCTCTACGAATCACGCCAGGCCATGATGGACGGGGTCGCCGCCAGCCGGTTCCTGGAACTGGTGCCGCCGCGGGGCGCCATGTATGGCTTTCTGCGCGTCGACAATGAACTGCTGCCGAACTTCGACGATCGTCAATTCGCCATGGAGTTGCTGGAGCGCCAGCATGTCCTGGTCTCACCCGGCAGCAGCTTCAACGTGCCGTATCGGGACCATTTCCGCATCACGACATTGCCACGTCCAGAACAGTACCGCCGGGTGTTCGAGCGCTTCGAGGAGCAGCTCGAGTCGATGCGGTGACATTGTGCCGGGGCGGGGTTGACCCGGTCGGAGTGTCAGCCCTCCACGCCCAGTCGCTGGTGCATGATGGGGCTGGTTGTGGTGTATTGCAGGTGCACTTTCTTATCCGGGTTCAGTTGCGCCTTGATGGCGAACGCCGCCAGTGCCGCCTCGTGAAATCCACTGAGAATCAGCTTTTTCTTGCCCGGGTAGGTGTTGATGTCACCCACGGCATACACGCCGGGAACCGAGGTCTGGAATTTCTCCGTGTCGACCGGCAACTGCCGCTTGTCGATTTCCAGGCCCCACTCCGCGATGGGGCCAAGGTTGGGTGACAGACCGTAGAACACGTAGACGTCGTCGGCGACCAGGTCTTCCATCTCGCCGTCCTCGCCCTTGACGCGCAACCCCCTGAAGCTGGCGTCGTCAGCCAGCACTTCGCGCACGGTCCCCTGGAACTCGCGAATCTCACCGGCGTCGGCCAAGACCTTCATTGTCGTCACTGAAGCGGGTGCGGCGCGATAGTCAGGGCGGCGGTGGATCAGCGTCAGGGACTTTGCTCGGCCATGCAGTTCCAGCGCCCAGTCCAGCGCGGAATCGCCGCCGCCGAGCACCAGGATGTCCTTGCCGTCCACGGCCGATGGGTCCTTGACCCGGTAGTGGACGGTACGCCCTTCCCAATCCTCGGCGCC
>JAUIJU010000142.1 GCA_030431095.1 Gammaproteobacteria bacterium | reverse complement strand
CCTGGTCGAGGACTGCCTGGCACAGGCGCCACGCCGGTTCGCGTTGACGCCGCGCAACCCCGCGCACCGACTCGAGGTGGGCGGTTCGCTGGGCTTCGCCACCCTGGTCGCCGGCCCGCCGACGGTGCACGACGGTGAGCGGGGGCGACGTCCGGGCAACCTCGAGGACTACCGGCGGCTGGTGCAACTGGCGCAGTCCTTTCACGTCATCCACGCCATCGGCAACCAGCCTACCGCGCCGCAGGAACTGCCGGCCGAGTCCCGTCACCTGGACGGCTACCTGGCCAACCTGGTCTACAGCGACAAGGTCTTCCACTGCACCGCCATCGGCGCCGAGCGGGCGCTGGACGGCATCGACATGGCGGCCATCGCGCGGGGCATGGACCGCGAGCAACTGGTCGATTCTCCCTCGGTGCTGACGGTGATTTCGGTGAATTCGCCAAGACGTTTTGACGAGGCCATGACCGACGGCCTGGTGACCATGTCCAGGTGGGGCCAGCCGGTGGTGGTGACGCCGTTCACCCTCATGGGCGCGATGGCGCCGGCCACCGTGGCGGCGGCCCTGGTGCAGCAGAATGCCGAGGCACTGGCCGGATTGTGCCTTGCACAACTGGTGCGCCCGGGGGCGCCCGTGGTCTATGGCGGCTTTACCTCCAACGTCGACATGCGCACCGGGGCGCCGGCCTTTGGCACCCCGGAGAACGCCCAGGCGACGCTGGCCGGTGCCCAGCTGGCACGCCGCTACGGCATACCGTTCCGGGCCAGCAATTCCTCGGCGAGCAACGCGGTGGACGCCCAGGCAGCCTATGAGAGCGCCAGTTCGGTGTGGAGCGCCATGCTCGGCCACGTGCACGAGATCTACCACGGTGCCGGCTGGATGGAAGGTGGCCTGACGGCGAGCTTCGAAAAGATCGTGCTGGACGTGGAACTGCTGCAGGCCACCAGCCAGGCGCTGTGTCCGCCCAGGGTCGACGTCGACAGCCTTGGCCTTGCGGCCATCCGGGAAACGCCGTCCGGTGGTCATTTCTTCGGACATGCGCACACCATGGCGCGCTACCGGGAGGCGTTCTACCAGCCCATGCTGTCGGACTGGCGCAACCACGGCGCCTGGGTGGAGGCCGGGGCGCCGGACGCGATGGCGAGGGCGACAAAAATCTGGCAACGCGTGCTGGCCGAGTATCGGCCGCCGCCCATGGACCCTGGCATTCGCGAGGCACTGGAAGCCTTCGTGGTGCGCAGGCGCAAGGAAATCCACGCGCACGCGTGACAGCAGGGGCTGCACGCACACGGAGGTGGTGGCCGGGAATGCGCCTGGCGGTCAACCTCTGTGTGCCCATCTATAAGTGCGCATAATGTATATTATGTTAAATCATGGAGCCGTGTCCGCAGCCGGTTCCGCACCGGGCATGACCGTTCGGCGCCTCGATGACCGCCCTCCCGGTATTGAATTTTCCCGTCGCCGCGCCGATCCATGCTTGCATGGACGACGTGAATCGCCCGTCGATACCGGCTGGCACGCCATCTCGCCCGTCAACACGGAGAACACCATGAACGAGATTTCGCGGAAGGACATCCAGGGTCTGTACCGCTCTCCCGGGCGCCACTGGGTCGGCAACGGCTTCCCGGTGCGCTCGCTGTTCGCCTACAACGAGCACGGCAGGACCCTGAGTCCGTTCCTGCTGCTCGACTATGCCGGGCCCACCGACTTCACCCCCACCGACAAGATGCGCGGCGTGGGTGAACACCCGCACCGCGGCTTCGAAACGGTGACCATCGTCTACCAGGGCGAGGTCGCCCATCGCGATTCCACCGGCCAGGGTGGCGTCATCGGTCCCGGCGACGTGCAGTGGATGACGGCGGGTGCCGGGATCGTGCACGAGGAGTTTCACGCCCCGGCCTTCCGCGAGCGAGGCGGTCCGCTGGAGATGGTGCAGTTGTGGGTCAACCTGCCGGCCAGGGACAAGTGGACGTCACCCGGCTACCAGGCCATCACCGCCGCCGAGATCCCGACCGTGAGCCTGCCCGACGGCGCCGGACAGGTGCGCGTGATTGCCGGCGAACTCGACGGCAGATCCGGTCCGGCGAAAACGTTCACGCCGATGCAGGTGTGGGACATGCGCCTGGCGCCGGGCGGCGTCAGCAGCCATTCCCTGCCCGAGGGCTGGCCGGTGGCACTGGTGGTGCTGAAAGGCACCTTGCAGGTGAACGACAGCGTGGTTGCCCGCGAGGCGCAGTTGGTGGTCCTCGGCCGCGAGCACCGCGAGGTGGTCATCGAGAGCAACGCGCAGGCCTCCGTGCTGTTGCTCAGCGGTGAGCCCATCGACGAGCCGATCATCGGTCATGGCCCCTTCGTGATGAACACCCGCGA
>JAUIJU010000141.1 GCA_030431095.1 Gammaproteobacteria bacterium | reverse complement strand
GTGCAAACGGTTGGTCTGAAGGTCGAGCAGCGCGATGTGATAACGGCCGTCGCGACGGTGCACCATGGCCACGTTGCGCCCGTCCTGCGCCACCCTGGCGCGGGCGTTGTAGTCGCCGTCGTAGGTGACCCGCTCGGTATTGCCCGAGCGCAGGTCGTAGCGGTAGATCTGCGGCTTGCCGCCGCGGTCCGAGGTGAACAACAGCGACTTGCCATCGGGCATCCACGTGGGCTCGGTGTCGATCGCCCAGTGCCGGGTCACCCTCGTGAGGCGCTTCGATGCCAGGTTCATCAGGTAGATGTCGGGGCTGCCGTCCTTGGACAGCACCATGGCCATGGAGTTACCGTCCGGCGACCAGGCCGGGGAGCTGTTCAAGCCCTTGAAGTTGGTGAGCTGCTCGCGCTTGCCCGTGGCCAGTTCCTGCCGGAAGATCGCGGGCCGGCCGGTTTCGAAGGACACGTAGGCCACGTGCTGCCCGTCGGGCGACCAGGCGGGGCCGAGCACCGGCTCCCGTGACTCCAGCAACACGATGGGGCGGGCGCCGTCGGAATCCGCCAGCGTCAGGCGGAAGTTCTCCTTGCCCGGGCTCCCGGACACCGATACGTAGAGCAGCCGGGTGGCAAAGGCGCCGGGGATGCCGGTGAGTTTTTCATAGATCGCGTCGGACACCCGGTGCGCCAGCATCCGCGCCTCGTTCACCGGCCCTGTCTGCACGCCGGTGAGCACCTGCTGCTGGCGCAACACGTCGTACAACTCGTACTCGATGCGCATCTGCTGGGCCTGCGCGGACGCCCGCCCGATCAGCAGGTACTCGGTGTTCAAAGCGCGCCAGTCGCGGTAAAACACCTCCGCCTGCGTGCTGGGCAGCCCCAGCATGTCGCCGCGCGACACCGGCGCGAACTGGCCGCTGCGGGCCAGGTCGGAGTCGACCACGAAGGCGATGTCCTCCGGCGCGATACCCGCGCCCTGCCAGGCAAACGGCACCACGGCGATGGGCGTGGGATTGTCCACGCCCTGGGTGATTTCAATGGTCAGGTCGGCGCGCGCGCCCAGCGCGGCAAGACACAGCGCGGCGAGCGCCAGGGCAGTGATCAGCCGTTTCATCAGTAACGTAGGTCCTCTGGTCTGAACAACAGGCGGAAGCGCCTGAAGTTTCTCTCGAATTCTGCCGAGGGCAGCGTTTGCAGCTCCGGGAACGACCCGGCCTTCTCCACGGCGTTGATGGCGGAGCGGTCGAAGGCGGTATTGCCACTGCTCTGGAGCAGGCTCACGCTCTGTACCTCGCCCGTGGGCACCAGCTGTATCTGCAGCAGCGCCTCCATGCCGTTGCGCGCGCTCGGCGGCCGACTCCAGTAATTTATCACGGTCTGCTGGATCAGCGCGGCGAAACTGGCGGACAGTTCCTCGGCGGTCGCCGTGGCCTGGGCGTCTTCCGCGGCAATGGCGTCCGCCAGCTCCGCCTGGGCCAGTGCCGCCAGTTCGGCGGGCGTCAGTTTCGGCTCGGGCTTCTCCGCCGGCTTCGGTTCGACTTTCGGCTGGGGTTTGGGATCAGCTTTCGGTTTCACCACCGGTTTCGGCGCCGGTTTCGGTTTGGGCGCGGGTTTGGCCACCTGCTTCGGTTTCGGCTGCGCTTTTGGTTTGGGTTGCGGTTTGGGTTGCGGTTTGGGTTTCGGGCGCAGGTCGCTGGCGTCCACCAGGGTGGCCTTGATCGCCACCGGTTTCGGCGTGATCTTGACCACCTTGCGTTCCGTCGTCGACCAGTTCATGGTCATCAGCGCCAGCACCAGGGCGTGCAGCGCGATGGTCGCCAGCAGCGGCCGCACCACGATGCGCGGCATCACCGGCCTGGCGTAGACGGACGGGTTCACTCGGGATCTTCCGTCACCAGGCCGACGCTGGGAGCGCCCGCCTCCTGCAGGGCCACCATCACGGTCACCACCTCGCCGTAGGGCACGGCGGCGTCACCCCAGACAAGCACGGGCTTGTCGGCATTGCGCTTCATCACCTTGGCTACCCGGTCGCGGATGGTCGCGAGGGACAGCACCTGCTTTTCCTGGCCGAGATTGAGGTACAACTGGCCCGCGGCATCGATGGAGACGATCAGGGGCTCGCTGTCCTGGTTTTCCACCGGCTCGGCGCTGGCCTCCGGCAGGTTCACCTTCACGCCCTGCATCAGCATCGGCGCGGTGACCATGAAGATAATCAGCAGCACGAGCATCACGTCGATGTAGGGCACCACGTTGATCTCGGACATGGGCCGTCGTTTCTGGCGTCTGGCCACGAACCCTAGCCTCCCCGCTGCTCTGTCGCACCGCCCCGGGCGTCGTCGCGCGAGCGCAGGGCGTAGGCCTGGCGATAAAGGATGCTGGAGAACTCGTCCATGAAGG
>JAUIJU010000140.1 GCA_030431095.1 Gammaproteobacteria bacterium | reverse complement strand
CGGAAGGCTGGGTGCCGCTGGCCGGATTCGGATACGCGCCTCTGGGCGTGGTCTTGCCATGGATCGAGCACCACCGCAGCAAGGTACTGGCGGCCACCTGATTCACGACCCGCTCACCCCGCCTGGCCTACCCTTCGATCAAACCCAGCGCGGGCGCCAGGACCACCCAGACATTGTCGAGCAGCACGGGCTGCGCCCGGGCATTGGGGTGAATGCCGTCGTCCTGCATCATGCCCGCCTCCAGCGCCACGCCTTCCATGAAAAAAGGGACCAGCAGCGCGCTGTGCGCCGCAGCCAGATCGGCATACATGCCCTGGAACTTTTCGGTGTAGCTTTGGCCGTAATTCGGAGGCAACATGATGCCCGTCAGCAACACCCGGGCGCCGGACTCCAGGCTGAGCGTGATCATGGCCTCGAGATTGGCTCGGGTCACGTCAAGGGACAATCCGCGAAGCCCGTCGTTGCCGCCCAGTTCGATGATCACCCAGGCTGGCGCGTGGCGCTCGAGCAGGCGTGGCAGACGGGTCAGGCCGCCCTGCGTGGTGTCGCCGGTGATACTGGCATTGATGACACGGTGGGGCGTTCCTGCGTGACGTAATCGTTGTTCCATCAGGCGCGGCCAGGATTCGTCCAGCGCCATGCCATAGGCGGCGCTGAGGCTGTCGCCAACCACCAGGATGAGCGGTTCCTCTTTCGCGGCCAGCGGCGTTGAAACGCACAGGCAAAGAACACAGGCAATAGAAATCCACAATCGGGTCAAGGAATGCATGAATACCTCTGAAAACGAAAAAATAGCCACGGCGCTGAGCGCGCGCGGCCTGGTCAAGCAGGTTACCAGTCCGGAGGGAACACTCACCATCCTGGACGACGTGTCGTTCGACGTCGCCTCCGGCGAATCCATAGCCGTCGTGGGCGTGTCCGGCGCCGGCAAGTCCACCTTGCTGGGACTGCTGGCCGGCCTGGATGTTCCCACCTCGGGACAAGTGACGCTGCAGGACCACGACCTTTCGGTGCTCGACGAGGATGGTCGCGCCGCCGTTCGCGCCGATCATGTCGGCTTCGTGTTTCAGTCGTTTCACCTGGTTCCTTCGCTGACCGCGCTGGAGAACGTCATGCTGCCCCTGGAACTGGCCGGCCACCCCTCGCCGGCCAGCACCGCACGGGCCGCCCTGGAGGAAGTTGGACTCGGCCCGCGCGTCGGCCACTATCCCCGACAGCTTTCCGGCGGGGAAAAGCAGCGCGTGGCCATTGCCCGCGCTTTCGTGATCGACCCGGAGGTGCTGTTCGCGGACGAACCCACCGGCAACCTGGATCAGCATACCGGCGAGGCGATCATCGACCTGCTGTTCCGACTCAATCACGATTCCGGTGCGACCCTGGTGCTGGTCACCCACGACCTGGACCTGGCGCGCCGTTGCGATCGGATTCTGCACATGGAAGCCGGTCGCCTGGAACGTGAGGAACACCGCCCCGGGGACATCGATTCGGACGGTGCCGCCGAACGCGCGGTCGCGCCATGAACCGACCCACCTCCCCCCTGCGCCTGGCCCTGCGATTGCTGGGGCGCGACTGGCGCTCCGGTGAATTGCTTGTCCTGATGGCGGCGCTGGTGATCGCGGTGACCGCGCTGACCGCCGTCGGCTTCCTGACCGACCGAATCGGGCAAGCAGTGGCACAGCGCGCCGCTGCTTCCCTTGCCGCGGACCTGCGCCTGTCTTCTGCCGATCCGCTGCCACAGGCCTATCTTGAACTCGCTGCAACGGCCGGCGTTGACACGGCACGCATGACCAGCATGCCCAGCGTGGTGTTCGCCGGCGAGCGAAACACCCTGGCGGCCGTACGTGCAGTCACCGACGGCTACCCGCTTCGCGGCGCCCTGAGGATCTCCGATCGCCTGCTCGGCGCGGCGCGGGAAACCGACGCCATTCCTCCACCGGGTGAAGCCTGGGCCGCGCCCAATCTGCTGGCCCGCCTGGGTGCGGACACCGGGGAGGTGCTGGAAGTGGGTCGCGCCCGCCTGCGCCTGACTCGCGTACTCGATTTTCGTCCGGACGAAGGTTGGAGCTTCGTTGACCTGGCCCCGACCCTGTTGATCAACGAGGCCGACCTGGCCGCCACGAACTTGATCCAGCCTGGCAGCCGGGTGACGTATCGCCAACTGTTCGCCGGCGAACGCGGCGTCATTGCCCCTTTCGCGGAGTCGCTGGACGCCCGGCTGGGGCCTGGTGAACGCTTGCGCAACATCGAGGACGCCAATCCGCAGATCCGCTCGGCGATGGACCGGGCCGGACGATTTTTGAATCTGGCCTCGCTGATCAGCGTCCTGCTCTCGGCCATCGCCGTGGCCATGGCGGCACGGCGCTACTCGCACCGGCATCGTGACCGGGTGGCGTTGATGAAATGCCTG
>JAUIJU010000013.1 GCA_030431095.1 Gammaproteobacteria bacterium | reverse complement strand
ATTCGGCTGTTGGATTCCGCGTCCAGCAGGGCGAACAGTTTTGACTTTTCGCTGTGCTCGGGGCAGGCGGGATAGCCGGGGGCGGGGCGGATGCCCTGGTACTGCTCGCGGATCAGGTCGTCGTTGTCCAGGTTCTCGTCGTGGGCATAGCCCCACAGTTCACGTCGCACCCGCTGGTGGGTGGCCTCGGCCAGGGCCTCGGCCAGGCGGTCCGCCAGGGCCTTGAGCAGGATGGCGCCGTAATCGTCATTGGCCGCTTCCAGCGCCTTGACGTGCGGTTCGATGCCCAATCCGGCGGTGACGGCGAACAACCCGATGTGGTCCTCCAGGCCGCTGTCCACCGGCGCCACGAAATCGGCCAGGCACAGGTGCGCACGGCCTTCGGCCTTGTGCTTTTGCTGGCGCAGGAAGCACAGTCGCTCGCGCACCGTGTCGCGTGATTCGTCGGTATAGAGCAGCACGTCATCGCCGTCCCGGGCGGCCGGGAACAGGCCCACGGTGGCGCGCGCCTGCAGCCAGCCTTCCTCGACGATGCGCTCGAGCATTTCTCGCGCATCGCGGTAGAGCTGGCGCGCAGTCTCGCCCTTTTCCGGGTCTTCGAGGATGTCAGGGAAACGTCCTGACAGTTCCCAGGACTGGAAAAAGGGCGTCCAGTCGATGAACGGCTCCAGCTCGCGAAGGCCGATATCCTCGAGCACGCTGATGCCCGGCCTGGCCGGCGGTACTGGCGGTTGGGCGTCGAAGTCGGGCGCGAAGGCGTTGGCCCGTGCCGATGCCAGGTCCAGCGGCGGCTGTCGCTTGCTGCCCGCGGCGCGGCGTTCGCGCAGGCCACGGTACTCCTCGGCGGTATCCGCGCGGAAGGGGATGCGCGCTACGGGATCCACCAGGCGCCGCGCCACGCCCACCGCCCGGGAGGCGTCCTTGACCCAGAACGCACCGTGTTCGTACTCGGGTTCGATGCGCAGCGCGGTGTGCATACGCGAGGTGGTGGCGCCGCCGATCATCAGCGGCAGGTCGAGTTCGCGGCGTTGCATTTCCGCGGCCACCAGGCGCATTTCTTCCAGCGAGGGGGTGATCAGGCCGGACAGGCCGATTACGTCCACCTGCTCACGCACCGCGGCGTCGAGGATGGTTTCGGTGGGCACCATGACGCCCAGGTCGATCACCTCGAAATGGTTGCAACGCAGCACCACGCCGACGATGTTCTTGCCGATGTCGTGGACGTCACCCTTGACCGTGGCCATCAGCACGCGTGGCTGGCGCTCGCCGGACTCGCCGGCCTTTTTTTCCTTTTCGATGTAGGGCACGAGCACCGCCACGGCCTGCTTCATAACGCGTGCGCTTTTTACCACCTGGGGCAGGAACATCTTGCCCGCTGCGAACAGGTCGCCGACCACGTTCATGCCGTCCATCAGGGGGCCTTCGATCACTTCCAGCGCGCGCGTGGCCTGCTGACGGGCTTCCTCGGTGTCGGCCTCGATGTGTGACGTGATGCCCTTGACCAGTGCGTGGCGCAGGCGCTCGGCCACCGGCGCGTCGCGCCACTGGTCCGCGGCCTCGGCTTCTTCGCGCCCGCCCTGGAAGCGTTGCGCGATGTCCAGCAGGCGCTCTGAGGCGTCCTCGCGGCGTGCCAGCACGACGTCTTCGACGGCTTCGCGCAGTTCCGGGTCGATCTCGTCATAGACCTCCAGCTGGCCGGCGTTGACGATGCCCATGTCCATGCCGGCCTGAATCGCGTGGTAGAGAAAAACCGAATGAATGGCTTCGCGTACGCGGTCCTGGCCCCGGAAGGAAAACGAGATGTTACTCACGCCACCCGATACGAGGGCGCCGGGGCAGCGTGCCTTGATGGCAGCGGTCGCCTCGATGAAATCCAGGCCGTAGCGGTCGTGCTCGGCGATGCCGGTGGCCACCGCGAAAATATTGGGGTCGAAAATGATGTCCTCGGCCGGAAAGCCGACGTCTTCGGTCAGGATGCGCCAGGCACGTTCGCAGATGGTGACGCGACGTTCCAGGGAATCCGCCTGGCCCTGCTCATCGAAGGCCATGACGATCACCGCTGCGCCGTAGCGCAGAATGGTGCGCGCCTGTTCCACGAAGACCGCTTCGCCTTCCTTCAGGCTGATGGAGTTGACCACCCCTTTGCCCTGCAGGCAGGCCAGGCCGGCTTCCAGCACGTCCCAGCGGGAGGAGTCCAGCATGACCGGCACGCGGGCGATGTCCGGTTCCGATGCGATCTGGTGGAGAAAGCGGACCATCACCGCTTCGCTGTCCAGAAGACCCTCGTCCATGTTCACGTCGATGATCTGTGCGCCGTTTTCCACCTGCTGGCGCGCCACTTCCACCGCGGTCTCGAAGTCATCCGCCTGGACCAGCTTGCGAAAGCGCGCCGAGCCGGTCACGTTGGTGCGTTCCCCCACGTTCACGAAATTCAGGTCCGGTGACAGGGTCAGCGGCTCCAGGCCGGCCAGCCGGCACCAGGCGTCCGGCGACGGTGCGGTGCGCGGTGAGCGTCCGACGACGGTTTCGGCCATTGCGCGTATATGCTCCGGCGTCGTGCCGCAGCAGCCCCCCACCATGTTGACCAGGCCGGCGTCGACGAACTCGCCGATGACCTCGGCCATGTGTTCCGGGGTGTCGTCATATTCGCCCAGTTCGTTGGGCAAGCCGGCATTGGGGTGCACGCTCACCGGGCAGCTGGCCACGCGCGACAGTTCCTGCGCCCAGGGCCGCAACTCCTGCGCCCCCAGCGCGCAGTTCAGGCCGATGACCAGGGGGTGGGCGTGGCGAACCGAGTTCCAGAACGCCTCCACCGTCTGGCCCGAGAGCGTGCGACCACTGGCGTCGGTGATGGTGCCGGAAATCATGACCGGCAGGCGCGCTCCGCGTTCCTCGAACAGCTCGTCGATGGCGAACAGGGCGGCCTTGGCGTTGAGCGTGTCGAAGATGGTCTCAACCATCAGCGCGTCGGCGCCGCCTTCCCAGAGGCCCTCGGCGGCATCCCGGTAAGCGGCGCGCAGGTCGTCGAAACTGATGTTGCGGAAATCCGGCCGGTTCACGTCGGGCGACAGCGATGCCGTGCGGTTGGTCGGGCCCAGCACGCCGATCACGAACCGCGGGCGCTGCGGGTCGCCGGCTTCGACTTCGTCCGCAACCCTGCGCGCCAGTTCCGCTGCGGCGCGATTCAACGCGAATACCTGGTCTTCCATCCCGTAGTCGGCCTGGGAGATCGTGGTGCTGTTGAAGGTGTTGGTTTCCAGGAAGTCCGCGCCGGCCTCGAGAAACGCCCGGTGGATGTCGCCGATACGTGCTGGCTGGGTCAGGGTCAGCAGGTCGTTGTTGCCGCGTTGGGGCAGTTCGTGGGCGGTGAACGCCTCGCCGCGGTAGTCGTCCTCGTCCAGGCCCAGGCCCTGAATCATGGTTCCCATGGCGCCGTCCAGCACCGCGATGCGGTTCTGCAACAAGTCGATCATGGCTTTGGCGCGTTGCGGCGCTTTCCAGGGCAGGGTGCGGTTCATGAGCGCTCAGGCGGGTCGGTGGGCCAACAGGGTGAGAATGGAGAAGTTCGGGGGGCGTTTTTCGACCGCCGACACCGCGCAATGGCGCACGTCCAGTCCGGCGTCGGCGCCCAGTCTCTCCAGCGAAGCGGGGGTGAACCCCAGGTTCAGGTGGTCGTAAGGCGCCACGGCCTTCTCGTGACGGTGCTGTGCCAGGGTTACGGCCAGCAACTGTCCACCGGGGCGCAGTACACGGCGTGTCTCGGCGAACACGCGTTCGGGTTGCCTCGTGTAGGTCAGGGCGTGCAGCAGCATGACAGTGTCGACGCTGGCGTCAGTCAGCGGAAGCTCATGCATGTCGCCCTGGCGAAATCGCACATTGTCGTACCCGGCAAGGCGTTCCTGGCCGGCAGCCACCACGCGCTCGCTGATGTCCAGGCAGGTAATGCTGCGCGCGTGCGGCGCCAGCAGTTCGGCCAGCACCCCGTCGCCGGAGGCGATGTCGACCACGTCACCCAATTGCAGCAATTGGGTCAGGGCGCGGGCGGTGGCTTCCCAGGTGCGTCCCGGGGAGTAATGGCGTTCCATGTCTCCGGCCACCGAGTCGGCCCATTTGCCGTCGCCGCTGCGCGCCGCCAGGACCTGCGGTACGCGTTCGCGGTCCTGTTCCACCAGCGGGTCGCTGGTCTGGCGACGCAGTACCCGCCACAGGCTGGCCAGGGCAGCATCGTCGGGGTCGCGGGCGATTCGGTAGAACACCGACACGCCGTCACGTCGGTCGTTGACCAGCTGCGCTTCTTTCAGTCGGGCCAGGTGGGTGGAGACCCGGGGTTGCGCCAATTGCGTGACCGCAGCCAGTTCCGCCACGCTCAGCTCCTCCTGTTCGAGCAGCAGGAGCAGGCGGATTCGGGTGCTGTCCGACAGCAGGCGAAGATGTTGTGAGGCCAGTTGGAGGTCCATGGCGGGCAGTATATATCTTTTTATCGCGATTGGAAGATATATGGATAGCCCGATGGCGTGGAAGGGTGCGTCCGCCATCAGGGCGGGGCATGCGCGCCTGGCCTGCAGCGACTATAATTGCGCCCCCGAATGAACCGCCGGGTAACGAGGCATCATGGACTTTTCCCTCACCGAAGAACAACAGATGATCCAGGCCGCGGCGCGTGATTTCGCCCGCTCGCAGATTGCGCCGGTTGCCGCTGAGCTCGACGCCAGGGGCGAATTTCCGAGCGAGACCATCGCGCAGATGGGCGAACTCGGCTTAATGGGCATCGAGGTGCCCGAGGAATACGGCGGCGCCGGCATGGACCCGCTTTGCTACGCCCTGGCGTTGCTGGAAATTGCGGCGGCCGACGCCTCGCACGCCACCATCATGTCGGTGAACAACACCCTCTATTGTCACGGCATCATGAAGTACGGCACCGAGGCGCAGAAACAGGCTTTCGTCACACCCATCGCCTCCGGCCAGGCCATCGGTGCTTATGCACTGACCGAGCCTCAGTCCGGGTCCGACGCCAGCAACATGCGCACCCGGGCGGTGCTCAGTGATGACGGGGCGCACTACGTGATCAACGGCAAGAAGTCGTGGATCACCTCCGGCCCGGTAGCGAAGTACGTGATGGTGTTCGCCATGACCGATCCGGAACAGGGCGCCCGTGGCATTAGCGCCTTCCTGATCGATGCGGAAGCCGATGGGTTTCTTCGCGGCAAGACCGAACCCAAGCTTGGCATTCGCGCGTCCGCCACGTGCGAGATCGAATTCGAGAACTACCGCTGCCCGGCGGAGAATCGCCTGGGCGAGGAAGGGCAAGGCTTCAAGATCGCCATGGGCGTGCTCGACGCGGGTCGCATCGGAATCGCCGCCCAGGCCACCGGCATTGCGCGTGCGGCATACGAGGCCAGCGTGGAGTACGCCCGTGAGCGCCAGGCCTTTGGCCGTCCCATCGGGGGGTTCCAGATGATCCAGGCCAAGATCGCCGACATGCGTACGCGCCTGGAGGCGGCCACGCAACTGACCCTCAGCGCCGCCTGGCACAAGCAGAAGTCGCGTGAGGGCGGTGGCCGCTATACCTTGCAGGCGAGCATGGCTAAACTGTTCGCGTCGGAAGCGGCCATGTACGTCACCCACCAGGCCCTGCAGATTCATGGTGGTATGGGGTACAGCAAGGAACTGCCGGTGGAGCGGTATTTCCGGGACGCCAAGATCACCGAGATTTACGAAGGCACCAGTGAGATTCAGCGCATGGTCATCAGCCGGCTGGAGACCGGACTGCGCTGATCCGCCGGCGGCCGGCAGGCCGCACCGACCAGGCTCAAACCGCGGGGGAGGGGCCGCATGGCCCGACACAAATGACGAGCAGCAAACGCGCCTCGCAGGGCAAGGCCGCCCTGCTGGAACAGGTCCAGACCATCCTGGCCGCACGTGCTGGCAAGCGCCGCGCGGAGCAGGCTGAATATTTCGCACAGGCGTTCCTGAGGCGGGTTCCCTACGAGGAAATCCAGGGCGAGACGCCCCCGACCGTGGCTGCCATCATTGCCGGCCTGATGAAGTTCGCTGGCCGCCGCGAACCCGGTAAGGGTCGCATCCGGGTGTTCAACCCGAAACAGCGAGCCGACGGCTGGACCAGTCCGCACACCATCATCGAGATGGTGCATCCCGACATGCCGTTTCTTGTCGACACCGCCAACCTGGTGCTCTCGGAACTGGACCTGGGCGTGCACATCATCGTGCACCCGGTGATTCACGTGGAGCGTGACCGGCTCGGTCGGTTGCGCGGATTCTATGCGACCGCTGAAGGGAAGGGCGAACCGGAATCCATCATGCACCTGCAGGTCGACCGGCAGAACGGTTCGGAAGCGCTGCGGGTGATCGAGCAGCGCCTGCGTGGCGCCATGCAGGATGTGACCCGTGCAGTGGAAGACTGGCCCGAGATGCGCGAACGGCTCGGCGAAGCCGCCCGTCAGCTCGCGACCTGGTGCGGCCAGTGCGAGCCGGCGCTGCTCGAAGAGTGCCGCGACTTTCTTGAATGGCTGCGCGACGATCACCTTATTCTGCTGGGCGCGCGCAACTACCAGGTCGACCGCGAGGACGGCCGCTTCAACCTCGAACTGCAGGAGGGCAGTGGTGTCGGGATTCTGCGGGAAACCGAGAAGACCATCCGCAGTCGCCCCATCGCAACACTCAGCGATGGCGCCCTGGGAGCGCGCAAACACCCCCTGATCATCACCAAGACACGGGCGCGCAGCACCGTGCACCGTGGCGGCTACATGGACTACATCGGCGTCCTGCAGTTCGACGAAAAGGGACGTGTCATCGGTGAACACCGCTTTATTGGCCTGTTCACTTCCAATGCCTACTTTCGTCGCGTAACCGACACGCCACTGATCCGGCTCAAGATCGCCAAGGTGCTGGAGCGCTCGGTGCTGCGCGAGGGCAGCTACGCGCACAAGTCACTGGTGCATATTCTCGAAACCCTGCCACGCGACGACCTGTTCCAGGCCAGCGTGAAGGAAATCGAGGACATCGCCATGAAGGTCCTGGAGCTGATGGAACGCCAACGGGTGCGCCTGCTCGTACGCCGTGAGCGCTTCCACCGGTTCTACTCCTGTCTCGTATTCATTCCACGGGATGATTTCAGTACGGAAAGCCGTGAAAAGATCCAGGACATTCTGTACCGGGCTTTCCAGGGCGAGCAGCTGGACTACACCGTGCAGATTTCCGAGTCGCGCCTGGCGCGGCTGCAGTTGCTGATCCGCCCCCGGCCGGGCGCGCAACCCGATCCCGACATCCGTGCGCTGGAGAACCGCATCATCGAGGCGGTGCGATCCTGGCTGGACGGCCTGCGGGACATCCTGGTGCAGAAATTCGGCGAAGAGCAGGGCCTGGCCTGGGCCGCGGCCTACGGCGAAGCGTTTCCAGCCGCCTACCAGGAAGACGTATCCCCATGGGTGGCGAGTTATGACGTGGAGCGCATCGCCCAACTCGGTGACGAAGACGACCTGGCCATGAGCCTGTATCGTCCGCGCAGCAAGGAGTCGGGCATCATCCGTTTCAAGCTGTTCAAGCGTGGCCGACCGATTCCGCTCTCGCAGGTGTTGCCCATCCTGGAGCACCTGGGCCTGGAGGTCAGCAACGAGCGTCCCTACCGACTTGAAATGGGCGACGGAGAGCCGATCTGGGTGCAGGACTACGACATGGCGTACCCGCACGCGGCCAGTCTGAACCTGGACCAGGTGCGCGAGACCTTCACCGAGGCCTTCCTGCATACCTGGCGGGGCGTAACCCGCAGCGATGGCTTCAACCGGCTGATCCTGGCCTGCGGTCTGGACTGGCGCCAGGTCAAGATCATGCGCGCCTATTGCAAGTACCTGCAGCAGACGGGCATTCCGTTCTCACTGGCCTACATGGCCATGACGCTGTCCCGGCATCCGTTGCTCGCGCGATTGCTGGTGGCCTACTTCGAAGCCCTGTTCGACCCGGCGAGGGAAGCGGAAACCGATTACCGGCGAGACCTGGCGGCCCGGCGCCTGTCGGCCAGCCTCGAGGCGCTGGTACGGGAGGGCGGCCACGAGGACCCGGTGCTGCTGGAGTACATCCAGGAAGTGATCGATCATCGTGGCTCGGACCAGCGCGAAGCGCTCGTGCGCACCCTGGAGAAGGCGTTCATCCGCGGACTCAATGCCGTTTCCAGCCTGGACGAAGACCGTATTCTGCACGTGTTCTACCGGGTGATTCGCAGCACCCTGCGCACCAATTTCTACCAGTGCGACGAAGCAGGGCGCCGCAAGGACTACATCAGCTTCAAGTTCGACTCCTCCCGCGTTCCGGACCTGCCGGCGCCGCGCCCGTACCGGGAAATCTGGGTGTATTCCACGCGCGTCGAAGGCATTCACCTGCGCATGGGCCCCATTGCACGTGGCGGTTTGCGCTGGTCGGACCGGAAGGCCGATTTCCGCACCGAAGTGCTGGGCCTGATGAAGGCGCAGAACGTCAAGAACACCATGATCGTGCCGGTGGGCGCCAAGGGCGGTTTCGTGCCAATGAACCTGCCGGAAAGCGGTGGCCGTGAAGCTGTACTGGAAGAAGGTGTCGCTTGTTATAAAATATTTATCAATGGGTTATTGGATGTAACAGATAATTTACTTGAAGAAAAGATCGTCCCGCCGCCCGATGTGCTGCGCTGGGATGATGACGACCCCTACCTGGTGGTGGCGGCCGACAAGGGTACGGCCACGTTCAGCGACACGGCCAACGCGATCGCCCAGGATCGCGGCTTCTGGATGGACGACGCGTTCGCCTCCGGCGGCTCGGTCGGCTATGACCACAAGGGCATGGGCATCACCGCCAAGGGCGCCTGGGAAGGCGTGAAGCGACATTTCCGCGAGTTGGGCCGCGACATCCAGAAAGAACCGTTCACGGTGGTCGGTATCGGGGACATGTCCGGGGACGTTTTCGGCAACGGCATGTTGTTGTCGAAGCAGATTCGGCTGCAGGCCGCGTTCAATCACCTGCACATTTTCATCGATCCCAATCCCGACCCGGTATCGGGTTTTCGCGAGCGCAAGCGGTTGTTCGGCCTGCCGCGATCGAGCTGGGCCGACTATGACGCCTCGCTGATTTCCGCGGGTGGCGGTGTTTTTTCGCGACAGGAGAAATCCATCGCCCTGAGCAAGCCGATTCGCGACTGGCTCGGTATCCGGGAAATCGAGCTGTCGCCCAACGAGTTGATCCGGGCCCTGCTCAAAGCCGAAGTGGACCTGCTGTGGAACGGCGGAATCGGCACCTACGTCAAGGCCGCGCGCGAGGGTCATGCCGAGGTGGGCGATATGGCCAATAACCCGGTGAGGGTCAACGGCAACGAGCTGCGCTGCCGGGTGGTGGGTGAAGGGGGCAACCTGGGCGTCACGCAGCTGGGCCGCGTCGAATACGCCCGGGCCGGCGGGCGGATCAACACTGACTTCATCGACAACTCCGCGGGCGTCGACTGTTCCGACCACGAAGTGAACATCAAACTGTTGCTCGGCCAGGCCCTGCGCGCCGGTCGGCTGGACCTGGAGCAACGCAACGCGCTGCTGGCGGAGATGACCGACGAGGTCGAGAACCTGGTGCTGCGCAGCAATTACCTGCAGACCCAGGCCCTGTCCATGATGGAGCGCCTCAGCGGTCCGCGGCTCGGTGCCAAGCAGCGTTTCATCAACGTCCTGGAAGAAGAAGGACTGCTGGACCGTGAACTGGAGTTTCTGCCCGAGGACGACGAACTCGTGGAACGGCGCAATCGCGCCGAAGGTCTGTATCGGCCTGAGCTCTCGGTGCTGCTCAGCTACAGCAAGATCCGCCTGTACCAGCAACTGTTGGACTCCGACGTGCCGGAGGACCCCTTCCTGTCCACGGAGCTGGCGCGCTATTTCCCCGGGCCGCTGCAGGAGCGGTTCGACGACCTGATTCCAGACCACCGGCTGCGGCGCGAGATTGTCGCCACCCAGGTCACCAACAGCCTGGTCAACCGCATGGGCATTTCCTTCGTGGTGCGGATGCGCGAAGACACCGGGGCCGGAGCGGACAAACTGGCCCGTGCCTACACCGTGGCGCGAGAGCTGCTGGATGCGCGGGATTTCTGGGCCCGGGTCGAGGCGCTGGACAACAAGGTCGCCGCGTCGCTGCAGATTGACGCGCTGCTGGTCATGTGGAACCAGGTGCGGCAGGTCACGCGCTGGCTGGCCAACCTGCCGGGCCACCAGCTGCGGATCCAGGACACCCTGGATCGCCTGCGCCCGGGACTGGATGTCTTGCAGAAGGGACTGATCAGCCGCCTGGACCTGGCCGACCGGGAATCGGTGGACGCGATCGAAACCCGTTACGCCGATGGCGGCGTACCCCGACGGCTGGCGCGCCGGATCGCCCTGTTGCCGTCCGTCTTTCCCATGCTGGACGTGGTGGAGACGGCGGCCGAGAGTGAGCTTGACGTGATGCAGGTGGCTTCGGTCTACCAGGGGCTGGGCGAGTCCCTCGGCCTCAAGTGGCTGCGCGGCCAGGTCGAGGCCCTGCGGGTGGAAGGTCAGTGGCACGCCCAGGCCCGCGGCAACCTGCGTGACGAGCTCTACGCACACCACCGCGACCTGGTGGACACGGTGATCCAGTCATGCGGACTCGAGGGCGATCCCGTACAGTCATGGATCGACAAGCTGCAGGAAGACGTGCGACGGGTCATGGACATGATGGAAGACATGCGCAATCTCGAACGCGTGGACTACGCCACCGCATCGGTGGCGGTGCGTTCCCTGGGACAGCTGGTGAGCGCCTCGTCCTGACATGACCTCGCCCCGCATTCACTTCGTGGCCAGTCCCTCGGACAATGGCCAGGCAGCGCTGGCGGAGATGACCCGTCGTTATGGTCAGTCCGAGCTGGCCGGCGCCGAGGTCATCGTGGCCATCGGCGGTGACGGGTTCATGCTGCGCACCCTGCATCGCCTGACCGGCGCCCGTTTACCCGTATACGGCATGAAAACCGGCAACGTGGGATTCCTGATGAACCGCTACGAGCCGCACGGGTTGCTGGAACGCCTGGCCTCGGCCGAAGAGGTGGGCCTGCACCCCCTGAAAATGATCGTGGAGACCGAATCCGGAGACACTTCCGAGGCGCTGGCCATCAACGAGGTGTCCCTGCTGCGCCAGACCAACCAGGCTGCGCACATCCGCATCGCGGTGAACGACACCGTGAAGGTCGAGGAACTGGTCTGTGACGGGGTGCTGGTGTCCACGGCTGCCGGTAGCACGGCGTACAATTTTTCCGTACGCGGGCCGATTCTTCCGCTGGGCACCGATGCGCTGGCGCTGACCCCGATCAGCCCCTTTCGACCGCGACGCTGGCGCGGCGCCGTGTTGCCCGCCAGTGCCCACGTGACCTTCGATGTGCTCGATCCGCTCAAGCGCTCGGTCAGCGCCACGGCGGACGCGTACGAAGTGCGTAACGTGGTCCGCGTGCAGGTGCACGAGGAACGCGGCGTCACCCTGCGCATGCTGTTCGACGAGGAGCACTCGCTGGAGGAACGCATTCTCAACGAGCAGTTCCTGTGAAGTGCCGTTCTCGAGGTTTGAGAACGGTACCGGGTACCGTGCGTCCATGAACCACGAAAACGTCACGGAACTGCATCCTCGCCCCCTGGTGGTGGCGATCTCGTCACGCGCTTTGTTCGACCTTCGCCAAAGCCACGACGTGTTCGAGCACGAAGGGCTGGAGACTTACGCCAGGTATCAACGCGCCCGGGAGGACGACGTGCTCGCCCCCGGCGTGGCATTTCCCCTGGTGCGCAAGCTGCTGGCCCTGAACGAAAACGGTCGAGACGAGGGCGTGGAGCATCCCGGCGTCGAAGTCATCCTGGCCTCGCGCAACAGCGCCGATTCGGGGCTGCGCATTTTCAATTCCATCGAGCACCACGGCCTGCACGTCGAGCGGGCGGTGTTCACCAACGGCGAGCCGCCGGACCGCTACATGCAGGCCCTGGGCGCCGACCTGTTTCTGTCTACCCACGATGACGATGTGCGCCGCACCCTGGAGGCCGGCTTCGCCGCGGCCAAGATCCTGCCGGCCGGCGCCAGCGGTCCGGAAGACGGGCAGTTGCGCATCGCCTTCGATGGCGACGCGGTGCTGTTCAGTGACGAGGCGGAACGGGTATTCCAGCAACAGGGCCTGGAAGCCTTTGCCGCCAGCGAGAAACAATCCGCGCTGGAACCGCTGATGGGTGGGCCGTTCAAGCGGGTTCTGCAGGCCTTGCACGACATCCAGTCTGCCTACCCCATCGAGAACAACCCGATCCGCACGGCCCTGGTGACGGCGCGATCGGCGCCGGCGCACAAGCGCGTCATTCTGACCCTGCGCCACTGGGGCATCCGGATCGACGAAGCATTGTTCCTCGGCGGACGAGAAAAAGGCCCGTTCCTGTCAGCCTTCGGTGCGGACATCTTTTTCGACGACCAGACGGCTCACTGCGAGTCCGCGCGCGCGCACGTCACCACTGGCCACGTGCCCCACGGCATTACCAACGAAGCACGGGGTCAGGGTAAAGGGTCAGAGTAACGCGCTCCGTTCCTGTCACCTTCCCCTGAACTCATCGCTCACTCGGCCAGGGATTCCTCGCGAATGGCCCGGAACTCGTTCCCTTCGTACCAAGACGGCCAGAAGGCGCCGCCGGCCACGGCCAATCCGACGCGGTAGAACAGGCGCAGGTCTTCCACCGCGGCGTCGACGTCCCAATCGTCCTGCACCTCGTCCGCCGGCGAGTGATAGCGTTCAGCCACGTACTCGGCATTTTTGCCCGTGACGTACTGGGCGCCAAGTTTACGGTGCGTGGTGCCGCCGCGCGCATACAGAACGGGTACGCCCTTTTTGGCGAAATTGAAGTGGTCCGAGCGATAGTAAAAGCCTTTTTCCGGTGTGGCTTCAGGCGTCACCGAGCGACTCTGTTCTGCGGCCGCGGTGGCCAGAACGTCTTCCATCTCCGAACTTCCGTGGCCTATCACGACCACGTCGGTCATCGGACCGATGAAATTGAGGCGATCCATGTTCAGGCCGGCCACGGTGCGGTTCATGGGATAGGCCGGGTCGGCGGCATAGGCCATGGAGCCGAGCAGACCCGATTCTTCGGCGGTGACAGCCAGGAACCCGACCGTTCGACGCGGACGCGGCGTCGTGGCGGCGAATGCGCGACCGAGTTCGAGCAGTGCAGCGGTGCCACTGGCGTTGTCTTCTGCGCCGTTGTAAATGAAGTCACCCTCGGTGCCGGGCTCGTGCGCAGACGTGCCCATGTGGTCCCAGTGCGCCATGTAGACGAACAGTTCCTCCGGCGCGCCGGATCCGGGCAAAACCGCCCCGATGTTGTACGACTCGGCAAACTCCAGCGTATTGCGAATGGGGGCACTGACCTTGACGCCCAGGGGACGTGAACCGGCGTTGCCTTCCAGTGCCTGTGCGCCGAGCGCGCCGATGTCTGCGCCGGCGCGGGCCAGAATTTCCTCCGCGACGTCGAACCGTACCCAGCCTTCCAGCGCCAGTCGGTCCTGGTTGCCATCTTCCGGCGCCAGGTGAAACTGCGGACCGGTCCAGCCGCCCTCGACCACGTTCCAGCCGTAGGCCGCCGGTTCGGTCTGGTGCACGATCAGCGCGCCGGCGGCACCCTGGCGCGCGGCTTCCTCGTACTTGTAGGTCCAGCGGCCGTAGTAGGTCATGGCCTTGCCGTTGAACAACCCGGGATTGCCGGTGGCGAATCCGGGGTCGTTGACCAGGATCACGGCAGTCTTGCCGGTCATGTCCAGCCCGGCGTAGTCATTCCACCCAAACTCGGGCGCCACGATGCCATAGCCAACCCAGACCAGTTCGCTGTCTACCAGCCCGGTCTCCTCGACCACCTGCGCCGAGCCGTAAACCACTTGCGGGCCGTAGGCATAGACCTGCGGCACCTCCGATTCCCCGCCGCTGACCGTCAGTACCGTCTCCGGGTCGGCCTCGATGGATACCAGCGAGACGCTCTGCCGATAGCTGTCGCCAAACATCGGTTCGAGACCGGCCTGGCGGAACTGCGTTTCCAGGTAGTCCAACGTCAGCGCCTCGCCCTCGCTCATGGGCGCCCGCCCGCCGAATTCGTCGGACGCCAGAGTGCGGATGTGCGCCATCAGCGAGTCAGCTGAAATCAGGTCTTCGGCCGCCTTCGTCGCCACCGGCTGGGGCTCGGCGTCGGGCGTGGACGTCTGCGGGGCCGGGGCGGAGTCCCTGGCGTCACTCGAGGCCGGTTCCGGTGCATCGCCGCAGGCGACGAGCCCCAGGACGAGGAGGGCAAGGATGAGGGTATAGGGTCGGGTCATGTCGTGTCCTCGAAAGGGGTGTTCAGGAGGCGTCGTAATCGATGATGCGGGGCTCGTTGACCAGGGTGAGCCCAAAGCGCCCGCGCACCGAATCGACGATGCGTGCCGCCAGGTCGGCGATCTGCCGACCGGTGGCCCGACCATGGTTGACCAGCACCAGCGCGTGTCGCTCGGAAACACCGGCGTCGCCTTCGCGATGGCCTTTCCATCCGCAGTGCTCGATCATCCAGGCGGCGCTGGCCTTGCTTTGGCCGGCTCCCGCGCGGTACAGCGGAAGCCCGGGCCAGTCCGCTCGCAAGCGTTCGGCATCCGGCGCGGCGACCACCGGATTCTTGAAAAAGCTGCCGGCGTTGCCGATGTGGGCGGGGTCGGGCAGTTTGCGCCGGCGGATGCGCATGACGGCATCGCTGACGTCCAGGGCGGTGGGATGCGCGATACCGGCGGCGGACACCGCTTCACGCACACCGGCGTAGTCCAGCCGTGGGCGGAAAACCCGATCCAGGCCGAGAATCAGGCCGGTGACCAGGAACCGGTCCCTGTCGCGGGACTTGAAGCGGCTGTCGCGATACGCGAAGTCACATTCTTCCCGGTCGAAAATCCGCTCGCGCCTCGCCTGCCAGTCCCAGGCCTCGACCTGCAAAAGGGCCTCGGCCAGTTCCACGCCGTACGCGCCGATGTTCTGCAGCGGAGCAGCGCCCGCGAGTCCCGGGATCAGCGACAGGTTCTCCAAGCCTGAGAGCCCCTGGTCCAGGGTCCAGCGCACCGCCTCGTGCCAGGGCTCGCCGGCGCCCAGGCGCACACCGGTGCGCTCGCCGACCTGGCCAAGAATGCGGCGCTCCCGAATGCGATTGAGCAGCACGGCCCCGGGAACGTCACCGACCAGCAACAGGTTGCTGCCGCCGCCGAGCACCAGGTCACGCGCCGGGTCGAAATCGGTATTCGACAGTTGTTCCACGGATTCGATGGCCAGCACGCGGGTGGCGGTGGCATGGACGCCAAAGGTATTGAAGGGAGACAGGTCCACGCGGTGGCCGGTGCTCATTCGCCGTCCAGGCCCGCGAGGGCACGGACGGCGTCGGTGATCAGGCCCGGACCGTGGTACACGAAACCCGTGTAAAACTGCACCAGGCTGGCGCCGCGCCGGATTTTTTCCGCGGCGTCGTCTCCGCTCATGATGCCGCCGACACCGATCAACGCGACGGAGGCGGGCAGGGCGGAACGGAACTGCGCGAGCACTCGATTCGCGCGGGCGAAAACCGGGGCGCCGGAAAGTCCACCGGTTTCGTCGCCGTGCGGCAGATCGGCCACGGACTCACGTGAGATGGTGGTGTTGGTGGCGATCAGCGCGTCCATACCGTGACGCTTCAGGGCATCCGCGATCACCGGGACCGCGTCCTCCTCCAGGTCGGGGGCCACTTTCAGGGCCAGCGGCACGCGCTTGCCATGTCGGCCCTGCAAGGCTTCGCGACGCTCCGCCACCGGGCCCAGCAGGCCGTCCAGTTCGTTTGCGCCGTGCAGGTCACGCAGGCCACGGGTGTTGGGCGAGGAGATGTTCAGCGTGACGTAGTCGGCCACGGGATAGACGGCTTCGAGACAGGCCAGGTAGTCGTCCACGGCACGTTCGATCGGCGTGTCCGCATTCTTGCCGATATTGATGCCCAGTACGCCGTCGAATCGTCGTCGTTGCGCATTGCGCACCAGGTGGTCCACGCCCTTGTTGTTGAATCCCAGGCGATTGATCATCGCCTGGGCAGGTTCCAGTCGAAACACGCGTGGCCGCGGATTGCCGGGCTGTGGGCGGGGCGTCACGGTGCCGACCTCGATGAAGCCGAAGCCCAGGTCGCCCAGGGCATCGATGTAGTCGCCGTTTTTGTCCATGCCCGCGGCCAGGCCCACGGGGTTGGGAAAGTCCAGGCCCATAACCCGTACCGGCAGGGCCTCGCGGTGGTGGCCCAGGCGGGTCACGCCAAGGGTATGACCGAGCCGCAGGCTTTCCAGGGCAAATTCGTGCGCCGCCTCGGGCGGCGCTTTAAACAGGGCCCTGCGCAGAAGACCGAACATCAGGCCGAAACCACCGTGACGCCGGGCATCACAGGTCGAACTTGATGCCCTGCGCAAGGGGCAGATCCGTGCCCCAGTTGATGGTGTTGGTCTGGCGGCGCATGTAAGCCTTCCAGGCATCCGAACCGGATTCGCGGCCGCCGCCGGTTTCCTTTTCGCCACCGAACGCGCCGCCGATCTCCGCGCCGGAAGTACCGATGTTCACATTGGCGATACCGCAGTCCGATCCGCCGGCGGAGAGGTACCGCTCCGCGCTGCGCATGTCGTTCGTGAAGATCGCCGAGGACAGGCCCTGCGCGACGTCATTCTGCATCGCGATGGCCTCGTCGAGGTCGCCGTAGGGGATGACGTACAGGATCGGTGCAAAGGTTTCGCTTTGCACGATGTCCCACTCGTTCCGGGCGCGGATGACCGTCGGCTTCACGAAACTGCCTGGGCCTTCCACCCGTTCGCCACCGGTCAACACTTCGCCGCCGGCCGCCACGGCGGCGGCGACGGCCGCCTCGAAGCGTTGCACGGAGGCTTCGTCCGTCAGCGGCCCCATCAGGGTGTCCGCATCGGCAGGATTGCCGATGCGGACCTGCTGGTACGCATTGACCAGGGTGTCACAGACCTCGTCCATCATGCTGTCGTGCACGAACAGGCGGCGCGTGCTCGTGCAACGCTGGCCGGCAGTGCCGACGGCGCCGAACACGATACCGGGAATGGCCATTTTCAAATCCGCGCTACGGTCGAGAATGATGGCGTTGTTGCCGCCCAGCTCCAGCAGGCTCTTGCCCATGCGCGACGCGACCCGGGCGCCGACCTGCCTGCCGACCTGCGTGGAGCCGGTGAAGGACATCAGGTCGACACGCGCGTCGTCGACGAAGCGCTCGGCCAGCGCGTGACCGTCCTCGATGAAGCTCAGAAAAATGGGCGGAAAGCCCCCTTTCTTCAGCGCCTCGTTGCAGATGTTCTGAACCGCCAGGCAGCACAGGGCGCCCTTGGGGGAGGGCTTCCACACCGTGACGTTGCCGCAGACCGCGGCGATGAAGGCATTCCAGGACCACACGGCGACCGGAAAATTGAAGGCGGAAATCACGCCGACCACACCCAGCGGATGCCACTGCTCGTACATGCGGTGCTGCGGACGTTCCGAATGCATGGTGTTGCCGTACAGCATGCGCGACTGGCCCAGCGCGAAGTCACCAATGTCAATCATCTCCTGGACTTCGCCGTCGCCCTCGGCCTTGATCTTGCCCATTTCCAGCGTGACCAGGCTGCCCAGGGCGTCCTTGTGCTCGCGCAGGGCGTCGGTACATAGCCGCACGGCTTCACCGCGCACCGGGGCCGGCACGTTACGCCACTCGGCGGCGACCTCGCGGGCGGTCTCCATCACGCGCTCGTAGTCGGCTTCCGAGGCCGAATGGACCTGCGCGATGACATTGCCGGTACTGGGGTCGATACAGTCGAGGAGGGCGGTGTCGGTGGTCGTCGACCACGCGTCCGGTCCAAAACAGGCGCCGGGATTGGTGTCCCGGATGCCAAGGCGTTCGAGGAAATCCATGGTATGAGTCCGCTGCTGTGGGAAAGCGCGCCATTATCGCATTCATGGCGGCGCAATGCAGGGTAATCACGGGAAAAAACCCCGGGAACTTGGCCGCACGGACCCTGTCATATCAGGCAACGACCCGGAGGATTCGCGGACCCGTTTCGGCGACCCGGGGAGAACGGGACGAGGGGCTCCAAGCCGCAGGGACAACGAATCGACATGATATGCTCGAAACTTCAGTGGTGCGCGCCGTGAGTGTCAGCGCATTGAACATCGACCGGCGGGCCCGGCCCGCGAGGGAGCCATCTGACATGACCGGCAGTTCGCGCGCCGAACGCCAGGCCAGTGACGCGACGGGGGACAAGCGCATGGGCGAAGCCCAGGTCGACCAGATGCTGGTGGAGCGGGTGCAGAAGGGCGACAAGGCCGCCTTCGACCTGCTGATCCGAAAATATCAGCACCGCATCGTCAGCCTGGTCTCACGCTACGTGGCCGACCCCTCGGAGGCACAGGACGTGGCCCAGGAAGCCTTTATCAAGGCCTACCGGGCGCTGGGCAAATTCCGCGGCGACAGTGCGTTCTACACCTGGCTCTATCGCATCGCGATCAATACCGCCAAGAACTGGCTGGTGGCGCGCAACCGGCGTCCGCCCTCCAGTGATATCGACGCCGTCGACGCGGAGCAGTACGACATCGACAGCCGGCTGAAAGAACGGGGCACGCCGGAAAACGAGTTGTTGCGCGAGGAAATCGAGAAAACGGTGTACGACGCCATCGCGGCGTTGCCGGACGATCTGCGCACGGCCATCATGCTGCGCGAAATCGACGGCATGAGTTACGAAGAAATCGCCACCACCATGGAATGTCCCATCGGTACGGTGCGCTCGCGAATTTTTCGCGCTCGGGAAGCGATCGACGAGAAACTTAAACCCCTTCTCGACGGTCCACAATGATTGACGGGGCTGCAGAGAACACCCCAGGCACGGGTACAGTTGAATGACCAAAGACACACGTGAACATCTTTCCTGTCTCATGGACGGCGAGCTGTCGTCCGAAGCCGGGCGATTTCTCGCCAGGCGCATGGGCTCAGACGAATCGCTGGGTGGTACCTGGCAGCGTTATCACCTGATCCGCGATTGCCTGCGGCGGCCCGGCGAATCCTTCTCGCTGACTCGCCTGTCGATCGACCTGGACCAGGTGGACGCCATGGACAATGCGCCGGACGGGCGCATGCGTGGCGCCTTGCCGGGCTGGCTAAAGCCGGTGGCTGGTGGCGCGATTGCCGCCTCGGTCGCCGCGGCCGTTGTGATGGTGACCCTGAACCTGGGCGCGCCGACGGCGGACGATCCCGCTGAGCCCTTTGCGAGTCCCAACAGCGCCGGCCTGTCGCCCGTCTCCCAGCCAGCCAGCCTGAGAGCGGGTACGGCAGATTCCCAGCGCAGCCTGAATCGCTACATCCTGCGCCACAACCAGGCGGCCGGCGCCGTGGGTCAGCAGGGCTTCGTTTCGTTTGGGCCCATCGCGTCCTCCGCGACTCCCGTCCAGATCATCGAACAAGGCGACACCGGCGACGACGAGGAACCGGGCGACACTGACGTCGAACGCTGAGGGCGCCGCTGGTGCACCGCGTTCATCGGCTGGCCTGCGGGGTACTGATGCTCCTGCTGGCGGGGTCCGTCGCGGCCGACCAGTTCGACGAGGCCCGCGACTGGCTGGAGCGCATGGCCAGGGGCATGCAGGAACATGATTACCAGGGCACATTCGTCTACGTCCGCGGCGCCGATATCGAGACCATCCGTCTGACGCACATGCGTCGGGACGGCGTGGTGCACGAACGCATGGTCGCCGTATCCGGCCCCCTGCGCGAAATCGTCCGTGACGGCGAGGGCGTGCGCGCCATCATTGGCGAACAGGAACGACCCCTGCAGGATCCGCTGCTGACCGGGGCCGTGTTCCCCGACTTTTCGGTGGCCGCCCTGGAGCGTGCCCGCGGTCGCTACCTGTTCGAGATCGGTGGCGTCGGCCGTGTCGCCGGTCACGAGGGGCGCAGGATTTCCATCGTTCCGCGAGACAAGTATCGCTACGGTTACGAGTTGTGGCTGGACACGGAGTCCGCGTTGCTGCTGCGCTGGGTGCTGTACGACGCGGACCGCCGCCCGCTGGCCAAATTGATGTTCACCGACCTGGTCACCGGCGACAAGGTGGATCCGGCAGGGCTGCGTTCCGAGGCGCCGGCCGGGCGCTTCATCACCATCGAGTCGGCAGCACCCCAACTGGACGCGCCCGGTGCGCCCACCGGTGGGCACGCGCTCACGCCGCGACACCTGCCGCCGGGGTTCCGACTGGCGGCGCACGCGAGCCATGTCGAGAACCCGGCATACGAACACCTGGTCTACAGCGACGGCCTGGCCTCGGTGTCGGTGTACCTGGAACCGGCCGGTGGCGAAGGGGGTATTCCGCCGGGTCTGAGTCGTATGGGCACCACCAACGCCTGGTCGCGTTCGCGCCAGGAACGTCGGGTAACCGCCATCGGCGAAGTGCCGCCGATCACTTTGAAGGTGATCGGCCACGCCTTCCTGCCGACCAAGGCCGCCGAGTAGGGCGCGTCAGGTGATCGAACAACGTGGCGTGGTGATCGGGCTGGACGGTGAGAATGCCGTCGTGCGGGTCGGTGGCCAGTCCGGGTGTCCAGCCTGTGACGAGGGTCGGGGCTGCGGCGCGGGCCTGTTTGGGCGCCTGTTGCGCCGAGGTGATGCGCAGGTTCGCGTGGTCAATCGGTTGCGCGCGCACCCTGGAGATGGCGTGGTGCTGGGCCTGCGCGAAACCGACTATCTCTCCCTGGTCATGCGTCTCTATGGCTGGCCCCTGGCCGCCGGGCTCGTCGGCGCCGGCGTTGCGGTGGCGCTGCTCTCGATGGTGACCGGTGTGCCGGGCTGGGTGGTCGACGCGGCGGCAGGCCTGGCCGCGCTGACCATGGGTGGCGTGGTCCTGGTGCTGGCGCGAAACAGCCTGGCGGGACGGTTCGGTGACCTGTCCCTGGAGATGACCGAATCAGCGTCCCGACTTGATTGTGCCTCCATCGACCGCACTGAATAGGGAACGGACGGCACCGCATGGAACCTTGCGGCGTCTTCCGGGTCATTGACCTGTATTCGATTTGACCCCGCCATACGCGGCTTCGCCGCGGCGGCGACTGAGAACGACGAGGAAAGCATGCTGAACCTGAACCGAACCTTCCTGGCCGCGCTGGCGCTGCTGCTGACGGCCATTGCGTCACCCACGGTGCTGGCGCGTGTAACCGGCTTGCCCGATTTCACCGACCTGGTGACCGAGGCCGCCCCGGCCGTGGTGAACATCCGGGTCACCCAGTACGGTGAACGGGCCGGCGGCGACATTACCGGGCCGGAAGGCCAACCCCCGTTCGACGGTGAGATTCCGGAATATTTCCGTCGATTCTTCGAAGGCCCCAACGTTCCGCGCGACCGGCAGGGGGCCGGTTCCGGCTTTATCATTGACAGCGCCGGCTACGTGGTGACCAATGCCCACGTGGTGGACGGCGCAGACCAGATCGTCGTGCGCCTGGCCGATCGGCGTGAATACGTGGCAGAGCTGGTGGGCAGCGACGAGCAGAGCGACATCGCCCTGTTGAAGATCGACGAAATCAACCTTCCGGCGCTGGAGTTCGGTGAATCGGTCAACCTTGAGCAGGGCGAGTGGGTGATGGCCATCGGTTCCCCGTTCAACTTCGACCAGACGGTCACCGCGGGCATCGTGAGCGCCACGGGGCGCTCCAACGGCGCACAACAGTACGTACCTTTCATTCAGTCCGACGTGGCCATCAACCGGGGCAACTCGGGAGGTCCGCTGCTGGACATGGACGGCAAGGTGGTCGGGGTCAATTCATGGATCCTGACCTCAGGCGGCGGCTACATCGGCCTGTCCTTTTCCATTCCCGCCGAGGTGGTCATGAGCACGGTCAGCCAGCTGCGCGAGACCGGCACCGTGCGCCGCGGGCTGCTGGGCGTGGCCGTGGGCGAGGTGACCCGTGAACTGGCCGAGGCCATGCAGCTGGACCGACCCACCGGGGCGCTGGTCAACGACGTGTCGGACGGCGGCGCTGCCGAGCGCGCCGGTATCGAACCAGGCGACATCATCCTGTCCTTCGATGACCAGCCGGTGGTGACATGGAACGACCTGCCGCCGCTGGTCGGCGCCAACCCGCCCGGCAAACGCGCCGAGGTGGTGGTCAGCCGTAACGGCGAACGTCGCGAGTTCGACGTGGTGCTGGACGCCCTCGAGCCGGAAGAAGAGGAGCAGCTGGCGGCCGAGGAAGGCGAGGGCGGAAGCAGCAACGCGCTCGGCCTGGCCGTCGAGGGTGTTGGCGCGGACCGCCGCAGCCAGCTGGAGGCGCCCGATGGCGGGGTCCTCGTGACGCGCGTGGAGAGTGACGCGGCCTGGCGCGCCGGGGTGCGTCCCGGCGACATCGTCCTGATGATCAACAATCGCCCGGTCGAAGGCCTCACCGAATTCGGCGAAATCGTCGGTGAACTGGAATCCGGCAAGGCGGTGGCCCTGCGCGTATGGCGCGAAGGGGCGACCACGTTCTTCGCCTACACGCCCGCGGAGGATGATCTCGGCTAGGGCGGTAACGCCACTTCCGCTATAATCCGACCACCTTTCCGAGGCCACCCGACCGATCGGTCGGGTGGCCTCGACATTTACACGACCCGGAATTGCCCCGCGCCCGGCCAGGATCCATGGAACAGAACCGCATCCGCAATTTTTCCATCATCGCGCATGTCGACCACGGCAAGTCGACCCTGGCCGACCGGTTCATCCAATTGTGCGGGGCCCTGAGTGATCGCGAGATGGCCGAGCAGGTGCTCGACTCCATGGAACTGGAGCGAGAACGCGGCATCACCATCAAGGCACAGAGCGTCACCCTGGACTACACCGCCGAAGACGGTGTGACCTACCAGCTCAATTTCATCGACACGCCCGGTCACGTTGACTTTTCCTATGAGGTTTCCCGTTCGCTGTCGGCCTGCGAGGGCGCGCTGCTGGTGGTCGATGCCGCCCAGGGCGTCGAAGCGCAGAGCGTCGCCAACTGCTACACGGCGGTCGAGCTCGGCCTGGAAGTGATCCCGGTGCTGAACAAGATCGACCTGCCGTCTGCCGAGCCGGACAAGGTCAAGCACGAAATCGAGGACATCATCGGCATCGAGGCGCAGGACGCGCTCGCGGTCAGCGCCAAGACCGGTGTCGGCGTGCCCGACGTGCTCGAGGAACTGGTGCGCAAAGTACCGGCGCCCACCGGCGACCCTGACGCGCCCCTCAAGGCCCTGATCATCGATAGCTGGTTCGACAACTACCTGGGCATCGTTTCACTGGTCCGGGTGGTGGATGGTCGGGTGCGGCGGCGTGACAAGATCAAACTGATGTCCAGCGGCGACCAGCACCAGGTCGAGCAACTCGGCGTGTTCACGCCCAAGCGTGTCAAGCGCGACGGCCTCGACGCCGGCGAGGTGGGCTTCCTGGTGGCGGGCATCAAGGACGTGCACGGGGCGCCGGTGGGCGACACCATCACCGGGGTGGCCAACCCGGCGGACGCGCCGTTGCCCGGCTTCCAGGCCATGCAACCGCGCGTGTTCGCGGGCCTGTTCCCCACCGACTCCGATGATTTCGCCGACCTGCGCGACGCGCTGGAAAAGTTGCGCCTGAACGATGCGGCCCTGCATTTCGAGCCGGAGACGTCTGAAGCGCTGGGTTTCGGTTTTCGATGCGGCTTCCTGGGCATGCTGCACATGGACATCGTGCAGGAGCGCCTGGAGCGCGAGTACGGTGTCGAGCTGGTGACCACGGCGCCCACCGTGATCTACGAAATCGAAAGGACCGACGGCGAGGTCATCGAACTGGAGAACCCAGCCAACCTGCCACCGGTCAACACCATTTCGGAAATTCGCGAGCCCATCATCGAGGCCAATATCCTGGTGCCCCAGGATCACGTCGGTGCGGTGATCGGCCTGTGCGAGGAAAAGCGGGGCCGACAGAAGGGCATGCAGTACCTGGGCGGGCAGGTTACGGTTCGCTACGAGTTGCCCATGGCCGAAGTGGTGCTGGACTTTTTCGACCGCCTGAAATCCGTCAGCCGTGGCTATGCCTCGTTCGACTATCATTTCCTGCGTTACGAGGCTGGCCCTTTCGTGCGCGTGGACCTGATGATCAACGGCGAACGAGTCGATGCCCTGTCGGTGATCCTGCACCGCGACGACGCCCAGCGCCGCGGTCGCGAACTGGCCGAGCGCATGCGTGAACTGATTCCGCGACAAATGTTCGACGTAGCCATCCAGGCGGCACTGGGCGGGCAGATTGTCGCCCGTACCACGGTCAAGGCGCTGCGCAAAAACGTCACCGCCAAGTGCTACGGGGGCGACGTCACCCGCAAGCGCAAGTTGCTGGAGAAGCAAAAGGCGGGTAAAAAGCGCATGAAGCAGGTCGGCAGGGTGGAAATTCCGCAGGAAGCGTTCCTCGCCGTGCTGCAGCAAGACAAGAAATAGACGGACCTGACAACAATCGGCACAGCCCATGAATTTCGATTTCGCCCTGATACTCGTCATCCTTACCCTGCTGACCGGCCTGGTCTGGGGGTTGGACAGCCTGTTCTTCAAGCGGTCGCGTATGGACCGCAAGGTCCAGGCCGGGGAGGATCCAGAACGCGAACCGGTGCTGGTCGAGTACTCACGCTCGCTGTTCCCGGTCCTGTTCATCGTGTTGTTGTTCCGGTCTTTCCTTTTCGAGCCGTTCAAAATTCCGTCCGGTTCGATGATTCCGACATTGCTGATCGGCGATTTCATCGTCGTGAACAAATTCTCCTACGGTCTGCGGTTGCCGGTGTTTAACACGAAGGTGGTCGAAATTGGTGATCCGAAGCGTGGAGACGTGGTGGTGTTCCGCTTTCCGGACGACCCGTCGGTCAACTACATCAAGCGTGTCATCGGCCTGCCCGGCGATACGGTGACGTACCGCGACAAGCAGCTGTTCATCAATGGCGAGACCATGGCGCACGCCGGTGGCGCGCCGTACCTGTCGAGCGAGGTGAAATGCTCAACGCCGCGCAGCGATGCGGTGCGCTACCGTGAGGATCTGGGCAGCAAGCGCCACGACATCCTGATTCACGAATCCCGGCGCGGGCGCAACGGGCAGTGGGTGGTGCCGGAAGGGCACTATTTCATGATGGGCGACAACCGCGACCGCAGCAACGACTCGCGCGAGTGGGGATTCGTGCCGGAGCGCAACCTCGTGGGACGCGCGGTGGGCATCTGGCTGAACCTGGACGTGAACAAGGGCTGTGCCGACTGGAGTCGCGTGGCCACCGGTATCGAGTAGGCCTCGGCGCTTTGCCGGGTGCGAATTGCTTGTCCGCGCTGTCATCCTGCGGCATGCTGGTTTATCATAGACTTACATACAAGCATTGAGATCAGGGATCATGATTGTGCGAAAACAAAAAGGCATGAGTCTCGTGGGGTTTCTCATTGTGCTCGCCATGGTGGTGTTTTTCGCTTACCTGGGGATGCGCATCACGCCGATTTATCTCGAGTTCTATTCGGTCAAGAGCGCCATGAACGGTCTGGCGGATGAACCGGGCAGCGCCAGCTATTCACCGTTCGACATCAAGGACAAGTTCATGAACCGCCTGTACATCAGCTACTCGGACGGCAACGTGGGCGCCGAGGACATCAAGGTGGTGCGCAACAACGGCGTCTGGTTGCAGGTCAAGTACGAGGTGCGCAAGCCGGTGCTCGGTAACCTGGACGTGATCGCCTCTTTCGATGAACGGGTTCTGCTCGGCGACTGAACCTGGCGACGGCCCCGTGGCGCGCGGGGTCCCGGACCAGGGGTCGTGACATGCCGCCTGCGGACTCGCAACTGCCAGGTGTCGATCATGTCTTCGCCGACCCGGAATTGCTGCGGGCTGCGCTGACCCACCGCAGCCACTCCAATACCAACAACGAACGCCTGGAGTTCCTCGGTGACGCCGTGCTCAATTTCGTTATCGCCGCGGAGCTGTTCCATCAACGCCCGGAAGACAACGAAGGCTCCCTGAGCCGCCTGCGGTCCCGCGTGGTTCGCGGTGAGACGCTGGCGCGGGTCGCGCGCCGACTCAAGCTCGGCGACCACCTTCGCATGGGCGAGGGTGAGCTCAAGTCCGGCGGCTACCTGCGCGATTCCGTGCTGGCCGACGCCCTGGAGGCGGTGCTCGGCGCCATCTACCTGGACGCGGGGTTCGATGCGGCCGCCCAGGTCATTCGTGAGACCTTTGAACCGGTGGTGGATCGGCTGCCGGATGCCGAATCCCTGAAAGACCCCAAGACCCGCCTGCAGGAATGGCTGCAGGCGCGCAGCCGCCCGCTGCCGGTGTATGAACTGGTGCGAGAAGAGGGTGCTGAGCATGCCAAGCGGTTTCACGTGATTTGCCGCCTCGAGGACACCGGTTTCGAGGCCGAGGCCTCCGGCTCCAGTCGTCGCAAGGCCGAACAGGCCGCCGCCGGCGCCGTGCTGTCGGCCAACGAGGCTCCCCAACCATGACCTCCCCGGAAAACGATTTCCGTTTCGGTTACGTGGCGCTGATCGGCCGCCCCAACGTGGGCAAGTCCACGCTGATGAACCATATCCTGGGACGGAAGGTCAGCATCGTCACCTACAAGCCGCAAACCACCCGTCAGCGCGTGGCGGGGATCAAGACCACCGACCAGGGACAGGTCGTGTACCTGGACACCCCCGGAATCCATGCATCCGCCGGTCGGGCGTTGAACCGCTATATGAACCGCGTGGCCAAGGCCACGTTCCGGGACGTGGAGGCCATCCTGTTCCTGGTCGAGGCGGGGCGATGGACGCGCCAGGACAAGGCCATCGCCCGGTTGTTGACCCGGGTGGACGTGCCGGTGTTCCTGGTGGTCAACAAGGTGGATACCATCGATCACAAGCAGGAATTGCTGGCCTACGTCGCCGAAGTGACGGCGCAACAGCCCTACGAGGATGTGTTCCTGGTTTCCGCGCTGAAGGGTGACGGCGTGCAGGACGTCGAGGATCGCCTGCTCGAGGTGCTGCCGTTCTCCATGCCATTTTACGACGAGGACCAGATCACCGACCGCAGCGAACGGTTCCTGGCCGCCGAATTTCTGCGCGAGGCGCTCACCCTGCGCCTTCACCAGGAATTGCCCTACAGCCTCACCGTGGACATCGAGCGGTTCAAGCGCGAGAACGGCGTGGTACGCATTCATGCGGTGATTTGGGTGGAGCGCGAGAGCCAGAAGCAGATCGTGATCGGCAAGGGCGGCAAGGCGCTGAAACAGGTCGGTCGCGAGGCGCGACAGGCGATGGAAGCGCTGTTCGACGAGAAGGTGTATCTCGAGACCTGGGTCAAGGTGTCCCGTGACTGGTCGCGAAGTGACAAAACCCTGGAACGCCTGGGATTCGACGACTGATCCCGGGGTTCGGGCCGACGTCCCATCAGGCTTGCCCGGCCTTGAAACAGGTCCTATCGTGGGCGCATGCAGAACGTTCAACTCCAGCCCGCTTACGTGCTCCACGCCCGGCCATTTCGCGAAAGCAGCCGCCTGCTGGAGGTGCTGAGCCGCGACCACGGCAGGGTCGGCCTGGTGGCCCGCGGCGCGCGCGGACCGAAGTCCCGGTTGCGCGGCGTGTTGCAGCCGTTCCGGCCATTGTTGCTGAACTGGCGACGGCGCGGAGACCTTGGCACGCTGACCCATGCCGACCAGGTCGCGGCGCCCCCGCCCCTGATCGGCGAGGCGCTGTACTGCGGACTGTACGTGAATGAGCTGACGCTGCGTCTTTTGATGCGTCACGATCCCAATACCGAGGTGTTCGAACAGTACCGGGAAACCCTCGGCGCACTGGCCGGTGGCGCCGCGCTCCAGACCAGCCTGCGCCTGTACGAGAAGCAACTGCTCGAGGCCACGGGTTTCGGCCTGATGCTGGACCGTGAGCACGGGGGAGGCGCAGCGATCGAACCTCAGGCCATGTACGATTACCAACCCGAGCGTGGCCCCGTGCGCGTGTCCGGTTCGGGCAACGGCCGACCGGGCGTGGTGCACGGTCGAGTCTTGCTGGCCCTGGACGCCGGCCACGTGGACGAGGCCGACTGGCGGTCATTGCGCGCCATGATGCGCCGGGTCCTGCGCCACCACCTGGGTGATCGCCCGCTGGCCAGCGAGGCCCTGTACCGCGCCGTGCGGCCGTCTGGTCACAAGCGTGACGAAATCCCCGTCGACGGGGCCAAGGACCTGGAACGACATGAATGAAAGCGAGACCGGCGGCGCCCTGTTGCTGGGCGTGAACATCGACCACGTGGCCACCATCCGGCAGGCGCGCGGCACGGACTATCCCTCGGTACTGTTGGCGGCCGCGGTCGCCGAAGAAGCCGGAGCGGATGCCATCACCGTACACCTGCGTGAAGACCGGCGACACATCCAGGACGACGAGGTGGAAGCCTTGTGTCGGCAGGTGTCCACGCGCGTCAACCTGGAAATGGCGGTCACCGACGAGATGCTGGCCATTGCCGAAAGGAACCAGCCCGCCGACGTCTGCCTCGTGCCGGAAAAACGCCAGGAGCTGACCACCGAGGGCGGCCTGGACGTGATCGGCGGATTCACCCGGGTTCGCGGCGCCTGCCATCGTCTGCGTGATGCCGGCATTCGCGTCTCCCTGTTCATCGATCCGGACCCGGCCCAACTGCAGGCCGCGGCGGACTCCGGCGCGCCCGTGGTGGAGTTGCACACCGGCGCCTACGCGGAACTCGAGGGGGAACTGCAGGCCGCGGAATTGCAACGCCTGCAACGCGCGGCTGAAATCGGACAGGACCTCGGTCTGCAGGTCAACGCGGGACACGGCCTGCACTATCAGAACGTGCATCCCGTGGTGGACATTCCCCAGATCGTGGAACTGAACATCGGTCATGCCATCGTGGCCCGTGCGCTGTTCGTCGGCCTGGGCGCGGCGGTACGTGAAATGCGCATTCTCATGAATCGCGGCACGTGACCTCGTCCGGCCTGGCGCAGGTATCCGGCTGATGGCGCGTCGACGCCTGCCTGAAGCGCCTTTCGAAACGATCATCGGATCGCTGGGTGAAAAAGGCGCGGGAAGCGCGCAACACGACGGTCGCGACCTGGCGGTGTGGGGCGCGCTGCCGGGCGAGACGGTCCTGGCCCGTTACCTGTTCGGCAGGCGCATGCGGGGCCAGGCTGAAACCCTGGAGGTCATCGATGCCTCGCCGCAGCGCGTGACGCCGCCGTGCCCGCATTTCGGCACCTGCAGCGCCTGCGCCGTGCAGCATCTGTCGGAGTCCGAGCAACTGGCCTGGAAGCAGGAACGCCTGCTGCAGGAACTCTCCGCACAGAGTGGTCTGCAGCCGCGCAACATCCTGCCGCCGCTGACGGCCGGGCGCTGGCGCTATCGACGCAAGGCCCGCCTGTCGGTGCGGGACGTGAAGGGCAAGGGGCGGGTCCTGGTGGGCTTTCGTGAACGCGATGGTCGATTCGTCACCGACATGGACAGCTGCCACACGCTGGTTCCCCTGGTGGCCGATGCGCTGCCCGCGCTGGTCGCGCTGGTCGAGTCACTCGAAGCGCGTGCGACCATTCCCCAGATCGAGGCCAGTTGCGGCGACGACCACGCCGTGTTGGTCATCCGCCACCTCGAACCACTCTCTGAACGGGACCTGGTAGCGTTGACCACGTTTGAGACCGACAGCGGCTTACGGCTCTACCTGCAGCCGGGCGGCCCGGATACGGTGGCGCCACTGACGCCGGGGCCGTCGCGACTGACGTACCGACTGCCGGAAGAAGGTCTGCTGATGGCCTTCGAACCGCTGGATTTCGTCCAGGTCAACAATGAACTCAATCGACTGATGATCGACCAGGCCATGGACTTGCTGGCGCCCGGACCGGAAGACCGCGCCCTGGACCTGTTCTGCGGCCTGGGCAATTTCACCCTGCCCATCGCTCGGCGCTGCGCTGCAGTGACCGGCCTGGAAGGCGCCGCGAACCTGGTCAGGCGCGCACGCGAGAACGCCTCTGCCAACCGCATCGACAACGCTTTTTTCGACGAGGCGAACCTGTACGACGACCACGTCGGTGAACGGTGGCCGACATCGAAATTTGACCGGGTGCTGCTGGATCCGCCGCGGTCCGGTGCCGGTCCGGTGCTCTCCCGTATCGCGGCCACGGGGGCCCGGCGCGTGGTGTATGTTTCGTGCAATCCGCGTACCCTGGCGGAGGATGCGTGCGTGTTGCAGCGCGAGCATGGCTACTCACTGGAAGCTGCCGGGGCCATGGACATGTTTCCCCAGACACCCCACATCGAGGCCATGGCCTTGTTCGTCAGATCCCCCGTATGAATCGACTTCCCTGAACCGCCATGGCGCTGGAGATCGAACGAAAGTTCCTGCCCCGAGATGAAAGCTGGCGCGACGGCGTGCTGCGTTCCGTGCCCATGAAGCAGGCCTACCTGGGTGGTGACGGCGTGTCCATCAGGGTCCGCCTGGCCGGCGATCAGGCCACCATCAACATCAAGCAGCTGCGCCTGGGTCGGCAGCGCGAGGAATTCGAGTACCCGGTGCCGCTGGAGGACGGGTTGCGCCTGTTCGAACTGGCCGGTGGTGGCCGTGTAGAGAAAACCCGCCACTACGTACGCCATGGTGGTCTCTTGTGGGAAATCGACGAGTTTGAAGGTCGCAACCAGGGGCTGGTGGTGGCTGAAGTGGAGCTCGAGATGGTGGGGCAGGCCGTGGAACTGCCCCCCTGGGCCGGCGACGAGGTCACCGACGTTGACCGCTACTACAACGTCGCCCTGTCCATACAACCCTTCGATACCTGGGAGACGCCCTGAACATGGCAAATGACATACCCGGACCGATTCTTATCGGTACCGATGGCCCCGAACTGAGCCAGCGCGACCGGGCCCACCTGTCCCACCCCCTGGTGGGCGGCGTGGTGCTGTTCACGCGAAATTTTCGCGACCTCGCCCAGCTGGAGGCGCTCAACGCCGACATTCGCGCCACGGCGCGAGCCCCCATGTTGATCTGCGTGGACCATGAGGGTGGGCGGGTACAACGTTTTCGCGAGGGGTTTACACGGCTACCCCCGCTGGGCTTGCTGGGGCGCATGTTCCAGACAGCGCCCGCCGTGGCCCGGGATTTTGCCTACCGGCACGGTCGCGTGATGGCGACCGAGCTGCTGGTGGCCGACGTGGACCACAGTTTCGCCCCGGTGCTCGACCTGGACCTTGACAGTTGCGTTATCGGTGACCGCGCGTTCGCCGGCACTGCCGAGGCAGTCTCGGAACTCGCGCAACACTACCTCGCCGGGATGCACGACGCGGGGATGAAGGCTTGCGGCAAGCACTTTCCCGGCCATGGGTCCGTGCGCGCCGACTCCCACACCGACGACGTGGTGGACGAGCGCGAACTGAATGTCATCCGGAGGCACGACCTGCAGCCCTTCGTGCATCGGCTCGGTGAGCTGGATGCGTTGATGATGGCGCACGTCATTTACCCGGCCGTGGATGCCGCGCCAGCCGGGTATTCGCCGCGCTGGATCGGCGAGATACTGCGAGGCGAACTGGGGTACCAGGGGGTCATTCTGTCGGACGATCTGGGCATGCATGCGGCGGGCTACGCTGGTAAGCTGGCCGACCGCGCGCGCCTGTCCCTCGATGCCGGTTGCGATGCGGTCCTGGTCTGTCAGCCGGACGAAGTCGCCGAACTGCTGGCGACCTGGGATGGCGACGCGCCCCGCTGTGACGCCTTGCTTCGTTTGCACGGTCGCTTCGACGTCTCGCGCGAAGAACTGGCCACGGTCAGCGAGTGGCGGCACTGGCAACAATCCCTCGAAGAACTGGAGCACTCACAATGGGCTTAGCCGATCACGCCGGACATCCCGATCCCCGGTCACTGTTACGTCGGTCCCGCGTCCTGTTCGACCGCGAGGCGGTGGAGGGCGCCGTGGACCGCCTGGCCGATGCCATCAACACGCATTATGGCGACCAGCCCATCGTGCTGGTGGGCGTCATGACCGGCGCCATCCTGCCCATGGCCTGGCTGGCGACCCGGCTCGACATGCCGCTGACCATGGATTTCGTGCATGCCACGCGATACCGCGGCGGTCTGCACGGTCACGAACTCGAATACCGCGTGCCGCCTCGTCTGGACCTGGAAGGAAAGCATGTCCTGGTGATCGACGACATTTTCGACGAGGGCAATACCCTGGCCGCGATCCGCGGTTCCGTGGAAAAGCGCAAGGCGGCCAGCGTGAAACTGGCGGCACTGGTGCGCAAGGAACACGACCGCGGACTGGCCCGCGATTACGTCGACTTCGTCGGCCTCGACGTGCCGGATGTCTATGTCTACGGCTGCGGTATGGACGCGTACGAGGAATGGCGTCACCTCGATTGCATCATGGCGCTGGAGGAGGAGTAGCGCCTTGGCGCTGATCGGTCTGATCGGCGGGACCGGGCTGGACCATTGGGGCGACCCACCCCGGGAAGTCGCGCCCGAGACGCCCTTTGGCCCTCCATCGGGTCCCCTCCAGTTTTTTGGCGAAACCCTGGTGTTTTTGCCCCGGCACGGACCGGATCATGACATCGCGCCGCACCGGGTCAATTACCGGGCGAATATCCACGCACTGGCCCAGGCCGGCGTTTCCGGCCTGGTGGCCGTCAACGCGGTCGGCGGCCTGCACGAGACGGCCTCGCCGGGCGCCCTGGTGCTGCCGGACCAATTGGTCGATTACACCTGGGGCCGGGCGCACAGCTTTCGTGACGGCGACGCCGGTCCGCTCGACCACGTGGAATTCGCCCAACCCTTCAGCCCCGACTGGCGAGCGCGTCTGCTGGAGGCCGGCTGCGTTGCCGGGGAGGGGCTCGTTGATGGGGGGTGCGTGGGTGTGACCCAGGGTCCGCGCCTGGAAACCGCGGCGGAAATCCGCCGCCTGGAGCGGGACGGCTGCACCCTGGTGGGGATGACCACCATGCCCGAGGCCTCCCTGGCTCGCGAGGCCGGTTTGCCTTACGTTTGCCTGGCGGTCGTGGCCAACGCGGCCGCCGGCCTGTCGGACACACCCATCACGATGTCGCAGATCAGTGCGACCCTCGCCAGGTCCATGCAGCGCGTGCGGCGGGTCATCAGCGCCCTGGTGGAGGCCGAAACGCAGTGAGTTCACCCGCTTATCCACACCTGTTGGCGCCGCTGGACCTCGGGTTCACCATGTTGCGCAACCGCGTTCTGATGGGTTCCATGCACACGGGCCTGGAAGACCGCGCCCGGCATTATCCCCGCCTGGCGGCCTATTTCAGGGAGCGCGCCGAAGGCGGGGTCGGGCTGATGGTCACGGGCGGCATGGCGCCCACCCTGCGTGGGTGGCTGGCGCCGCTGGCATCGAGCATGGTCTGTCGCCACCAGGTTTCACGCCACCGCCAGGTCACCAGTGCGGTGCACGACGCCGGCGGCAAGATCTGCATGCAGGTGCTGCACGCGGGTCGGTATGGATACCACCCGTTCGTCGTATCGGCGTCCCGTCGTCAATCCCCAATCTCGCCGTTTCGCCCGAAGGCGCTCAGTGCACGCGGCGTGGAGCGGGAGATTCGTGGGTTCGTTCGCGCCTCGGTACTGGCGCGTGACGCCGGTTACGACGGCGTCGAGATCATGGGCTCGGAAGGATATCTGATCAACCAGTTCACCACCGGGCACGTCAACGACCGCACCGACGCCTGGGGTGGTACGAACGAAAAACGCTATCGCATCGCCGAGGAAATCGTGGCGCGGGTTCGCGAAGCCGTGGGACCGGACTTCATCCTGATCTATCGGCTGTCCATGCTCGACCTGCTGCCGGACGGCAATGCCTGGGACGAGATCGTTGCCCAGGCGCACGCGGTCGAATCCGCGGGGGCGACCCTGATCAACACCGGGATCGGGTGGCACGAAGCGCGCATTCCCACCATCGCCACCATGGTCCCACGCGGCGCGTTCACCTTCGTCACTGCGCGCCTGAAGCCGGAAGTGTCGGTCCCGCTGGTCACCACCAACCGCATCAATACACCGGAGGTGGCCGAGGCCGCCCTGGCGCGCGGTGAGGCTGACATGGTGTCGATGGCCCGCCCACTGCTGGCGGACGCGGCGTTTGTCAACAAGGCGGCGCGAGGCGAGGCGCATCGCATTAATACCTGTATCGCCTGCAACCAGGCTTGCCTGGACCACAGTTTTCGCAACCAGACGGCTTCCTGCCTGGTCAACCCGCGCGCCTGCCACGAAACCGAGTTGCAGATACTGCCCACCGCGCACCCTCGGCGTGTGGCCGTGGTCGGCGCAGGCCCGGCCGGACTGGCCTGCGCCACCACGGCGGCGGAACGGGGGCACGCTGTGAGCCTGTTCGAACAGGCGGGCGAAATCGGCGGTCAATTCAACATGGCCAAGCGCGTGCCCGGCAAGGAGGAGTTCCACGAGACGTTGCGGTACTTCCGTGAACGGCTCGCGGAGACCGGGGTGGAATTGCACCTGGGAACGGTGGCGGACGAAGCCATTCTGGCGGATTTCGACGAGGTGATTCTCGCCACCGGCGTGCACCCACGGGTGCCGGGCATTCCCGGCCTGGACCATGCGAGCGTGCTGTCCTACCTGGACGTGCTCCGCGGTGACGCGCACGTTGGCGAACACGTGGCCATCATCGGCGCGGGGGGGATCGGTTTTGATGTCGCCGAGTTTCTCGCCCACGACCCGGAGCAACCCTCTCCGAGCCTGTCGCGGGAGGCCTTTGCAAAGGACTGGGGCATCGATCTTGGGCTGCATGCGAGAGGCGGCGTGGCCGGCGTGGACGCGCACCCGCAACCCGCGTTCCGGCGCATCACGTTACTGCAACGCAAGGACAGCAAACCGGGCAAGGGCCTGGGCAAGACCACGGGTTGGATCCACCGCATGAATCTCAAACGGCGCGGCATCGAGGCTGTGTCGGGCGTCCGCTATCTGAAGGTGGATGACGATGGCCTGCATATTCAGCTCGGGGAAGAACGCCGCGTGCTCAAGGCAGACAACGTGATCGTGTGCGCCGGCCAATTGCCCAACCGTGAGCTGGCGGAAGCATTGGCCGAAGCCGGCGTGAAGGCGAGATTGATTGGGGGCGCGTATGAGGCACGTGAACTCGATGCCAAGTACGCGATTCGCCAGGGGACCGAGGTGGCGGCGGGGTTATAGGGAGATGTCCGTGATTGACCCGGTCGGGTGAGCCCCGGAAATGCCAACTTCCCCCACCCCCGTCAACAGTCCACCTACGATAAGAATTTGAAGAAACTCTAAACACGAAATACAATTCGGCTTATCTGCAAAAAGCGGCGCAAATTGTCTCTGTCATGAGCAAGTGGACCCTGTTCAGCAACCATGGTCACGTGCTGGTCGTGCTGTCGCGCGATCCGGATGCGCGTCTGCGAGACGTGGCCCAGGTGGTGGGCATCACTGAACGGGCGGTACAGAAAATCGTCCGGGATCTGCAAAAAGGCGGCATGCTCAGCGTAACCAAGCAAGGCCGTCGCAACAGTTACCATCTGCATCCCAACCAGCCGTTGCGACACACGCTCGAAGGGCATTGCACCACCGGCGAGCTGCTGAAAATGATCAATCGGCGAGCGCCGGGTTCCGAAGTCGTGGAGCCGCAACCCGAAGCGCCGTCACCTCCGCCTGCGCCGCAACGAGAGCGACACGTCACACCGGCCGAAGAGACCCTGTCCGACCTGCCGGTGGAGCCGGAGCATCCGGAGCCGGACGATGGCGGTGACCAGGGCAGCCTGTTCTGATCGGCAGGGAGGCGGCGCATGAACTGGATGATCTACGGCGCCAACGGGTACACCGGCCGACTGATCGCCCACGAAGCCGCCAGGCGCGGGCTTGCACCAATCCTGGCCGGCCGTCGGGCCGAAGCGATAGCGCCTCTCGGCGCGGAACTGGGGCTGGAAACCCGCGTATTTGACCTCGAAGGCGACGTGGCCTCCTCGCTGGAGGGTCTGCGCCTCGTACTGCACTGCGCAGGACCCTTTGCGAACACCAGTGCGCCCATGATCGAGGGGTGCCTTGCCCGCGGCGCCCATTATCTCGACATCACCGGCGAGATCGACGTTTTCGAGCATGCCTGGCGTCAGGACGAGCGCGCCCGTCACGCCGACGTGCTGCTGTGCCCCGGGGCCGGATTCGACGTGGTGCCCACGGACTGCCTCGCCGCCTGCCTGGTGCGTGCGCTGCCCGCCGCCACCGCGCTGGTGCTGGCTTTTGAAGCAGGCGGCGGTCCCAGCCGTGGTACGGCGCTGACGGGTGTCGCCAAACTCGGCCAGGGTGGGCGTGTTCGCAAGAACGGGAAGCTCGAATCCGTCCCCATGGCCTGGAAGACCCGCGACGTTCCCTTCGCCCACGGCCTGCGCAGGGCGGTCACCATTCCCTGGGGCGACGTGTTCACTGCCTGGGTTTCGACCGGGATTCCCGATGTCGAGGTCTACCTGTCCATGGCGCCGCGGACCATCGCGCGCATGCGCCGGATGGCCAGGCTGAGACCGGTCCTGCGTTGGGGTTGGGTGCAGGCGCTGCTGCGCAAACGCATCGATGCGCGGGGCCCGGGTCCGGATGAGGCCACGCGCCAACGGACCGGCGTCGAGGTCTGGGGCGAAGTCACCAGCGCGGACGGCCGGCGAGTCAACGGCACGCTGAGCGGCCCCAATGGCTACGACGTCACCGTTGCGGCGAGCCTCGCGCTGGTCGCCCGCGTACTCGGCGCCGACGTATCGGGCGGTTACACCACACCATCGCTGCTGGCCGGGCCGGATTTCGCCACCACGCTACCGGGAATCACCTTGTCCCTGGATTCCCCGGTCAGCGACGCCGGAAACGGGCCTGGCCCCGACTGATTTCGTCCAGCTCCGCCCGCATGGGCTCCAGGGCGCTTTCCGGCACGTCCACCGTAAGCGTCACGCCCCGCGCGTCGTATCGTTCCGCGTGTTTTACCGCGCCATGGCGTTCGAGCAACTGGTGCAGGGGATCGGCCAGGGCGAAATCTGCCTGCACCTCGCATTGCTGCAGAACGATTCTCGGCTCGACTTTTCCGCGGTCCAGGCACCTGGCCGCCGTGCCGGAATAAGCCCGCACCAGTCCGCCGGCGCCCAGCTTGATGCCCCCGTAGTAGCGCGTGACGATCAGCATGACGCCGACCAGGTCGCGAGCCTCCAGCACCGACAGGATCGGTCGTCCCGCGGTGCCCGCGGGCTCGCCGTCGTCGTTGAACCGTATGCCCGCGTCGATACGCCAGGCCCAGCAGTTATGGGTCGCAGAGTGATCGGCGACGTGGTCGAGAACGGCCAGTGCATCGTCCGCAGACGCCACGGGCGCGGCGTATGCCACGAATCGGCTGCGCTTGATGCTGTCTTCCCAGCAGCACGGCCCGGTCAGCTGCAGGCTCATGGCGCGTCGAAGGCGGTTGCCAGGTCTTCGGGCAGGGGATGGTCAGGAAAGGCGAGCCGGAACCGCGCCAGCGCTTCCCGCGCGTCCTCGAATTCACCCGCATCGAGCAGACGGCGGATCTCTGCCAGCAGGCGCTCCGGGTCGGTTTCCTCGGATTGGCTGCGGCGTGCGCGATGTTCAACGTCCGCGCTTTCGATTTCGATCTCGTTTTTCAGAAGGGCTTCTTCCAGGAGCCGGGTCCCCTGTGCCGGCTGTTGTTCAGCCGGCGCCGCCGGCGCGGCATCCTGCTCGATGACGTCCTGCCGCCGCGAGATGCCCGCCGCCGACGCAGCCGGGTCGATTTCATCCCGCACCGCTTCGGCCTCCGGCGTCGGCGCCCGGAGCATTCTGTCCGGCACCGGTTCGTCGGCTGACACGCTGTCGCGGGCGGGTGGGGTTCTGACGGCATCCGCCGGCACGGTCCGCGACGCGGGCGCAGGCGGCGGTGGCTGGCTAACACCGGGGGCCTGGTCCCGCAGTTGCAGCAACAGCGTCACGCCCAGCACCAGGACGGCGGCCGTGGTGACGGTGTGCGGCCAGCCAAAACTCCAGGGTCTGCCCGGCGTCGATGATTCCACCGCCGCGCGGGCCCGGTTGAGCACGGCCCGGTCGACCAGTTCCGCCGGTTCTGGCGCGCCTGCCTCGCGCCAGGCGGCACGGACTTCATCGGGCACCAGTGGGTCCCTGTTCTTCTCGTGTTTCCGGGAAGTCGGACTCATACGCCCAACACCTCCTTGAGCTTCTTCGTTGCATAGCGCAGGCGACTCTTGGCGGTTTCGGCGCCCACGCCGGTCACCGCCGCGATCTGGTCGAGTCCCAGGTCGCCTTCCAGGCGCAACAGCAGGGCGTCCCGCTGCTCTTCGGGAAGCGTGGCCAAGGCGGCAAGGAAGCGGGTTCTGCGGACCTGGTTGTCGATCTCCTCACCCGGGTTGTCCGCGTCGGGATCGGCAAGCTCCGGAGGCAGGGGCGAGGCGTCGCGACCCCGGCGATAGTGATCCACGAGATGATTGTGCGCGATGCGAAACAGCCAGGCGCGAAACGGCGATCGGCGCCGGTAGCGACCGCGCGCCGCAATGACTTTCTCCCAGCAGCCCTGGTAAAGGTCGTTCGCGGTGGCTTCGTCGCTGACATGGCGCAGAAAATACCCGAACAGGGGCTGCCGGTAGCGCCCGTACAGCGCCTCGAAGGACTTCGCGTTTCCCTTGGCGTAGCTGAGCATGAGGGCTTCGTCGCTGTCTCCTTTCATGGCATGAAGGGTTTGGATTGCCCTGCGGGCTTCAGGGCGCCGGCGGTACGATCCCGTACCCGGAATAACGCGCGAAAGGCCATTGCGGGGTCAGCGGTCTTTCATGGCGTCGGGACGCGGTTCCCGGCACAGGCGGTCCACCATCGACCAGGCGCGACCATCGGCGAGACGCGTCACGATGGTCTGCCCCGGTTCGAGTTCGGACACTGAGCGCAAGGTTTCTCCGCTGTCGGCGTTCAGCGTGACCGAGTATCCCCGGTCGAGGGTAGGCAGCGGACTGACCGCGTGCAGGGTTCGGCCGAGGGCTGCGAGCGCTTCACGGCGTCGGGGCAGCAGGTTGCGCAATGCACCGCGAAGACGGGTGTCCACCGGGGCAAGGCGCTGCTGTTGCGCTGCCACCAGGCGGCGGGCGCTGGTGTGCAGGCGGCCCTCCAGCGCGAGCACCTGTTCGCGCTGAGTGCCGAGACGCCGAGCGGGATGCTGTCCCCGCAGGCGCTCGGAAAGCTCGTCCAGGCGTTGCCCGCGGGCCTGCAGGCGGGCGGTCATGCGACGCTGCAATTGATCAAGTGCGCTGCCGAAACCCCGTCGCAGCACGGCCCGATCGGGCGACGCCAACTCCGCCGCCGCCGAAGGTGTCGGCGCACGCACGTCGGCCACGAAGTCGCTGATGCTCACATCGGTTTCGTGACCCACCGCTGAGACCACCGGCAGGGTGGATGCGTGAATCGCACGGGCCACGGTTTCATCATTGAAGGCCCACAGGTCTTCCAGGGAGCCGCCGCCACGCGCCAGGATGATGGTTTGCGCCCAACCGTGTCGATTGGCCGCGGCCAGGGCGCGAACGATTGCCGGCGGTGCCTCCTGCCCCTGTACCGGGACGGGATACAGGCGCACACTGGCCAGCGGCCATCGTCGGCCCAGGACGTGCAGGATGTCACGGATCACCGCGCCGGTGGGTGAAGTGATCACCGCGATGCGTCGTGGCGCCCGGGGCAGGGGGCGCTTGTGCTCGGCGCGGAACAGGCCTTCCTGTTCCAGCGCCTGTTTGAGGGCCTCGAAGGAAGCCCGCAGACGGCCTTCGCCGCTGGCCTCGAGCGTGTCGGCGATCATCTGGTATTCGCCGCGCGGTTCGTACAGCCCGAGTCGTCCGCGAACCTGCACCAGCTGGCCGTTCTCCGGACGGAAGGTGAGCCCCCTGGCCTGTGAACGGAACAATGCGCAGCGCAGCTGGGCCTTTTCGTCTTTCAGGGTGAAATAAAGGTGGCCGGAGGCAGGTCGCGCGAGATTGCTGATTTCCCCCTCAACCCACAGGCGTGGGAAACCCGCTTCGAGGTGCAGGCGAACCTCCCGGTTCAGTTCGCTGGGTGTGTACACGTTGCGCATGCCCCCGATGATAAACTGGCGCCGCCCCCAAGTCGTGCCGGAGTTCCGATACATGATGTCGATCCGCTGTCCCGGCGCTGCATGGCGCGCATTTGTCGCCCTGTTTGCCCTTGTCGTCATCTCGGGCTGTGATCACGTTGAAGTCGCATCCGCCCCCGACGCCCCCAACGCGCCCGGCGCCCTTGGGCGCGGGGCGCCGGCCGGCGTCATCGTGGTTCATGGAGCCACCATTCACACCCTGGACCCGGGACGCCCCCTGGCGGAAGCCCTGGCCTTCGACGGTCAGGGTCAAATCCTCGCGGTGGGAGAAGACGTGGAGTTGATGGACGCGTACCCTGACGCCCTCCGCCTGGATCGAACCGGACGCACCGTGATTCCCGGGCTGATCGACGCTCACGGCCATCTGCATGGTCTGGCCCTGTCCCTGACCCGGGCGCAACTGGCCGGCACTGCCTCACGGGCTGAGATCATCGAGCGGCTCAAGGCTCAGGAGGCCGAACTGGCCGAAGGTGTCTGGTTGCTGGGTCGTGGCTGGGACCAGAACGACTGGCCGGTGGCCGAGTTTCCCGATCGCGCCGACCTGGACGAACACTTTCCCGATCGCCCCGTGTGGCTGCGTCGCATTGACGGCCACGCGGCCTGGGCCAACAGCGCCGCGCTGGCGCAGGCGGATCGTGACCTGTCCGGTGACTGGCAGGTCGACGGCGGCATGATTCATCGTGATCCCGAAGGCAATCCAACGGGCATTTTCATCGATCGCGCCATGGCGCTGGTGGAGGCTGTGGTTCCGCCGACCTCCGATGCGGCGATCATGGATGCCATCGACCAGGCCATTGCGCACATGCTCAGCGTGGGACTCACCGGCGTGCACGATCCCGGCATCGATCGCGTGGCGCTGGATCGCTTTCAGCGGAAGCTGGCTCGCGGGCTTCTGCACACTCGCCTGTACGCGATGACCGATGGCACCGGCGCCACCCTGGACTGGCTGTGCGAAAACGGCCCGGTGCACGACCCGTCCGAGCGCCTGTTCATGCGCGCCACCAAGCTGTATGGAGATGGCGCGCTGGGCAGCCGCGGCGCCGCATTGCTGGCGGACTACAGTGACGACCCGGGCAACCGTGGGCTGTTGTTCCTGGAGCGGGGCGCCATGCAGGCCCAGATCGACCGGGTGCTTGGTTGTGGGTTCCAGGTGGCCGTTCACGCCATCGGCGACCGGGCCAACCGGGTGGTGATCGACGCGCTCGCGGCGAGCATGGCCACGCACCAGGACAACCCGGGCCGGCACCGCGTGGAGCATGCCCAGGTGCTCAGCGCCCCCGACCTCGGGCGCTTCGCCGAACTGGGGCTCGTGGCGTCCATGCAGCCGACCCATGCCACCAGCGACATGCCCTGGGCCGAGCAGCGCCTGGGTCCGGAGCGAATCCGTTTCGCGTACGCCTGGCGCAGCCTGCTCGACAGTGGCGCGCAACTGGCCTTCGGGTCGGACTTCCCGGTCGAGGCGGTGGATCCTCGGCTGGGACTGTATGCCGCGGTCACCCGCATGGACCTGGAGGGCACGCCGGCCGGTGGCTGGACACCCCGGGAGCGGGTCACGCGCGAGTCGGCACTTCGAGGGTTCACCATCGACGCTGCACGCGCCGGTTTCATGGAAAATCTCGTCGGCTCGCTCGAAGCCGGTAAACGAGCGGATTTCCTGGTGCTTGACCGGGACTATATGAGCATTCCGGCGGAGCAGATTCCCCGGATGGTGGTGCTGGAAACCTGGCTTGACGGCGAACGGGTGTTCGCAGTCGAGTAGGAATTTCCTGACCGGCATGTGGCTTTGCCTGCGAGGTGGGCGGTATAATGCGCGACTTCATTCGACGCCCGGACCGGACCCGATCCGGGTCCGGGCGTTAACGCATCCAAGACCGTCCAGGAGCCCCCGATGCGAGTGACCGGCGAAGCACTGACCTTTGACGACGTTTCCCTCGTCCCCGCCTATTCGGACGTCCTGCCCAAGGACGTCAGCCTCGAAACCCGCCTGACCCGCGACCTGAACCTCAAGGTGCCGCTGATGTCCGCCGCCATGGACACGGTCACCGAGGCGCGCCTGGCCATCGCCATGGCGCAGGAAGGCGGCATCGGGGTGGTGCACAAGAACATGGACATCGCAGGCCAGGCAAACCAGGTCCGCGTGGTCAAGAAGTACGAGGCGGGTGTGATCAAGGATCCCATTACCGTGGGGCCGCAAACCACCATCCGGGAAGTGCTCGACCTGACCCACCGCCACAACATTTCCGGTGTGCCGGTGGTGGACGGCGACGAACTGGTCGGCATCGTCACCAGCCGCGACATGCGTTTCGAACGCCGGCTGGACGACCCGGTACGCAACATCATGACCCGCAAGGAAAAGCTGGTCACGGTACGCGAGGACGCCAGCCAGGACGAAGTGTTGCAGCTGCTGCACAAGCACCGCATCGAGAAGGTGCTGGTGGTCAACGAAGCGTTCCAGCTGCGCGGCCTGATCACGGTCAAGGACATTCAGAAATCCAGCGACTTTCCCAATGCCGCCAAGGACAGCCAGGAGCGCCTGCTGGTCGCGGCCGCGGTGGCCGTCGGTGGCGATACCGAGGATCGCATCACCGCGTTGGTCGAAGCTGGCGTGGACGTGGTGGTGGTGGATACCGCGCACGGTCATACCCGCGGGGTGCTCGAGCGCGTGGCCTGGACCAAGAAGCAGTTCCCTGACGTGCAGGTCATGGGCGGCAACGTGACCACCGCCGAGGGCGCCCTGGCGCTGGTCGAGGCCGGCGCCGACGCCGTCAAGGTGGGGCAGGGACCGGGTTCCATCTGCACCACCCGCATCGTGGCCGGTGTCGGCGTGCCGCAGGTCACGGCCGTGGCCAACGTGGCCGAGGCCCTGGCGTCATCCGGCGTTCCGCTGGTGGCTGACGGCGGCATCCGCTTTTCCGGCGACCTGGCGAAGGCCATTGCGGCCGGCGCGCACACAGTGATGATCGGCAGCCTGCTGGCCGGCACCGAGGAGGCGCCCGGCGAAGTGGAGCTGTTCCAGGGCCGTTCCTACAAATCCTATCGCGGCATGGGTTCCATCGGGGCCATGCAGCAGGGCTCGAAGGACCGTTATTTCCAGCACGAAGCCTCCGCCGACAAGCTCGTTCCGGAAGGCATCGAAGGCCGCGTGCCCTACAAGGGCGCACTGGCCGGCGTGGTGCACCAGCTGCTGGGTGGCCTGCGCTCGTCCATGGGGTACATGGGCTGCGCGTCGATCGAGCGTTTCCGCACCGAGGCGCAATTCGTGCGGGTCACCAACGCGGGGGTGCGCGAGAGCCACGCACATGACGTGCAAATCACCAAGGAAGCACCGAACTACAAGCTCGGCTGAGGCCGCGGCGCGCGGACGGGACAGGCAGAAGGCGGCCAAGACATGCAGGACATTCATCAGCACCGGATCCTGATCCTGGATTTCGGCTCCCAGTACACCCAGTTGATCGCCCGGCGCATCCGCGAAATCGGTGTCTACTGCGAGATCTATCCCTGGGACGTATCGGAACAGGAAATCCGCGACTTCGCGCCTCGCGGCCTGGTGCTGTCCGGTGGACCGGAGTCGGTGACCATGGCCGATGGTCCACGCGCACCGCAGCTGGTATTCGAGCTGGATATTCCCATCCTGGGCATCTGCTACGGCCTGCACACCATGGCGGCGCAGCTTGGCGGCCAGGTCGAGCCTTCCGACGAGAAGGAGTTCGGTTACGCCCGCGTGCGCCTGGTCGAAGACTGCGCCCTCACCCGGGGCATCGAAGACCATGTTGACGCCGACGGCGTGGGGTCCCTGGACGTGTGGATGAGCCACGGCGACAAGGTCACCCGGCTGCCGGAAGGGTTTGTGCACGTCGGCGAGACCGGCTCTGCGCCAATGACCATCATGGCCGACGAACAGCGCTGCTGGTACGGATTGCAATTCCACCCGGAAGTGACCCATACCCTGCAGGGCGAACGACTGCTCGAGCGTTTCGTGGCCGGCATCTGTGGCTGCGAAAAACTGTGGACGGCGGCCAACATCATCGACGACTCGGTGAACCGGGTGCGCGAAGAGGTCGGTGACGCCCCGGTGCTGCTGGGCCTGTCCGGCGGCGTCGATTCCAGCGTCGTGGCGGCGCTGCTGCACAAGGCCATCGGCGACCAGCTGACCTGCATCTTCGTCGATACGGGCCTGCTGCGCCTGGGGGAGGGTGACCAGGTCATGGCCACCTTCGCCGAACACATGGGCGTTCGCGTGGTTCGCGTGGACGCCGGTGAACGCTTCCTGGCTGGTCTTGCCGGGATTGACGACCCGGAAGCCAAGCGCAAGGTCATCGGTAACCTGTTCATCGAAATTTTCGAGGAGCAGGCCAAGGCCAGCGGTGACGCCCGCTGGCTGGCCCAGGGCACGATCTACCCGGACGTGATCGAGAGTGCCGGTTCACGCACCGGGAAGGCGCACGTGATCAAGTCGCATCACAACGTGGGCGGCCTGCCGGAGCGCATGAACATGGCCCTGGTCGAACCCCTGCGTGAACTGTTCAAGGATGAGGTTCGCAAGCTGGGCATCGAGTTGGGCCTGCCCTCGGAAATGGTCTACCGCCACCCGTTTCCGGGTCCCGGACTGGGCGTGCGTATTCTCGGCGAAGTGCGGCCGGAGTACGTCGAGCCCCTGCAGCGTGCCGACGACATTTTCATCGGCGAACTGCGTCGCCAGGGGCTGTACGACGACGTATCGCAGGCCTTCGCAGTATTCCTGCCGGTGAAATCCGTGGGCGTCGTTGGTGACCAGCGGCGCTACGAGTGGGTGGTGGCCCTGCGGGCCGTGCAGACCGTGGATTTCATGACGGCGCGTTGGGCGCCCCTGTCTCATGAATTTCTGGAGCATGTATCCTTAAGAATAATCAATGAGATAGACGGTATATCTCGTGTTGTTTATGACATTTCAGGCAAACCCCCGGCGACCATCGAATGGGAATGAACGCACCCTCCGATCACGACGCGACCGGGCTGGGCGATTTCGTCAGCGCCGAAGTCGTGCAACAGGCCGGGCAACTGGCGGATCGTTTCGCCACGGCCCGGCCGTTTCGACACGTGGCCATCGACGGCTTTTTCACGGCGCCGGTGGCCAGGCAACTGGCCGAGAATTTTCCCGCCTTCGACGAAAAGCTGGCCATGAACGAGAACGGCCAGGTCGGCGCCAAGGCGGTGAACGAGCAGGTCCGGTCCCTGGGGCCCGCCTGGCGGCGACTGGACGACCTGGTGCAGGGCATGGCCTTTCGCACGTTGATTTCGCGCATCACCGGCGTTCCCCATCTGCAGTATGACCCGCATTATTTCGGCGGCGGAACGCACGAAAACCTGCACGGACAGGGCCTGGATGCGCACGTGGATTTCAATTTCCACCCGATCACACGACAGCATCGCCGATTGAACCTGATCATCTACCTCAGCGACGAATGGCGGGACGAGTGGGGTGGCTCCATACAATTGCACAAGGATCCGTACCTGCCGCCGGCGCAGGACGAGATTGCCGTGGTCACACCCCTGTTCAACCGTTGCGTCATTTTCGAGACCAACGAACACTCCTGGCATGGCTTTCCGCGTATCGAGCTGCCCGAGGACAAGCGCGACCTGTCGCGTCGTAGTTTTGCCCTTTACTACTACACCGACAGCCGTCCGGCGGAAGAACTCGGCCCGGAGCACTCCACGATCTACGTGGAGCAGCACCTGCCCGAGGACTTCGGTCCCGGCGTGCCGCTGGCGCCCGAGCAGGCCCAGCATGTGCGCAACCTGGTGACCAGTCGCGACCAGCACTTGCGGCGCCTGTACGGCAACATCAAGCAGCTCTACACCGAGCTCAATCACCTGAAGGAGCGTTACGGCCTGCAAGCGCCGCCCGGCGTGGCGGACGAGCCGTCTCCCTTCGAGATTGCCAACGCCGTCAACCTGCCACCGGTCGAGCCCGAGCCCGACCCCGACCCCGAGTCCGACCCCGAGTCCGGGCCGGTCGCCGAATCCGCCGGGGCACCACCGGTAAGCGTCGACGGCCCGGACGAGCGGGACGAAGCCCTGGAGGATGTGCTCGAGCGCCAGTCCCGTGAGGCCGGCGCCGAGATCGCGCGTCGCGAGGCCCGTATTCGTGGACTCGAGCAACGCGTGTCGGAGCTGGAAACCTCGACGTCATGGCGCATTACACGCCCCATTCGCCGGCTCAAGCGACTGCTGGCCGGCGGCTGAGGGCCGCGGGCGTGGACGAACCCGGGATCGCCTTCAGCGAATCGGAGCTGACCTTCATGCGCGAGGCGCAGGTGCTGGCCGAACGCGCCCGGACCGAGGGCGAGGTGCCGGTCGGCGCGGTGGTGGTCAAAGAGGGCATCGTCATCGGTCGCGGCTGGAACCGGACCATCGGCGACGCCGATCCCAGCGGGCATGCCGAGATCATCGCGCTGCGCGAGGCGGGCCGCGCCATGGGCAACTACCGACTGACCGGCTGCGAACTGTACGTGACCCTGGAACCCTGTCCCATGTGCGCCGGGGCCATGGTGCACGCGCGCATTGGCCGACTGGTGTACGGCGCCGCCGATCCCAAGACGGGCGCTGCGGGCAGCGTGTTCGACTTGCTGCCCGGTACCCGCCACAACCACCGAGTCGCGGTGGCCGGAGGCTGCCTGGCGCAGGAGAGCGCCGAGCGATTGCGCGCGTTTTTTCGTGAGCGCCGCAAGACCGGAAAGGCGCGCCAGGAGTAACGGAACGTTCAGTCGGCGTGCAACTCCAGATCGCTGACCATGCAACCCAGGCGTCGTTCATCGCCCCGTGGCCGGAACGTGCGGTCCACGGTCAGGGTCACGGCCTGCCGTCCGTGGACCAGCAGTTCGGGCGCCACCGAAATCTCGTGTTCCTGGTCGTCCGTGCAGGGCGCTTCAGCGACGTGCTGACCGTTGACCGTGATCCCGATCACCGGCTGATATGGCCAGTCGTCGGGCCGGTTGGTCCGAAAGTGCAATGTCCCGCCCTGTGCATGATATCCGCGCAAGCTGACGCTCAGTGTCTTGCCCATCCAGCCGTCGTCAAAGGCCTCGAACGGGGCAGGCGTCGCCTGCACCAATTCCTGGTTGAGATGGCGCCAGTCAGCGGCGATCGGCTTGGGCCGTCCTTCGAGATCGCGAATGCCGGTGGGCTGGGTGAAACCTGACAGGCTGACCGAGAACAGCTCGAGGTCCGCCAGGCCCTCCAGGGCGACCGTGGTCGTAGCATGAACATCGATATCCACGCAGGCGTGCCCGGTGCCGCTGGCATCCAGCTCGGCGCGTTGGCGGCCATTGTTGCTGTGGACCCGCAGATCCGGCGCGGAATCTCCGTCCCGTACCGCGTTCACGCACAGAGCGGCGCTGTCCGGGCCGCCCGGCGCATGAAATTCATGAATGTGGAAAGAACGCTGCAAACGTTCGCCCTGGCCCAGCAGATAGGCAGGCGCGTCCGGGGCATCCTCCACTTCACCGTCCCAGTTGCCCGCCAGCACCGAGAAGTCGGGGCTGGGTACGGCGTTGTGGCGGTAGTCTCGCCATGCCCACAGCGAATAGCCGTGCGTGTATCGGCGCAGCACCGGCGCCGCTTCGCGCAGGAAGTCGTCGATGGCCGCGGGCGCCAGTCGGCCGTTCATCTCGAAACCGGGCGTGAAGTCCTCCACCAGGAACTGGTCAATGAATATGGGCCGGTCGCCGGTGACGCGGCGCAGACGTCGCATCTGGTACGCCAGTCGTTCCGCCGCAGTGGCCGGGGACAGGGTTTCGCCCTGGTTCTCACCGCCCATGGCCGGGGCCCAGTAAACCGTGGTCCATGGGGCACCGGGCAGGTCCCAGGCCAGTTCGTGGCTGTGCCAGTAGGCCAGTTCGCCTGGTGCATTCCAGACCGGGTCGGAGTCGATGCGGACTTCCATGGAGAGGGTGGGGAAGACGTCCTGGGCCGGTTTGAAAAAGCGTTCGATCCAGGCATGGTCGACGAAGTCGAAAAACAGGCCGAAGGCCGGGTGGGTGCGCGGTGGCACGGGGACCTGTTCCCATCCGGTAAAACGACGTCCGTACCGGGCGCTGACGGTTTCGAGGTCACTGTAGCGCTGCAGCCACTCCCGGTAGCCGGTCAGGTAAGCGAGTCGTTGTCGCTCTTCCTCGTCGCCGGCGCCACTGCCGGTAATGGCCCAGAGGTCTTCCCAGGAAATGAAGCCGAACAGGACGTTAGGCCGGTCTTCCACCACGCGCCAGATACCGGCGATGTGGCGCAACCAGGCCTGGCGGACGGTTTCGTCCAACCACACCTGCATCAGCCAGGCTCCGGCGCCCGGTACCGATGAATCCCAGGCGTAGCCCAGGCGCAGCACCACGTTGAGTCCGGCGTCTTCGGCCAGGTCCACCAGTTCAGCCAGCCTGCGGGTCCGGTTCGCGTCCAGGCGTCCGTCACTGGCGGTGGGCGTGAAGCCCGCCCAGGGTATGACCAGCACGACAGTGTTGAAGCCGTCTTCGCGTAAGGCGGCGAAGTCCTCGGCAGCACGTTCGAGCAGCCGGGTATTCCAGAAATTCACCGCCCAGCCTTCGCCGAACCAGTGGGCGCCGCGCAGGTAGCCGGCGCCGGGACCGACGGGTTCGGGGCCGGACACGGGTGGGGTCCAGGTGATCTCGCTGGTCGATTCCTGGCGTGGCCAGAGCACGAATGATGCGGCGGCGATCAGCAAGAGGGTGATGGCCAGCAGCAGGCCGGTTTTCCTGTTCAAGTTCCTGGTTTCCTGGCGCCGCCTCGGGCGACGGCATCGCTGGGTCAGCGGGGCATTGTACGGGATTGGGCCGCGAGGGCGCAGGCCGGGTGGCCGGTCCGGTGGCCGCGGGCCGTGCCAGAGCGGCAAATGGTTGTCGGGGGGTGTCCGGCCCCTTAGAATTCGTCATCTTTCAACCTCGACCGGGCGCCGGGCGCTCCACCGGCCCGTTTGACCTGGCGCCGGCGACGCGGAGCCACGCTGCACTGCGGATTTCCCGGCCCGGCCGGAGCCGGCGCACACACCCATGACCGACAACAACGAGCGGGACCTCTTCAAGTGGATACGGAACCTGGCCGTACTGTGGCTGGTGTTTCTCGGCGCCTTTGTGTTCGGCGCCATTACCATCGCCTGGAAAACCTGGCCCTTCGAGCCGATGCGCGCGGCCTGGCAGTTCGCGCGGGGCGATGCCGAGGAGACAACATCGCTGGCGGAGAAGCTGAAGAACGACTTCGGCATCAAGCCTGCACGTCACATCGTCGATAGCCACCGGCGTTACACGGTTCCCGGTGACTACCCCGAACTGGGAGGGCTGATGCTGAAGGATCGGCGCGTTGCGCCCCTGATGTACCTGTCCGACGACGCGCCCCGCGGTTATCGCCTGCTCTATGGCACCTTCGACTTTTCCGACGCGCTGCACGGCGCGTTGTTGCTGGACCCGGACGGCAAGGTGCTGCGGCAATGGTCGGTGTCGCAGGAGCGCGCCGAGTGGGCCCCGCGCGAGGATGCCAACGTTTACCCGCACGGCATCGAGATCATGCGTGACGGCTCCATCATCGCAGCGTTTGACGGTGGTTCGTCCCTGGTGCGCTACGGATATTGCGGCGAGGAAATCTGGCGCAGGCAGGGCGTGTTCCACCACGCGGTCACACGCCAGGGCGACGATTCGGTGTGGGCCTGGGGCAATCCTGACGGCAAGTTCAACAAGGGCGAGTACATGGTCCGCGTGGCCGTGAACGACGGCAGCGTGCTGCAGTCCATCAACCTGGATCACGTGTGGCCGGAGAACCCGGGCATCGACCCCTTCGCCATCCGTCAGAACGACAAGGCGGCGGGATCCGTCTGGTTGTTTGACCGGTTCCACGTGAACGACGTGGACCCATTGCCCGAGCGGTTCGCCGACGCTTACGCGGATTTCGAAGCCGGGGACCTGCTGATCAGCCTGCGCGCCATCAACCTGGTTGCCGTGGTCGACCCCGACAGTCTCGAGGTCAAGTGGTGGCGACAGGGCCTGACGCGCCGACAGCACGATCCGGACTGGAACGAGCGCGGCACCATCACCATCTTCGACAACAACATGCACCGGGATTACTCGCGCATCCAGGAAATCGATCCCCGTTCTTTCGAGGTCAGCGTTCCCGTCCCGGGTGAACCCTACGAGTTCTATACCTGGCATCGAGGCAAGCACGACGCCGTTCCGGGCGGCGGTTTCCTGGTGACTTCCACCGAGCAGGGCCGCGCTTTCGAGATCAACGCCGGGGGCGAGATCGTGTTCGACTTCATCAACCGTTACCAGCAGGGCGGGGGGCACCTGGTGGTGTCCGAGGCCCGCTTCCTGCCTACCGACTATTTCGAGGAGTTTCCGTCATGCGAAGGCTGAACCCGCTGACCCCGATCGTTGCGATCGTTTCCCTGTTCCTGACCGCTCACGCGCAGGCCTATGTCGGCCCGGGACTGGGCCTTGGCGCCATCGCCGTGATCCTCGGTATCGTGATCTCCGTCCTGATCGCGGTGCTGGCCATCGTCTGGTACCCCATCAAGCGGCGCATGGCCGCCCGTCGCGCCGCCGACACCAACCCCAAAGGCTGACGTCGCCGTCGTGAACGGCCCCCAGGTCCAGGCCCTCGCGCCGGCCATCTTCCTGTCCTGCGCAGCTGTCGTCGAACTGTTCTTCCGCTTGCCGTTCCTGGCCCAGGTGGAAGCGGTCAACTCCGGCGCCATGCGAGCGCTGGGCGTGGTGCGTTCGCCACGGATCTCCGATCACTGGAAGGAAAAGGTTCTGCCGCGCTATGCGGGTCGGATTCTGCGCGCCAGCCTTGGGCTGGGCGGCCTGTTGCTGGTGTGTGCGGCGGTATTCACGGGGGTCTGGGTGCTTACCGCATGGTGGCCCGCCGGTGGCTGGCGTGAAGCGCTCGGTGCGCTGGATCGTGGCGACGTGCAATGGTGGTTGCTCGGCGCTGGTATCGCCTGGGCGGTGGTGCGATCACGGCTTGGCCGCCGGGATGAACCGGATTCGGATTATTCCGCCTCCAGCCAGATGCTGCACCGCCTCGCGCTGGGCTCGGAGGGCATGCGTACGCTCAGCGATGACATCGACCGGCGCCTGGCCGGCAAGCGGGCATCCGGCATTGAGGTGAAACGGCCCGTGTATGTCACCGCGCTGGCCCGGGCCGGCACCACCGTCTTGCTCGAGGCCCTGTACGCGGGGGGGCAGTATGCGTCGCTGACGTACCGCGCCATGCCGTTCGTGATGGCGCCCTGGGCCTGGGGCGCCGTTTCGCGCCCACGTCGCGCCAGGTCGCAGGATCTTCGCGAACGCGCCCACGGCGATCGCCTGAAAATCAGCGTGGACAGCCCGGAGGCCTTCGAAGAAGTCTTCTGGACGACCTGGGCGGGTCGGACAACCCGGGATGTCGACGGTCTGCGCCCGGCCGGCGCCCCCGACGAGGCGGTCCTGGCGCGCTACCGCAATTACGTGCAGCGCATCCTGGCGCGTGATGCGGGCAATGGGCCAGTGCGCCGCTATTTGTGCAAGAACAACAACAACCTGCTTCGTATTCCCTGGCTTCTGGAGGCGTTTCCGGATGCCTGCATCATCACGCCCTTCCGTGATCCCGCCGACCATGTCCAGTCCCTGCTGCGCCAGCATCGGCGTTTCCTCGAGCGCCACGACCAGGACCCCTTCTCGGGTGAGTACATGAACTGGCTGGGCCACCATGAATTCGGACGGAATTTTCTGCCGTTCAAACTCGGCGAGGGCGTGGTGCCCAGCACGCCGCGGGACCTGCTGGCGCCGGACTACTGGGTGCACTACTGGACCACGGTGTATCGCTATATGCTGGAGCATCACGGGCAGCAGGTGACATGGTTCGATTACGACCGGTTCTGCCGTGAGCCGCGCGGAGTACTGGAAGAACTCGAAGACCGGCTCGACCTGGAGCAAGGGTCGCTGCAAGGCTTCGCGGGCCAGGTGTCAGCGCCCGGACGCGCCCCGGATCCCGAGGTGCAGGAGGCCGTGAGCGACGCTTGCCGGGAGGTGCACCAGGCGCTTCGCGCACAGGCCTGACGACCGGTCAGTCCAGGACGAAGCGCAACAGGTTCAGCAGGACCAGGAGCAGCGCCGCCAGCAGGGTCAGTCGCAGCAACCGGTCGCCGGTCTGGCGGGTGATGGAACGGTTCCGTTCCACCTCGAATTCCCGGCGCAGGCCTTCCGGCGTCAGCTCGAAAATCCAGGACAGCACCAGGGCCAGCGGAAATCCGATCACCATCAGCGCGAAGGCAAAACGGTAAATCCAGGCCGGTATTCCAGCGTAGTCCACCAGCATGGCGCAGCCCTCGAGCAACAACCAGCCCAGCACCACGTACGCAAGTGCGACCCGGTAGATATTGCGTCGGCTCAATTCGGCAAACAGGGACATGGAAGCCAGTCAGGTACCGCCTGGGACTTCCCCAAGCATGGTCAATGCAGCCAGGGCTTGCAAGCCGGCTTGCCTGGCGCGGATCAGAATGAAGCGTCCAGCCACAGCCCCAGATTGAAGCCGGCGGCGTCCAGCCCGGAGCCATGTTCGCGGTAGGGTTGGTCCAGCAGGTTGTGGAGGCGCAGCCCCACGTCCAGCCCGGGCCGCACGCGCCACGCAAGGTCCAGGTTGGCGGTCCACCAGCCGGCAGTGCCGCCAGGATCGATGCGCGGGTCTTCCCGGTCGCGCAGGCTGAGCCGGTCCTGCCGGCCCGCGAACAACAGCCAGGGTTCCACGCGCCACCGTTCGGTGGCGTGCCAGGTCAGGCCGAGACGACCGTTCAGCGGCGGAATGCGGTCCGCCGGCGTGTCCGGCAACGCATCGCGGCGTTCCTCGCCACGGGCGTAACTCACGCCGAGGCTGGCCTCGAGGCCCGCCGCCAGCTTGGCCGTTCCGCCCAGTTCGATGCCGCTGATCACAACGTGGGTTAGGTTTTCGCTGCGCACCACCACGCGGCCGTCGGGGGTGACGTCACCGGTGGCCACGGAGGTGATGCGGTCACGGTAGTCCAGCGCAAAGGCATAGGCCTCCAGGGTCCACTGGCGGCCGCGCAGTTTCAGGCCCAGGTCGTAGCTCCAGACGGTTTCCGGACCCAGTTCGGGATTGGCCACGTTGAAGCGGTTGCCCGGCCGGGCGCCGAGCGTGCCCAGGTCGAATACGTTGGGCGGACGGAAGCCGCGACTGAGGTTGGCCGCCAGCGCGGCGGTCGGTGAGAGCGCCAGGTGCAGGCGCAGGTCACCGGTCAGATCATCCGGGGTCAGTCGCACCGCCGGGTTGGCGGTGGTTTCCGGCAGGCGGATATCGAAGCGGCTGTAACGCAGCGCGGTGTCGAGGCGCCAGCGCTCATCGATGCGCCAGTCGGCATCCAGGTACACCGCGTCGCTGTCGAGCCGCGACCGGTCGGGAAAACGACCACGGACGTCCACCGGGGCGCCACCCTCGGCAAGGCGTTCCTGGCGGGCGCTGCGTACGGCATCGCGGTACAGTTCGGCCCCCCAGGTCAGGGTGAGGTCCGGGGACAACGAACGGATCACCTGCAGCACCAGGCCGTCGAGCGTGCTCTCGTTCTGTTCCGTGTTGATGACCGGGCTGCCCAGGTCCTGGGTGGAGCGATCGTCGGTAATGACCTGCCGGGCCAGGTGCACGTCCAGTGCGCCAAGGCCGCGTCGCGCATCTCCCCGACGGTATCGGACGTGCAGCAGATCGCGGCGATTGGGTTCGAATCGATAGATGGCCGATGAGGCTTCCGATTGCCCGTAGCCGGGAACCAGTTCGTCGACGCGTGGCGTGGCCGGCTGTTCCAGTGACTGGGCGGCCACCATCCACGCACCGCTGGCCGGGTCGCCGAGCAGGAGCTTCAGGTCGCCGGCCCGGGAACGGAAACCGGATGGGTGCGGTGTCTCGCCGCTGCCGGTGCGCCGGTCCCCCAGCGCCTGCCAGCTGAAACCGCCGGCAAGACTGCCGTGGCGGTTGCCAGTCGCGGCTTCGGCGCGGGCCAGCCGGCCCCGATCGACGGTGTCGAAGCTGCCATACAGGCGATAGCGCGACGTGGCCCGGTCCGTGTCGAATTGCGTCTCACGGGTGAACATCTGCACGACGCCGCCCATGGCGTCGGCGCCATACAGGCCGCCGGCCGCGCCGCGCAGCACTTCGACCCTCGAAACCGTCAGGGCGTCGACCAGCCCGAGATACTGATTGGGTGCGTCACGGAAAAAGGCGTTGTTCAGGCGGACGCCGTCCACCAGGTGCAACACCTGTGAGCCCTTCAGGCCGCGCACGATGGGGATGCCCTGCCCGGGGGTGGTTTGCTGGAAGAATACGCCGGGAAGCCCGCGCAAAGCCGCGGCCACCACGTCGGGCGCCTGGCGAGCGATCTCCTGTTCGTTCACTCGGTCGACGGCCCCTGCGACGTCCTGTCGCTCCGCCGTGCGCCGCGTGGCGGTAACGATCACGGTCTCCAGTTCGACGGCGTCGTCCGCCGGCGCCTGGGCAAGCCCAGCCTGCAACGGCGCCAGGGCGAGGAACCCGATGACCTGAAGGGTGCCGGCGCGATTGCCCACGGTCAAAGCGACACCGTTAACATCCAAATAAATGCAGAATAAACAATATGATATTAATTATAATTAAACTAAATAATTAGAAAAGACATTCCGCAATCGCCGATGACGGCATTGTGCCACAGACCGCGTGCGTCTCAGGTGGCGCGGCGGCCCAGGCGGTCGCGTTATATACTGTCGGACCCCAGTCGATGGACGGTGCGTGGCGGTGACCAACGTATTTTCCCTGCAACAACCCGGCGCGGAAGACCACGGCCTGGAACGCAACCCGGGCATGGACTTCCGGCCCGAGCTGTTCGACCACCTGCGGGTCAACCGCAGCGCCGTCGAGCGGCGCGCGGCATCGTTGCCGGCCCGACGTTCGGTCAAGAAGGAACACCAGGCCGCCTGGCTGCTCAAGGCCGTGAGCTGTATCGACCTGACCACGCTGGCCGGTGACGACACCCCGGGCAAGGTCCGGCGCCTGTGCCAGAAGGCCATGCGACCAGTCCGGCGTGATCTGCTCGAAGCGCTCGGCGTCGGCGACCTGGCGCTGAAAACAGGTGCTGTCTGCGTTTACCACAACCTGATCGGTACCGCGGTGCGTGAACTCGACGGCAGCGGGGTCCCGGTCGCCGCCGTGTCCACGGGTTTTCCCGCCGGCCAGATTCCACTGGCCCTGAAGCTCGCCCAGGTCCGCGAGTCGGTCAAGGCCGGCGCCACGGAGATCGACATCGTGATCTCGCGCGGCAAGGTGTTGACCGGCGACTGGCGGGGCCTGTACGAAGAAATGCGGGCCTACCGCGAGGCCTGTGGCGAGGCGCACGTCAAGGCCATCCTCGCCACCGGTGAACTGGCCACGTTGACCAACGTGGCGCGCGCCAGCTGGGTGTGCATGCAGGCCGGCGCCGACTTCATCAAGACCAGTACGGGGAAGGAAAGCGTCAACGCCACGCTGCCGGTCAGCCTGGTCATGGTGCGCGCCATCCGCGATTACCATCGGCTCACCGGTTACAAGGTCGGTTACAAGCCTGCCGGCGGTATCGGCAAGGCGAAGGAGGCCCTGGCTTACCTCACGCTGATGCGCGAGGAACTGGGTCGAGACTGGCTGGACCCGCACCTGTTCCGTTTCGGCGCCAGCAGCCTTCTCGGCGACATCGAACGACAACTGGAGCACCACGTGACCGGGCGCTATTCCGTCGCCTGGCGCCATCCCATGGGCTGACGAGGCAGGCATGAGCATTCGGGAAATTTTCGACACGCTGGAATACGGCCCGGCGCCGGAAGCCACGGATCACGCCGAGGCGTGGCTGGCCCAGGGCGACGGTCACCTGCGCCACTATATCGATGGCCAGTGGTGCGAGCCGGCCGGTGGAAACTGGTTTGAAACGCGCAGCCCCGCGCGCGGCACGGTGCTGGCGCTGGCCGCCGACGGCGATGCCGAGGACGTCGATCGCGCCGTGCGCGCGGCGCGCACGGCGCAGGCGGACTGGGCGGCGCTGGGCGGCCATGGACGTGCCCGTTATCTCTACGCCATCGCGCGGGCCGTGCAAAAGCACAGCCGCCTGTTCGCCACGCTGGAATCCCTGGACAACGGCAAACCCATCCGTGAGTCGCGCGACATCGACATACCGCTGGTGGCGCGCCACTTTTATCACCACGCGGGCTGGGCGCAGCTGATGGCGCGCGAGTTCGCGGGTTTTCAGGCCCTGGGTGTCGCCGGCCAGATCATTCCCTGGAATTTTCCGTTGCTGATGGCGGCCTGGAAGGTGGCGCCCGCGCTGGCCATGGGCAACACGGTGGTGCTTAAGCCCGCGGAATTCACCCCGACCACCGCGTCGTTGCTGGCCCAGGTCTGCCACGACGTCGGGTTGCCGCCGGGGGTGTTCAACCTGGTGCTGGGCGATCACAAGGCCGGCCAGGCGCTGGTCGAACACGAGGATGTGGACAAGATCGCCTTTACCGGTTCCACCGAGGTCGGGCGAATCCTGCGCAAGGCCACGGCGGGTACCGGCAAAAAACTGACCCTGGAGCTGGGCGGCAAGTCGCCGTTCATCGTTTACGAGGACGCCGACCTCGACAGCGTGGTCGAGGGACTGGTTGACGCCATCTGGTTCAACCAGGGGCAGGTCTGTTGTGCCGGGTCCCGCCTGCTGGTGCAGGAGTCCGTGGCCGAGTCGCTGCTGGAGAAAGTGCGCGAACGCATGGCGCGCCTGGTGGTGGGGGACTCGATGGACAAGAGCATTGACCTGGGCGCCGTCGTGGACCCGGTGCAGCTCGAGCGCATTCGCGAACTCGTCGCGCTGGGAGAATCCGAAGGCGCCACCGTGTGGCAGCCGGCGTGCGAGCTGCCGGCAGACGGCAGTTTCTACCCGCCCACACTCCTGACCGACGTGCAGCCCGCCGCCACGCTGGCCCAGGAAGAGATTTTCGGGCCGGTGCTGGTGAGCATGAGCTTTCGTACGCCCGCTGAGGCCGTGGAGCTGGCCAACAACAGTCGTTACGGCCTGGCGGCCTCGGTGTGGACAGAAAACGTCAACCTGGCGCTGGACGTGGCGCCGGCGCTCAAGGCCGGCACCGTTTGGGTCAACTGCACCAACCAGTTCGACGCGGCGGCCGGTTTTGGCGGCTACCGCGAATCCGGGTTTGGCCGCGAGGGTGGCCGGGAGGGGCTCTACGCGTACGTGAAACCAAACTGGGCGTCCGCGCTTTCCGGGTCGCCCGTGTATCCAGGACAGGTGCCGGCGGAACCCTGCGAACCGGAGGCGGACGCGCCACCGGCCATCGATCGTACCGCCAAGTTGTATGTCGGCGGCAAGCAGACCCGTCCCGACGGCGGCTACTCGATCGCCGTGTACGACGCGGCCGGTCACCGGGCGGGCGAAATCCCCGACGGCAACCGCAAGGACATTCGCAACGCCGTGGAAGCGGCGGTCAAGGCGCCGGCCTGGACCACGACCACGGCCCACAACCGGGCCCAGGTCCTGTTCTACATTGCCGAGAACCTGGCCGCCCGAGGCGAGGATTTCACTCGGCGCATCGCGGCGCTGTCCGGCCAGGACGTGGACGGCGCGCGGGCCGAACTGGCGCTGTGTGTCCGACGCATCTTCGACGCCGCCGCCATGGCCGACAAGTACGACGGCCAGGTGCACGCCACCCCGTACCGCAACGTCACCCTGGCCATGCGCGAGCCGCTCGGGGTGATCGGCATCGTGGCGCCGGAAGAGGCGGGTTTCATCGGTTTCATTTCTACCGTGATGCCAGCCCTGGCGATGGGCAACCGCGTGGTGGTGGTGCCGTCATTGCGTTACGCGCTGTTGGCCACGGACTTCTACCAGGTGCTGGAGACCTCCGACCTGCCGGCCGGCGCCCTGAACATCGTGACCGGTCACCAGGCGTCCCTGCTGCCGCACCTGGCGGGCCACTACGGTCCCGAGGCGACCTGGTACTGGGGCGACGCCGAAGGCAGTCGGCTCGTCGAAGAAGCGGCCGCTGACACCATGAAGCGCACCTGGGTGAGCCATGGCCGATTCCACGACTGGTTCGACGCGGACCAGGGGGGTGGCGAGACGTTCTACCGCCACGCCGTTGAGATCAAGAACATCTGGATTCCCTACGGGGAGTAAGCGCTGGGCGGGCTAGTACGCAGCTCGCGAGCCGTCGTAGCCGATGAAGGCGCCACTGTCCGCCGGCGTCAGGTCATCGATGACCTGTAGCATGCCGGCGACGGCGGTGGCCGCGTCGAGGTCCGCATCGGGCCCTCCCATGTCGGTGCGCACCCAGCCCGGGTGCAGTGCAACGGCAATAACCGCGTCGCCCAGTTCCAGCGCCACGGATTTCATCAGACTGTTCACGGCCGCCTTGCTGGCGCGATAGGCGTACCAGCCCCCGTATTCGTTATCGGCGATGCCCGCCATGGCGCTGGACAGGGTGACCACCCGGGCGCCCGCCGCGAGTCGAGGGCGCAGCAGCGCGATCAGCTGCGCGGGGCTGAACAGGTTGATCTCGAACACGGCGCGCCATTCATCACGGCTGAAATCATGCAGACCCTGTGTCTGGTGGTCCGGGTGACGTGGCGTATCGGTTTTCATGATGCCGGCATTGTTCAGCAGCAGGTCGATCCGGGTGGCCGAAAGTTCTCCGGACAGGCGGCGCAGCTCGGCCGGATCGGCCAGGTCGCCGCGATGCACCACGAGACGGTCCGCGCCAGGCAGGTCGGCAAGCGCCGGGGCAACGCCCCGGTTGAGGGCATGTACGCGCCATTCGCGGGAAAGGAGCTGTCGGGCGAATTCCAGTCCGAGTCCGCGATTGGCGCCGGTAATGACGGCGGTGGGCATGGGCGCGCTCCTGCACGGGTGGCGGGGTCATCATATCGGAACGCGTCGGGTTTCCCGATGCGCTTCAGTCCAGGCGAGCGAGAAAGTCGTCGATGGCCGCGATGGCGGCGGGCTCGGCCAGCGTCGGTGCGTGTCCGACACCCGGTACGTCCACCACTTCCAGGTCTGGTTTGAGCGCACGCATGCGCGCCACCGTGTCCGGTGAAATCACGTCGGACAAATCGCCGCGCAATACCAGGCAGGGCATGGAGACCTTTCGGAAATTGTCCCAGGGATCGAGGTTGATGCCCTTGATGCGGCGTAGTCCCAGCCTGCGCAGCCAGCCGATGATCTTGACGGACTTGAGCGCATGTCGCACAGCGTCGCCGATGGCCGGATCGTATGCCGGCTCTACCTGCCCGTCGTTCCGCTCTCGCCAAGAAGCCCGTGCTTGCGCCATCCAGAATTCCCGGTCCGCCTCGGGGTAGGCCAATGCGTAATTCGCTTCCGCCTTGTCCGCAGCGCCGTTCCAGTCGGGTTGTGGCGGCGTGGCGCCCACGTACTCCGCGATGCGCGCCAGGGCGTCGGGCGACACCTCGGGACCAATGTCGTTGAGCACCAGGCCTTGCAGCCGGTCCGGGTTCTGCTCGGCCATGATCATCGCCATCAATCCGCCGAGGGAGGTTCCGATCACGGTGCAATGCGGCACCCGTATCCGGTCCAGCAAGGTCCAGGCGTCACGTACGTAGGTGGGAGGGATGTATTGCTTCCAGTTGGGATCGTTGTCCGACTCGCCACGCCCGCGCAGGTCCGGCGTGATCACCCGGTAGCGTTGTGCCAGGTGACCGGCCAGGTTTTCGAAGTCCTTGCAGTTGCGGGTCAGCCCGGGAAGGCACAGCACCACGTGGTCGCCCGAACCGTAAACGCGATAGTAGAGGGACAGGCCATCGAAGCTGGTGTAGCGGTGCTCGGTATGGTTCATCAATCCGGGTCCTCGGCAGGTGGGCGGGACAGCCAGTCCCGGAAGCGTTCACGCAATTCCCGTTTGAGTATTTTGCCATTGGGATTGCGCGGCAGTTCATCCAGGGCCGTGGCGCCTGCCAGGCGCTGGTGACGCCCGACCCGCTGGTTGACCCAGTCCAGCAATTCGGCGGGACCGGCCTCGCCGACATAGACGGCGAAGGGGGATTCGCCCCAGCGATCGCTGTCGATGGCAATCACCGCGGTTTCATCGACCTGGGGATGCTCGAGCACCACGGCCTCGATATCCGCCGGGTAAAGGTTCATGCCGCCGGATATGATCAGGTCCTTCTTGCGGTCGACCAGCGTCAGGAATCCGGCGGCGTCGAGCACGCCGATGTCGCCGGTGCGCAACCAGCGCCGCCCGACCTCGTCTATCCAGGTCGCATCCCGGTTGGCGTCTTCGCGACCGTGATAGCCCGACATCAGGATGCGCCCGCGCCCGACGATCTCGCCGGCCTGACCGGGGGGACAGGGGCGGTCGTCGTCATCGAGAATTTTCAGGTCGGTCCCCATGACGGGCTTGCCGACGCTGGCGAGGCGGCCGTGGGCGTCTTCCGGCTCCAGTGTGGTGACGATCCCCTCGGTCAGCCCGTAGAGTTCGATCAGCGCCGGCGCGAGCCGTGACATGATCCGCTGTTTCAGGGAGGCCTGGAGCGGCGAGCCGCAGCACATCAGGCTCTTGATGCTCGAGCAGTCGGTCCGATCGAAGTCGGGGTGCTCCAGGATGCGCTGGAACTGCACCGGCACCATGGCTGAATGGGTGACGCCGTGACGCGCCACCAGTGACAACCAGTCGCCGGCATCGAAACCGCGCATGATGACCACGGTACCGCCGGTCAGCAGGGCGCAGCCCATGCCGGCCCAGGAAATGTTGGAGAACAGGCCAATCGAGCACAGGTTGACTGTCGCGCGGTCGTAGCGCAACGCCAGCGCCAGGTCGTAGAACCAGTCCAGGCGTCGGCGATGGGTATGCACGATGCCCTTGGGCGCCCCCGTGGTACCCGACGAGTAGATGATGTTGCACGCGTCGCCGTCGGCGAGCGGCACGTCGGGATCGCTGCTGTCCTGGCATGCCAGCCAGGATTCGAACCCGGTGAATCCATCTGCCGGTTGCCCGTGCTGAATCCAGGCATCCGACCGGACCCGCTCCAGGGATTCCCGGAACGGTGCCAGGCGTTTTGCGTGGTCGCCGGAGGTGAATACGGCGCGGGCGTCGGCGTCTTCGATCATGGCGGCCAGCCCGGTGTCGGTCACGAACACGTTCAGCGGCACGGTGACACCGCCGGCGGCGATGATGCCGAACAGCGTGATGAACATTTCCGGGCTGTTGTCCATCAGCACGGCCACCCGGTCACCGGTGGCCAGCCCGCCCGCGCGCAGCCCGTTGGCCAGCTGGCACACACGGGCATGAAAGTCGGACCAGGAAAGGGCTTCGCCGTCGCAGATCACCGCGGGCCTGGCGCCCATCCAGCGTCCGTTCAGCGCCAGCAATTCCGGCAGCAGCGGGGCCGGGGCATCAAACCAGGGGCCGGGCACGGGCTCGCCTACTTGGCGGTCCAGCCGCCGTCCACCGGCAGGACCGTGCCGGTGATGGACGCACTGGCCGGCGTGCACAGGTAGACGGCCAACTCGGCGACCTCGTCGATGGCCACCAGGCGTCGTGTGGGTTGCGCCAGCAGCATCACGTCGCGCAACACGGCTTCCTCGCTGATGCCGCGTGCCCTGGCGGTATCCTCGACCTGGCCGGTCACCAGGGGGGTTTCCACGTAGCCGGGGGCGATTGCGTTGACGGTGATCCCGTGCTCCGCCGTTTCCAGCGCGACGGTCTTGGTCAGGCCGGCAATGCCGTGCTTGGCCGCCACGTAGGCCGCCTTGAAGGGCGAAGCCCGCAACGCATGGGCCGAAGCGACATTGACGATGCGCCCCCAGCCGGCAGTGACCATGGAAGGCAAGGCCAGCCGCGTCGTGTGAAACGCGGAAGAGAGGTTGATGGCAATGATGGCGTCCCAGCGTTCCGGTGGAAAGGACGCCACCGGCGAAACGTGCTGGATGCCGGCATTGTTCACCAGGATGTCCACCTGACCGCGGGCTTCCGCCGACTCGTGCATCATGGCCTCGATGTCGTCGGGGACGCTCATGTCGGCCGGGTGGTGCGCCACCGGGGCGTCGGCCAGCTGTTCGAGTTCCTGCCGGTGGGTCTCGATTGCGTCCGCGTCACCGAAACCGTTCAGCGTCAGGCTGCAACCGCGGCGGGCCAGGGCGCGGGCAATGCCCAGACCGATGCCCGAGGTGGATCCCGTGACCAGGGCGTGGCGCCCCGCCAGAAAACGATCCGTGTTCATGTCAATCCTCCCAGTCCCGTTCCAGCCAGCGGGAGGCGAGCAGGAACAGCAGGGCCGCCAACAGGTAAAAGCCGGTACCGGCGACGATGGACCAGCGCAACGAGTCATCGCCGTACTGGCCCTGCAGGAAGTCGGACAGGGCGCCGATGGCCCAGGTGCCCAGGCCGATGCCCAGCAGGTTATTGATGAACAGGAACACCGCGGAGGCCGTGGCGCGCATGTTCGGCGGCACCAGTTGCTGGACCGTGGACATCACCGGTCCGACCCAGACCAGGCCCAGCGCCACCGGCACCATGATGACGAAAAACGCGAGCACCAGCGTCGGGGTCAGAACGCCCAGCACATAGGTGGGGACCGAAATCAGGAAGGCGATGGCCGGGATGGTCACGTAGCGGGTCTTGCGCACCTGGCCGAGGCGGTCACCCAGCCAGCCGCCCGCCCACATGCCGGCCATGCCCCCGACCAGGAGGATGGCGCCATAGAACAGGGATGCGTCCAGTAAGCTGAGTCCGTGACTGCGCACGATGAAGGAAGGCATCCAGAAAAACAGGCCGTATCCCATCATGGAGGAGCACGAGGCGCCCACCGAGAGCAGCCAGAAACTCGGCTTGCGGGCCAGGGTGCCGGCGATGCTTCCCAGGCCCGGCGGCCGGGTGGTCGCGGCCTGATCGTAGTGCCCGCGAGGCGGTTCCTTCACCAGCAGGCGGAACACCGGCGCCAGCACCAGGCCGGCGACGCCGACGGCAAAAAAGGCGAAACGCCAATCCACCAGGCTGGCGATAACGCCCCCGAACACGATGCCAAGGGCGCTGCCGATGGGAATGCCGAAAGAGTACAGGCTGACGGCCCGGGCCCGTTCGCCCGGGGGGTAGTAGTCCATGAGCAGGGAATAGGCCGGGGTGACCCCGCCGGCTTCACCCACGCCCACGCCCAGGCGGGCCAGGAACAGCTGCCAGAAATTCTGCGCCAGGCCGCAGGCGGCGGTCATGGCGCTCCACACGGCCAGCGCGCCCGTGATGATCCACGTGCGGCTGCGGCGGTCGGCCAGCATGGCGACGGGAATGCCCAGGCCGGTGTAGAACAGGGCGAAGGCCAGTCCGCCCATCAGGCCGAGTTGCGCGTCGCTGAGACCCAGGTCGGCCTTGATCGGCACGGCGAGGATGCCGACGATCTGGCGGTCGATGAAATTGAAGGTATAGACCACCACCAGCATGAACAGGGCCAGGCCGCGTCCATCGATGGCGGCGGGTCGTGCAGGGTGATCCAGTGGGGGTGTCTGCGGGACGCTCATCCGGGCATTCTACGCGGGGCGGGTCCCAGGGACCCGTGGACGAAAGGACGGGATCGGGGGCGGGCCGGGCCCGCCCCCGGAACCGGTCAGTAGCGGTAGTCCAGGGACACCGTCCAGGTGCGCGGGTCGCCGTAGTAGGCGGTCTGGATGTTACCCACACTGCGGAAGTCCTGGCCTTCGACCCGGTACACTTCGTCCGTGGCGTTCTTGATGCCCGCGGTCACGGTCCAGTGCTGGTCGGCGCTGACCCAGCTGACAAAACCGTTGGCCAGCCAGTAGTCGCCTTCGGTCAGCACCGGCGAGTTCTCCACGCTCAACTGCATGGCGTCGCGGTAGTTGGCGTCGGCGCCGATACGGATCGCGGCGCCGCCGGACAGGTCCACGGTCCAGATGGCGCCGAAGCGCGCGGTCCACTCGGGGGAGAAGGCCGGTTCGTCGGGCACGCCGTCAGAACCGCTGAAGCCCCCGGCGCCGTACTCGCTGTCCAGCCAGCCGATCTGGCTGGTCAGCTGCAGCGGGTCGATGGGGAACCAGGCCAGTTCCACCTCGGCGCCGGAGATGTCCAGCTCCGCGGCGTTGAGAACCGGGAAGCGAAAATCGATTCCGTCACCCACGGAAACGCGGGCCTGGAAGTCCTCGTACTTGCTCTGGAACACGGCGACATTGGCCAGGAAGCGGCCGTCCGAACTGGTGGTCTTGGCGCCGATTTCCGCGGTCCAGACGGTTTCCGGATCAAACGTCGACACATCGGGGGCGCTGTTGGCGCGACCGTTGAAACCCCCGCTCTTGAAGCCTTCGGCCAGGCGACCATAAAAGTTCAGGTGGTCGGTGGCGGCCCAGTCCAGCGTCAGCGTGGGGGTCCAGGCGTCCCAGCTGTCGGAATCGGAAAATGCGAAGGCGGGGTCCGCGTTGCCGAGGAGGTCACTGAAGGTACTGGTGGTTCGGGCGTAGTCCTTCTCTTCCTTGGTGTAGCGAATGCCCAGGCCGAGGTTCCAGTTTTCGGCGAAGGCCCAGTCCACCTGGCCGAACGCGGCGTAACTGGTGGTCTGAAGATCGTCGTCGATGGTTCTCAGGAAGCTGATGGGGAAGCCGCCGAACAGCAGGAAATCATCCGCGTAGGCTTCCTGGTGGGACGGCACGTTCTCCCGCAGGTAGTACGCGCCGGCCACCCACGTCACGCTGCCCCCGTTGTCGCCCAGCAGCTGGAACTCCTGGCTGAACTGGTCCTGGTCGATGCCGACGAACACGTTGCCCAGCTGCAGGGTCGTGGCGTCGATGTCGATGTACAGGTCGGACGTCAGGTCGCGATAAGCCGAGATCGACTTGAACGTGAGTGCGTCGTTAATGTCCCAGGCCACGGTCACGTTGCCGCCCCAGTGGTCCGAGCGCTGGCCGCCGAGGTCACCCATGTCGGTGCTGGTCTCGAAGTTGTACTCGTCGGTGGACGGAATGAAGCGCGGCACGGCGGCGCCGGTCGCCAGGTCGATGCTGATCAGCGGCGCCTCGGCGCGTCCGAGGGTCAGCGCCACGTCTTCCTTCGTGTAGTCCGCGGAGAACACCACCCTGACGTTGTCGCTGGCCTGCCAGGCGCCCTTCACGCGGGCGACCGTGGTGTATTCGTCGTTGTACTCACGGCCGTCGATGGGATCGGTGACGAATCCGTCGCGCTGGTCGTGAAGCACGCTCAGGCCCAGTGAGAGGTCCTCGCTGACCGGGCCGGACACGTAGGCGCTGGCCTGGGCGCGGGCGTAGTCACCCAGGGTGACGTTGGCCGCGGCCTCGAACTCGTCGCCCGGGGTACGGGTGATCAGGCGGATGGCGCCACCCGGGGTGTTCTTGCCGTACAGCGTGCCCTGCGGGCCACGCAGCACCTCGATGCGCTCGATGTCGTAAAGCTTGAACATCGCGCCCTGGATGCGGGACATGTACACATCGTCCAGGTAGATGCCGACCGCGGGGTCGAATGATTGCAGGGCGTCCGGCTGTCCGACGCCGCGAATGAAGACGTTGACACTGGAGTTGGAGCCGCGACCCTGGACCAGGTTCAGGTTGGGCACCGCGCCCTGGATGGAATCGAGGTTGTCGGCCTGCAGGTCACGCAGCTGTTCGCCCGTGAAGGCGCTGATGGCCATGGGCACTTCCTGCAGCGTCTGTTCACGGCGCTGGGCCGTGACCACGACTTCTTCCAGCAGGAGGTCCTGCTCGGGGCTTTGCGCCAGCGACAGCTGGGGCAGGCCCAGCGCCGCTGAAATGGCGACGGCCAGGGTGGTGAATCCGATGGTGCGACGTGTCGGGCACGCGCGTTGACTGAGCGTACGGGTGTTGTTCATGTCTTGAGCCCCAGTGGTATCTGTGGTCGTTATTCAACAATTGTTGAAGTGTGAGCCCGTGCAGTATTCGCTTTTTTTACGAAAATTTCAACACCAGTTGAAAATGTTTCCGAAAGCGGTGTTCAATGAGGCCCCCCCGGAGCAAGGACCCAGAATCCATGCCCAAGCCCAAGAAAGAACGAATCCTCGAAGAAGCCGAACGGCTGTTCGCCAAGCGCGGCTACGACGGGGTATCGCTCAGGGAAATCACCAACGAAGCCGGTGTCGACGTGGCCCTGGTGAAGTACCATTTCGGCAACAAGCAGGGCCTGTTCGACGAACTGCTCAGTCGTCGCGCCAAGGCCCTGAACCGGGAGCGCTCCGACGCCCTGGACGCGGTGCTGGAGCGCCATGATCCGGCGCCGGTGGAGGAGGTGGTCGATGCCTTCACCCACACCCTCCTGAACAAGGTGGTGAGCGAGGATCCCAGCTGGCGCTCGTATTTCGGTCTGCTGGCCCAAGTCAACAACAATCCCGACTGGGGTGGGCGGGCCATGTCGAAACATTTCGATCCGCTGGTGCACCGCTTCCTGGACGCGCTCAAGCGCGCCCTGCCGGGATGTGACGAGGCCGACCTGTACTGGTGCTATCACTTCTGGTCCGGTGCGCTGACGCTGACCTTCGCCGACACCCGGCGAATTGACGGCCTGTCGGGCGGATTGTGTCACTCCTCCGATTTCGAGGCCGTACACAAGCGCCTGGTTCCTTTCATCAGCGCCGGATTTCGCGCGCTGTGCCAGAAATACGAGGAGAACGATCGTGAACACCATTAAGACCAGAATCGCGGCCGCCGGCCTGGGGGTCCTGCTCGCCCTCGCCGTCCAGGCATCGGACGACGGGTTGCCTGCAATCGATGCCGACGCGGTGACCGTTTCGGGAATTTCTTCCGGCGGCGCCATGGCTCAACAACTCCACCTGGCGTACGCCGACCTGTTTTCCGGCGCAGGGATCATTGCCGGTATCCCTTTCGATTGCGCCGAGGCCAATCTCGGCCTGGCGCTGGGTCGGTGCGTGGGTAAGGAAGACGGCCCACTGCCGGTCGAACGAATGCTGGAACGATACCGGGCGCTGGCCGCGGAGGCCCAGGTGGCCGACCCGTCGTTGCTGTCCGACGACCGCGTCTGGTTGTTTCGCGGGGCCCAGGACGAGGCCGTGCCGGCCAAGGTGGCCGATGCCGTGGCTGCGTTTTACGCCGACCTGGTCCCGGCGGAACGGTTGAACCGGGTGGACGACGTGCCCGCCGCGCACCTGTTTCCCACGCTCGAAGCGGGCAGTGCCTGTGACGTGTCCGAGTCCCCCTGGCTTGGCGCCTGTGACTACGATGCGGCCGGAGAGATTCTGCGGTCCCTGTACCCGGGACTGGCGGCGCCGTCTGACGAAGACGCCGAGGGGACGTGGCGTGAAGTCGACCTGGCGGGCGCCGCCGGGGCCGGCATGGACTCCCGGGCTTTCCTCTACGTGCCCGGCGCCTGCCCCGAATCAGGCTGCCGCCTGCACGTCGCGTTGCACGGTTGCCTGCAATCGGTGAGCAACGTGGACCGCGCGTTCCTGGAGCAGGCCGGATACCTGCGCTGGGCGGATGCCAACGGCATCGTCCTCGCTTTCCCCCAGGCAGTGGCGTCGGCCGTCAATCCGCTGGCCTGCTGGGACTGGTGGGGCTACACCGGCGCCAACTACGCGCATCGCGACGGCGCACAGACGGCCCTGCTGGCGGACTGGATCCGTTCCCTGCTCGCCGACTGAGACCTCAGGCGCCGGTCGCCGGGCGATCGGCGCGTCGATAGACAAATTTCAGACCGGACCAGGTCTCGTCCACGGCGCAGACTTTCACGTCCACCAGGCCTGCGTCCAGGCCGGCGGCGCGAACCCGATTGCCGTCCAGGTCCGTGGGTACGCCCGACGCTTTCTTGGGCCAGGAAATCCACAGCATGCCGTCGTGGGCCAGCGCATCGCGCGCGCGAGGCAGGTCACGCTCCAGCGCCGCCATGTCGCGGGCGAACAACTGAATGAACGACGCTTCGCCTGACAGTTCGCCGACCAAGACGACGCCCTCGGGCAGGGGCGCCAACCGATCTTCGTAGTCTGCGGGCGCACCCAACAGCGAGGCGCGTGTGCCTGGTTTCAGGCCCAGCTTGGCCGGCAGCGGGCGTTTTGAGTAGCCGGCCACGCCGACACCGGCCTCAGAAGGAGTAACCCAGGCCGATGGCCAGTGTTGTGTCGTCCTTGGACGAGCCTGGCGCCGGTTCGGTTTCGTAGTCGTAGCGCAGGGAGACCGAGGCATACAGGTCCTTGACCAGGTCCAGGCGGATACCGGTATTGGACTTAAAGATCAGGTTGTCCTCGCCGTAAAACTGCTGGGTGATATGGTGGTTGTGGAACAACTGCATGCCCTGTCGCAGCGTGTGCTCGTAGCGCAGTTCCCACAAGCCGACGAGGCCGTCCTCCTTCACGCCGCCAATTTCCTCTTCCGAGTAACCGGCGCCCAGTGAAATGGACAGAAGCTTCACGTCGTCATTGAAGATGTCACGTCCGAACAACAGGCCGGCCGTGTAACGGTAGTCCAGGTCCCGGATGGGGTCGCGTTCGTAGCTGAACGAACCGCCCATGTACCAGGGGTCGGCGAAAATCCAGTTGTAGGCGTAATTAAACAGGTCCTGTTCCTTGGTCTTGACGCCATCGATTTCCTCACGCCGGAAGGTCAGGTCGGCGCGATGGCGATGCTCGCCCATGCGCATATTGCCGTCGAAGAACAGCAGGGTGTTTTGCGAGTCGGTGTTGCCTTCGTTGATGGTGGCGTTGAAGTCGGCGTTCAGGCCCCAACTGAAGTAGGCGTCAGGGGCGTGCGCCGAGGTGATGTCCGACAGCACGATCGGGCGCTCCGTGCCATCTTCGAGGACCAGCACCTGGTTGCCGTTGGCGCCCATGGCGACGCGACCTTCCAACGAACTGCCGTCCGCCAGTTCCACTTCGAAGTACCCTTCTTCGATGTGAATCGTTTCGACCGCGCCCACATCGATCTCCATGGCGTTGCTGGCGTACGCCGGCTGAATGGTCACGGTGCTTTCCGTAAAAATCGAGATTTTGCCCGTCAGGACGTCTCCGTTTTTCATGGTAAGCCGATCCTGGGCCAGACTGGCCAGGGGCAGGGCAAGTAGCAGTACCGCCAGTGCGGCGGTCGACAGGCGAAAGTTGAGCATCGGATTCCCCCCGATAACGATGATTGGGTGTGTCAAATTCTATCAGCATGGGGGCTCAGGTGCGCGAATGGGCGATACGACGTCCAGACGTTTCCAGGCCCTGGAGCACGCGCGGCCTGGCGAGCCCGAATCCGAACCCGAGTCCGCCGCCGCGCCCTTGCGCGGAGGCCGTGTCAGGTCGCCTGTCGTGCGTTGGCCGCCACCAGTTCCGGGACCTGGCGCCTGACCCGGACCATCATCCAGAAATAGGTGGCGAAGCCCAGCAAGGCGGCGCCGGCGCACAGGAAAAACACCGCATCGTAGCCCAGGCCACGCGCCAGCATCGTGGCTGCGATGTTCGGGCCCACGATCTGGCCCAGGCCCTGGGCGCCGGGCATCAGTGACGCGAATGCGCCGCTGCGGTCGATGACCGCCACGGTGCCCATCTGGTAAACATCGATAAAAATCCACAGAAAGTTGAACAGGGCCAGGCTGAGCAGCACGGTGGCGTAATTCATCTGCACCCCCAGTACCCCCACGATGACCGACATCAGGGCCAGGGTGGCGAGCAAAGGACGGGCCAGTCCGAACCGGTCGCTGAGCACCGTGGCGACCAGGCAGCCGACGAAGCTGCCCAGGGAGACGATGACCAGCAGTCGGCCCACCCACTCGCCGTCCAGTCCGCCCGACAATGCCGCCAGCTCGATGTAGGTCCAGTAGGTCCCGATGTTCACGTAGGTGAAGAATATCGCCAGCAGGCACAGCCAGGGAAGCAGGCGCGGTGGCCGGGGCGCATCGCCCGCGCACGCCCGGGCGCGACGTGCACCGGCGGTTGCGTTCGGCCGGGTGGGAATGAGCAGGATGAACGGGGCACTGAGCAGGAAGGCGACGATGAACACCCAGTAGATCCCGTTCATCGGCAGCATCGGCAGGGCCTGCATCTCCGCAGCCTGGGAAAAGGCGAAAGCGAACAACATCAGGTTGTAGGCCCGCGCGGGCTTGCTGGTGCCACCGAGTGTGGCCACGGCCACGGCGGTGTACACGCCGCTGCCGACCCCCGCCAGGACGCGCAGCCAGAGCACCGTGTCATAGTCGACGAACACCGTGCACAGGCCATTGGCCAACACCGCCAGAACGAGGCCGGTCCAGGCCAGCATCCGCCGATTCCAGCGGGCCATCACCAGCGACGCGAGCACCGAACCCAGCGCCAGGCCACCCAGGTCGGCGCCGGCGACGCGTCCGACCTGGGACTCGGAAAAGCCCAGCAATTCCACCCAGGCGGTGCTGATCACGGGAATTCCGACCATGACGCCATAGCCAATCAGGGTCATGGCCAGGGCGACCGTGATGGAACGCCAGTCGTCGAAGCCGCGGTGCGGGTGACGGGCGTTCGCCGGCACGCCTCAGTCGTCCAGCAGGCCTTCGCGACGCAGGCGCTCGGCCACGTCCGAAAGCAGGGTCTCATAACGGCGCCAGCGCGCCACGGAAGTGGTGTACACCGATTCCCTGACCTGCAGACGGCTGGCGGTCTGCACCGTTCGCGCGCTGCGGTGCGGTTGCATCATGTCGCCGTGGACGTCGATGTCCAGGAAGGCCGCGATGTCCGAGACCGCTCCAGGCAGGTCATTGACCATGCGCTCGTAGTCCACCGTGTGAACGTGGCTCGGCAGGCGTTCCGACCAGTGACGCATCAGCCGTTCATGGGCCAGGTAAACGCGGGTAATGCTGTCCAGGTCGAAAGCCCATTTCACGCCGGCCTGGAAGTCCTGCTGGTAGCACGACAGGATGGTGTCCAGCGGGTGGCGCCGACAGTACAGGAAGCGTGCGCCGGGAAACAGTTCGTGGATCAGGCCCACGCGCTCGAAATTCATCGGCAGCTTGTCGGTCACCAGGCGCGCACCGCCGTGGTCCGGCGGCAGATGTGCGAGGTAGCGCCGCCGCATGTCTTCCTTGCTTTCTCCCGGGGCGCTGTGCAGTTCTATGGCGTGCATGGCGGTCAGCTCGCCGCAAGCCAGCGCGCCGGGTGCGGCCCCCAGCACCTGTTCGCAGAGACTGGTGCCGGAGCGGGGCATACCCACCAGGAACACCAGCCTGGCGCCAGCGCCCTGTCCCGGTTCGCCGGCGGGCGCCAATTCGGCGTGACGCGCCAGGGTGGCTTCCTGTTTGCGCTCCCAGGCGGCCAGGTTGAACGGTCTCACGCGGGCGCCGGCGGTATTGGCCTGGCGATAGGCGTCGGCGGCCTGTTCGTGGTCGCCGGCGCGATGCCGCCAATCCGCCAGGGCAAACAGGGCGGCCGAGCGATCCCAGTCACTGCGGCCGTGCGCCGCGACGTGCTGCAGCTGCTGCACCAGGGGGTCGTCTTCGGCCAGGTCGTCGCGGATTCTGGCCAGGTCGGACAGGGCCCGGGCGTTGTCGGGGGCGATGCGAAGGGCCGCCTCGAAGGCCCTGGCGGCGCCCTCCCGGTCGCCCTGGTCGAGGCGCATCGAGCCTTCCAGGTGCTGCGCTTCGGCCAGGTCAGGGGCACGTTGCTGGCAGCGCTCGATCAGGCGCAGCGCCTGCTCGTAGTCGCCGCACTGGCGGCAGGCCAGTGCCGCCTGGTACAGCACCCGTGGGTCGTTGCTGGCCAGGCGTACCGCGTCCAGGGCGCGACGCTTCGCGTTACGGCGATTGGCCAGCACCAGCTCGATGCGCGCCGAGTTGAGCAGCATGCCGGTAGAGCGGGGGTTTTTCTTCAGGGCGCGGTCGATCAGCGAGGCGGCTTCCACGGCACGTCCTTCTCCCAACAGCGACATCGCCTTGAGATTGAGAAATTCCTCGCGCTTTCCGCCCAGGCTGATCAGGCGGTCGCAGGCCGCCAGGGCTTGCTGGTAGTGACCGGCCGAATAGGCCTGGCGGGCCTGTTGAAACAGGGCCTGGACATGTGGCGAGGGGTTCATGGCGTGATGTCGCGCTCCGGCTAAAGCGGACATTGTAATGATTTCGGGCCAAGAAAAAGCCCGCTGCCGGAGCAGCGGGCTCGAAGGGTCAACGGCGCTGCGATTCAGTCACAGCGTCCGAACTTGTCGCCCTTGTCGAGAAAGTGACTGACACGCCACTTGGGCACGGTCTTGGTCTTCTGTTTCGACTTGTTCTTGCCGTACTTGTGGCAGATGTAGCGCTTCCAGGGCCGGAACAACGGTGTGGCCGCGCGGTCGACGGCGGCCTCGGCGTCGATGAAGCCCCAGCCGGACGCGAAGTCAAACCATCGGTTCTCGCCGGGGCCGTCTCTCATGTCATCGGCGGTCAGCTGCAGGATCGCGTAGATTTCCCGCGGCGACAGGCGCGGATTGGTTTCCAGCATCAGTGCCGCAACGGCCGCGGCGTGCGGTGCGGCGGCCGAGGTTCCGAAGAAGTTCGGAAAGCCGTCCGGCTCCGTGGTGCCGGGTACCGGGAAGGACAGGTCCGCGGAAAAGAACGTGGTGTTGGTGCCGTCCGGCGCCACGAAGCGCGGCTGCGGACGCAATCTGAAGGTGGGATCGCCGTTCGGCTTGTACAGGATCGGCACGCCACCCCACGAGGAGAAGCCGTTCAGGCAGGCCGGTTCGCAAACCCCCGGGTTGAAGGTCGATGTGTTGAACCAGGCGGAAGCGCCGACACCGGCCACGTTTTTCGCGTTGGCGTGACCGTAGCTGGTACCGCTTTCCACCACGTGTTCGAGCTGGGCGCCGGCAAAGTGCACGTACTTGATAAAGCCGGGCGCCGGTCCGTCGAACAGTTCCAGGCCGATTTCGACTTCCAGCGGCGTGGTGCCGCCCAGGACCACCTGGAACACCTCCACCGGGTCACCGCCGATGTTGAAGTTGATGCCGCCGGTGTTGACCAGGAAAAACAGGGGCGTCCCGTCGGTCAGGTACGGAATGATGTCCACGTCCGAGGCCGACCCGGGCGAGTCCGCGCTGGTCGAGGCATAGGGCTGGTCCCACTGGAACACGATGGTGTTGAGCCCTGGCGTGAGGGCGAAGGACTGCAAGGTATCCACGTCGGGGCCAGGATCGAAATCGTGCCGGATGCCGCCGAAAATGCCGAGCTCGCCCGAATCCTCGAAACTGCCCTCGTAGGAGTCCGAGCCGTTGTTGCCGGCGGAAGAGAAGTAGGCCGATCCGTTATCGGCCACCTGCTGCGCCGCCTGAGCGATGATGCCGTCGGCGAACATGGGCTCGGCGTAGTAAATGATGTCGTCGACGATCACGTCGGCGCCGGCGTCCTGCAGTTCGATGATGCCGTTGGCGAAGTCCGCCGTGCTGAGAAACGCCGTGTGGAATGCCTGCGAGGAACCTGGCGCCACGTCATGAATGATCTGCATCATGGCGCGACCTTCGTCGATACAGCCCGAAGGCAGGTCTTCGAGCACCTGGATGCCGGCAGGCAGGTCGTCGTTGGCCACGTCGGCCGCGGCGCCGCCGGCCTGGCCGGTGCAGTCGAAGGAATCCGACAGGGTGCCGACGGTGACCCCGGCGCCGTCGATGCCGAACAGGGATTTGACCACGTCGCTGTTCATTGCGGTGTCGCCACGACTGGTCACCAGGCCGGCCTGTGGCTGGGCCATCACGGGCGAAACGCTGGTCACGCCGGACAGCCCTTCCAGGTCGCCCAGGCGGCTGATGGGCATCACGCCGCCGACCATGTTGCCGAACACCGCGCCATGGGTCATGCCCAGGGCCTGCAGTTCAGCCAGCAGCGCCTGCGGATCGCCATTGGCGATGATGTCGACGGCGACCTTGTCACCATCGATGAGATTCAGTGGCGCCGCGGACAGCCTGGGGTGGGAACCGCCGCCAACCGGCAGATCCTTGCTGTGCACGCCGGCGGCGGGCGCCGTTTTCGATTTGAGCGATGCGGAATGCGCGGCGATGCCGCTGAGCCGGCCGTCGAGCTTCGCGGAACTGGGTTTCTGAGCCGATGGATCATTGGCCAGGGTGTGCGCCGCGCTGCCGAGACAGGCGAGCGCCACCACGGCGCTGATGGTCAGTTTTTTCATTGACAAGCCCCCGATCAGGTTTCGTGTGAGAGGAATGCGGGGGGCAGGTCGGAATGTGCATGTCGCCCCCCGGCACGCCGGGAAAAAGGGATATTTCCCATGCGCCAATTCACTATAGGCAGCGACTGCCGGGTTCGCAAGCCGGATGGGGCTCGCCCCGCCATGCCTTGGGGTCCGACCGACCGCCGCAACGTGTCTCGCGCCGTCCGGTGCGCTATTCTGGTTTGCGGGGCACCTGGTCGCGGGAACCATTCAGCCAATGAATTTTTCATCCGACTCTCTGCACGACCTGCTGACGGCGTGGCTGGGGGGCAGCGATTGGGCCTACTGGGTCGCCACGGCCGTCGTCATGCTGTTGACCACGTTGGTCATCTGGGTGGTCTGGCGCCTGCTGGACCGCTGGCGCAAAGCACTGCACCGCTGGATCGACGCCGAAGGTCGCGGCATTCGCGCGATCACCTTCCAGGAACAGCAGATTTTTTCCGAACGGGAAATCGCCCGCTTCCTCCACCGCGCGATCAATTACCTGTGGGTGGCGGTGCGCATCCTGCTGCTGCTGGTCTGGCTGAACATGGTGTTCACCCAGTTCGACTGGTCGCGCGAGGTGGCCCTGTACGTGGTCAGTTTCGTGGTCACGCTGGTCTCCCAGATTGTTCACTCCATTGTCTCGTATCTGCCGAACCTGGCCATAATCGTGGTCGTGGTGATGATTTCCCGGTTGGTCATCCACATGGTCTACGCCTTTTTCGAGGGCATCCGGCTCGAACGCATCAGTCTGCCGGGCTTCTATCCCGAGTGGGCCCGCACCAGCTTCGGATTGTCCAAGGTGCTGATCGTGGCGGTGACCCTGGTGATCATCTTTCCCTACCTGCCCGGTTCCAGCAGCCCGGCGTTCCAGGGACTGTCCATCTTCTTCGGTGTGCTGGTCTCGCTGGGTTCCACCTCGGTCGTGGCCAACATCATGGCCGGCATCGTGATCACCTATACACGGGCGTTCAAGGTGGGTGACCGGGTCCGCCTGTCCGATACCGAGGGCGACGTGATCGAGCGCAGCGCCTTCGTGACGCGTATCTGCACCAACAAGAACGAGGAGGTCGCCATCCCCAATGCGATGGTCATGAACGACCACATCGTGAACTTCAGCGCCCAGGCCAAGGAAGCCGGTGTACTTTTGCACACCACGGTCACCATCGGCTACGACGTGCCCTGGCCGCAGGTTCACGAGCTGCTGCAGACCGCAGCGCAAAAGACCGAGGAGGTGCTCGACGACCCCGAGCCGTTCGTGCTGCAGACCAGCCTGGACGACAACTACGTCGCCTACGAGCTCAATGCCTACACCCGCAAGCCCAGCGGCAAGGCGAAGATATCCTCGGACATGCACGCCAATATCCAGGACGGTTTCCGCGAGGCCGGAATCGAGATCCTGTCGCCGCACTACCGCGCCAACCGTGACGGCAGCGAGAAAGCGATTCCCCCAGCTGATGCCTGACGTCCCTTACGGGCGCCTCCGGGTTCCGCTCCCGTGAACGAGCGCGCGAGCGTCGTCATCGCCACGCTGGTGGTGTACAAGCTGGTGCTGATCGGTATCGGTGTGTGGGCCAGCCGGCGCAACCGGGACGAAGCGGATTTTTTCCTGGGCGGGCGTGGTTTGGGCCCCCTGGTGGCGGCCATCAGTTACTCCTCCAGCGCATCCTCGGCCTGGACCCTGCTCGGGTTGAGCGGGGCGGCCTACGTGCTTGGGCTGCGCGTGGTGTGGGTGGCGCTGGGTTCGATATCCGGCATGCTGGTGGCCTGGACCTGGATCGGCCCCCGGCTGCTGCGTCACAGCCGCGAGCGGGAGCAGCTGACGCTGACGGATTTCCTCGCCGAAGGCGCGAGTGGACGGTCGCGACGGGCCATCGTGGTGGCCGCCTCCCTGATCATCGTATTCACCTACTCCTTCTACGTGGCGGCACAGTTCCAGGGAGCCGGCAACACCTTTCACAGCACGTTCGGCCTGGGCATGACCGAGAGCATCCTGCTGGGCGCGGCGATCATCCTGGTCTATACCCTGCTGGGTGGGTTCTGGGCGGTCAGCGTGACCGACACGCTGCAGGGCCTGTTGATGGCCTTTACCGCCTTGTTGTTGCCGATCGCAGCCCTGGTCGAGGCGGGCGGCCCGGGAAACTTCATCTCCGCCCTTGAAGCGGCCAGCACGCCGGCGCAGATGAGCTGGACCGGCGGCGAAGCGGGGCTGGTGGCCGCGGGTTTCGTACTCGGCAGCCTGGGCATCGGTTTCGGTACCTACGGCCAGCCGCACATGCTGGTCCGTTTCATGGCGCTGCGCGACGTGCGGGCCCTGCGGCAGGCGCGGCTGATCACCGTGGCCTGGTACGCGGTGGTGTTCACGGGAATGTGTTTCCTGGGTCTCACGGGACGTATCCTGTTTCCCGGCACCGACAACGCCGAAGGCATCCTGTTCACCCTGGCCGGCAGCCTGTTCACACCCCTGGTCGGCGCCGTGCTGCTGGCCGCCGTTCTGTCCGCCATCATGTCCACGGCCGACAGCCAGTTGCTGGTGGCCGCCTCGGCCATCGCGCATGACCTGGGGTTGGGCGGTGAGCGCCGGCGACTGCTGTATTCGCGCCTGGCGATCGTCCTGCTGGTCGGATTCGCCGTGGGGGTTTCACTGACGCTGCCCGAGCGAATTTTCAGCCGCGTGCTGTTCGCCTGGTCAGCGCTGGGCGCCGCCTTCGGACCCACGGTATTCATGCGCCTGGCTGGCGTCAGCTTGCGGCCCGGCGGCGTGCTGGCGTCGGTGCTTACCGGCTTCGTGCTGGCGGTCGGGCTGTACCTGGCGCCGAGTACCCCGGGCGACGTGCTCGAGCGGCTGGTACCATTCTTCGCCGCCCTGGCCGTTCTTGCCGCCACGAGGAAAACGCAGTGAACCTGAATGTCAAAGACCTGGAGTCCCTGGCCGGAGAGGGCGGCCTGCTGGTCGGCGACGACCTGGCCGCCCGGGCGGCGGGGATCTGGGATCCTGAGCCGATTCGCGCTGCGGCGCTGCTGCGCCCCCGCACCACGGCCCAGGTCGCGCGGATACTGGCCCTGTGCAACGAACACCGGCAAGGCGTCGTGACGCATGGCGGACTGACCGGCCTGGTGGGGGGCGCGCGTACCACCGCCGACGACGTGGTCCTGTCCACCGAGCGCATGAACGACATCGAGGCCATCGATCCGGACGGACGAACCATGACCGTACAGGCCGGCGTGCCACTGCAGAAGGTCCAGGAGGCCGCCGCCGAAGCGGGCCTCAAGTTCGCCCTGGACCTGGGTGCACGCGGCAGTTGCACCATCGGAGGCAACCTGGCAACCAACGCCGGTGGCAACCAGGTCATCCGCTATGGCATGGCGCGCGAGCAGGTGCTGGGCCTGGAAGTCGTCCTGGCCGACGGCACGGTGCTGTCCTCGATGAACCACATGATCAAGAACAATGCCGCACTGGACCTCAAGCAATTGTTCATCGGCTCGGAGGGCACCCTGGGCGTGATCACGCGAGCGGTGCTGCGACTGCGCGAGCTCCCAGGCAGCCGCGAAACGGCCCTGCTGGGCTGCGCCCGGCTCGATGACGTGGTTTGTTTGCTCAAACACGTGGACCGGCGGCTGGGCGGAACCCTGGGTTCCTTCGAGGTCATGTGGCAGGAATTCTACCGCCTGGTCACGTCGCCGAGCAGCGGCAGCAGCGCGCCGCTGGGCTCGGACCACGACTACTACGTGCTGCTCGAATCCCTGGGCGGCGGCGACGATGACGGAGCGCGTTTCGAGGCCATCCTGGCCGAGGCGCTGGAGCAGGGCTGGGCGGCCGATGCCGTCATCGCCGCTTCGGGCCGTGAACGTGACGCCTTGTGGGCCTTGCGCGACGACGTCGAGCAGACCAACAGCCATGGTCCCACCATCACCTTCGATGTCAGCCTGCGCATTTCGGACATGGAACGTTACGTGGCGAAGGTCCGTGAACGGCTGGACGCGGCTTTTCCGGAAAATCACACCTGGGTCTTCGGTCACCTGGGAGACGGCAACCTGCACCTGGTGGTGGCCGTGGGCGAGGACAGCGCGTCGACCCGTCGGCGGGTGGAAGAGGCCGTCTATGAACCGTTGCAGTCCATCGGCGGGTCGGTATCCGCGGAACACGGCATCGGGCTGGAAAAGAAGCCCTGGCTGCACCTGAGCCGCAGTCCGGCGGAAATCGACACCATGCGCCGGCTGAAACGTGCCCTGGACCCGGCAGGCATTCTCAACCCCGGCAAAATGCTCTGAATCAGGACTCGTCGGCGTCCGACGCGAGTTCGGCGGCGGCGGATTCCAGCTGTTCGCTGGCTTCCAGCCAGGCCCATTCGCCGTCCTCGATCGACTTGCGCAGCTCACCCTGGCGCTGCAGGTGCCGTTGCAGGTCCGTGGCCCGGCCATCCGGACCATACAGCGAAGTGTCGGCCAGGGCGGATTCCACTTCGGCCAGCGCCTGGCGTTGCTGTTCCAGGTCCTTCTCGATTCGCTGTACGCGGCGTTCGTGGGGCCGCAGGGCCTGGCGCCGTTTCGCGCTGGCCTGGCGCACGGTCTTGCGGTCGTCACCATATTGCCGGGGGCGTTGCGCCTCCGGCGCGGTTGCGTTCGCGGCCTTTTTTTCCCGTTCGCGAAGCCACGCCGGATAGTGGTCGATATCGTCCTCGAAATGCTCGACCGCGCCGTCGTGAACGATGTAGAGGTCTTCGCAAACGCTGCGCAGCAGGTGACGGTCATGGGCGATGACCACCAGGGCGCCCTCGTAGTCCATCAGGGCCATGGACAGCGCCTGGCGCATGTCCAGGTCCAGGTGGTTGGTGGGCTCGTCCAGCAGCAACAGGTTCGGGCGGCGCAGCACCAGCAGGGCCAGTACCAATCGGGCTTTTTCGCCACCGGAAAACGGCGCCACCGGCTCGTCCACGCGCTCGCCGGAGAACCCGAACCGCCCGAGGAAATTGCGTACTTCCTGCTCTTTCAGCGCGGGCTCCACCTGGTGTACGTGCCAGCGCGGGCTTTCCGCGATGTTGAGCTGATCCAGCTGGTGCTGGGCGAAATAGCCCAGGCGGGTGTGCTTGTGTTCGGTGCGTTCTCCGCCGAGCACCGTGGCGCCATCGGCCAATGCCTTGACCAGGGTGGATTTGCCGGCGCCGTTGACGCCCAGCAAGCCGATACGGTCACCGGCCTGGACCTGCAGCCGCACCGCTCGCAGCACCCGGGTGTCACCATACCCCAGGTTCGCGTGTTCGAGCCCGACCAGGCGTGTGGGCTGGCGTTCCGGCTCGCGAAAGCTGAAGTGGAACTCGGAATCGACGTGCGCTGGCGCGATGCGCTCCATGCGTTCGAGCATCTTGAGGCGGCTCTGCGCCTGCTTGGCCTTGCTGGCCTTGTAGCGGAAGCGATCGACGTAGCCCTGGATGTGACGAATCTCTTTTTGCTGGCGTTCGAACAGGGCCTGTTGCAGCGCCAGGCGTTCGGCGCGCACGTCCTCGAACTGGCTGTAGTTGCCGGTGTAGGACGTCATGCGCTGGTGCTCGATGTGCGCCACGTGGGTACACAGGGCATCCAGGAAATCCCGGTCATGGGAAATGATCATGGCCATGCCGACGTAGTGTTTCAGCCAGCGTTCCAGCCACAGGATGGCCGGCAGGTCGAGGTGGTTGGTGGGCTCGTCCAGCAACAGGATGTCCGAGCGGCACATCAGCGCCTGGGCCAGGTTCAGGCGCACTCGCCATCCACCGGAAAACGCGTTGACCGGCCGGCCGGCGTCGCCGGGTGCGAAGCCCAGGCCGTGCAGCAGTTTCGCGGCCCGGGTTTCCGCGGTGAACCCGTCGATCAGTTCCATGCGCTCCAGCAAGGGCTGGAGATCCTCGGTGCGCCCGGTCGCTTCGAGTTGTGCGATACGGTCCAGCGTGGCGCGCAGTTCCGGATCGCCGTCGATCACGGTGTCGATGGCGGAGCGCGCGGAAGCCGGTGTTTCCTGGCGTACGCTCGCTACGACGGCGTCGGCCGGCAACTGCACCGTGCCGGCATCGGCCTCGAGTTCGCCGCGCAGC
>JAUIJU010000056.1 GCA_030431095.1 Gammaproteobacteria bacterium | reverse complement strand
GCCCCGCAGCTCCTCCACCGTGGGCACCGGCAGGTCCATCACGTACAGTTCCTTGCCCAGGTCGTCGGGAATCACCGCGCCGGGGTAGGACATGACGAGGGCGCCGGGCGCTTCGGACAACGCGTCGTAGACGTCGCGCACCGCACGCACCAGCGCGGGGTCGTGCTGTAACAACACGGGGAGATCACGAAACAGGCTCAGCGCCTGCCCACCGTGCTCGGCCACGAACGCCAGGGCGGCACGCGGATCGCGCAGGTCCCGGTCGGCGCCCGGGCCTTCGCTGAACCCGCGGGCCGCCGACCAGCACCACAGTGCGAGGCCGTTCGCCTCGGCCTCCAGCAACTCGGCAAGGCGCTCCTCTTCCCAGGTGTCCACGTAGATGACCGGGTAGCCGGCACGAACGGCCGTGGCCACCTCGGCGGCGGCATCGGAGGTGCTCGTCGTCACGGGGTTGCTCCCTTGCCGCGCCGGCCCTTGCCGGCGCGGTATTCAGGTGGTTACTTGAAGATCTTGATGATCGTGCCGGGGTATTCCCACAGTTCGCCACTGTTGGCCTTGATGCCGCCAACGATGGCGTAGATCACGGTCAGGATGGCCAGGACAAAGAAGCCGAACACGCCGATCACCACGAACATCAGGATGAAACAGATCAGCCCGTAGACCAGGCTGGTGATGATCCAGTTCAATACCACGTGGGCATGCGGCTCGATGCCTGGCAACTCGTCCTTCTTGATCTGCCACAGCACGATGGGCACGATCAGTCCAGCCAGCGGCAGCACCCAGCCCGCCAGCAGCGACAGGTGGATAAACATCGCCCACTGGTTGGTTTCCTTGTCTTTGGATGGCGGTGTCGCAGGCTCCGGTTCCGGCGTCGGGGGCGGCGGTGTTGCGGCGGCGGGGGCGCCGCCTTGCGGGTCTTCGGGTGTCGGTGTTTCTTCGTTCATTGTCACTCCCTCCTTGTGGCCGGCCCAGCCGGCCTGGTCTCGCTTCAGTCCTGTTCCAGGGTTTCGCGTACATAGTCGGGCAGGTCCGATTCCGGGGGAACGGGACGGGACTTGCCGTCCTCGCCGACGGCCACGAAGGTATAGCGCCCCTCGGTGACCTTCTCCCGGTTGCCGATGCGGCCGCGCCGCACCCAGGCCTCGATGTCCACCTCGATGGACGTCCGCCCCACCCGGCTTACGCGGGTGTAGCATCCAAGGATATCACCCACCTTGACCGGGCGGATGAAACTCATGGCGTCGACCGACACCGTGACGACCCGGCACTGGGCACGCTGGCCGGCGCAGATCCCACCGGCGATGTCCATCTGCGACAGCACCCAGCCACCGAAAATGTCGCCGGCCGGATTGGTGTCACCCGGCATCGCCAGGGTTCGGGTGGTCAGGCGACCACGCGTCAATTCCTGTATCACGATGACCTGTTCTCCCGCTTCAACCCGCTTGTCGCGGGGCGTAGGCACGCAGAAACACGGCCACGCAATGATCAATGTACGCCTGTTCACGGTCTTCGGACAGGGGCTCGAGGCCAAACTGGGCGCGCATGTGGGCCTCGCCCTTGAGCATGCAGAGAAATTGCCAGGCGGCGATGTCCGGATCCGGCACGGCCAGCTGGCCGGTGTCGTTCTGCCGACGCAGGTAGTCGGCGAACACGTCCACCGTCTTTTTCGGACCATAGCGATAGAACAGTTCCGAGATACGCGGATGGCTCCCGGTGCTGCTGGTGCAGATGGCATAGATGCGCAGGGCCTCGGGCGATTTGAGCAGGTCCACGAACTTCCTCGCCACGTCCGGGACCAGCACCTCGGGCGGCTGCTCCATGTCGATGACCGAGCGGTCCATACCAGACGCCTTGCACTTCTCCGAGACCGCGACGCCAAACAGGTTTTCCTTGCTCTCGTAGTGGGAGTAGACGGTCTGCTTGGACACGCCTGCCGCGGCGGCGATGTCGTCCACGCTGGTGCCTTCGTAGCCCTGCTCGGTAAACAGTCGCGTGGCGGCCTCCAGGATTCGCCGGCGCTTCTCCTCGCTGCGCGGGCGACCGCGGGTTCTCGTTTCGTAGCCGGTTTCGCTCATTTCACGGAATGGTCACAGGAAAAAAATAGACTTGCAAGTCCAGTAAAACATATACTGGACTCATCAGTTTGATTTGTGGAGATTCACCATGCGCCCGCTACAGGCCCTGATGGCCGTCGCAGCCGCCCTGCCGCTCACCGCATGCGACTGGAACTCGCACGCCGATGCCGAAGCGACGGTCTCGCTGCACCAGGTCGACCTGGTTCCGGTCTCGATTCAAGGCAGCTACGCGATTCAACGCGAGTATGCGGGCCAGGTCGAGGCCAGCCAGAACCCCACGGTGGCCTTCGAACTGTCTGGCCGCATTCGTGACCTGAGGGTCGACGACGGAGACTTGGTGCGGGCCGGGCAGTCCCTGGCGCAGCTGGACACGCGACTGCTGGAGGCCGAGCGGGACGAACTCGAAGCCCGCACGAGGGAGGTCGAGGCGGAACGCGATCTGGCGCGCCGCGACCTGGCGCGCATCGAGCGCCTGATCACGGATCAGTTGGCGAGCGAACGCGAGCGCGACGAACTCGCCAGCCGGGTTCGGCTGCTGGAGGCCACACTGGCGCGTCATCGCGCCGCCAGCGAGGCCAACGCCATCCGGTTGGAAAAGTCAGCCCTCCTGGCCCCTTTCGATGCGCGCATACAGCGCCGTGAAGCGGACCAGGGCGCCGTGGTGGCCGCGGGTGCGCCGGTGTTCACACTGGTGGCCATAGGACGCCGCGAGGTGCGCACCGGGCTACCGGTGGCGGTCGCTGACAACTTGTCGGTGGGCGAGGAGATTCCGGTGCGAATCGGCGCCGACCTGGCACACGGGAAGGTCGTTGCCATCGGCGCCGTCGTGGACCAGGGAACACGCAGTCAGGTCGTGCGCCTGTTCGTGGAACGCGATTGGCCACCCGGCGAGCTGGCCTACCTGCGGGTGACCGCGCACGAACCGCAGGACGGCGCCTGGCTGCCGGACACATCGGTCACCGAGGGTCTGCGTGGCACCTGGGTGTGCTATGTGGCGGTTCCGCGTGGTGACGGCGAGGCCGTGCTGGAGGCGCGCGGGATCACCGTTCACCACGCGGCCGATGGCCGACTGTTCGTGTCCGGCGCCCTCGCCGACGGTGAGCACGTGGTGGCCACCGGCCTGCACCGTGTCGCGCCGGGCCAGGTCGTGCGCTCGCAGCGGAACCGAAACCTCGCCGCAACAGACCAGGGCCATGCTGTCGAACAGCCTTGACAATCTCCGCCTGATCGCCCTGTTCGCCGCCTTGCTGGTGGTGGCCGGGCTGGCGGCGCTGGCCACGCTGCCCACTTCCGAAGACCCGCGAGTACTGAACCGGGTGGCGACCGTTCTGACGCCTTACCCCGGCGCCACGCCTGAACGGGTGGAGGCACTGGTCACCGAGCCGCTGGAGAACGCCTTGCGCACATTGCCGCAGGTGGACGTGATCGCTTCGACGTCCCAGGCGGGCATGTCGGTCATTCGCGTGGAATTGAAGGACTCCGTAAACGATACCGCGCCGGTCTGGTCGGAGGCCCGGGACAAGGTGGGTGAGGCACAGGTCGACCTGCCCGACGGTGCGCAGCCCAGCCGCCTGGACGATGACCGGGGGTATGCCTACACCCGGCTCGTGGCGCTGGGCTGGCGAGGTCCTGGCACGCCCGACATCACGGCACTGGACCGCTACGCCCGGGAACTGGAACAACGCTTGCGGACGGTCGAGGGCACGGACCTCGTCCGTCGCTACGGTGAGCCCGGCGAAGAGATTCGTGTCGACATCGACCCCGTGGCGGCAGCCCGCGCCGGCCTGACGGTGGCGGAACTGGCGGCGACCATACGCGAACGGGACGCCAAGGTGTCCGCGGGTCAGCTCCGCGGCGCCGGCCGGGAATGGCTGATGGAAGTTTCCGGTGAGCTCGATTCCATCACTGCCCTGGGGGAGACAGTGATTCGCCACGGTGACGACGGGCGAATTCTGCGCCTGCGCGACATCGCGAACATCGGCCGTGGCCCTCACGAGCCCGCCGCCGAACTGGCGCTGGTCGACGGACGACGCGCGGTGGTGATCGGCGTACGCATGCTGCCAGAGCAACGCATCGACCTTTGGAGCCAACGTGTCGATGAACGGGTCGCGGAACTCGAGGCGCAATTGCCGGCGAACGTCCGGCTCGAAACCCTGTTCGACCAGCAGCGCTACACCCACGAGCGACTGGGCGGCCTGGTGGCCAACGTACTGGTCGGGTTCACGGTGATCCTGGGCGTTCTGTTCGTCACCCTGGGATGGCGGGCCGCCCTGGTGGTGGCCTTCGCGCTGCCCCTGACCGTCGCGTTCACCCTGGCCTGTATGCGCTGGTTTGGCATGCCCATCCACCAGATGAGCGTGACCGGACTGGTGGTGGCACTGGGCATCATGGTGGACAACGCCATTGTCATGACCGACACCATTCAGCGAAACCTGCGCCGGGGCCTGGTCGCTCGCCAGGCAGTCATCCACGCGATTCGTCACCTGCGCGCGCCGCTGGCCGGCTCCACGTTGACCACGGTGCTGGCGTTTCTACCCATCGCACTGATGCCGGGCCCGGCCGGAGAATTCGTGGGCGGCATCGCCATTTCCGTGATCTTTGCGCTGGTGGGCTCGTACGGTGTGTCATTCACGCTGGTCGCGGGACTCGGTGGTCGCGTACTGCGCCCCGAAGACAGCCATGGCGGTCTCTCCCTTCCCCGCCTGTCGAGCAGCTTCAGAGGCCTGCTGTCATGGGCACTGGACCATCCCTGGGCGGCCATCGGATTCGCCCTGGTGTTGCCGCTGGCCGGCTTCGGCATCATGCAAGGAATGGACGAGCAGTTCTTTCCGCCCTCGGACCGGGACATGTTCACCATCGAGGTGCACCTGGATCCCGCGGCCGGCATGTCCGCCGTGCGCGAGGTGGTGGACGAGCTGTCGGGCGTGGTGGCGGCAACTGACGGCATCGAACAAGTGGACTGGTTTCTGGGCATGAGCACACCGTCGTTCTACTACAACATCGTGCAGCGCTACGAACAGCGACCCAATTTCGCGCAGGCCATGGTCCGAGCCACCGATTTCCGGTCCGCCAACCAGGCCATCCCCGCCCTCCAGGTGTCGCTCGACAATCGTTTTCCTCAGGCCCAGGTGCTGGTGCGCAAGCTGGAGCAGGGCCCGCCCTTCTACGCCCCGGTCGAATTGCGCCTGTTCGGCCCCGACCTGGACACCCTGGCCGAACTCGGCGAGCGCGTGCGCGCCGAGGTGCTGATGACGCCGGACGTGACGCACGCCCGGGCAACGCTATCCCGCGGCAGGCCGAAGGTGACCCTGCATGTGGATGAAAACCAGGTCAGGCGCGCCGGCCTGGCGCCCGTGGCCCTGGCTGACCAGCTGCAAGCCATGCTGGACGGCGTCGAGGCCGGCTCCATCCTGGAGGCCACGGAGGAGTTGCCGGTACGCCTGCGCTTGCGGGCGGCCGATCGAAGCACACCGGGCGACCTGTCGCGGCTGCACCTGGCGGGACAGCCGGAGGGACCCGCCATCTCACTCGACAGCCTGGGAGAAATCGCGATTCAGCCGACCGCCGGCACCATCGCGCGGCGCCAGGGCCAACGCGTGAACACCATCGAGGCGTACCTGCGCACCGACATCCTCCCTTCGGTGGTGCAGGCCCGCATCCAGCGCCGCCTGGCGGAGCAGGACCTCGTGTTGCCCCCCGGGTACCGTCTCGAATACGGCGGCGAAAGCGCCGAGCGGGACGCCGCGGTCGGCAACCTTCTGGCCAGCGTTGGATTGATCCTGGCCCTGCTGGTCACTGCGGTGGTGCTGAGTTTCAATTCTTTCCGCCTCAGCGCCGTCGTGTTCACCGTGGCGGGACTGGCGCCGGGGCTGGGGCTGCTGTGTGTCTGGGCGCTCGGTTACCCCTTCGGCTTCGTGGTCATCGTCGGGCTGATGGGACTGGTAGGACTGGCCATCAACGCCGCCATCGTGATCCTGGCGGAGCTGCGCGCCGACCCGGCCGCCGCACGGGGCGAAAGCGGTCCCATGATCGATGCCGTCATGAACTGTACTCGCCACATCGGTTCCACCACCCTGACCACCCTGGGCGGCTTCATGCCACTGATACTCGACGGCGGCGGATTCTGGCCACCCTTCGCCATTGCCATCGCTGGCGGTACGGCTCTGGCCAGCGTGCTGAGTTTCCTGCTGGTGCCCGCGGCCTTTCGCCTGCTGGCCTTACGGCGGGGTTTTGACCTGTCGGGGGTTGAGGTGGCTGGATGATCCCTGTCCGGGTTCGTCGCCCTTGGTCTGCGGCTTCCCTCGCGGTACCTGCGCTTGGTGACGTCGGCCAACAACAACACGGAACCCGAACCGTCGAACCCCGGCCAATACCCGGACGCCACCACAATTCATCCGTTCTGTGCGATGATGTCAACAGCGGATCAACGGGGATCGGCGCAAGAAGGCCCGCTTGACGGGCCCTCGCCCCCCCGACAATCGGAGAGGAAACATGACGCTTTCGCGTGTGTTCATCCTGGCGCTGGCCCTGGCCGCGCCGACCCTCCCGCTGTGCGTCCTGGCCGCCAGTTTCGACCACCTCGCCGGACACCCGGGCCTGCGCTCGTCGTCCGCGATGGTCATCGACAGCCAGGGGCGGGAGATCTACAGCAAGGACGCGGACACGGTCCGCCCCATCGCTTCGATCACCAAGCTGATGACCGCCATGGTCATTATCGATTCCGGTCTGGACCTGGACGAGGGGATCACGGTCACCAAGGACGACCGGGATCTCGTTCAGCTGACCGGCTCGCGTCTCGCGTACGGCGCCACGCTGTCGCGCAGCGACATGATCATGCTGGCGATCATGTCTTCCGAGAACCGGGCGGCGTCGGCGCTGGGACGCACCTACCCCGGAGGGCTCGACCGCTTTGTCTCCGCCATGAATGGCAAGGCGGCCCTGCTCGACATGCGCGATTCCCGCTTTGCCGACCCGGCCGGGCTGCGGGTGGAAAATACCTCGACGGCCCGTGATCTCATGAAGATGGTCAACGCGGCACAGGACTATGCACTGATTCGAAAAGCCAGCACCACCACGCGCATGGAAGTGCGGCCCTGGAAAGACCGGGGACCGCTGGTCTACGGGAACACCAACCGTTTGCTGAAAAACCAGACCTGGCGAATCGAACTGAGCAAAACCGGCTACCTGAACGAGGCGGGCCGGTGCCTGGTGATGCTGGCGCGTATCGAGGACGAGCCGGTGACCATCGTGCTGCTCGATTCCTTCGGCAAACTGACGCCCTTCGGCGATTCCAACCGCCTGCGCAAGTGGATGCTCGCCGGCCAGTGAGCCGGCGGCTGGCCGGCTGAGCGACGGCTCACATGCCCGGTGACCGGGCCATGTCCTCGTCGCGACACTGGCGGGTGACCCTCAGCTTCGCGGCCAGGTCACGGAGCGCGGTGCGCAACCCTTCCTCGATCACCGGGTGATAGAACGGCATCTGCAGTGCACGGGTGACCGTCATGCCCTGCTGTACCGACCAGGCCAGCAAATGCGCCAGGTGCTCGGCGCGCGGGCCGATGAACTCCGCGCCGACCAGCACGTTGCAGTGACGATCGCCATAAACCCGCAGCAGGCCTCGGTTCATACCCATCACACGCGAACGCCCCTGGTTGGCGAAGGACACCTCACCCACGGCAATACGGTCGGGATCGAGGTCCTTCCACGCCTGGCCGACCATGGCCATGTTGGGGTCGGTAAAGGCCACGGCCAGAGGCGTGCGGCGCACGTGGGCCGAAATGTCGGGAAAGCGCGCGGCATTGGCGCCGGCGATGCGCCCCTCGTCCGAGGCTTCGTGCAGCAGGGGCCGATGACCGCTGACGTCACCCGCCAGGAAGACCGCCGAATCGCCGGCCTGGGTGGTGGTCGCGTCCCAGTCCGGAAAGCCGCGGTCATCGAGCGTCAGGCCGGCCTGCTCCAGGTCCAGACCCTGGAGGTTGGGACGCCGCCCGGCGGCCACCAGCACCTTTTCGAACACCCGGCGATGCCGTTCGCCGCCGGCATCGGTCCAGGCCAGGGCGATGCCGCCGTCGACCACTTCGGCGCTGTGCATGGTGGAACGCAACTGGAGATCCAGTTCCTCGTCGAGAACCTCGCGTGTCACGCGCTTGATCTCCGGGTCGGTAAACGGGCCCAGGTCATCGAAGGGTGAGAAAAACGTGGTCTCGGCGCCCAGTCGCTGCAGTGCCTGTCCCAGTTCCAGACCGATGATCCCGGTACCCACCACGGCCAGGCTGCGCGGAATGTCGTCGAGTTCGAACACGTCGTCATTGACCATCACGTGATCGCGAATGGCGTCATAGGGGGGCGGAATGACAGGCGTACTGCCGGCGGCCACCACCACGGCATCGGCATGCACTTCGGTGTGGTCATCCACTCTGAGCGTGGTGGGCCCCGTAAAGCGGGCGTGGCCCCGCAATCGCTGTTCGGCGGGAAGGTCCTCGGTATCCTCCACGACGAAGCCAACGAAACGATCCCGCTCAGCGCGAACACGTTGCATTACTGCGCCGGCATCGACCTTCCAGGCATCGACCACGACGCCGAAGCGACCAGCGTGTTCCACGTTGTGCGCTGCCTCCGACGCGGCGATCAGCAACTTTGACGGCATGCAACCCACCCGGGCGCAGGTCGTGCCGTATGGCCCGCCTTCGATCATCAGGGGCCGTCGCCCCGCTTTCTCAACGGCCCGACGGGCGTTCAGGCCCGCCGATCCAGCGCCGATGATGGCCACGTCGACTTCGCGCTTGTGCATGGTGTTCACTCCCTTGGTCGTTCTGACTGGCGCGGGACCCGGTCACCGCGCATCCGATAAGATAATTTTATCTTATCGTTTCCAGCGTTTTGATTGATTGTTTTAATAGGCCTGTACGACCGGCCCTATGGCTGCGGGCCAGTGCCTGCAACGTCGGTCGGAACAGGGGAATCAGTCGGCCAGGGCCGACTCGATGGCGGCCACGACCTGCTCGTCATCAGGTTGCGTTCGCGGACTGAACGCGGTCACCAGGCGGCCATCCCGGCCGATCAGGAACTTGTGAAAATTCCAGGTGGGGTAGGTACCTGCTTCGACCGCAAGGGCAGCGAAAAAGGGGTGGGCGTTGTCGGCTTTCACCGTGGTTTTCTCGAACATCGGAAACTGCACGCCGTAGGTCAAACGGCAAAATTCCTCGATCTGCTCCTCGGTACCGGGCTCCTGGCCCAGGAAATCGTTGGACGGGAATCCCAGCACCACCAGTCCCTGCTCGCCGTATTGCTCGTAGAGCGCTTCGAGCCCATCGTACTGCGGTGTGTTGCCACACTTGGAAGCCGTGTTGACCACCAGCACCACCTGCCCCTCGTACGCATCGCACAGGTTGACCTGTTCATCAGACGCCAGTTTGCGGAAATCCTGGTCGAGCAGGTCGCTTTCGCAGGCAAATGCGGCCGGGGCCGCCAACAGCGTTGCGGATAAGAGCCACTTGAGGGCGGTGATCTTGTTCATGGGTCAGCTCCGGGTCGGATTAGGGGATTCACCATGCTGCCCTGTCCGCGGTGAAATGCCGGTCAATGACCGACTCAGTTCGCCGCGGGCGGCGTGACGCAGTCGGGCGTTTCCGAAAACCAGTCCGGCGGCAGCCAGATGGCCTCGGCCAGGGTCAGCAACCGTTTTTCATCATAGACGTTCAAGAACGCCATGCGGATGTCGCCGTCTGGACCGACCTCGAATACGCGGCCCTGCTCGGTGGAAGTGATCAGCCAGCCGCCGTCCGGCAATTCCTGGTGTTTGCCACGACGCCAGCTGTAGAAACCGTGGTCTTTTCCGGCCACCACCGTTCGGTGGGCGAATGTCTCCGGGTCAATGTCGACGATACGGGACAGGCCGCGGTGCATGTTGTTGTCGAAAATGCTGATGGTGCCGCGATGATTGAAATCCGGGTCGTGCTGGCGCCGCACCAGGCCCTGGCGCCACCATTTCACGCGCAGCGTCCGCGGATCCATGACGAACACCAGGTCGAGGTTGCGGTAGCTCGCCAGCAGGTCCCCGGTCTCGAAACCCGGATAGGCGCCGGCCATGTCGGACGACAGCGCTTCCAGGTCGTTCACGTGCCAGGGATCGGGCAGATTCACCGACGCGCGGTTACTGTCCTTCTGCCGGATGCTGAAAATATCGATGTCCGGGTTGGCGTCGACGATCTTCTGCGCATGCATCTGCTGCAGCACCTCGCCGGTGAGCGGGTCGACGCGCAGCATGAAAGCACCAAATGGCCGGTCGTGGGCCACCTGGCCCCAGCTCCACAGCTCGCCATCCGCGTTCAGGTCGACGGAATGATGGAAACCGCCCATGATCGTCCAGTCGACATCACCACACCACGACATGCGCCGCAGCGAAGTGCCGCCGTCGAAGGCCAGGTACAGTGCGCCGTCCCGGCCGACATCGATGCCGTGGGGCACGACGTTGGTGTCCTGGCGGTGCGTCCAGTCGACATCCTCCTGGGTAATTGACCAGCGGCGTGCGACGCGCCCTTCCGGATCGAGCAGGATCACGCCGTGCAGGCTGTCTTCGAACGCGAAGGTGCCGTGAACCAGGCGATAACCGCGTGCCGCCTCCGGCCCCATCCAGAGCCGTGGGCGGGCGCGCTCCGCCTTCAGCGGCAGGCCTGTCACCTCGGACCAGGTACGGTCGCGGTCGAAAGGCTCGCGTGGCACCACCGTGTGTCGGTCGGGCACCAGGCCAAGGTCGTTGCGCAGCTTGGCCGCCACACCCAGCTCTTCGTCCTCGTTTCCTTCCAGGAAGGCCTTGACCTCCTGCACCATGCCATAGGGCCACAACTCGCGGTCGTACAGCCAGATGCCCAGTACGAAGGCGAACAGGAACACCAGCCAGAAGGCCGCGAACCGGCCTGCCACGCCCGAACCCGTCTTGTCATGCGCCCTGCTCATCCCAGTTTGCTCATTCCGTCTTGTTGAATCGGCTCGGCCCATCGCGAAAGGGGCGCAGTATACTCCCCGCCGCCTGCCCGCGGCAGGCACGGCCCTGCCCCGCCGAGCCGTTCTCCGCCGTCAGGAACCGGCGGCAGACGCATGCCTGCCAGGCAGCCCCCGATTTGCCCCTTTGCTTTCCGCCAGGCTCAATTCGGCGTATCCGGCTCAGGCGGCCACCAGCGGGCGAGCTTCTGAGCCTGGCGGGCGGACACCAGGCGTTCCACGCTCTGGAAGACCACGCGATCGGCCTCCGACACCAGTCGCTCGAAGCGCCGGCGGTCCAGCTCTTCCCACTGCACCAGGACCAGTTCCTCGAAGTACGGCGCCAGCGCCGGGGTCACCGGCAACAGGAAGGAATCGTGCACCATCAGCGTTCGCCCGGGAATCACCCGGGCCGGAGGAACCGCCTGGTGACGCACGGTGCGCACGCCGTGGCGCCGTGCCCTCTCCTCCTGTTCCCGACCCCGTGACACCACGTCCGCGCGTCGTGACACCTGGCGTGTGACCGTGTGCTGGTGATTCAGCCCCAGTTGCAGCGCCAGGTCGGACCAGGCGTCCTCGGTGTCACCGTCGATCACCGCCGCGTCATCCCACAGGCCGGGCGCCCAGGCCTCGACGATGGACCTCGGCAGCGCCACGGCCGCCCGCGACGTCCAGTGCGTGTCCTCCTTCAGGTACAGCCCCTCCGCTTGATCGGCCCGAAACGCCCGCAGCGCCGGCTCCAGGTCGATGAAGCGTGACCCGAGTGTTTCTTCCATGGCCTGGCGGTACCGGTCACGCCTTGCCCTGGCGCAGGCGCCCCAGTCCCGGTGATTGGCCGGCAGGCGATCTTCGAGCAGCAGGAATTTATCCGGCACCGACACCCACAACCAGTCCGGCCCACCGGCCAGGCGGCGCGTGAGTGCCGCATTGGCGCGACGCGCCACGTTCCACGGGGCCGACCAGCCGCACCAGGACTGCAGTGTGGGCCGCAGGAACAAGGTGCCGTCATCACCGAGCACCACGCGATCGAGGTACCGCTCTCCCAGTAGCCCGACCAGCAGACCCCGCTTGGCGTCGATGGCCAGCTGCCGAAGGGGCAGGCGCTGGACCAGGGCCTCGTCGAGGGCGGCGAACCACCGTCCGCTGGCGAAGCCTTCGATGCTGGGCGCCGGCCACGCCGCCAGGCTTCGGTTTTCCACGACCACCGCGCGCTGTCCCGTGAGCCAGGCCAGCGAAGGCGCCGCCAACAGCACCAGGAACACGATGAGCCCAAGTCGTCGCATGATCAGAACTGGAAATACAGGAAGGGGCTGAAGGTGCCGGCCAACGACAGCACCAGCGCCAGTGGAAACAGCACCAGCATGACCACCCCGTTCATCACGGCGCGCCGGTTGCGGTCCGCATGATCGAGCCAGGCAGCCGCCCGAAATCGACCAGGCAGCAGAAAACTGCCAATCCCCACGGCCAGGCAGAGGACGAACCACGGCCCCACCAGGCTGGCGACGATGGGGGCGAAGCCTTCCCCGTGAGGCACCACCATGCGCTCCCAGACGAGCAGCGCCTGGTCCAGGTCACGGGCACGAAACAACACCCAGCCGAACATGACGATCAGCAGGACAATGGCGCGGCGCGCCACCACCCACACCCGGCCGTGTTGCCCGGCGTCGATGTGCCGCCAGCCGGCCAGGCGTTCCAGGATCAGCCAGAAGCCGTGGTACAGGCCCCACAGGACGAACGTCCAGTTGGCCCCGTGCCACAGGCCGGTCACGAGGAACACGAATACGAGGTTGAACCCGGTCCGCGCCGCCGAACCACGCGAACCGCCCAGCGGAATGTACAGGTAGTCCCGGAACCAGTTGGACAGGGTGATGTGCCAGCGTCGCCAGAAGTCGGTGACGGAAAGCGATGAATACGGCCGCCTGAAGTTCTCAGGAAAGCGAAATCCGAACATGCGGCCCAGGCCGATGGCCATATCCGAGTAGCCGGAAAAATCGAAATAGATCTGGATGGTATAGGCCACCACGCCCAGCCACACCGTGGCCGTGGTCATCTGTCCCGGCGCCAGCGCGAACACCTGGTCGGCCACGGCGCCCACGGTGTCCGCCACGATGACCTTCTTGGCCAGGCCGAGGGAAAAGCGGGAAGCCCCCGCCGTCAGGTTGTCCAGGCGGTGTGGGC